>JANQHX010000003.1 GCA_028282465.1 Gynuella sp.
AAGGCACAGGACATCGTAATAATGGATGTAGCTGATAAAACCAGTATTACCGATTACATGATAGTGGCCTCAGGCACTTCGAATCGTCATTGTAAGGCCATTGTCGATAAAGTTTCCGAAGAACTTTCTAAGCAGGGGATTAGCCCTGTGGGTAAAGAGGCCGATGGAGGATCTGAATGGTCGCTAATAGACTATGGCGATGTGATTCTGCATGTGATGATTCCCGAGACTCGAGTTTTCTATGATTTAGAGCGTTTATGGTCTGGCGCGACTCCAGGAAACAACTCAGCTTCTGAAGCCTAATACTCGGAAATTTAACTGGTTATGAAGATCAAATGCCTTGCGGTAGGCACCAAGATGCCCGATTGGGTCTACCAAGCCGTTTCCGAATACCAAAAACGTTTGCCCAAAGATTTTTCTCTAGAATTTGTTGAAATACCTCTAGGACATCGAGGAAAAAGCAGCTCAGCTGAAGTGGCCATAGAGCAGGAGGCGAAATCACTAAGTGCAGCCATCAGCTCACAAGATCTAGTGGTGGCTTTAGAAGTTAAGGGAAAGCCTCTCACCACTGAGCAACTGGCTCAAAAAACTGAAACATGGCGGCAATCTGGTAAAAATATTTCTCTTCTTGTTGGTGGGCCCCATGGGTTAGCGCCTCATTTATCTAACCAAGCAGATTTGAAATGGTCGCTTTCTCCCCTTACTCTGCCTCATCCAATGGTTAGAATCATTCTAGCTGAACAGATTTATCGAGCTTGGACCATTTTGATGAATCATCCCTATCATAAGTAAGGATTAATACACCTATGTCTGACCTGAGTATCCAGGATCGCAGTGGCGAAAAGAATCTGGTACTTCGAAGAACCCTAGTCGCGTTTATAGTGGTTATGTTCATGACGTCGGTGCTGTTGTGGAGGATGTTCAATCTGCAGCTCATCCAACACGAAGTTTTTGAAACCCTTTCTTTAAATAACCGAGTTCAGGGGCAAGACATAGCACCCACCCGTGGACTCATTTATGACAGAAACGGAAATCTTCTGGCAGAAAATCTTCCAAGCCATAATCTGTCGTTAGTGATGGAAAGGGTGGTGGATCTTGACTTAACCCTGTCTCAGCTTAGAGAGCTGATTGAAATTACTGACAACCAAGAAAAACGTTTTCGTAATCGACTGAGAAAACCCAGACGTCCCTACGAACCTGTTCCTGTTAAGTTCAAACTAACAGCCGAAGAAATCGCAACGCTCGCCGTCAACACATACTTTCTTGATGGTGTTGAAGTTGAGGCCAGTTTAATTAGGCAATATCCTCATGGTGCCAGTTTTGCTCATGTGCTCGGCTACGTTGGGCGAATAAATGAGCAAGAGCTTCGAAAAGTTGATCCAGAAGCTTATGCCGGTACCGGGTTTATTGGAAAAATTGGCATAGAAAAAACCTATGAAAAACAGCTTTTGGGTAAGGTGGGCTACCGTACTATTGAAACCAATGCCCGAGGCAGAATTCTGCGAGTACTGGAAGAGGAACCGCCTGAACCAGGCGTCGATTTACACCTGCATTTAGATCTGGAATTACAGAAGCTTGCTGAAAAAGAGTTAGAAGGTAAGCGGGGCGCCATTGTCGCAATGGACACCACAACAGGAGGCATTTTGGCTTTTGTTTCAACCCCCAGCTTTGACCCTAATTTATTTGTGACAGGCATTTCCAATAAAGATTACTCGAAACTTAGAGACTCTTTGGATGTGCCATTTCTGAATCGGGTCGCCAGGGGGTTATACCCACCCGCGTCGACATTAAAACCCTTTCTTGGCCTTGGTGGTCTGCAATCAGGGGCTACCACCTGGGAGAAAGAGATAAATGATACCGGTCTGTTTTTTCTGGAAAATCATGAACGGCCTTTTCGTGACTGGAAAGTCGGAGGGCACGGTGACAAAGTGGATCTGGTGGCTGCAGTTGTAGAGTCTTGCGACACCTATTTCTACGATCTAGCGGTCAATATGACACTGGAACCCATGCACGAAATATTAGATCAATTTGGCTTTGGAAAGGTCACCTCAGTGGACGTCCATAACGCCAAAGCCGGTATTAACCCCACACGAGAATGGAAACGGAAGCGACACGGTTACTCCTGGTTCGCGGGAGATTCAGTGAATTTGGGTATTGGACAGGGTTACATGCTTGCATCACCCTTACAGGTCACCATTGCGACAGCAGTGTTAGCCAACAAAGGTATTTGGAAAGCGCCAAAACTCTTGATGCACAGCAGTAGCGAAACTCTGAATAAAATTCGCAGTGAAAAACCAATGGATATCATTTTGGACGATCCAAGCCATTGGGACAAAATGCACGAAGCACTTCGGTTGGTAGTGCATGGGCCAAAAGGCACCGCACGAGCCACTGGCATAGGTGCCCCGTTTCAAATGGCCGGTAAAACCGGTACTGCCCAGGTGAAAAGCTTGGCTCAAGACGAAGAATATGATGCCGAAGCCATTGAAGAAAGATACCGAGATCACGCATGGTTCAGTGGCTTTGCGCCCTTTGAAAACCCAAAAATAGCGGTGACGGTTTTTGTAGAAAATGGTGAACATGGCAGTTGGATGGCCCCAATAGCTAGACGACTTTTTGAAAACTGGTTGCTAAGAACAGAAGTCATGGCGGACTCAGGCAAAGAACCAGATTCTTTCAATTTAGAGGTATCGGAATTGTTGGCTAAAACAGAAGGGACCGACCATGCCAATCATTGATTCTGTTAGATCCCTACCTGGACTTGATTTACAAAGGCGCCAGTCCCGAGCGACTCGATTGCATCTAGATTTACCATTACTTTTTTTGCTCATTACACTTTGCGGCTTTGGATTAGTGATTCTCTACAGTGCATCAGGTGGCAATATTTTCATGGTGCAAAGACAGCTCATTCGATTTGGGGTGGCGTTTCTTGG
The DNA here is from genome assembly GCA_028282465.1 of Gynuella sp. GTDB lineage: Bacteria > Pseudomonadota > Gammaproteobacteria > Pseudomonadales > Natronospirillaceae > JANQHX01. Next base: position 2,934 of record JANQHX010000003.1, read on the forward strand.
CATGTTTATCATCGCTCAATTTGATCCCAGAGTGTTTCAGAGATGGGGGCTCACGGTATATATCCTGGTGCTCATGTTATTAATTGCAGTGCTAGTTGCTGGTAAAAAAAGTATGGGAGCGCAACGGTGGCTCGATCTGCCATTGCTGCCCGCATTCCAACCATCGGAAATCATGAAGCTTGCTTTGCCCATCATGATCGCATGGTATTTATCCCGAAAAACCCTCCCCCCAGGTCGATTACAATTAGTAGTCGCCATGATTGCAGTTGTGATTCCCGTTGGCTTAATAATTAAACAACCCGACTTAGGGACATCTTTGCTTATTATGGCCTCCGGTGTTTTTGTTATCTTTTTAGCGGGAATCGGTTGGCGATGGATTATTGGTGCTGGTGTCGCGGTCACGGCTCTTGTGCCGATTCTCTGGATGTTCGTGATGAGGGAATATCAGAAACAAAGGGTACTGACGTTATTTAACCCCGACAGCGACAAGTTGGGAGCTGGTTGGAATATTAACCAATCCAAAATTGCTATTGGCTCTGGCGGTTTTCAGGGCAAGGGTTACATGGAAGGTACTCAGTCCCAGTTGGATTTTTTACCAGAAAGCCATACCGACTTTATCATCGCTGTTTTGGCTGAAGAATTTGGATTTCTGGGTGTGTTAGTGCTCATTGCAATCTATTTGGCCTTAACCGCTCGTGGCCTTGTCATTTCGGTAAAAGCCAGAGACAGCTTTGGTCGATTGCTGGCAGGCAGTGTGACTCTAACTTTCTTTATTTATGTGTTCGTGAATATTGGAATGGTGAGTGGCATTTTACCAGTAGTGGGCGTTCCACTGCCTCTAGTAAGCTATGGCGGAACTTCAATTGTGACTTTGTTAGGCGGGTTTGGCCTTCTAATGTCTGTGGCAACTCATCAAAAAATTTAAACATTATTTTCAGCCGTTCAATCCATTGAGGAAAACAACACTGCTACACTAAAGGCGTTTGTATCGTTTCAATTTGCAGTGAGTTATGTCTATTTATCGTTTATTGGTCGTCCTTAATTTGGTATTGGCTCCTAGTTTTGCTTTTTCAAACAGTTTTCAAAATAACTCAGACGTTGATGAATTTATTCTTGAATTGGTGTCTGAATACGAATTTTCTGAAAAACAATTAAGATCCTATTTCTCATCTATTCGATACCAACCCAGCATTATTGAAGCCTTGACTCGTCCCGCTGAAAAAACTAAAGCATATGTTGATTACAAGCCCATGTTTATTTCAGAAGACACCATAAAAAGAGGACGAGTATTTGCTGAAAAGCATCGAGTTGCGCTTGAGCGGGCTGAATATGTTTATGGTGTGCCAAGTGAAGTTATTTTATCCATCATTGCAATCGAAACTCGGTTTGGTCGTTTAAAGGGAAGCTATCGAGTAATGGATGCATTAGCCACCATTGGCTTTTTTTATCCAAGAAGAGCAACTTATTTCAAAAAAGAATTAAGAGAATTCCTGATTCTTACTAGAGAGCAAAAACTAGATCCCTTTGAGGTAAAAGGATCTTATGCTGGTGCCATGGGTTATCCGCAATTCATGCCATCAAGTTATCGAGCTTATGCAGTAGACTTTGATTTCGATGGAAAAACAGATATTTGGAACAACCCTATTGATGCCATTGGCAGTGTGGCGAGTTATTTTGCGGAACATGGTTGGACAAGAGACGAACAGGTGACGATCAAAGCCTCAGTATCTGGACAACATTTTGAGTCAGTCATTCCAGAAAAGTTTAAACTGCAAACAACAGCCAAAGAAGCAAAAGAAGCTGGATGGCAACCTGAAAAAGACATTGCAGATACGATTGAAGTGCTGCCTTATCAGCTTGAAACAGAAAGCGGTATGGAATATTGGTTAGGCCTGAAAAACTTCTATGTGATCACCCGATACAACAGAAGCCATAAATACGCGATGACCGTACATCAATTGAGTCAAGCTTTTAGAGAATCAAATATTTAACTAATGACTACTTCAACTCCAGAGGAACATCAGAAGTGGATGAGCTATGCCATCGAGCTTGCTCACCAAGCCGATCAACAAAATGAAGTACCTGTGGGCTGTGTCATAGTACAAAATGATGCTGTGATTGGTGAAGGCTGGAACCAGCCCATTAGCAGTTGCGATGCAACGGGCCATGCTGAGATCGTTGCTATAAGGCAGGCTTGCCAACAACTAAACAATTACCGTCTTCCCGGTGCCAAACTCTATGTCACCATCGAGCCCTGTACCATGTGTTTGGGGGCTATGATTCATGCTCGAATCGACACCCTGGTTTTCGGCGCTTTAGAGCCGAAAGCGGGTGCCATTGTCAGTGCAGAGAAATTACAAGATAAGAGTTTTTTTAATCATAAATTAGATGTAATCTCAGGCGTTCTAGAGACTGAATGCAGTCAATTAATCTCCAGTTTTTTTCAGCGTCGTCGAATCGAAAAGAAAAACAAGTAACTGTTTTTGTTTTCTGATTGCCATCCTTAAGGATTCCAGTGCCATATTTTCGTCTTTCATCTTTGTATTTTTTCTATTACGGCATCTTTGGTGTGCTAGCGCCTTACTTAGGCCGTTATCTGAAAGCCTACGATTTTGATTTTAAGCAGATTGGTATGGTCATGGCCGTCATTACCGGCGTCAATATCATTGCCCCCTTTGTCATCGCAAGAATCAGTGATCGAACCGGTAAGCGAATGGGGCTTGCCAGGTTTGCAGTGATTTTTATGGTGATCACTATTTTGATTCTTGAACCCCAATGGGGGTTTTGGATAACGCTGGCGCTGTTTGGTATTTTTGGCGCTGCCATGAGTATGGTAGTACCCCAGATGGAAGCGGTGACTATGGCTAATTTAGGAGAAAATCGTCATCGCTATGCGCAAATTCGTCTCTGGGGTGGCATTGGATTTATCTTCGTTGTCTCTGCAATGAGCCCTGTTTTGGAAATCTTGGGTGTGGAATGGTTTCGCTGGAGCTTGGTGATTTTGAGCTTGGGCTTATTACTCTGCACTTATTTAGTTCCTGACCAAAATATCAATACCTCCGAAAGCCATGAGGCAGTTTCTACCGACAGCTCGGGTTTAGAAAAGTTAGGCAACCCCGTGGTGTTAGTCATGCTAATTGTTATGTGCCTTAACCAGGCCGGACTGGCGCCTTACAACACATTTGTTGATTTATACCTTCAGGAAAATGGTTATTTACCATCACAAACTGGAATGATCATAGCCCTTGCCGTGGTTGCTGAAGTGTTAGTGATGGCAATCACGCCTTATTTATTGAGTCGAATCAGTTACTTCCCATTGCTTTTGGGTTCGCTCATTCTGACTCTAGTCAGATGGGTCATTATGGCGTTCTTCGTTCAACACACTTGGTTATTGGCCTTTGGGCAAATTATTCATGCCTTTAATTTTGGCATCATTCATTCCGTTGCTATTTATTTAGTCGTTAATCTTTTTACAGAGCGACAACAAGGCATGGGTCAATCTTTATATGTCAGTTTTGGAATGGGATTGGGGCTAGTGTCTGGAAATTTAATGGCAGGTTGGATGTGGGACATAGGTGCCCACTTGATGTTTATTGCTGCTGCAGCCATTGCCGCAGCAACATTGTTGCTTAGCGTTTGGAAACTAAGACCTTCTCAAACTGGTTGCTAGCATTCACCGAACTCTGCCTAGCTTAATCAGTTAATTCTTTATAAAGTTTTAGGTAAGGCTTCACCGCGGTTTCCCAAGAGAAGTCTTTAGCCATGGCTGTTAACTGCATATGTTTGAATCGCTCGGGCTTTTCCAAATAAACTTTTAAAGCTTGTTTCATTGCTTTTAAACAGGCTTCTGGAGTTTGTTCTTCAAATCCAAAACCAGTAGCGGTTTTCCAGTTAGAACTGTTCAGGGCTAGGCTTTTGACTGTGTCTTTTAAACCACCGGTTTTTCTAATCACTGGTAGGGTGCCATATCTCAAGCTATAGATTTGATTCAAGCCGCATGGCTCGAATATGGATGGCATTAAATAAATGTCAGAGCCAGCTTCAATGCGATGGGAAAGATCAACAGAATACCCTTTATAGAAAGCAAATTTATCGGGAAACTGATGCTGCAAACTATGGAGGTCAGCAGTAATCACTGGGTCACCAGAACCGAGTACAATGATTTGCACATCCTGTTGACTTAGCAGTTCTCTCATCGCAGGAATAAGAAGATTGTATCCTTTTTGATCGACTAACCGACTGATATTTCCTAGCAAAGGAATATCTGGATTTATCGGTAAACCCATTTCCTGTTGCAGTGCTGTTTTACAGGTGGTTTTTCCAGACAAATCCTCAGCTGAATAATTCGCGGGCAATGCATGATCCACTTCTGGGTTCCATTGGCCATAGTCACATCCATTGATAATGCCTGAAAATTTGTCTTGAATGGATCTGAAAAAATATCCAAGGCCATGACTGGTTTCGTCAGCCAACAACTCATCTTTGTAGCCAGGACTCACCGCATTCACATGGTCTGAAAAAATCAGTCCACCCTTCATCAAATTAATTTGATCATAGGATTCAAACACCGCATCTGTGAAAAACCGTTCATGGATACCCATGTTGGTGAGGTAGTGTTTGGGCACATATCCTTGATAGGCACCATTGTGAATTGTTAAAACCGTTTTGGCTTGATTGAATCTAGCGTCAAATTGCCTGTGCTCTCTTAGATAAAAAGGTAACAGTGCGGTTTGCCAGTCGTTACAGTGGAATACATCTGGAAACCAATCCAATGTTTCGCACAATGAAAAAGCGGCTTGGCATAACAAGGCGTACCTCAACCCATTGTCTTCATAGGCTTGATTACCATCGTCATACATGCCTTCTCTATCGAAATAGACATTGTGTTCCAGCAAATAAACAGTGAGCCCATCCAGTTCCGTTTTTCTGAAACGACAGCCGAACTTGTCCCACATGTTGACCTGAACCGATACCGAGTCGGCAACCACAGGATAATCCTGTGCAATCAACGGGCGATAGCAAGGAATTAATAATTTAACATCAACGTTGTCTTTAATGAGCTCAACAGGAAGGGCGCGAGCAACATCAGCTAGGCCGCCAGACTTAACAAGTCCGTCGGCCTCAGAGGCTACAAATAATACTTTCATTAATCGTCGAAGCCGACACGGGCCCCTTTTGGAATGACTACTATACCACCGGCAGAAACATGGAAACGTTTACGATCCATTTCGGGATCTTCTCCGATGACAGTGTTAGGTGCAATGGTCACGTTTTTATCAATAATGGCATTACGAATTCTACAGCCGCGTCCGATTTGGTTATTACCCATAATCACACACTTATCTACATAAGCATGACTGTGAACATGGCAGTTATGACCCAAAACTGATTGATAAATAATAGAACCAGAAATAATAGAACCGGCAGCAACCATAGAGCTAATGGCTTGGCCTGTTCTGTTGGCTTCATCGTGAACAAACTTAGCAGGTGGAACCGCTGGGTGGTAGCTGCGAAGAGGCCAGTGTCTGTTATACAAATCAATGGGTGGCGTAACGCTAATGAGATCCATTGTGGCATCAAAGTAGGAATCTAGAGTACCCACATCGCGCCAGTAACCCCGTGAACCTTCTGGCTCGCCACGAATTTCATTACTTGAAAAGTCATAAACATAGACATCGCCGCGCTCGAATAGCATAGGAATAATGTTATGACCAAAATCGTGTTGAGAGTCGATAACCTCAGCATCTTCTTTCAAACACTCAACCAATGACTTGGCTTCAAAAACATAGTTACCCATTGACGCCAGTACATATCCGGGCTTACCAGGAATTTCTTTTGGCGCTTCTTTTGGCTTCTCTTTGAAGCCAGTCATTTTGCCTTTGGCATCCACTTCGATAATGCCAAATTGATTGGCTTGGTCGATGGGCACGGGTATAGCAGCTACCGTAAGCAGGGCGTTGTTGTCTTGATGAAATGAAATCATCTGACGAACGTCCATCTTATAAATGTGGTCACCACCAAATACACATACGATCTCGGGGTCCATTCCTTCCACTAGATCAAGGTTCTGATAAATTGCATCAGCCGTACCTTGATACCAATGTTTGCCGGTTTGCATCTGGGCGGGAATTGGGTCGATGAAACGTTTGGTCAGACCTGTTACTTGCCAGGCTCTGCTCATGTGTTTCATCAAAGAGTGGGATTTGAATTGGGTTAAAACGAAAATCTGAAGCAAATCAGAGTTAACGAAGTTATTGAGAACGAAATCAATGATTCGATAGTTACCGCCGAAAGGAACTGCTGGTTTGGCACGAACGGACGTGAGTGGTGCCAATCTGGTTCCTTCTCCGCCCGCAAGTATCATAGAAAGGATACCGGACATCTATTTAGGACCTCGAGTTTTTAGTTAAACGTTTCCATACTTGGCTTGTGCCAATTGCTTCCTACTACTGACTTCAGGGCAAGGATGTTAACTTGCAAAAAAGCAACCGGTGTGCCACGAAAATCTTAAGTCAAATTTCTTATTTTTAGGACATATTGAATATGATTTGAGTCAGTTTTGTTACCATCACACTAACTAAACGCAGTTTGAAGAGTTACTGAGGTGTTGTCCAGTTCAACTGGAGCGCAATTGAGCAAAGATCCAAAAAAAACATCTGAAAATTCTTGAGGGCCTCTTTGACTTTCTAGATAGATAAGAAATCCGATAATCACTGACAAGACCAACAACACAACTGCAAGCTTTTTCATAGGTAACCTCATTACTACATATACTTCAGGTTAGTTCAGAATCCTTTTCTGTATAAATGTCATCTATGGTTTTTACGACCTGTGTACAAATTCAGTATTCTGTTATCATTCGCGCCCACTAAAATTCAGTGCACCACTAGGATGAATATGAAGATATGAAAAAAGTGTTGTTTGTTTCGTTGCTTAGTTTGCTTCTTTCGTTCAATAGTTTCGGTAAAGGCATATCTGTTTCTTCGGATGCTAAATTATTTGCTGAGTCCATTCTGCCCCTAAAAATTTCGTCTGGTGAATCCAAAGTGATCTTGTTGAAGCCGGTTGCTGAGTCAGATACTGGCATGAGTGAGTCCCTTCCAAACTACTGCATATTAAACGCAACCGCTGACATTAAGTCTGAAGGTCTTACTGTGAATATCGGTAATGTCGTATGTATTAGTGAAGACAAACGAATTCTAGAAGGGGTGTTTGATGGGCAAGCAAAGTTATTGAGCAGCAAATGTTCAACAGGTTGTCGTTCATTGGATATCGAACAGGGTGAGCGTTTTGAACTCACTTTGAATTCAGGCCTAGAATTGACCTTACAAAAACGTGCTGACGAAGTAGAAGAATAGAAGCTGGACGCCTTAAGCTTTAAAGCCCTGATATTTGTATGGCTTAAGGCTCACATTAATCTCTTGTTTAATTTTTAACACTAGCCTATTGCTGGATTCAGCGAGAATCACTTCACCATTAGTTAGGTGGATCTGATTTAAAAATCTATTGCCTTTGAACTTGCAGTCAATCACCTTAGCGTTTCGTTCAGCACACTCAATGTCTATGATTAAGTCTTCAGGTCTAAGGGCAATTTGGACTTCTTGCCCACTGATCACGTCAGGGTTTGCGAGCTCTACGGTTCCAAGTTGTGTGATGGCAGTGCCTGACTCCGTCACTTTTCCAGAAAGCCACGACACCTGACCCACAAACTCTGCAATCCAGGGTGAGGCAGGAAAATGATAAACCTGTTCAGGTGTTTGCCACTGTTGTAGGTTTCCATTTTTTAATAACCCAACTTTGTCGGCAATTGAAAAAGCTTCTTCTTGATCATGGGTTACCATGATGGCGGTAATACCTTGATCCTTTAAAACTTCTCTAATCTCTGTGCCTAAATGTCGTCTTAATTGAAGATCCAAATTTGAAAAGGGTTCGTCCATTAGAACCAGGGCAGGTTTTGGCGCCAATGCTCTGGCTAAGGCCACTCGTTGTTGTTGACCACCAGACAGTTCAGTAGGAAATCTTGATTGCAACGGGCCTAGCCCAGTAAGCTCAAGCATGTCTTCAATTCTGGATTCTCGCTCTTGCTTCTGCCATTTACGAATACCGAAACCGATGTTTTCAATAACAGATAGATGTGGAAACAGTGAGTAATCTTGAAACACCATTCCCAAGCCTCGGTGTTCAGGCAGTGACGTTTCAATAGGTTGGTCATTAATGATGATGGAGCCGCTGGTGATGGGTTCAAATCCAGCCAAACATCTAAGTAGAGTGGTTTTACCGCAACCGGACGGCCCTAATATGCAAGCAAGCTCCCCGGCTTCTAATTCAAAACTGAGATTGTTTAGAACCGGGGTTTTGTCATAGCGACAGCTGAGATTATTGATTGATAACATGTTGCATTAAAAATTCAGTTAATGCTTTTTGAGCGTGTAGACGGTTACCTGCCTGATTCCAAACCACTGAACGAGAATCGTCCAACATATCAATGCTGATTTCTTCACCTCGGTGGGCGGGTAAGCAGTGCAAGAACACAGCTTCTTTGTCCGCCTTATCCATCAAGGTTGGACTAACTTGATAATCGGCAAATGCTTTTTCACGAATGGCCTGTTCTTCTTCTTGGCCCATGGAGGCCCAAACGTCTGTGGTAACAAGGCTGGCATTTTCAACGGCTTCGATTGGGTCTCGGGTAATGGTTACGCGATCGCTGTTTTGATCCAGCAGCTCTTTCATGGGCTCATAGCCTTCAGGACAAGCAATGTTCAATTTAAAATCAAACTGCCTTGCTGCATTAATGTAGCTATTGCACATGTTATTGCCATCACCAATCCAGGCGACTGTTTTACCTTGAATATCACCCCGTGCTTCTTTAAATGCTTGAACATCTGCTAACAGCTGACAAGGGTGGTAATCATCGGTTAATGCATTAATAACCGGCACATCTGAATATTTGGCATAGGTTTCAATTTTCTCGTGCTCAAAGGTTCGGATCATCACGATGTCTACCATTTGAGACAACACTCTTGCGCTGTCTTCAATAGGCTCACCTCGGCCCAATTGAGTATCACGAGGTGAAAGGAAAATAGCGCTACCGCCCAATTGATTCATGCCGGTTTCGAAAGACACCCGAGTACGTGTCGATGACTTTTCGAAAATCATTGCCATAACACGGTTCTTAAGAGGCTCGTGAATATCCCCCCGTCGCTGGATCGCTTTTAACTCGATGGCTCGGTCAACCACTGAGTTTAATTCTTCAGGGCTCAAATCCAGTAGAGTTAGAAAATGGCGAACTGTCACAGCTATGCTCCTTTCACTTTTTGAAATATGGCCTTGCGAAATCTGCACCGATTCATAACAGAATTTGCAATGGCCCAAAAACAAAAAACGGCGCCCGTCTCGGCGCCGCAAGAACAAGATATTAATGATCCGAATAGGGATTGCAATGCTGATATTTCTCCTATGTGGATGAAAAGGTAAAATCAGCCCCCTTTTTTAAACGAAGCAGAGTAATTCCCATGAAATGGCAGTTTTGGATTGATCGCGGTGGCACGTTTACCGATATCGTGGCTCGCAGCCCAGAAGGAAAGCTCATCAGTCATAAACTGTTGTCTGAGCATCCTGAACGGTACAAAGATGCAGCAGTGCAGGGGATTAGAAATGTGTTAAAGCTGCAGTCAAATGAAGCCATACCTACTGATATCATTGAATCAGTGAAAATGGGAACTACTGTCGCAACCAATGCTTTGTTAGAGCGTAAAGGCGAGTCTGTTGCATTTGTCACAACCCAGGGTTTTGCCGATGGCGTGAAAATCGGTTACCAAGCTAGACCCGAGATTTTTGATTTAAACATCCAACTACCGGAACCTGTTTATCAAACCGTTATTGAAATTGAAGAGCGGTTGGCTTTCGATGGCTCAATTGTAAAACCCTTAAATGAGGAAATTTGCAAACAGCAACTTCAAACACTTTACGATTCTGGCTATAGAACCTTGGCAGTGAGTTTAATGCACGGGTACCGAAACCCAAGCCACGAAAAAACCCTAGTGCAAATCGCCAAGGAAATTGGTTTTACTCAAGTATCTGCCAGCCATGAAGTCAGCCCATTAATTAAATGGGTAAGTCGGTCAGATACCACCATAGTCGACGCTTATTTATCTCCGGTGTTGCGCCATTATGTTGAGCAAGTTGAAACTGAAATTGGCATTAATAAACATTCAGACACCCATTTATTATTTATGAAATCCAATGGTGGTTTAACCGCTGCATCCAGCTTTCAGGGTAAAGACGCCATACTCTCTGGGCCAGCGGGTGGTGTAGTTGGAATGGTAAAAACCGCTGAAGCCGCAGGATTTCAAAAATTAATAGGCTTTGATATGGGAGGCACTTCCACCGATGTTTCCCATTACGCTGGCGAACTTGAAAGAGCTTACGAGACCACAGTGGCCGGTGCGCGGTTGCGAGTGCCCATTATGCAAATTCATACCGTTGCCGCCGGTGGTGGGTCTATTTGTAGTTTTTCAGGTGGTCGATTGCAAGTTGGCCCTGAGTCTGCCGGCGCCAATCCTGGCCCGAAATCCTATGGTAAAAACGGACCGCTGGCAGTTACCGATTGCAATGTTTTATTAGGTCGAATCCAGCCGAGTTACTTCCCTGCGGTATTTGGCAAACAAGGTAATCAGCCATTGAATGTCGACGCAGTTAAAAAAGGTTTTGAAGACTTAACTGTCAATGTAAATAAACAATTAGACACCGACTATAGTTCCGAGCAACTGGCTGAAAAATTTTTAGCTATTGCGATCGAAAACATGGCCCAGGCTATTCGAAAAATTTCAGTACAACGAGGATACAATGTTAGCCAATATACCTTGAGTAGCTTTGGGGGTGCCGGTGGTCAACATGCCTGCAAAGTAGCAGAAGCGTTAGGAATCAAGTCTGTGCTTTTGCATCCATTTGCCGGTGTATTAAGTGCGTTTGGAATTGGTCTGGCAGACCGACGATGGATGAAGCAAAAGTCTATTGAAACAGAGTTAAATGAGCAAGGCCTCGCTTTAGCAATTACCGAGTTCGAATCCTTAGCACAACATATTTTGAACGATATTGAAAAAGAAACTCAAGACCAAAGCCTTCAGCTAGAAACAGAATATAAACTTCATCTTAAAGTAAAAGACTCAGATGCTATTCTGGAAATTCCTTTTGAAAGTTCCCAATCGGTTTCAGATGTTTTTAGTCTGTTTATTAATGAGCATAAAACTCAGTATGGATTTGTAGACCAAACCGCAACACTAATTATTGATTCGATACTCTGTGAAATTGTTCTACCAGGTTCTGAACAACTCAGCACTCAATCCGTTTCCAAAAATAAAGAACACGCACAAGCTGGTGATGTACCCATGTTTGTGGCGGGGTATTGGCAACAGGTTCCAGTGTATCAAAGGCATTTGTTATCGACCGGAGAAGAAATTTCTGGCCCGGCTATTATTGCTGAAAAAACTGGTACAACAGTGGTTGATTTGCATTGGCGTGCGAAAGTGTTACCCGGTAAAGAATTACACTTGGAATTAAATGAACAGCAGGTGGACTGCAGTAAACACTCAGAAGGGACGATAAAATTAGATCCAGGCCTGTTAGAAATTTTCGGCAATCGCTTCATGTCAATTGCAGAACAAATGGGCTTAGTATTAGAAAAAACTGCACGTTCGGTGAATATGAAAGAGCGCTTAGACTTCTCTTGCGCTTTGTTTACCGCCCAGGGAGATCTGCTGGCCAATGCGCCACACATTCCTGTTCATTTAGGTTCAATGAGCGACAGCATTCGCGCAGTCATTTCAGAAAACCCAAACATTCAACCGGGCGATGCTTGGGTGCTCAATACCCCATACAATGGCGGAACCCATCTGCCAGACATCACCGTCATTCGGCCGGTATTTGATAGCTCTCAACAAGCCCTTCAGTTTTTTGTCGCGGTAAGAGGTCACCATGCCGATGTTGGAGGAGCCACGCCGGGTTCCATGCCTCCTTTTAGTTCTTCTATTGAAGAAGAAGGCGTTCTGCTCGATATGGTAACGCTAATGCGTGACGGTGTTTTTCTTGAGCAAGACATTAAAGAATTGTTATTAGCAGGTGATCAACCGGTTCGAAATGTAGAGCAAAACCTGGCTGATTTAAAAGCCCAATTAGCAGCATGCGAAACCGGAATTAGAGAACTAAATAATCTAGGGAAAGACGTGGGCGAAAACGTTCTGCTTGCCTATTCAGAATTCGTATTAGACAACGCTGAATACAGATTACGTGAGCTTACCCAAACCCTTGAGTCTGGTAGTTTTCAGTACCAAATGGATGACGGCAGTGTTATTTCAGTGGCTATTGAAATAGACAAACAATCTCGACAAATCAAAGTAGATTTCAACGGCACGTCAAAACAACACCCTGGAAATTTCAATGCGCCGTCCTCTGTGACGCGCTCGGCTGTGTTGTATGCTTTTCGCTGTTTGATTCACGACAATGTGCCGTTAAATGAAGGGTTTATGCGAGCGATTGATCTTCATATTCCTGAAGGATGCATGTTAAACCCTCAACACCCTGCCGCAGTGGTGAGTGGCAATGTCGAAACCTCTCAATATTTGGTAGACGCTATTTTAGGTGCGCTGGGCAAGCTAGCCGGTAGTCAGGGCACCAACAATAACTTCACCTTTGGTAATGAAACCTACCAATATTACGAAACTCTTTGTGGCGGAGCGGGCGCCGGTAATGGCTTCGACGGCGCCAGCGCGGTTCAGGTTCACATGACCAATTCAAGGCTCACCGACCCAGAGATTTTAGAATGGCGGTTTCCAGTGCGGCTTGATCATTTCAAAGTTCGAAAACACTCCGGCGGTGAAGGGCAATTCAAAGGTGGTGATGGCTGTGTTCGCAAAATTACCTTTCTTGAACCTATGGAAGCGGCCATTATTTCCGGTCATAGAAAAGTACCAGTATTTGGTCTTAATGGCGGGCATGATGGTGCCTGTGGCATTAATCGGGCTTACAAATTGGATGGTACGGTTGAACTCCTGAATTCCTGTGATCATCGGCAGATGAAAGTTGGCGAGAGTTTTGAAATAGAAACCCCTGGAGGCGGTGGCTATGGCACCTTGAAATCCGTAAAATAGCCACTAATTAAAGATACTTGACTATGACAGTAGGTTATAACGATGAGCACACCAGAAGAATTGACTCTAGAGACCATCAAACAGCAGATTTCTGAAAACGATATTCTGCTCTATATGAAAGGGTCTCCAAACCAGCCCATGTGCGGCTTCTCAGCTCGCACGGTTCAAGCAGTAATGGAATGCGGTCAGCGTTTTGCCTATGTAGACATTCTACAAAACCCTGATATTCGTGCTGAATTGCCTAAGTATGCGAATTGGCCAACTTTTCCACAGCTGTGGGTTAAGGGTGAGCTTGTAGGCGGTTGTGACATCGTGACTGAAATGCACGAAAACGGCGAACTAAAACCAATGATTGAAGAAGCGGCCCCCGCTGCTGAATAAGGCGCTCGCTGCTAAATAATAAATAGTTAACTATTTAGGCCAAAAAAACCGGATTTTTATCTGGTTTTTTTGTTTATAAATACTATGTTTTGGCAATTGATATACTCACAACACTTTTCCTATCTTGCTTTTTTAAGCCTAAGAAAAAACCACAAGAATCGGGTCGCAAGACATCCAGCTAGCATTGATAATATACCCATCATTGTTAGGGAAAATTCTGTGAAACTCACAAGTATCATTATTTTGCTGACTTTGTCAGCCATATGGGGAAGCTCATATCTTTTTATGCGTATTGCAGTGCCATCGCTGGGGCCTGCTTACTTAATGGAAGCCAGAGTTCTTTTTGCCGCATTATTTCTGTTGGTGATTAGCTGGCTGGTAAGAAAGCCTTTAAATCTTAAACGCAACGCACTTCATTTCTTTATTCTAGGTTCTCTAAATACTGCAGTACCTTTTTTATTATTAGCCTATTCAGCGAAAACCCTTACGGCATCACTTATGGCAGTAGTGGTTGCAACGGCACCTATTTGGGGAGCGGTACTGGATTCCATTTGGTCTCGTACTGCAATTACCATTACAAAATTACTAGGTATGATTGTGGGTATTACCGGCGTCAGTGTGCTCGTAGGTTTTGATTCAATTTTGAAAACCCCAGGCGCTGACTTAGCTGTACTCGCCTGTTTAGGGGCCGCTGCATTTTATGGAATAGCATCCGTTTATACCAAGAATGCTCCAAAACTTGATTCACTGGTAAATGCCCATGGCAGCATGTGGGGAGCTTCAGTGTTTATTATTCCTTTCTTGTTTTTCATGCCAGCAACACAAACGCCTGCAAGTGGAGTTTTAATCGCTGTATTAACTCTGGGAGTAGTATGTACTGGAATTGCCTATGTTTTGTTCTTTAAATTAATTAAAGACGTTGGCCCAACCTCGGCGTTGACCGTAACCTTCTTAGTGCCTGCTTTTGGAATTCTCTGGGGACATATCTTTCTTAACGAAACCATTGGTTGGTACACCTTCGTTGGCTCAGGCATCACCATCATGGGAACCGCCATGGTGACTGGTATATCAATAAAACCAATCATCAAGAGGTTAACACCTCAACGTGGATAATAATTACCAAGAACAAAGCCGGCAGTATTCAGTTGTTGCAAAAGCAATTAGCTATATTCGTGACAATGCTCGCTCTCAACCCAACTTAAAAGACATAGCAGAAGCTGTTCATCTAAGCGAACATCATCTGCAAAAAGTGTTTGCGGCATGGGCTGGTATTACACCTAAAAAGTTTTTGCAGTATTTAACCAGTCAAGCTGCGATACAAGCATTAAAAGATTCAGAGTCGGTTATTGATGCAGCATTTACAGCTGGGCTATCTGGTAGTGGTCGGTTGCATGATTTGTTAGTTACTTGTGAAGCAATGACGCCAGGTGAAATCAAATCAAAAGGATTCGGATTAACAATAGAAATTGGAATAGGTTTAACACCCTTTGGAGATGCAATAATTGCATGGACCCCAAAGGGAATATGTTATTTAGAATTCATCGAAAGTAATGAAAATCAACTGAAAGATCAATTTATTCTAAAATGGCCAAAGGCCAATCTAATTGAAAACGATATTGACGCTCAACATTGGCTAAACACTATTTTCCAAAAACCACTACAGCCGGGCAAAATACACTTATTGTTAAGCGGTACAAACTTTCAAATAAAAGTGTGGCAAGCATTAATGAATGTGCCCGCTGGCCACCGGCTTTCCTATTCGAAATTAGCAGAGTTATCGGGTAGCCCAAAAGCTTCAAGAGCAATTGGCACGGCAATGTCTTCAAATACAATTGCCTACCTAATTCCCTGCCATCGTGTGATTAAAGGTAATGGCGACATTAGCCAATACCGTTGGGGTGCGAATAAAAAAATCGCTTTGCAACTTTGGGAAAACTCAGCCATTAAAACCTGAATTTATGCTGCACAAAATACTGTTTAAGTCTGGCCGAATATAAAAATATAAATTGCTAACAGGCATGCTTTTCTAGTAAAAATAACTTCTTTTTCAAATGGAATTGAAAAATGAAGTGGCTAGAAGCTCAGCAGTATAAATACCTAGAAACCATTGTTTGGTGGCATGGAGTCCTTAATCGCCAAGACTTGATGCATCAATTTGGTGTAAGTGAGCCCTCTGCAACATCAATCATTAAAAGATATCAGCAACAATGCCCCACTAATTTACTGTATAACACATCAGGTAGATATTACTTTCCTTCAGATACCTTTTCTCCAAACTTTACCAATAGAAACTTTAACGAATATCTCTATCTAAATAGTACCAATAATAACTATATGGAAACCCTGGAATCGCTAAATAGAAACATATCTGTCGAATTGGTTAGGCCCTTATTAAAAGCAATAAAACAACAGCTCAGATTAGAAATTACCTACTCGTCCATTAAAAACCCTCAAGAAGAACGAATAATAGCGCCCCATTCATTAGTGTTTGATGGTTTACGCTGGCACACAAGGGCTTATTGCGAAAAAAATAAAGACTACAGAGACTTTGTTATCTCTAGATTTAGTGGCGATATTGAGTTTTACGGTAAATCAGACAATACCAAATTACATGATTTAAGCTGGAGCACGATTCTTGAGCTGAAGATACAAGCAGACCCAAGATTTTCAGAACAACAACGAAAAATTATTGAATTGGATTATCAAATGGTAGATGGCTTGCGGACAATTGAATGTCGAGCGGCGCTTTTAATTTATACGTTAAGAAAATTCGGATTAGACCAATTTAAAAATAGGGCACAAGAACAACAAATAATTCTGACTCCCGAAAGCCAACAACTGGTGGATCAGTGGTTGAATCACTGAGTCCGTTAAGAAGTTTAATGGATTAAAAAATGGGATGGGTTGTCTCGCAGAATTAGTTAATGGACACTGTGAAAATGAAAAAACAGAAAGGGACTACTGATGGTTATCAAAAAGGAAAACGATTACCCCCTTTACATGAAGTATTGGGGAAAAGCAAAAAAAGATTCGGATCAAGAAGGCGATGAATATCACTTGCTGCCTTATCATTGCTTGGATGTGGCGGCGGTGGCTGATGTTTGGCTTGAGTCTTCTGGAACGTTATTAAATCAAATCGCATTTCAGCTCGGTGTTGAAAGAGACCAGGCTAAACAGATTGTGTTGTTTTTTATTCTCCTGCATGACATAGGAAAGTTTGATGCGCGCTTTCAAAACTTTAGGGAAGATCTTTTCCAGCTGCTTCAAGGCAGTGATTGGTACTTTGATCCTGACCCACATTATTATTCTCATGGATCATGTGGTTACAAACAGTTTTGTGAGGAGTTCGGAGTAAACGATGCGATGAAGGCTGTAACTGGCCATCATGGTTATTGTGATACCTCCATTAGCTATGACGAACCAGAAGCAGATGAGGAGTTGATTGAACAAGATCGGCGAGCTAGAGCTGAGTGGGTTTTGTTTTGTATGAGGTTTTGTCAGATAGACAATATTCCTGAGGTTGGGGAAATACCTTTGCTGGCTGGATTGTGCAGTGTGTCAGATTGGATTGGCTCCTCTATTACGAATTTTACTACTGATCAAAGTATGGATTTGAACCAGTATTATCAGGAGGCATTGCCTAGGGCAGAAGAGGCTCTCAAAGAAACAGGGATGATTGAGTCAATTACTGGATCGGGATTTAACTTCCTATTTCCTAGTTTTGAGCCAAGAGGAATTCAATGCTTAATTAATGATTTGCCTGTAGAGCCTGGACTATTAATGGTCGAAGCAGATACTGGAGCAGGAAAAACAGAATTTGCATTAGCCTATGCCTCTACGCTGGTTCATGCAGGTCTTGCAGATGGCATTGTATTTGGGCTCCCCACCCAGGCAACGGCTAACGGGCTATTCCACCGTGTAGGAGAAGCTTCCAATTTATTGTTCCCCGATTCTGTACCGACACTCGCACACGGAAAGTCTCGATATTTAGTGTCAGATGAAAGTGGGTTTCTTCATCAATCTAACAAACGCGCATTTTTAGGCTCTGTTTCTGTAGCCACTATTGATCAAATTCTTATGGGCGTTTTAGCTGTTCGCCACCAGTTTGTTCGTTCATTTGGTACTCGTAAATCAGTTTTGATACTGGATGAAATCCATAGTTTCGATTCATATATGATGGGATTAATTGAGCAGGTACTAAAAGGCCAACATCAGGCCTACTCCAGTGTGATTTTATTATCCGCTACTTTGCCTCAACATACCAAGGATGTGCTTTTATCCTTTTACAACGGAAAGTCCAACTCAGAAAAGTACCCGCTGGTTAGTCACACCGATCTAAACGGCGTAACAAAAGAGTATTCGTTAAATTCAGATGACCAACCGGTAGCTGAAAAAACTGTTCAGATTGATTTATGGCGAAGCGATAGCTGCTTACCCAATAACAATCAATTAGATCAAATAAGTAGCTGGGTCAATCGAGGAGCTATGGTCGCAATTATATGCAATACCGTAGCTGACGCCCAGAAGTTATATTGCCATATAGTTGAATCAGGTGTCGATTATCCAGTGGATTTGTTCCACGCCCGATACACCTTTGGAGATCGAGAGAGAATTGAGAAGAAAGTTCTTGCTGATTATGGAAAGAAGGCAAGTCGAAATGGACGTTTGCTCATCGCTACTCAAGTTATAGAGCAATCTCTCGATCTTGATTTTGACATTATTGTTAGTCAGATCGCACCAATTGAATATTTAATGCAACGGATGGGAAGGTTGTGGCGTCATGACCGCCTGAATTCCGATTTAGTCGAACGTACTTCATCCGTAACAAACCCATTATTCATTACTGTTATACCAGATTCAGAAATTACCGAGTCAACCAGTATTGACTCAGCGAAAAAACATTATTCTGGTGGTGGGTTCGTATATAGCAATATTAGATGGTTATATCGAACAGAAGAATATCTAAAAGAAAAATCGAAACTCATATTTCCTGATTGCTATAGAACTGCTATTAAGCAGGTGCATAACCTGGGGAGGCAGGAAGGTGAGCCCAAAGCATTGGGGGATATTGCAGAGGCTTTTGAACTAAAGGGGGAAGGGAGTAATTACACTGCCAGACAAATTAGCGCAATGCAATCCAAGCCATTGAATGATGTTGATCCGCGTTGTGCATTATTAACTAGGGAGGGAGAGATGAGTATCTCTGTTGTCTTGTTAAATGAGGATGGTGACTTATGGCATGGAGGTAGTTTTGAAGAGCAAGAGGACAGGGAAAGAAGCTTGGTTTCTTTAAAATCTAAATACGTAAAAGGGGCTGAATGTAATGAATACCATTGTGTCAAAGCCATTGTTGGTAAAGATATTCATTATAACGAGCTAGGTTTTATTCGTAATGACTTGGCAGAATCACTTAATTTCGGGAGGTAGTTTATGTATTTGTCCAGAGTCATGGTTAAAAGTCATGACACATATGAACAGCATCAGGATGTTTGGAAGCTTTTTACTGGTACACGCAATCGAAAGAGGGATCACCTTTTTCGTGTAGAAGAACGCGGTAGAGATTTTTGTAAGTTGTTATTGCAATCCTCTACTGAGCCTGTATCCACTGAAGATGTAAAGGTGATGGCTACCAAAGAATTTAAACCGGAATTATTAGAGGGCGGTTATTACAAGTTTAAATTGGTGGCCTATCCAACGAAGTGTCTAAACCAGAGTAAAAAAGTTGTAGAAATTAAGGAGGCTGCAGAACAAGTTGAGTGGCTTCAGCGAAAGCTACTTGGTGCCAATGTGCATGTGACATCAATGGATAACTTTCTTGTTAGGAATAAGAAGTCATTCAATAGTCGATTCGTTTGTTTTGAAGGGATTATCCAGGTGTTGAACCCTCAGGAAATAGAGCGCGTTTTGATAATGGGTATTGGCCGTAAGAAACATGCAGGAGCGGGTTTGTTGTCGCTAGCCAGAATGGGATAAAGGGAATTTTTATGTACAGAGATATTTATTGTGCCTTACAAATATTGTCTAAAGGCGATATTGCCAACTTGAAACGGTGTAATTTAAAAAACCTTGGGAACTCTCCGGCCTATTTCCGAATATTAGCCTATGCCAAAGTTTCAGATAATAGGCAAACCCAGCGAATTCTATTCTTGATGCTTCATACAAAAATAGAAGATTCAGATGAAGGCTATTCTGTTGCTAGAGCCTTGCTTGAAGCAGGTGTTAACGAGCGTCAAGTATTACAGTTGGTGCGAAGCGGTGACAACAGTGTTGACTATTTAAAACGCCAATTAGTTCGTTGTAAGAATGTTGGGCTAAATAGCTTGGGTAAGCTATCGCAATATTGGGGCGATAACGCTAGAAGGCAGCTATTAAAAGAGTTTGTTCTTGCAAGTACTGAAAAATATGAACCTGAATCTAAATAAACTAAAAGGAATTACTTATGACTACATTTATTAATATCCATACCTTAATCTCGCACCCCTCGTCCATGATGAATCGTGACGATTCCGGGCTTCAGAAAACTGCCGTATTTGGTGGCAGTGTCAGAAGTAGAATCTCCAGTCAATGTTTAAAAAGAGCAATTAGACAGAGTGATATTTACACCAAAGCAGTTGAAGAGAAGTCTATACGAACAAATAAATTTGATGAGTTGCTACAGCTATGTATCAGGGAAATGCCAGACGTTGATTCTAAGTTGATTGAAGATGTTCTACTTAACTTGGGGTCTAAAGTAAAAAATGAAAAGGATAAAGAAACAGGAGAAGTAAATCGACTGTTCGATGCGGTTCAACCCTATGCGATCGGTTCTATTCGAGAAGCCGTAAATATGGTTCAAGCAGGAACAGAATTAAAAACGCTGAAGAAAACGGTAAGTGTTCCAACTTATGACGTGGCGCTTTCAGGCCGTATGGACGCCAGTTGTCCAGAACGAAATGTGGAGGCTGCCATGAGTGTTGCTCATAGCCTGACAACCCACAGTGCGGATATTGAAGTGGACTGGTTTACTGCATGTGATGATTTGGCCGAGCAGGGATCGGGGCATATTGGAACAACAGAATTTAGCTCAGGTGTTTTTTATCGTTACGCTTCCATCAATGTTGACCTGTTGGCTGAAAATGTAAAGGCAACAGCAGAAGATGTTGCTCCTATAGTAAATACCATGGTTCGTTGTTTTACCCAGGTTTCACCATCAGCGAAGCAAAAAGTTTTTGCAGCCCACAACCAGGCAGACTTCGTTTTAGTAACCAAATCCAACCAGCCATTATCCCTTGCCAATGCCTTCCGAAAGCCAATTGAAAATACTGGCGAGGTTATGGAGAAATCTATCGAATCATTGATCAAGCACTACGAGAAAATCGTTGATGCCTATGAAATTGATTCAGAAGCTAAAGGACTAGACCTAACTGAAAGTGCAGAAAGCGAGCAAGTAGCTTGGGTTAATAAACTTAGTGATATTCAGTTTTAAGGTGGTTTTATGAAAAGCCAAACTTTGATTCTTAAAACAGAGGGAATGTCAGCCTATGGGCTTCAAACCTTTGATGTTCACCGACGAGTTAATCACTTCCCTACGCGCTCGGCTGTAATGGGATTGCTCGGCGCAGCAATGGGCATTACCAGACAACGCCATTCTGATTTATATGAACTGTCAGAGAAGTTAAGCATCGCTGTGCAAGTGAATCAGTGCGGTGAAAAAGTGGTGGACTATCACACAGTCCAGAACTTCCGAAGCCCCCAAGGAAAAATTCAAAGCGGTACCAAACCCACTTATCGAGAGTACTGGTGTGATTCGGAACATACCTTTGCAATTACTGCGGACGCAAAGCTAGTCACTGAAATTACCGAAAAGGTAAAGAAACCAGTATTTAATCTTTTCCTGGGTCGTAAATCTTGCCCACTCATCCGACCACTTTTTGACTCTATTGTCGACGAAGAAAACCCAGCCGATACATTAAAGTCATTAGGTTATGGCGGCCAGGTATTTAGCGATATTTCAGGTGAAAACCAAGTGGCTACTTTGCAGGTTCGCGATAAAACTACCTTAGAGCCAAGAAAGTATGGCATGCGAACAGTTTATGTGTGTGCATCGCCAGTAGATGAGACAATAGAGGGAGATAGTAATGAATTTACTCAAGGATGATTTTATATCTACCAATCACGGTAAAGTTTCTCTTAAAACTATTTTAATAACAGATACAGATTACCAACTTCAGTACTTTTTTGATGAAGTTCAATTGGCAATGTTGCAATTGTTAAGCTCTCTAGCTACGGCGGCGCTGCAACCAACAATAGCTGAACTAAGAAAGTATGTATCGGATGGTGTAACGGAGGAACAGTATGACAACAAGTTGTCGGGTATGAACTCAGAATGGTTTGACTCTGGTAATTTTATGCGTTCTATTCCTCCAGAGGGAGCTAAGAATCCTGAGGCACCCATAACCAAACTTTTGTCAGGTATTGAGTGTGGTACATCATCCAATGCCATCGGATTGTTCTCTGAAATTCAAAATGCGGAAGTCATATGTCCAGATTGCACTCATGTATTGAATTATAATTTACATATGAATATTAAAGGTGAGTGTTTTGGTCCAACCGGGGCTACGGGCATTCGTGGTGGTGGAGCGATAAGTACTTTGATTTCCGGCGATACACTTCGACAAACGATTTTACATAACTGTATTGCTACAGATCACTTCCACGATTATGCACAATTGGATTCTGATTCTAATGAGCAACCTATGTGGATTTCAAGGCTGGATGGACAAGTATATCTAGCACCTAAGATAGGGCTGATCCGTGGACTGTTCGCATTGGCGTACCATGTTAGTTTCCCAATCGAAAACGAATCTTGTATTTGCCATGTATGCGGACAATCTTCTGATCAATCAGTTAAACGCTTTTTTAGAGAAAAGTACAAAGGAAGTTATGGATCTACAAAAACAGGGCGGGATGCTGGTGCAGGTTGGTGGCCGCATCCTTATACACCTCGATCTATAAGAGAGGATGGAACTTATGCCATATCTGCCCGAGACCAAAACTGGAACTCCTGGCAAGAGCTTAGTAGCTATATTGTTGGAAAGGAAACCGATAAAGCCTTAGTCGAACCGGCTTATATTGTTAGGCAATATCAAGAACTAACTAATCCTCGACGGACGAATCTTTTAATTGGAGGAAACATTGCCGATCAAGGCTCTATTGTCGGTAGAGTTTATGACCTATTTTCCATGCCTGCTTCCTTAAAAAAGCAGCACAGCAAGGTAACGCAAGTGATAGATATGGGATTAGCCCAAAAGGAATACTTGTCTATTGCATTGAATAAAATGTTTGGCATTGGGTACGACAAGAATTTTGTATCTGGAATTAAGGAGCAGGCAATTGATCATTTTGTATCTAATGCTCAGCAAATAATTCAGAAAATATTGCTTGATGTGGATAGAAAGGAAGCAGCTGAATTAAGAAAAGATGCAATTGTAGAATTGAAGCGAGAAGCAAGAAAAATCTACTCTGGTATCCAACGAAAATATCAGCACGATTTTCCTTTATTTAAGGCTTTAGTTCGAGGTGAGTTTATTCTTAATAAAAACAATTAGGTTTTGTGAGGCGGCATAAATGACTCCAAAACTCAAAGTAATAGATCAAAGCAACTCAACCACTACCAAGGACGGTATTGGATATATCTGCATTACTGATATTGCAAGGTGTAAAAATCCAAATAGAACGGGTGTGATTATCGGTAATTGGCTAAGAAATCGAAATACTATCGAATTTCTAGGTATTTGGGTGCAGCTGAATGATACAGACTTTCCAATCATCGAATTAGATGTCTTAAAAAAGACGTCAGCTTATGCAGCTTTGCACTCACCCAAAAAAATAGGTCGAATCCATAGTTGCTATCTCCCCTCAGGAGGTAAATAAAATGGCCTTCATCCCCCTAAAACCCATTCCCATAAAAGACCGAAACTCAATGGTGTTTGTGGGCATGGGTAGAATTGATGTTCGAGACGGTGCGTTTTGTGTCGTTGATGAAGCAAACGGCGAGCGCATGTTAATACCAGTGGGTTCAACGGCTTGCATTATGTTGGAACCAGGAACTCGAGTAAGCCACGCCGCAATTAAATTAGCTGCACAAGTAGGTACTCTGCTTATTTGGGTTGGGGAGGCCGGCGTTAGGCTGTATGCATCAGGTCAGCCCGGTGGAGCTCGATCAGACAAATTGTTGTATCAAGCTCAGTTAGCCTTAGACGATAGCCTTCGATTAAAAGTAGTTCGAAAAATGTTTGAACTCAGGTTTGGCGAACCCGCACCAGAGAAACGAAGCATTGATCAGCTCCGTGGCATTGAAGGTGCCAGAGTTAGAAAGACCTATGAAATGCTTGCAAAACAATATGGCATAGAATGGCGGGGTCGCAAATATGACCCAAAAGACTGGGAAAAAGGCGATGTCATTAATCAATGCATCAGTGCTGCGACATCCTGCCTTTATGGTATTACCGAAGCGGCGGTTTTAGCAGCAGGGTATGCGCCAGCAATAGGTTTTATTCATTCAGGAAAACCCTTGTCATTTGTTTATGACATTGCCGACATCATCAAATTCGAAACCGTGGTACCCGTTGCTTTCAAAGTAGCAGCAAAGCGGCCGTATCATCCGGACAGAGAAGTACGTATTCAATGTAGAGAAGTATTTCGAAGTTCAAAAACTTTAAAATCACTTATCCCGCTTATTGAAGAGGTGCTGGCAGCTGGTGAAATACAACCGCCAGAACCTCCAGAAGACTCCCAACCCCCAGCTATACCGGAACCCGAAAACATTGGCGACAGTGGACATAGGGCAAGTTAGTCATGGCAATGTTAGTAGTGGTTACTGAAGCTGTACCCGACAGGCTGAGAGGCCGATTAGCCATTTGGTTGCTGGAAATACGGGCAGGCGTATACGTAGGAGATGTGTCTCGAAGAACCAGAGAAATGATCTGGGAGCAAGTAAACGCTCTTGCTGAAGAAGGGAACGCAGTGATGAGCTGGTCTACTAACACAGAGTCTGGTTTTGATTTTGTGACCTACGGGAAAAATCGGCGCGAGCCTATCGAAATGGAAGGCTTAAGGCTGGTCAAATTTAAACCCTCAAATCAGTAAAAAGTTTGGTAGAAATTCCCTAGAGGAAATTGTTCTTTAAAAACAAGGATGTACACTTAGAGAGTTCCCCAGGCCCCTGGGGATGAACCGAGATCCCCCGAACATTCGCAGTTAGCGAATAGGAGTTCCCCAGGCCCCTGGGGATGAACCGCCATTGTCCAGGGCATCCAGAGAAATGCCTGGGAGTTCCCCAGGCCCCTGGGGATGAACCGCAATAGACTGGATTCCGGGTGTAGAGGTTGAAGAGTTCCCCAGGCCCCTGGGGATGAACCGCGGTCAACCCCATAAATCAGGACAATGTTTTTGAGTTCCCCAGGCCCCTGGGGATGAACCGCGGTCAACCCCATAAATCAGGACAATGTTTTTGAGTTCCCCAGGCCCCTGGGGATGAACCGC
>JANQHX010000046.1 GCA_028282465.1 Gynuella sp.
GTGCCAGTACATTGAATGGTTGCAGCATAAGCCGAAGAAGAAAGAATTGATAAAAGTAATATTATTTTTTTCATAAAATATCCTTATTTGGAAAGCTAACAGTTTATTCCACGTCATAAGACGCTTCTTCTAACCCCTTAGTCTATCCAATCTCCGCAATACCTCAATAATTCAGAGCATTGATAAGATTTAAGTTGATTCGTGTGCTAGCCATTTGTCATTAGGTGTCATAACAGTGCTTTTGCGTCTCGCGACTCTTTTTGTTTTGTCAGCCAACCCGCCAGCTCTTAGGGTGTACGCTAATTTAGCTCAACATTCAATCAAGAAATAATTCATACGACACAATGTCGGGTATCTTAGGTCGCAAGACACAACATCAACAACATTGCATAGAAATGTAGATTTGTCGGCTTCTTCATAGTTAATGGCGGTGAGGGGTGAAAACGAATGTCTTTGCGAGTACTACTCGCAATTCGTTTGAACGGAAGCAGCTTTGCTGCGCCCAGATGCTCGCGACCGTGAGCCAGAAACAAAAAAACTGAGCAGGTTTTTGGCTCAGCTTCTTCAAAACAAATGGCGGTGAGGGGTGAAAACGAATGTCTTTACGAGTATTGCTCGCAATTCGTTTGAACGGAAGCAGCTTTGCTGCGCCCAGATGCTCGCGACCGTGAGCTAGAAACAAAAAAGCCGAGCATGTTTTTGGCTCGGCTTCTTCAGAATTAATGGCGGTGAGGGGTGAAAACGAATGTCTTTGCGAGTATTACTCGCAATTGGTTTGAACGGAAGCAGCTTTGCTGCGACCGGATGCTAGCGACCGTGAGCCAGAAACAAAAAAGCCGAGCATGTTTTTGGCTCGGCTTCTTCAGAATTAATAGCGGTGAGGGGTGAAAACGAATGTCTTTGCGAGTACTACTCGCGATTCGTTTGAACGGAAGCAGCTTTGCTGCGACCAGATGCTCGCGACCGTGAGCCAGAAACAAAAAAAACCGAGCGTGTTTTTGGCTCGGCTTCTTCAGAAATAATGGCGGTGAGGGAGGGATTCGAACCCTCGATACGTTTCCGTATACACACTTTCCAGGCGTGCGCCTTCGACCACTCGGCCACCTCACCATTATTACATGCAAACTTAGTTAGTTCTCAGGAGTGTCAAGTCTGCACGCGACGTGCTCCTGCGGCCCGGCCAAAATCTTAGATTTTGTCGTTCAGCCTAATAGGAAGCAGTGCTTCCAAAACGATGAGGCTTCACCCACTAGGTCACCTCACCAAAAGAGGCGCGCAAGATACCTGAGTACTCTCTCAAATGCAACGCCTTTGAATTTTAATCTTTTAAAAACAGTAGCTTAGCCTAATTGCAATGGCTTAAAGTAGTCGTCAATAGATGCTTCGGGTACTTTTTTTCGATTTCCTTCGGGTGTGCCTAGGTAAAGATAACCAGCAATGGCGTCTTGCTCTTCTAAGCCCAAAGCTGCCCTAACGCCTGGGGAATAGGCTACCGAGCCGGTTCGCCAGATTCCTGCATATCCCAAGGCCTCTGCAGCCAGCAGCATTTGATGAATGGCTGAGCCAGCGGACAGTAGCTGCTCGTCCCGTGGGGCTTTGGGGTGTTCAATTACTTTTGCAATAGCAACGATTATTAAAGGCGCTCTGAGTGGTGCTTTTTTGAGCTTTTGGTATTGGGTTTCTGGGAGGTCGGCAGTTTCTGTCTTGGCTGTTTCGGCAAACAGTTGGCCCAGCGCTTCCCTTGCCTCCCCTTCAACAACAAGAAATTGCCAAGGTTTGATCATACCGTGATCAGGTGCTCTTAATGCAGATTTGAATATTAACTGCCGGTGTTCTGGGCTTGGAGCAGGTTCAATAAGTTTTGCATGGGAATTACGGCCAATTATTAGGTCTATAGGGTTGTTCAATGGTCTATCCTTTTTTTAGGCTCATTTGCTTGGAGCCCCTGTAAAAACTGGTGTGTGGTGGCTTTTAATTTATGGTATAAACTTTTCACTAATCAGGCTGAGTAACTAAAACAGATTCTGGAGACCTATGGCAACTGCTTTGGCAAATAGCCGCATCAATAACAAAAATAATGGCGTGCAAAGAAAGCCTCAACAGGTTAAACGACCTGTTCCAGTGAAGAAAAAGCCGCAGCCTCAAGTCGATTCTTTTCCGCTCACACCTGAATACAATGCTCGCACTATTGCTTATTTAACATTTGCGGGTAGCTCCATAGTGGGAGTGTACTCCGGATTCTTAAGCAGTTTTTTCTATTTAGTCATCGCCTTTTCTCTGCTTTATCCTCACTTGGCCAGAGTCATGAGCGCCCCTCTGAGAGATAAGTATCCCTCTCAAGTTGTCTACACACTGATTCTGTTCGACGCCGTATTTTACGGAGCCATGTTAGTGCTAATGGGTTTGAGCCCTATCCCTACGCTACTCCTTTTAATTATGGCAAACGCCTCATTTATCACTGTGGGCTCCATTATTTCATATATATTATGTTTATCTTTTTTAGGCATGGGAGCTGTAGGGGCTTGGTATGTTTTTCCCGTCACCATTGACACCAACGACGCACCTCAGATTATGGGCTATGCCTGTGGTTTAGGTGTTGGAATCTATGTAGCGGTCACTGCCTTTTATTCCAACCAGCAGGCTCGGCAAATTAACGAAGCGTCGGTTGAACTTCAAAGTAAAAACGAGCAGTACCGAGACTTATCTAGAAAGCTATCGAAATATGTGTCACCCCAGGTTTGGCAAACCATATTTTCTGGAAAGAAAGACGTTAAACTTGAGACCCAACGAAAGAAGCTTGTGGTTTTTTTCTCAGACATTAAAGGGTTTACTGCCTTGTCTGAAGAAATTGAAGCTGAGAATCTCACCGAAATTTTAAACACCTACCTCACAGACATGTCCAAAATTGCCCTGAAGTATGGCGGCACTATCGACAAATTTATTGGTGATGCGGTGATGGTATTTTTTGGCGACCCTGAAACCAAAGGTACCAAAAAAGACGCTCAAGCTTGTGTATCCATGGCCATTGAAATGCGCAGACACATGCGGGTATTGCGTCAGCGCTGGCGAGCACAGGGAATTAAAACACCTCTGGAAATTCGTATGGGTATTAATACCGGTTACTGCACAGTGGGAAACTTTGGTGCTGAAAACAGGATGGATTACACCATCATTGGAAAGGAAGTAAATCTAGCTGCCCGTTTAGAAAGTGCATCCGAAGCCGGTGAAATTTTGTTGTCTTACGAAACCTTCTCACTGGTGCAAGACACTATTTTGTGCCGTGAGAAAGGTCAGATAAGAGCGAAAGGATTCAGTCGACCAGTACCCATCTATCAAGTAGTAGATCACCGCAAAGATTTGGGCTCCAAACAGTCTTTCTCTGAGTTTGAGTTCGATGGATTCTCCATGCATTTAGACATGGAAAAAGTGAAAAACTATGATCGTGATAAAATTATTGAAGCCTTGAGAAAGGTTCAAAAATCCATCAAAGAGACAACACCTTTTCAATAAAATTTAATCCTTATTGAAGCGAAGAACACGCTATTGTCTTACTAATCGACGATTAATAAATTCAACGTCCTGGTTGCTTCTGTAAGGGTTTATATCTAATCCACCTCTGCGTACATATCTCGCGTAAACTGTTAAGTTTTCTATGCCGCACTCATTTTTTAAATCCACAAAGGCTCGCTCCACACAATGCTCATGAAAGTCATTATGATCCCTAAAAGAAATGATGTACTTCAACAATGAGGCTCGGTCTAATTTTGGGCCAGTGTACTGAATGACCAGTGTCCCCCAATCCGGTTGACCGGTAACAGGGCAATTCGACTTTAGGAGATGGCTGTAAAGTGTTTCCGTGACGAATAAATCTTTATTCGATTTTAATAAGCCTTTTTCAGGCAAAAAAGTGTCGATAGAAACATCCAATTCATCAATACATTCACCTTCGACATGATGAACAGATGCGGAAGAATCCGCTTGCTGAACTGGAACTAAAGTGATTTTTACTTCAGCCCCAGCGGCCATGGATAAATCTTTCTCGATAATACCCACTACTTCAGCAATGGTTTCATACTTTTCAGCATTTAATGAGTTAAGGTAGAGCTTAAGAGATTTAGATTCAATTATGTTCTCTGAGTCAGCTGGAATAAAAATTTCAGCAACGGCAACTTGTGGCTTGCCTTTGCTGTTTAACCAGGAAACCTCCCAGGCATTCCAAATATCGACACCACTAAAAGGCAGCCCATCAATAATGTTTATTTCTTCTCGCTTTCCTTTTCTAGGTACGGGATACAACAATGACGGGTCGTATTGATCTGGGTAGTCAGATGATTTGCCTAAAGGCGCTGATTCTAGAGTTGCCATAGTTGTTCCATGAATTCGTCAAAAAAGTGATGCTATGCCGTTAAGGCATCAGAAATGCAAAGACCCTGCCTAATTACTAAACAATTAGCTGCGCAGGCCTACCCCTTTATTAAGTAGGTATAGACACCACCCGGTTAAAGCAGCCATAAACACCAGTATCATGCCGTAAGCGAACCAGATGTTTATATCAGATACACCTAAAATACCGTATCTAAATGCGTTCACCATATAGAGAATTGGGTTGGCCATTGATACATGCTGCCAAAAGTCTGGTAGTAGAGAAATAGAGTAGAAAACGCCACCTAAATATGTGAGCGGAGTTAATACAAACGTCGGTATGATGCTCACGTCATCAAATTTAGTTGCATACACAGCGTTAATAAATCCGCCCAAGGAAAACACAATCGCTGTAAACGTGATCATGGTGACGATCACAAACAGGTTATGCACTTGCAAGCTCGTAAAATACAGCGACAACAATGTTACGATTAAACCAACAAACAGACCGCGGGCGACTCCACCAGCCACATAGCCCCATAAAATTACCCAATTTGGAACAGGTGCGACCATCAACTCTTCAACGCTGCGTTGAAATTTGTTGCTGTAGAAAGATGATGAAACGTTACCGTATGCATTGGTAATCACAGACATCATGATTAAACCAGGAACAATGAATGCCATGTAATCATAGCCATCCATTTCACCAATACGACTGCCGATCAAGTTCCCGAAAATAATAAAATAGAGCACCATTGTAATCGCCGGCGGTAACAAAGTTTGAGCCCAAATTCTTAAAAAGCGTCTGATCTCTTTTTCTACAATGGTGTAAAAAGCGATCCAGTTTGTCGCCACAGAATTGCTGTAACTCTTGTTTTGATATTCGGTCATTTTTAAAATCCTTATGCCTGGTCACTGGTGCTAACCAAATCAACAAATACTTCTTCCAATCTATTTGTTTTAGGCCTAATGCTGATCACTTGATGATTTTTCTCTGCTAATTCAGAAAAGGCCTCGTTCAACACTTGTCCTTTTTCTAAATCAAACTCCAATGAATGTTCATCAACCTTCCTAAAATTAAAATTGCCGCCTGTGAGTTCAGGCTTTCCATTGATATCTACCACGAACGTCGTTTTGTTTAATTGCCCTAATAGATCTTTGGCTGAAGTGTTGGCTACGATTTCACCATTACTGATGATTGCGATATTACGACAAAGGCTTTCGGCCTCCTCTAAATAGTGGGTAGTCAAAATAATAGTAGTGCCTTGGGCGTTAATATCTTGAAGAAACTCCCACATGGTTCTTCTTAGTTCAATATCAACACCTGCGGTTGGCTCATCTAAAATCAGCAGCTTGGGTTCGTGAACCAACGCCCTTGCAATCATAAGTCTGCGCTTCATACCGCCAGATAATTCTCTGGCTTGATTATTTCTTTTATCCCACAGGTCTAATTTTTTTAGGTATTTCTCAATTCGTGGTTCAGCTTCGGAAACACTTAGGCCGTAGTAACCCGCCTGCTGCTTAACAATGTCATAAACCTTCTCAAAAAAATTGAAATTGAATTCCTGAGGAACCACCCCCAGAGTCCTTTTCACTTGAGTGCGCTGGGTATTCAGATCAAAACCATTCACTGAGACCTGACCTGAGGACGGGTTGACCAGAGATGACACTATGCCCAATGTAGTGGATTTACCTGCCCCATTGGGGCCTAGAAGGGCAAAAAAATCCCCCTGCTCTACTTTTAGATCAATGCCCTTAAGGGCAGCAAATCCATTGCCGTAGGTTTTACGTAATTCCTTTATTTCAAGTGCATAGGTCATAATGCCAGCCTTGTTAAATCGTGTGAGACTGACCCTAAATGGGCCTTAACCAACAAATTTCAACGGAATTAGATAAATGTCTGAAAAAAAAACCGGAGTGCTGATAACAGGGGGAACTGGGTTTATTGGTTCTGCCCTGTGCCGCTATTTTTTAACCCTAGGACATGAGATCTGGGTGCTGTCTCGAAACCCAACACAGCCCGGCTTAATAAAGGATAGCCATATCCATTATGTTCAGAGTTTAAACGATATACCGAAAGAGTCTTCCATTGATTGCGTTATTAATCTGGCCGGTGCTTCACTGTTTGATAAACGTTGGAGTCGGGCTTATCAAAAAATAATCGTTGATTCTCGGTTAAACACAACAAGGCAATTAATTGATTGGATGTCAGGTCGAGCTTCTCGACCATCGGTTTTTATTTCGGGGTCGGCAGTGGGCTACTATGGTGACGGCGAGAATAGCGAGCTTTCAGAGGAGTCTAATAGTGGGTCTGACTTTGGCGCACAACTCTGCGTTGATTGGGAAAAAGAGGCGTTGAAGGCACAAGATCTGGGAGTAAGAACCTGCTTAATAAGAACAGGTATTGTGGTTGGAAAAAATGGCGGCGCGCTGCAACCATTACTGCCAATATTTAAACTTGGGCTAGGCTCACCTATGGGCCCCGGTAGCCAGTTTTGGCCCTGGATTCATCTTGACGATCATATTGCTGCGATTAATCACCTTATTACAAATGAACAGTTAACAGGTGCTTTCAATCTCACCGCTCCGACTCCAGCTACCAATAAGGTATTTACGAGAGCACTTGCGAATAGTCTAAACAAACCATTTTTTTTGCCACCGACACCAGGGTTTGTTTTAAAACTAATGCTGGGAGGTTCAGCTGATCTATTGATTGATAGCCAGAGAGTATTACCATCGAAATTAATGACCAGCGGATTCAAGTTTCAATACACTGAAATAGACAAAGCGATTGATTCTCTAAACTTATTAACGGGTTAAAAGATCCCGTGATTGTGCCTAGGCTTTAATACTTTTTCGACGTAAGAGTGAGCTGCTTCATCAATGCCAATGTCTCTGCCCGCAGATTCGGAGGAGTACCAACGATGCTCCAAAATTTCATGGAACATTTCGGCATCATCCAAGCCGCCCCTCATTTCATCTGGCACTTTCTCAATGGTGGGTTGGTATACCTCTGTGAGCCAGCGATAGGCAGCAACCACTTCAGGCACTTCCATCCCCGCACTTTCAGACAGTCGAGCTCGGTATTGGTGTAAATCGGATAACAATCGACGAGCCTGGTTTTCCTGGACAGATAGCCCTGTTAAAGCTTGCATTCTCTTTCTCGAATGCCAGGGCTCTACCACTTTCACCTGCATTCTAGCCTTACGACCCTCATCCATGGTGGTAATTTCCATTTCTTCGATGTCGTAGCCTAGTTTGTTCAGTCGGCGAATACGGCTTTCCAGCAAATACTGCTCTTCCGGGGCAAAGGTTTCATCTCGGGTTAATTCATGCCACAGGGTGTTGTAGCGATCTACCAATGAATCAGCAAGATCTACTGGATCCATCTCTTCTGGTAACAGCCCTGCAGCTTGCAGATCCATAAGATCCCCAGCAATGTTGGTATGGGCTAAGTCTAAATCATACTCTCTGCGACCATCAGATAAATAATCAAAGAACTCCCCGGTTTCAGCGTCCACCAAATAGGCAGCCATTTGCCCGGCATCTCGTCTGAACAAAGCATTTGAAAGGGATGTATCGCCCCAGTAGAAACCAGCCAGATGAAGTTTTACTAATAGATCCGCTAAAGCGTCCAACATCATATTCAGCTGGTACTCCTTAACACCACGCTCAATGATGACTCGGTAAGGTAAGGAGCCTTCCAGAAATTCAGTAATTAACAGTGCTCGTTCGCACATATCAATCTGCCCGGTTAATCCCTCGCGGAAAGGCACATCTTCATCGCGCTTAGTAATTAAGCCAACGGCTTCAACCACTGGTAACCCGCGTTCTTCCAACTCACGCAACATTTTATATTCGTGTTCTGCCACGTGTTCACGCAATTCCTTGAGTGCGTATACCTTGGCGCCGTTGCTAATAAATTTCACCACATTGCGGTGAATACCTCTGGCAACTGGAACGAACTTGGTTTCATCCCATTGGCTTAAATGAAGGGACCAAGGCAGGCTTAGATCGGTGAAATAGTGGCTGGGGGATGCAAGTTGGAATTTCATGGAATAGTTGTTTAAAAAGTGTGGGTAGAGTTTACAATTA
Source organism: Gynuella sp. (assembly GCA_028282465.1). Taxonomy (GTDB): domain Bacteria; phylum Pseudomonadota; class Gammaproteobacteria; order Pseudomonadales; family Natronospirillaceae; genus JANQHX01. The sequence continues at coordinate 8,458 of JANQHX010000046.1, forward strand.
AAAAAGGCCGGAATCTCCGGCCTTTTTTCACAGATAGAGTAACTATTTACGCAGTAGCTAGTCTATTTTCTGTTTCTGGGTCAAACATGTGAAGCTTGCCCAGGTGGATATCCATCACAACTTCATCACCAGGTTTAGGACTCTTATGAGCATCCATCTTGGCGATGACTTTCTCTTCCAAACCTTTAACGATCAAATAAACCACAACTTCGTGTCCTAGAGTTTCAACAATGTCGACAACTCCAGAGATTTTGGCTGTACCGTCAGTCCATTCATGTTCGTCGTCGCCACGAATATGTTCAGGACGAATACCAACCATAATCTTACTGCCCTTCTTCTCTGAAACTGCAGCTTGCCATTCAGCTGATGCTTCCAAAGAAACAGCATCGCAAGACAGGGTCTTACCATCGTCAGAAACATTCATTTCGATCATGTTCATATTCGGCGTACCAATGAACTGAGCAACAAAGATGTTAGCTGGAGTATCGTACAGTTCCAGAGGAGAGCCTACCTGACGCAGTTCACCGTCGTGCAATACAGCAATACGGTCACCCATGGTCATCGCTTCAACCTGGTCGTGTGTTACGTATACAGAGGTAATGCCCAGACGCTTCTGCAGCTTGCCGATTTCAGCACGCATTTGAACACGCAGTTCCGCATCCAGGTTAGACAGAGGCTCGTCAAACAGGAATACAGAAGGCTTACGAACGATTGCACGACCCAGTGCAACACGCTGACGCTGACCACCAGACAGTGCTTTTGGCTTACGGTCTAGAAGGTGAGCCATACCTAGAGTTTCAGCGGCTTCATTTACCAAGCGATCAATATCTTCTTTTGGCATTTTACGAAGCTTAAGACCGAATGCGATGTTTTCGCGAACAGTCATATGTGGGTATAGAGCGTAGCTCTGGAATACCATAGCTACATCACGGTCTTTAGGGTGAACGGCGTTTACAACACGATCACCAATAGATAATTCACCAGAAGTGATTTCTTCTAGACCGGCGATCATACGCAACGTAGTAGATTTACCACAGCCTGATGGGCCTACAAGAACCATGAATTCTTTGTCTAGGATGTCTAAATCCAGACCTTTAATAATGTTTACGTCACCGTAGCTCTTAACTACGTTGTTAAACTTAATGCTAGCCATTTTTTTATTCTCAAGTACTTTGTCCAATTCATCTGATCAAAAATGCACCTATCATCCCGAGGCTGTTTTGCTATTTCTGATTCTACTGCGATGCCAATTGAGACTCTGTATTGCTTAGCCGTTGCTATTTATTAGCAATGTAACTTAACAATACATTGGCGCCGCAGTTTAGGGATTTCATCACCAATGGGCAAGACTGTACTTTTCTTACAAATCAGGTATTTACGCTGTTATTAACCTCTCTCTTGACTCAGCGCAGAAGTAAACCATTTGGTTTCAATTTTATTGAACAAATTAGCAGTCGAGTCCGTCAGCTTTCGCTTCCAGTTTGGATACTCAATACTGGTGCCCGGTACGTTAACAGGCTTTTCCACCAGCAACATGTCCTCCAGCTGAGCGACCATAATTTTTGATCGACCTCTGGCGACAAAAGCATGAAGAGCCTGGGATAAGGCAACGGTCATCTCGGGGGCAGTATTTAAATCTGTTGTCACGCCATCTGGCAGCAATCCTTGAACCTCAAGAGCAAATAGCATGTGTTGCTTACACCAAATACGCCCCTCAATTTCATGTTGATATTGCTTTTCGTCTTTGAACATTCCTAAATCTTTCCTGAGCTCTAGGTCAGTCATTGCCCAGTAAGACCTAAGGGTTGGCATGTCATGGTTTACCACAATAGCGAGCGCATCTTCTTTATATTCATCTGGCGGTAAGCAATAGCCTTTTTCAAACTCAAAGATAAACACCTTGTTGGAATAGAGCCTGGCAATTGGAAAGGCTTCTTTTACTTCTGGGGAAACGGTTCCTAGATCTTCAGCAATGATCATGCATTCGTTTCTTTGGCTTTCTAGATTCAAAATGCCTAGCATTTCATCCAGATTATAAAGCACATAACCTCCCATATTGGCGTCTTGCCCGGGAGGGCACCACCACAGTCTAAACAAGGCCATTGCGTGATCAATTCTGAGGGCATTACAACTGCGCATGTTATTACGCACCAGTGTTATAAAAGTTTTATAGGCTTCTGATCTAAGCTTGGTGGGGTCTAATGGAGGCAAGCCCCAGTTTTGTCCAGAAGGCCCCAGGGCATCTGGTGGCGCGCCAACAGAAGCATCCAAACAAAACATATTTTTATTTGACCAGACTTCTGCACCGCCAGGATTGGCACCCACAGCCAAATCCCGGTACAAACCTAACTTCATTCCTTTCGTTTCAGTGAGCTCATGCGCAGCATTAAGCTGTTCATCACTTAAAAACTGCAAATACAGGAAGAAATTAATTTCATCGGTGTGGCCTTTAATAAATTCAGCCACTTCAGGACTGGCGTGATCCTGATAGGCTTCAGGCCATTGTTGCCAACCCCATACATCTTCTTTCATTTCTTTGGAAAAATGTACTAATAAAGCATCATATGTGGCCTGAAGCTTTACGGCTTCTCCTTGTTCAGCCACAAATTTTTGAAAAGCTAAATCTCGATCTGAACCACTGCCCAGCTCACGGGTTTTAAATTCATCAAACAGGAATTCGAATGCTTGATGTTTAAGTTTACTGACCGCTTTGTAATCAACAAATTCTGGTTTTCTAGCGGCTGCTAGCTGAGTTTTTATGATGTCTGAAGCTAACCATTCTTTCAGAGGCTCACAGAATTCAAATTCCGCTGCTAGCTCAGGCCTAATATAGAGATGATTAACCGTGGATCGATTGGATGGGCTGTATGGACTAGCTTGTTCAGGATTATTAGGAAAAAGCGCATGAACCGGATTAAGTCCGATTACATCACCACCATGTTCTGAAATATTGTCCACCAACTCTATTAAATCGGCAAAATCACCAATACCCCAATTGTTGTCAGATCTTAAGGTGTACAGCTGAATAGCCGTGCCCCAGATTTTCTCGTTGTTGAATTCCAATTCGTTATTTTGAAAGCTGGATTTTGGAGTGGCAATTAACGGGCAGGTGTAAGAGTCATCGCCCATTTGAATAGAAAACTGATGATAACCCTGAGGTAATTCCTTTGGCAGTATTATGCGCCTTCGAGATATTTTTTGGTCGCCCATTTGGCGCTGATCTAATAATTCACAGCTACTAATAGCACAGGTCTTTGAAAACGCCTGACTGGGCGAATCTTCCAAAGCCACCGCCCAAGTAATTTCAAAGGCCTCTGGCAAATCCAAACAATTAAAATCAACGAACCAATGTTTATCTGGAACTAATACCACTACTGGTTCTAATACCGACTGCCAGAACACCGTTTCTAACTCCACAATCGCCGACTCCAATGAAGCCTCGGTGGTGGTGTCGTAACCCATGGCCTTTAATATTAATTCTTTATGATCGACGGAGATAATGGCTTCTTGGCCTTTATAATCTACGTAGCTGTCTGAAAGCTTTCTAAAACTAGCCAGTTTATTGATAAGTGCAGACTTAGACATAGGGTTTCCCTTACGTATTTAATTATTAATGCCCATGAAGGTTAGCAACCTCATGCCCGTCATTAACGTCACTGTTGTTTCCGGAATTCAACAAGAACTCCAGCCCTAAAATAATAGAACGACTTACTTGATGTGGCGGCAAATGATAAAAACTATCCCATGCTTGTCCACGATATTGATTGTACTGATTATGATGCTCTGGATGCTCTTCTAACCAATTCAGTCGAACGGCGTGGCCAAGAATTACTTCCAGCACTAAGTATTCATCAAAATGAATTTGTGGATTAATTTTTACAAAAGCCAATAAAGTTGTAAGACACTCAATTGTCATTTGTCTATATGAACTGACTTCAATTTGATTGAGCATCTTTTCAACTAGTCGCAAAAACTGAGGCTCTCCCGGAGTCATCGAATTAACAACCAAATCAGATTCAATCCGAGATCTCAAATCAAATCTGTCGCCAAGAACTATTCCTTTACAATGCTTTAATAGCTCCCAAAAATCCGTATAAAACTCTTCATTCAATCGAGGAATTACACCTCTTTTTTCTCGCCATTCTAGCCAATCAGTTCCTTGCTTATGTTCAGGGTCAGAGCTGGAGTCAAAGGTCACATGAGACAAGGTTTCTATTTTGCAAACGGATAAAAATTCTTGCTTGGCTAAATCTTCTTTCGTGCTCTCATAGCTTTCCAGAATATTACGAATTCGAGAATAAAGCTGCCAAGGCGACAACATAGTTAAAGACTCAAACGCTTCAGCGGGACTCAAATTTCGTTCTCGTGATAACTGCGACATCACTAGTTGAGAGAGCTGCGCTGGTCTTACCGTCATCATACCTTTAAATAAGTCAGGAGACTCTTTGATTAACATGGCAAGGATGACGATGATCTCTTGATTTAAAACGGCTTCGCGTTCATCAGCACCACAATTATTTTTAATGAGTGCAAGAATTTCTTTGTTGGGTAAAGGCCGGTAGATCATGCCATTGTTGCTGTAAGCTCTACCCACTACCAAGGTTTTTTGTCGGGCCACAATTTCTGCAACTCCGTCTTCTAACCTTCCCCAATATTTACCTAAAACGCCTGCAATTCGACGCACAATACTCCATTGTCGGTATTGAATGCCCTTTCTGTACAGCTCTTCCAGCAGTACTCTCAGTGTCACCCGCGGGGCAATACCGGTTTCAAAATCCAATGCCTTGGTTTGAATTAACCGGTGTAAAATGTCTTCCTGTTCAAAAATATTTTTTGATGTTTTGAGGTTTTCTAATAGTTGATCCGAACCAAAACTTGGCTCAAGCAAACTCATAACGGTGTGATTTACTGGCACACAGTCAACGCTTTCATATTGCAACCAGTTTTTCGTGACAGTCCGACTTGTGATATGCAGTTCAGGCGTCAAATAATCCTGTAGTTCATCAATTCGCTCACAACCCGCTTGCTCCAGTAATTCAAAGAAATCACCGGTAATGATTTCTGTACTGGAAAGACGCCCTGTTTCAATCTCTTTAAAAAGTTCTATTACGCTAGAAAACTGAGACTCACCCATCATGTTCTCGGTGATAAAAAACAACATGATGGGTTTTCCAGCTTTGTCCCAGTGGCTGGACACATAACTCAATTCTGACTTTAGTTTTTCTGCTAAAAAACGAAAATCAGCACTGATATAAAATGAAGTCTGATTTTGAAATTGTGGCAGAAATAAACACACTTCACCCGACAACATATAAGCTTGAGAGGTTGCCAAGGCTCTGGGTCGGCGAGGGGGACGACCGGTTAAACCTAATTCAGTGTTTTGACCAACCACTTGGAAAAGCCTTGGGAATTCCGCAGCAGAGAGTATTTTGACTGGCTCAATATCAGACGGAGTAACTGAACTAAAACCTTCATTTGCCAGTGCTTGTTTTACATTATCATTTTGCGCGACAGGAACTAACTGAACAGCATGGGCGTGCTTTTGGCCGATTCTGTGGTGAGCTTGAATAGGGTCAAGGTCTTCTGTTGAAATTAGCCCATCATCTATTAAGCAGCCTAAATAATATAAAGATTGCGTCCAAACTAAAGGCACATTGTTATTTGGAATTCGTTCTTGGCTACCAGGATTATTTTTTTCTGCCTCAATGGCATACTCGGGAACAATATAAAGCTCTGGAATCAAGTACTCACCCTGTCGCTCTACGCTTACTTCGTCTAGTTTAGTTCGATACTTTTGCGCTTCTTCAGAATCGTTTCTAAATAATGCATCTAGATATAAAAATGCAAAGAACAGCGGCCACTCTGATTCAATATGCTCAAAATTTTTAAGTTCATGGGATTCATAGTGTAGACGATTATGATCTTCCAACATGGTTTGGTGGCCGTCTAATAGGAAGCGTTTGCAACCATATCGACCTTCCAGTTTGTTAATGATTCTATCCCGAGTTTTATCGACAACGGTTTGGTTTTCAATGGCGAAGGCTGGATAGCCAATGACGCTTAGATTAGCGGCGTCCACTTCTTTAGAGAGGGACTCTCTGGGTAAAAGATATTCTAAAGTCGTACGACAGCGCGCCACTTCGTCAGCCACAATATGAATAACACCTGCCTGGCCGGAATCATTCCCTAACAGATTAATGCCATCCATTGCTTGCAGGGCGGCTTTTACCATACCTACCGAACTTGCATTAATTTCAACTCGACCATCATTTATTTTATTGCCTCGTTCCCAGATTCCGAAATCTGGAGTTCGATATCCCCGCCCAATGTACCAAACCAAATTTTGCACAAAGTTAATTTCTTCTACTGATTCAATTAACTGCAATCCTGCTTTGGACATTTGAGCAAGCATCAGAAGAAAAATGGAAGTAGCATCCAGTTGTAAGTGCCCCCATTTATCGTCGTCTACAACGGTTTCACCGCTATGAGTTGCATACTTGGCATGCAATGCATCCATAGGGTTTTGGGTATATTTAAATCTCTCAACCTTTGGCGCTTGTCTCATCATAGAGTCAAGCAAGCCCCTCATCAGCTTAATGACGGAGTTTTTTAAGTGTTCTGTACGATGTCTGTTGTGGCCGGTTTTTTGGAAGGCTAAATAAAGTCCCCAAATTGCCTGAATACTGTACACATTGTCTCGAACCCAGGCGTCTGTGTAATCGCCATGGGGATTCACATCTGTGCTGGCGGGGAACAATCCTGTATCAAATGCTTGCCGACATAAAATTGTCCTATCAATTTTGTCGTAATAAATATCGAGTTTGTGCTGCGTTTCTTGATCAGATTCATTCGACATATTTGTAAGTACTCGCCAGTTTTTTAGTCTACTTAATTATGCAATTAATGACCCGAACTCTTAAAACAACTGACCTTAAAGGTTCAGATTAAGAGCCGCTTTGCCCCTTTTTTTGCGCTGTTAAGGTAGAACAAATTTGCTCAATTCTTTGCCATTGTTGATTGGCAATTGCATCTGCCGGAGCTACCCAGGTGCCGCCAATGCAAAGTACATTTTTTAAATTCAAATAGTCTTGATAGTTATTTTCAGAGATTCCGCCAGTCGGGCAAAACTTAATATTTGGAAATGGTCCAGAGAATGCTTTTAAGGCAGATACTCCCCCCGATGCTTGCGCGGGGAAAAACTTAAACGTTTCGTAGCCAAAGTCCATCCCAACCATGATTTCAGACACTGAAGAAATTGCGGGTAAAAATGGTAAATTAACCAGCTTGCCTGCTTCCAATAACGCCGGAGTCGACCCAGGGCTGACAGCAAAGTCCGCCCCCATTTGTTCCAACTCTTTTAGTTGCGCAACATTTGTGACCGTACCCGCACCTACTTTTACCTGAGGTAAACTTTTTTTAAGTTCTCGGATTATCTCAAGAGCTGATTCAGTTCTTAACGTTACTTCTATTACTTTAAGCCCTGAGTTAAACAATGCTTCGGCCAAAGGGATGCCGTCCTCTAGCCTGGAAATTGCTAACACTGGGAGTACAGGGTTCGCGCTAAGTAACAGCTCTCTAATGTTCATAATTTCCCTAGTTTAGTTTTGAGCCCACTTCGTGATTTAACACGGCTGCACTACCGATCAACCCAGGCTGGCTCGAAACAATCAGATAGGTTGGTATGTTTTCAACAAAACTCCTCATTCTTCCTTTGTCTTCAAAGCGTTTTCTAAATTCACTGCTCTGAAAGAAGTCAATAAACCTAGGAAGAATACCACCGGCGATGAAAACTCCACCTTTAGCTCCTGATAGCATGGCCGCATCGCCTGCAAATGAACCCAACACTGAACAAAATGTGGTGAATGCTTTTTTGCACTGTTCGTTGGTTGAATCAACTGCATGCCTAGTTACTTCTGGAGCAGACAGCTCATTAAATTGAACACCATCTATATGACAATACGCTTGATATATATTTTCTAAACCCATTCCACTTAACAATCTTTCAGCAGAGACCCGCTCATATTTTGTTAATAAAAACTTCAAAATTTGTATTTCATCGTCATTGGTTGCCGCAAAATGCATGTGGCCACCTTCTCCAGGCAAGGTGATGGGAGAATTATGTTTATCAAATGCCAAACCGCCCGCACCCAAGCCAGTACCAGGCCCAGTAACTAACATCGGTGAACCTTTCTCTGGAGTACCTTCACCTATCTGTAATGCCCCCGTGCTCCCCAAATGAGGTAATGAGTTCGCTAAGGCGTGATAGTCATTAATAAAAATTAAGGTTTCAAAACCTAAAAAGGTTTTTAACTCAGACACTTTGAATGACCAAGTGTGATTGGTCATGGTGATCTGGTCTTGATCAGTGGGGCAGGCAATAGCTAAAACACCATGGGTGGGTCGATCAATACTTTCTGGTAAACCTGATAAATAGTCGGTCACAGCTCCATGGATGTTGTCATAGTTTTCACCATCGAGAGTTTTGCTGTGTATTAATTCCTCTTCTGAAAGGGTGAAACCTTGGGAAGGTTTTTTTAACTTAATAGGTGCCAGTGCAAACCGAGCATTGGTACCCCCAATGTCTGCAATCAATCCGTAATGGGTGCTCAATTCCAGTTACTCCAAGAAAAGGACGGGTTTCATAAATTTACATAGTAAATTGTCCTGACTTTTCATCATCAGGCAAGTATTCAATAGAGCTTTATCCATTAAAGCTTAAGATTCATTAGCCCGAACCCAGATCAACACTTTTTCGACTTGTCGCTGCAATTTTGCGTTTTTACCTTAACTGGAGAATGGAATAACCTTACACTCAGATGTAGTAAAGTTACAAAACCCGTTCATGCAACCAGACTGGACTATGGCTATATTTAATGTTCAGTGAAATGGATTATTACTTAGGGAATTAATCTGGCTTGGGTTATTGGGCTTTTAATTAAGTACCATAAGTTATGAGGCCAACATGACACAGAACCTTCTAGAGAGACTGCAGTCTAGCCCTTCTTGTTTAAGCAAGTCGGAGAAGAAAGTCGCTGAAGTCATTCTATTAGACCCAGATGCTGCAATTCGCTCAAGTATTGCTGCCTTAGCTAATGCGGCCGCCGTTAGCGAGCCCACAGTCAATAGATTTTGTCGATCTTTAGACTGTTCTGGTTTTCCTGATTTCAAACTCAGATTAGCCCAATGCCTTGTAGTCGGTACCCCTTACATAAACCGTAATGTGGAAGAGAACGACGAAGTTGAGGACTACAGCAATAAAATTTTCGAGGGCACCCTTAGCACCTTAAAAGACGCTCAAGGTGCACTTGAATATGACGCCATCAATGAAGTGGTCCAAACATTGTCCAAGGCAAATAAAATAGAGTTCTATGGCCTAGGTGGCTCTGGTGCTGTCGCCATGGACGCACAACATAAGTTTTTCCGTTTAAACATTCCTGTTGTTGCCTATACCGATGTATTGATGCAAAGGATGTCGGCCGCCGCGGCTCAACCCGGAACGGCTATTGTCATTATTTCAGCCACTGGCAGAACCATCTCCCTAGTTGAAACGGCAGAAATTGCGAAATCAGCGGGTGCCAGTGTCATTGGCGTTACCTCACCAAACTCTCCACTGATTAAAGCTTGTGATATAGCACTCCCTGTTCAAAGTCCTGAAGACACTGATATTTATACTCCCATGACTAGCCGTATCGTTCAGCTCACAGTTATGGATGTTTTAGCAACGGGTATTTCTTTAAATAAAGGGCCTGAGTTCCAGGTTCATCTCGAAAAGGTGAAACGCAGTCTTGGAGCCACTAGATATAAACGCACTGATGATGAATAACACAGCGTTCGGTTCAATCTGACTTAGGTCAAAAAAGGAATTCTGTAATTTTCCTACAATGCCTCGCTAAAAGGGCTAGACTTCCACAAACACTGGATCAGCCCTTTTTTTTGACACCAGTTTGTAATAAAACTACAAAATTCGTGAGTAATAATGGAATTTGCTGTAGTATTCCCGGCCCGTCTTAACCGGCAACCTCACTCGAGGATGGTTGGGTATTCACTGGAACGAATTCTGAAACATCTGGCACAGACGCAGACTCTATTGAACTAAAGTCCAAGAACGTGCCGGGACAAAAAATGCTTAAGGAGCACAACATGTCTAAGATCCGCGTAGCCATTAACGGTTATGGCCGTATCGGTCGTAACGTTCTTCGCGCTTTCTACGAGTCTGATAAGTTTAAAGATCAAATTGAAATCGTTGCCATCAATGATTTAGGTGACTCTAAAATTAACGCTCACCTAACTAAATACGATACCGCTCACGGTAAGTTCGACGGTACTGTTGAATTTGACGAGACTGCGCTTTACGTAAATGGCGACAAGATCAACACTTACTCTGAGCGTAACCCTGCGGACCTACCTTGGGGCGAGTTGAACGTAGACGTAGTTTACGAATGTACTGGTATTTTCCGTGACAAAGCCAAGTGCACCATGCACCTTGAAGCTGGTGCTAAGAAAGTAATCATCTCTGCTCCTGGCGGCAAAGACATCGACGGAACATTCGTATACGGCGTAAACCACAAAGATATCACTGCTGACATGACTGTGATCTCTAACGCTTCATGTACAACTAACTGTTTAGCACCTATCGCTAAACCTTTGAACGACGCGTTAGGCATCGTAAGCGGTGTAATGACTACTATTCACGCTTACACTAACGATCAGGTTCTTTCTGACGTTTACCACTCTGACCTGTACCGTGCTCGTGCAGCCGCTCAGAACATGATCCCAACTAGTACTGGTGCTGCCGCTGCCGTTGGTTTGGTTGTACCTGAGCTTCAAGGTAAGTTCTCTGGTATGGCTGTTCGTGTACCTACTATTAACGTTTCTTTGGTTGACTTGACTTTTGAAGCGGGTAAAGAAACCACTAAAGAAGAAGTTAACAAGGTAATCTACGACGCAGTTGCCGCTGATGAAGTATTGGCTAGCGTTTTAGCTATCAACGAAGAGCCTTTGGTATCTTCTGACTTCAACCACGTTGCTTATACTTCAAACTTCGACGCTACTCAGACTTTGGTTCAGGGTAAGCTGGTTAAAGTTATGTCTTGGTACGACAACGAGTGGGGTTTCTCTAACCGCATGTTGGACAACACAGTTGCTCTAATGAACGCTTAATCAGCGTGAGTTCAAATAAAAAAGTCTAATGGCCTCAGGTCATTAGACTTTTTTTGTTTCTGGAACTGCAAAAAACTAAGACTATCCTAGAAAAACAATAATGTAGCCTAAATGGTCAGCGTAATTACGCTGGATAGCGAAACATCACAAACAAATTTGATGAAACAGAAATTGAATGCCCAAATCCCTTATTTTGGGGCTTATCTGGTCATTCACAGTTGTAACAAACTTAAACTTTTTCAATTAGACTACCGCCTCCTGATTTCGAGTCGGATCTAATTGCTCCAACCCGATCAAAAGTGAGAACTTTCATTATGATGAGACGAACTAAAATCGTAACCACACTCGGCCCAGCAACCGATAAAGATGGTGTTTTGGAACAACTGATAATCACAGGTGCCAATGTTGTTCGTCTAAATTTCTCACACGGCTCACCCGAAGATCACAAGAAACGTGCTGAAGCCGTTCGGGAATTCAGTAAGAAGCATGACAAACACGTGGCTATTTTAGGTGACTTACAGGGCCCTAAAATACGCATTGCTCGTTTTGTAGACGATCAAAAAGTGCAGGTAGTAGAAGGCCAAGACTTTTTGTTGGATCTAGATCTGGATAAAAATTCGGGCACCTCAGAAGTAGTGGGCATAGATTACGACGCTCTAGCGGATGATTGTGAAGCTGGAGATGTGTTATTGCTGGATGATGGCCGAGTTCGATTAGAAGTAAAAAAGGTAGAAGGTAGAAAAATCTACACCAAGGTTATTCTTGGTGGCCCTCTGTCGAACAACAAAGGCATTAATAAATTGGGCGGCGGTTTGTCAGCCCCAGCGCTCACAGATAAAGATAAAAGAGACATTATCACGGCGTCTGAAATCGGTGTTGATTACGTGGCAGTCTCCTTTCCACGTGGCCCTGAAGATATGCATCAAGCTCGTCAGTTGCTGACCGCAGCAGGTTCTACCGCTGAACTAGTCGCAAAAATCGAACGGGCAGAAACAGTTAATGATAAAGAATTGCTGGATAAACTGATTCTTGCTTCAGATTCCGTCATGGTTGCTCGCGGAGATCTGGGGGTCGAAATCGGTGACCCGGAATTGATTGGAATTCAAAAACATATTATTGAACGGGCACGAACATTAGATCGCACCGTTATCACCGCGACTCAAATGATGGAGTCCATGATTTCAAACCCCTTCCCTACTCGCGCGGAAGTGTTTGATGTCGCCAATGCGGTACTGGATGGCACTGATGCGGTGATGTGTTCTGCGGAAACAGCAGCTGGCAACTACCCAATCGAAACCGTTCGCACTATGCACGAAGTCTGTATGGGTGCAGAGAAAACCACTCAAGCGCAAAAATCAAAGCACCGCTTAAACGAACAATTTAAACGCACTGACGAAGGCATCGCCATGTCAGTGATGTACGTGGCTAATCACCTTAAAGGAGTGAAAGCCATTATTTCATTGAGTGAGTCGGGCTCAACGCCACTGTGGATGTCTAGAATAAGATCCGGCATGCCAATCTATGCCCTAACTCGACATGAACAAACAGCAAGAAGAGTTGCCCTATATAGAGGCGTTGAAGCAATTCAGTTTGATGTAACCAAACAAGATCAAAGCACTGTTAACCGCGCAGCCGTCGACGAGTTAAAGAAACGCGGCATTGTAAAAGATGGTGACTTGGTGATTCTGTCTAAAGGCGATCATCACGGAGTCCATGGCGGTACTAACAGCATTAAAATTTTGAGCGTTGGTAACATTCTTTAGTTATCAGGTTCGACCCAATACAAGCCGGCGTTTTGCGTCGGCTTGTTGCCATATTGAGAACGTAAAATTCCCCATGAAGGGGGCCAGAGGAATCTGAAATATGGAACATGATATTGATCCTATTGAAACCCAGGAATGGTTAGATGCATTAGCATCAGTCGTTCGCGAAGAAGGAACTGACAGGGCCCAGTACCTGTTGAAACAACTGTCGGATCAAATTACGACAGCTGGTTCAGAAGTCACCTTTGCCTTGAACACGCCATTTAGAAATACAATTTCCACCAACGAAGAGCCAAAATTTCCTGGCGATCCGGTGATGGAACAGAAGATCCGAGATTGGATTAACTGGAATGCTGTTGCCATGGTGGTGAGAGCAAATAAAAGTGGAGATGACCTTGGCGGGCATATCTCCTCTTTCCAGTCATCGGCGACACTTTATGATGTGGGTTTCAACCACTTCTGGCGTGCGCCAACTGATACTCACCCTGGCGATTTGGTTTACTTCCAGGGCCATATTTCTCCTGGCATTTACGCTCGTTCCTTTGTGGAAGGTCGTTTAACTGAAGAACACCTTGATAACTTCCGCCGTGAAGTGGATGGCAAAGGTATTTCTTCTTACCCACACCCGTGGTTAATGCCTGATTACTGGCAGTTCCCAACGGTATCTATGGGTCTTGGCCCAATCCAAGCAATTTACCAAGCCCATGTTATGCGTTACATGGAACACCGTGGCCAGATTGATAAAGGCGGTCGTGTTTGGGCTTTCCTAGGTGATGGTGAAACCGATGAGCCGGAATCATTAGGTGCTATTTCGCTAGCGGGTCGTGAAGACTTAGACAACCTAGTATTCGTGATTAACTGTAACCTTCAGCGTCTAGACGGTCCGGTTCGTGGTAACGGTAAGATCATTCAAGAACTGGAAGGCATGTTCCGCGGTGCAGGTTGGAATGTGGTTAAAGTGGTTTGGGGTTCAGGCTGGGACAAGTTATTAGCCAAAGACACTTCAGGCATGCTGCAAAAGCGTATGGATGAAGTGGTTGACGGTGAACTGCAGTCTTATAAATCCAATGGCGGTGCTTACACCCGTGAGCATTTCTTTGGAAAGTATCCAGAAACAGCTGCACTAGTCGCTGACATGTCTGATGATGAAATCTATCGTCTTCAGCGTGGTGGTCATGATCCGCACAAAGTTCACGCTGCTTATGAACGTGCGATTGGTGATAACAATGGTAAGCCAACAGTTATCCTTTCTCACACGGTAAAAGGTTATGGTGTAGGTTCAGGCGAAGCTCAAAACTCTACTCACTCATTGAAGAAATTGAGCCTGGATGATCTGAAGAAATTCCGTGATCGCTGTCAGGTGACCATTTCTGATGAAGAATTGGAAGGAGGCAATATTCCATTCTTCCGTCCTGATGAAAATGACCCAGGCATGCAATACATCCGCGCCAGACGCACAACTCTGGGTGGTTATCTGCCTCAGCGCAGACCTAAATCCATGGAAAGCTTGGAAGTGCCTTCGCTGGATTCTTTTGAAGCTCTATTAAAAGACACTGGTGAACGTCAGATCTCCACCACCATGGCGTTCGTCCGTATGATCTCCCAGTTGGCGAAAGACAAAACCATTGGTGAGCGCATAGTTCCAATTATTGCTGACGAAGCCCGTACCTTTGGTATGGAAGG
>JANQHX010000089.1 GCA_028282465.1 Gynuella sp.
TGGCTTTAATGTTTATTATTTTTTATGTATACGCTGCGGTTGGCAGCTTAATATTTGAGGAAGTAAACCCTGTGCTATGGGGTGATATCAGCATTTCTATGTTAACTCTATTTAGGGTTATGACATTTGAGGACTGGACTGATGTAATGTACGAAACGATGGCAGTGTATGGTTGGAGTTGGATGTATTACGTAAGCTTTATTTTTCTGACGGCCTTTGCTTTTTTAAACATGGTGATCGGCATCGTTGTTAATGTACTAGAGGAAGAGCACCAAAAAGAAAGGAAAGCCAGTGGTGAGGAAATCACAGTTGAGGATCTAAAGAAAGAGATTCAAGAACTGAAAATGCTCATTCAAAAGCAAAATGGCTTTTGAAATACTTAAGCTGCGAATAATTCAATTGAAGAAGGCTGGTTGATCACCAGCCTTTTTTGTTTCTAATTTCGTTGGGTGACTTTATCCAACAAACTTGAAATGGTTTGAGCTTAACAAAGTGATTTATTGTTGTGTCTGTTAGAACATCAACACCCTGAAAATTAGGCTCAAGATCAATTTCATCGTCACTTAGATTAACTAATGACAGTACATGTCCACCTGTAAGCGCATTATAACGCTGAATGGAAAACACTCTGGGATCATACATCTGTATCTTTTGTTCAGCTTGTGGTGCGAAAGCAGAAAGCCTTTTTCTAGCCATTACCAGCTGGCGAATACCCGAGAATACTTTACTGCGTTCGCTGTCATGCTGCATAAGCTGTTGTTCAATGTCGCTCAATCTAAGCTTAGCTCGATTAATTCTTCTTGGAATGCCAGAGCCCGTCATGCCTTCAATATCATTGCGAGAACCCAATAGACTATGTATGTAAATGGCTGGAATACCCATCATGGATAGCAAAATACCATGGGCAGCAATCATGCGTTTTATACCTACTTCAGGCTCTTCTCCCTGAAGAGATAGCATATCCAGCATACAAATATTTAATTCGTAAGGGCTCTTAGTGCCATCGCCATTATTCTTGAAAGAAACCTGTCCGCCTTGGCGATAAGTTTGTTCCATTAATAAGTTTTTATCGTCTTCGGTGAGAATGCCTTCAATTGGCCTCATACCAATGCCATCATGAGAAGCCAAGAAATTGAAATAGCTGGTCATGGGAGACAACATGTCGAGATTGCCAGCCCAACGGGAAAGTTTTTCTGCGTTGCAAGTTAGAAAGGAATACACCACAAGAGGCGGCAATGGAAACTGATAAACCATTTGCGCTTCGTTATAGCCGTTACCGAAATAACTGATGTTATCCTTGTGGGGAACATTGGTTTCAGATACTAAAATGGTTCCAGGGGCGACTTCGTCGAGCACCAGCCTCATCAACTGAATGGCCGCGTGGGTTTCGGGAAGATGCATGCAAGAGGTACCAAGCTTTTTCCAGATAAAACCAATGGCGTCAGCCCTAATCATACGCGCTCCCTGTTCGCAGTAAGAACAGAGTACATCGAGCACAGCCAGCATGACTTTTGGATTTGAATAGTTCAGGTCAATTTGATCGTCACTGAAGGTAGTCCAAATCCATTTTTTACCTTCGTGTGAATCAAACTCTGTGAGCAGGGGGAGCGCCCTTGGTCGAGTTACTTTTGAATAATCTAACTCAGGGTCAGCAGAGATAAAGAAATTATCGTACTCTGGGTCTCCAACCAGATACCTACGGAACCAATAGCTCCACCGCGAAATATGATTGATGACTGCATCCAACATCACGTCATATTCACTGGCTAATACCGCGATGTCATCCCAGTCACCGAGTTCTGGGTTCACCTGTTTGTAGTCTTCGACAGAAAAACCATCGTCGGAGGTATAAGGGAAGCACGGAAGAATATGAACTGCATTAACGCTGTCCCAAAGATGCCGAGACATAAAATGATAGAGAGTACGAAGTGGCTTTTCGCCTTGTTTTAAAATTGAATCGCCATAGGTAATGAGTACTACATCTCTTTGATTCACCCAGCTTTGAGTCGGAAGATGTCGGTCTTGATAATGAATAATAAGCGTGATGATTTCTTCGCACACCTCTGCCACTTCATTTGGATAAAGCTGACGTACCAGAGGTTCAAGTTTATTTAGCAGGGGGTTTAGCATTAATGCTCCTTAGCCAAACTGTAAAATCTCGCCAGGTTACTGGCGGTATTAATTAAATTATAGCGTGCATCCTGTAACGCTTGTTCCAAACTAATGGCTCCTGGTGTGATATCAAAAATTGAAGTGAATCCAGCATCAAGCAGTGCCTGTGAGTTGTCACCAATTGACCCAGCAATACCTATTATTGGTTTATTTTGCAAAAGAGCTTGATTCAATACTCCTTGAGGTGCCTTACCCATAAGAGATTGGTGATCCATTCGACCTTCACCGGTAACAATTAAATCTGCATCTTTGATTCGTTCACCGAAGCTCATTAAATCTAGAACCAGTTCGATTCCTGGGACGAATTCCGCACTCAAAACGCTCAACAGAGCAAAGCCTGCACCGCCAGCGGCACCTGATCCAGGCAAATTGCGAAAAGGTTTATCCAAATAGCTTTCAAGTTTATTCGCAAAGTGTTCTAGGTATGAATCCAGGAGATCTACTTGTTCTGGGGTTGCACCCTTTTGAGGGCCAAAAATTGCTGAAGCACCGTTGTCCCCTAGCAATGGGTTATTTACATCACTGGCCACTTGGATTTTGCATTCAGTTAGCCGAGAGTCCATTTCAGTGATATCAATGGTTTCTAAACGGGTTAGGTTTTTTGCGCCGAGATTTAATTCTTTACCAGAGTCGTCCAGCAGCTTTACCCCTAATGCTTGGAGAATGCCCGCGCCACCATCATTGGTTCCACTTCCGCCCAAGCCAATTACCAAGTTTCTTGCCCCTTGATCCAATGCGAACTTAATGAGCTCACCGGTTCCAAAGCTAGTTGTCAATTCTGGATTTCGGCTATCAAAGGGGACTTGGTGTAAACCAGACGCGGCAGCTATTTCAATTACTGCGTTATCTTCACCCCACAACCCAATAAACCCATTAACGGGTTGTTCAGTAGGGCCTGTGACTTGATGATGTTTTATAGTGCCATCACAGGCATTGGTAATGGCGACGGTTGTACCTTCTCCGCCATCGGCCAGGGGTAAAAATTCGAATGTGTCCTCAGGCCGAGCGCGCTGCCAGCCTTCAGCAAATGCAGCGCATACTTCACCCGCTGACAAGCTCTCTTTGTAAGAGTCGGGAGCAATTACCAATTTCATTTCGCTATGTGCCTAATGCTTTGAATTTATTCTCATTTTTTATTCAATGATGCACAAACTGTGACAATTTATTACAGTTGTGTGATCCAAAACTATATGAGATCCACCACTGAAGCAGCTAAAGAAACCGCCAGTATTAACATTATGGTACCTATTACCCCTTCAAGCCATTTCCACGCGATGGGTCGGGTAAAAATAGGAGCAAGCTTAGTTGCAAACCAGGCCAAACTACCAAACCAGATGAAAGATGCTGAAATAGCACCAGCGCCAAACCAAAGCTTATTCGATTCAGAGAATTGAGCACTAAAGCTACCTAGTAGGACTAGGGTGTCTAAATAAACATGGGGATTGAGAAGTGATACTGCCAAGGTAGTGCTGACAACCACTTTTAGAGAAGAAGGTGCGGTTTTTTCAGTGGTGAGGACTTCGGTTTCGAATAACGCAAGATAAGACTTAATCGCGAGCACTAATAAAAATAAAGCGCCTCCAAAAGTTGTTATTACCAGCAACCATTCCTGGCTCGCAAAGATTTGACCAACACCCGCAACTCCCAATGTGATGAGTGTGGCGTCGATGATCATACAGATGCCAGCTGCAACAAAGTGGTAGTTTTTCTTAATTCCTTGGCTCAAGACATAGGCATTTTGTGCGCCTATTGCAATGATAAGACTGGCTCCAAGGCCGAAGCCTTGTAGAAAAGTCAGCATTTATTTTTCCTATAATGAGTTTGAGGTAATCTGATACAGACAGTCTTGATCAGCAACGGGGTTGAAAACCAACTGATGTTTAAAGGTATCAATATGTTCATCTTCTCGATGACTGACAAATAATAAAGTGGTTTTGTTTTGCAGTGCTAGTAATTTCATGACAGACAGCACCCTGTGTCTATTGATATCGTCTAATCCTTGAGTGGGCTCATCTAATATGAGAAGTCGGGGTTGTTTAATCATACCTCTAGCGATTAAAACCAACCTCTGCTCACCAAAACTAAGTCTCCGAAAAGGTTGGTTTGCGAGATGCCCTAACTCAAAAACTTCTAACCACTTCTTGGCTAGCTGAGTTTCAAATCCTGATGTTGCACGGTACAGGCCTATAGAATCAAATAGCCCACTTACAACAGCGGTAATAGCATTGCCCGGTGCACGATAGTCTCTATGCAAAGCTGGGCTTACGATTCCAATATGTTTTTTAATGTCCCAAATGCTTTCACCCTTACCTCTTTGAATTCCAAATACTTTTAGATCATTGCTGTAGCATTGGGGATGATCGCCAGTAATCAGATTCAATAGAGAAGATTTTCCCGCACCATTAGGGCCTTTTATTAAACAATGTTGACCCGTATCTAATTGCCAATTGAGGTTTTGAAACTGAGTTTTGCCAGAATATTTTATAAAACCTTGAGTTAGTCGGATGATCTGGCTTTCGTTAGACACTTCCATTTGTTTTGGTGGGGGTGGAAACGAGATGGATTTATTAGGATCAAAAGAAAGGAGTTTCTTAATATCTTGCTGGAGTTCCAGCTCTTTTGCCGTGCCACTAAATAAAGTCTCTCCAGAGTGAATGACGGTTATACACTCTGTGGTGTTTGGAATGTCCTGAAGTCGATTCAGTAAGAAAAGTACGGTGCAATAATTCGTAGACACAAAGCTAGCGAACTCAATAATTTCTTCACAGCTGTTTTGATCCAAACCGTCAAATGGTTCATCCAGAATCAATAGTTGAGGCTGCTTAAAAAACGATTTAAGTAAAAGGGCTTTACGCGACTCTCCGCTGGATAAAAGTCGATAACCTCTGTTTAGGCATTCAGTCAAATTAAAGCGTTTTATCCATTTCTGATAAATCTCTTCTTGCCCTGCTGGGACAGAGATCATTTCAGATATGGTTTCCCCAAAATCAAATTGATCGGTGATGTCGGTTTCATCATTTTTTAGTTGTTGCTCGTAAAATTCTTGCTGCTTTTCAAAACTAAGCCATTCAACATTTTCTGGTAATTCGAGAATGTCTCCTGACTCAGGAGCACTCTCTGAACACAAAAGACTCGCAATGCAACCTTTACCTGAATTATTTCTGCCAACAATTGAGTGAATAGATTTGCGCTTGATAGAAAAACTAACATTCTTGAGTTGTAAGAAATTAACCGATTTAAACTGAATCATTAGTTTGTTTTAAGTACGGCTTGTATATAAAAACTATACAGCATGTCTGCAATAGTATTGGTACAAAGGTTTAAGGAGTGGCCAACACTGTCTATATAGTCCTGATCATTTACCCTCACTTCCGCATCCATCTCAATAGCAGGCAATATCTTACCGCGACCCTGAGCAGTGATTTTTGCTAGTGCAACAGTAGCGCGATAAGGAACAATAACTTGCAGTTGATCCAGTTGAAGATATTTTCTATATGCTGGGCTTCTAAAATTTTCAGTGTTACTATTTACCCACCTACCAAATTTATAGTGGTTCTTGGTCTTAAACAGGGTGTGCCCCCATTGGCAGGCATTCGCAATGTAATGGCTGGCCGCACCTAAATAGTAGGCTGACTTGTCATAACTTCGAGTAAAGTAAGCAACCAATGCCTTGTTGTATTCTTCTTGAGCGCGAACCGCCGCACCATTCAATAATCTTCCATTGAGCTGAGCAAAATCTTCTTCTAATGCACTCCACACAATTTTATGGTTTTCTCTGTCTTTGTATCCTCTGCCTGCTACACGGCACTCTGTCGGTATGCGATCGTTATCTGGCGCTTCTGTACCCAGTAAAAATTCCCGTTTGTAAAATATTAACCAAGCTTTTTGCTCAAGAGGCATCATTGCTAATGCCTGTTCTGCGAACCAATCATAGGTTCCATATGGAGGAAACTGGCAGTCTTCGGGTGTATCAGTAACCGGGTTTGACCTAGGACCATTGCTCCAGGCTAGTACCATTGAGGGTACTAATAGTAAGAATAAAAGTACTATATGAATTCGTCGCATAAAATTTAATGTTGTTCTTTGCTGTCTTTCATTATATCCAAGCTCAAATCAAGCTTAAACCATGTGATTGCCTAAAGGTTTCTAATGCGATATCTGTTAATCAATATTTCTTTTGTTGTCTCTAACTGTTGGTGCACTTCTTTATCAGACCATCCTATCTGTTTTCCCATCATAGCTGCTAGCTTTTCAAGCAAAGATATTGTTATCTCATCTTGAAACGCGATGAGCGTTCGTCTGAGAATTAGGTCTTCTAGCTGTTTAACTTTTTCATTTAAGATTAAATATTCTATCTCGAATAAATAGTAACTGGATTTTGAACCCAACCTCTCTTCACTTTTGTCAGAAATATACTCTGCAATACGTTCAGAGTATGTTCCGTAACGTTTAAATAAATCAGTTGCACACTGATAAGAGAGTTCGAACTTTTTACTGAGGTCAATAATGAATTCATCAGAATTATCAGGGTATGATTTACCGCCACCAATGGCTAGGTTCTTACTATACACAGATCTTTTCAGGTTCAACTCTTGTAGAACCATATCAGCACCAGATTCTGCAAAGGATCTAAAGGTGGTCCACTTACCACCAAACATAGAAATAATGGTGATCTGATTATCGGTTTTATTTAACTGACATTGGTGATCCCGACTGATTGACCCTGTGAAGTTTTGATTGGATTGCACCAGTGGGCGGACACCAGCAAAAGCGGCCACTATTTGATTAGTGCTAAACACAACATCAGGAAAAATGTTATTAACCGCTTGAAAAAAGTAATCAATCTCGTCTGTTGTACATTCAGCTTGGTCAGGATGATCTATTCGAATATCAGAGGTGCCTACCAGAACAAAATTACCATAGGGTATCAACACGCATACTCTGCCATCGCTATTTTCATAAAGGAATAAATGATCACCTATTGCTGATTTAAGATTGGGGTTATCCACAATAATATGCGAGCCTTTTGTGCCCCCGATAAAATCTGTAGTCACTCCCAAAGATGCATTCGTGAAATCAACCCAAGGGCCAGTAGTGTTAACCACAATAGGTGAATGTATTGAAATGACTTCTAGGCTATTCATATCCTTTAATTCAACAGCGCGGCACCCTCTACCAAGGGTTGCTTCAACATAGTTGAATGCTCGGGCTCCACTGAATTCATTTTCGGCATCTTGAATGAGTTCGAATGCTAATCTCTCAGGGTGTTTAACAAATCCGTCAGAATATTCTCCTATTGCAATAACATTTTTATGAAGGCCAATGTGCTGCTTAATTGCTTGAGCTTTCCAAACAAATCTGTGTTTTTTTGTTTGGTGGTATTTACGGGCAAACCAATCATAAAACACTAGTCCTAACTTAATGATGAAAACGCCACGAGCGGTAGGGGCTTTATTGAGTTTTAAAAACTTAAAAACAGAGTTTCCGAATCCAGATAACCAGTTGAAAATAGGCACGCTGGTTTTAATTGGTTTAACCGCATGAGGGGCGTTGCGAAAAAGTAGGTTTCTTTCAGTCAGCGCCTCTGTCACTAAGCTGAATTCGCCCTGTTCAAGGTATCTTAATCCGCCATGAACCATTCGAGAGCATGCTGCGCTAGCACCGCTGGAAAAGTCTTGTTTGTCGATTAACAAGCAGGGTATTTTCTGTAAAGCTAGTTCTCTAAATAACGCGCAACCATTAATACCCGCTCCTAAGATCAAAACTGGTTTTTTGTGGTTTTCACAATACTGATATAGTTTATTGTTCTTCATATTTAGTAGAAAAAGTAAACAGTTTGTTTGGTTGTTATGATACTACGCCTTAAACTAGTGGTAATTTCATAAACACCAGTAAATCTATGAAAAATCCTAAATAACCACAAAAACTCACCATAAAGTGCTTGTGGTTAAAAGTTATTACAATTAGGTTTGCCGACTATTCGGTACGTTCTATGCACTCACTGTTTCAAAGGATTTGAGATTTCATGTTGGAAGGGATTCCGCCGGATCTAAGATCAGAGGCACGTCAGCACTTCTATAGCAGTTTAGATGCGCGATCCAAACCTGGTGTCGTTATCTATTGGATAACCTGGGCATTGGTCGTCATTCCTTATAATTTAACCCTATCAGAACCAGTGTCTTGGGACATCATGATGTACATTTGGGTAGGGTTGGGTGTCGTCAGCGTTCTTAGATATATTGGTTTGTCTATCGTTAGACGTGACTTCAGTCGCCAACGAAGATTGGGCGACTGGCCTTCTTCGGTAACAATGATGATCTGCTCTGGCTCTTGGGGCTTATTAACCATTTTTACTTGGCCAGGACTAATTCTTGAACCACTCCAACCTGTTCTCATTATTACAACTGCCGGTTTGTGTGCTGGCGGTGTTGCAGCGTTGTCAATTGCTCGAGCATATATTGTTGGTTTTATTCTTACCTTGTTGGGCCCCTGTGTATTAACCCTTGCATTGCATCCTGATCCATCGACAAAAGCGCTTTCTCTCGCCTTTTTATTTTTCGCTTTAGGAATGTTTTGGTTCAGCCGCATCCAAAGCAAACAGTTTGAAGAAGCAATTACTGCAACCTTTCTTCTAAAAGCGCAAGCTAATGAACTGTCAGAAATTACCATGCAAGACAGCCTCACTGGGCTAAAAAATCGTCGATTTTTTGAAGCCCGGTTACGACAAGAGCTGAAAAGCTTTAATCGAAGTGGCAAAACTTTGAATTTACTTCTTGTGGATGTGGACCACTTCAAACAGGTAAACGACCGGTATGGTCATCAGTTTGGAGATGAGTGCTTGCGTCGAGTGGCTCATGTCTTGAGTGATCACTTTCAGAGAGAAACTGATACAGTGGCTAGGATTGGAGGTGAAGAGTTTGCCATAGTACTGAGTAATACTGACCGTGCTGTTGCTGTGAGAATGGCTGAAGAAGTGCGCCAGGAGTTTGAATATTCCGCTTTCTCATTTTCCGGGCAAAGCTTGAAAGTCACGGTAAGTATTGGCTTAGCTAGCTTAAGTGTTGGCACAATGATGACAAGTCCAGAGCTCATTAAGCTGGCAGACATGGCGCTTTATAAGGCCAAGCATAACGGTCGTAACCGAGTTGAACTCACTGTACCTGACGCCACCGATGCCCCTCAGCATCAAATCGAAATCTAAACTGCAATACATCAAACTCTGAGCTTTGTTGGCTGTACAAACAGTTGTGGCTGATTAAAATCTCCAAAAATAAAAACATTGGAGTGTTTATGTTCCTCAAAAATTATTCGATATCAGCGATAGTCATTCTTGCTGCTGCTAGCTTTCAGCCTACCCTTTCATTTGCAAATGACTGGATGACAAAAGACTATTCTGAGTACCCAGAATCCAAGGAAGAAGTCATTGCAAAATATTTCAAGCTTAAGTCTGGTTGTAGTGAAGCGCCCGAGTTGGAGTTTCTAAGGGATGCCCCTGCTTCTTTTTACGGTGATCGTAGCTACATTAATCATGATTTAGCGCCCACTGTTTTGGAATCAGATTTCGAAGTAGAAGTTAAGGTGAATGTGTGCGGTATTAAGGCCCACAATGTTGTTTGGGTGCGAGACAAAGGCCATTATTTTCTTATAGAAGCCGTTGTGCCTTTTAGCAGCTTAACTAAATAGCATTCCAGGCCTGTAACCAAATTGTCATAACCCCTGCCTAGCATCCCTCGCTTCATTCAAACAGCGGGATTCAGATTTAATGAATAAAAAAGCATTGGCAGGGTTGTTAATCCCTGCATTTTTCCTTATTGGCTGTAAAACTGCCAGCCTTCAACTAATTGGTCGTTATGCTGAGGACCAGAAAAGTGATGAAAGCATGGCAGAAATTGTTGATTTTCATGCGGCAAGTAAGCGTATTGCCGTTATTAATTCCGACGACAAAACGGTTGATATTTTGGATGCTTCAGCGTTGCAAAGTACCGTCGTCGAAATTCCTGAATCATATACCTTATCTAACATTTCCCGCGATTTTCAATTAGATGTGTCAGGGGATGTTAATAGCTCTGATTTTGAGTCAGGTGGTATTAATAGCGTGGCTATTCATGGCAACTTAATGGCAGTCGCTATCGAAAATGATGACAAGCAAGCAAATGGATTGATTGCTTTTTACCAGTTAGACAGCTCCACAGGTGCCCCTACCTATATTAAGTCAGTTCCTGCTGGTGCACTTCCAGATAATGTTGTGTTTTCTAATGATGGGTTGTTTGCCATTGCTGCAAACGAAGGCGAGCCTTCTGATGATTATATGAATGACCCTGAAGGCTCCGTTACTTTAGTTTCTATTCAAGATGGAATGCCGAGTACGGTGACACAGATTTCATTTAACGGAGCACCTGTTGATGACAAGGTTCGTTTAAGCCGCCCATTTGATGCCTCAGTTGCTCAAGATTTAGAGCCAGAATATATTGCTGTTTCTGAAGACAGCAAAAAAGCTTTCGTAGCTATGCAAGAAAACAATGCGTTTGCGGTCATTGATTTAGCCACAGCTAAAGTCGAAAACATTTTTGGCTTTGGATACAAGGATCATTCTTTGGCCGGCAATGGTATTGATGCGTCAAACAAAGATGACGCTATTAACATCACCACTTACGCCAATGTTCGCGGTTTGTACATGCCTGACACAGTTGCCAGCTTCAAGCATAAAGGTGTGAATTACTTGGTTACGGCAAACGAGGGTGACGCCAGAGAGTATCTCAATGAGGATATTGATCAGGCTGGCTGTGAGGCATTAGTGTCCAAAGGTAAGGCAATGGAGTTTGACGAAGACGATGGTTGCTTAAGTTGGATTGATGAAGAGCGTGCTGGCAAGTTAGATCTAGACTCAACTGTTTTCCCTAACGCAAAAGACATTCAGCAAAAATCTAAATTGGGCCGCATAAAGTCTGTATCAACCGAAGGGGACGTTGATAACGATGGTGACTATGACGTCATTTATACCTTTGGTGCTCGTTCGTTTTCTATCTGGAATACTGAAACAGGTGAGCAAGTATTTGACTCCGGTGATGACTTCGAAAAGATAACGGCTGAACGCTTAGGTGAAGAAGGATTCAATTCCACTGACAACGAAAATGGCAGTTTTGATGATCGCTCAGATGATAAGGGCCCCGAGCCGGAAGCTCTTGCAATTGGTGCTGTAAATGGCGTGCGTTACGCTTTTATTGGCTTAGAGCGTACTGGCGGCATTATGATGTATGACATTAGCAAACCTTCTAAGTCTAAATTTGTTCAATACGTTAATAATCGCAATTATTCTGTTGCATACGAGGATGATAACGCCACCGTTGCTGAAGCCGGAGATCTTGCACCTGAAGGAATGAAGTTTGTAACAGCAAATGAAAGTCCAACAGGCAATGCGTTGTTGATAGTAGGCAATGAGGTTTCTGGTTCTACCACAGTTTATGAAGTTAAATAGAAACTCATAACTTCGAAATAAATAAAACAGCGAGCTTTAAAACTCGCTGTTTTATATTGGAAATCGTTTAAAATTTTCAGCTGCGATCCAGCCAATCTCGAATATGACGTTCCTCCTGAGATAAAAACTTTAATGCACTCTCAAAGTTTTTTAATGAAGAAAACTTTTCTTCTTCATCGATAGGGTCATGAAACACATCTGTCCAACTGGCTTGAATTATCATAAGACTTTCCGCGTCACCAAAGTCCTCTATATGATGGCCGTTATCATCCGTTTTTTGATTAGGGTTTACCCGTTTTTTGTAATCTCTGTGATCGTTGCTGTATAAAAGAATCGGCTTTTCTAGGGCTGCGAAATAACCCACCTCAAATGCTGTTCCCTGATCCATACCTGAGCCCCTAAATGGGGTAATGTTTGCAATAATTAAATCCGCATTTTCCATTAATTGTAGATTGTTTTTATAAATCTCAAGGGGCAAGTTCTGAGGTGAATTAGAATCAACTTCGCTATCCAAAGGTGTTAGACCTATAAATCCGTGACGGTCACAAAGCGCACATTTATCACTAGCGACCTTAAATGCATCTTCAAAATATGCATCCGGCCCAGATAGATATATGTGCAGCTTACGATTGGCTTTCATCAACATATTTCTGCTCAGGAGTTAACAGTGGCAGGAAACTATTCCTACCTGACTTCCTGTGCAAGTTTAACTGACTACCATTTGATTTGTAGCAAATTCACTAATCAAATAAACGTTAGCTCTGATTATATGCTTTCTTAAGTTCTTCAAATCGTTTTCGATTTAAGCCCATGTCACTATAGCCTGCACGACTAGATGAACGAAAATGTACTTCTTTATTTTTTTCATCAATCCAAAACTCAACATCATCATTGAATTTCATTGATTTGGTTGTGAACACAGCATAAAGATAATTATCCGTTTGCTCGATAATTCTTGCTCCACCATAGCTGTTGATAGCTGATTCAATACCTTTCATAGTGGTAGATAAACTGTCTTTTAAGGGCCAGGTTTCAACTTTTTTTGTGTCATCAGAAGCCTGGGTTGATACTCCATTGGGCTTCTTCGACAGTGGCGTCAGTCGGCCGTTAACGACCCCCAAACTCGGTACTCTTCTGTTTTGCATGAAGATCACCATAAAGTTAAGGACAATCAATGCAGGTAATGCGATGGCTACATAAATCATGTTTTAATCCTCTAAATAGTTTGTGCGCAAAGTATAACAGTATCTTGAAACTTTGGTAGTTTGCGCGCAAACTAATTCCGTGGAGGACTAAATATGTCGAATTACCCTGAATTACTGCTGAAAAATCAGCTTTGCCATTCTATCTACAGTGCAAGCAATGCCTTGGTTAGAAGCTATCGACCCTTATTAGAACGTATTAACCTGACTTATCCGCAGTATTTAGTCATGTTGGCGCTTTGGGAAAAAGACAATGTGCCGGGAACTGATTTGTCAGAACGGACTCGCTTCGATGCAGGAACCTTAACACCAATATTGAATAGACTTGACCAAAAGGGATTATTAACTCGTCAATCGTCATCATCAGATGTCAGACAAAAGCTTGTCTTGCTTACCGAAGAAGGGCGTGAGTTGGAGAAGATGGCATTAGAGGTACCTCAAAAAATGGCTTGTTTATCAGGTATGTCTCTTGATGAAGGAAGGCAGTTGAAAGAGCTTGCTGAACAGCTTTATAGTCATTTACTGAATAGAGACTCCAAATAATTCACTAATTAATAATTTATTGGCGAGTAAGCTTAGATCGAATGTCCTCCCTTTGCTCGCCAAACAAATTTAAGCAACCTGACTTAATCGCTCAATCACTTCTTGTTGAACCGTTTTATCCAAAGCGGTGAACTTTGCAGAAAAACCACACACCCTAACACTCAATTCGGGAAAATTTTCAGGATTCTCTTGAGCTTTTTTCAGAATCTCTACGTCATTAAATTGGTACTCGAGAATTGAACCACCATTTTCAACGAAGGTTTGTAATACTGCACTAAGAATAGTATCCGATTGTTCATTGGCTATCGGAAGTGTCATGTATTGAATGGCTGCGCCAGGAAAACCCTTGTAATCCAGTGCTTTGAGGGCGTGAATATCTGTGGCTGGGTTACGTCTATTATTGCCTTTATAATCAGAAGGGCTCACAGATCTAGAAACTGGCCTGCCTGCTAAGCGCCCATCTGCAGTTGCTGGCGTATCCATTCCAAGGTAAATATTCGTATGATAAGAATAGAAAGTGGGATGGTATTGGGCGTCTGCAAAGTTACGGCATTCTTTCTGCAACAACTCAATATCCTTCATTAAGCGAGCTGCCATTTCATTACTTTCTTCACTGTCATCACCGAAATAGGGTATTTCAGAGATTAAATACTTTTGAAGTAATGTGTGGTTTTCAAAATTCGAATTCAGAACCTCTACAAACTCTGAAAGACTTAACCTTTTTTCATCGAAAACAATATGTTTAATTCCTAGGAGACTATCAACCAGAGTACCAAAGGCTCCAGTAGCAAATGTGGTTGAGGTATATTTTGCACCACCCGCACTCATGTCTGTTGCCGATTTCAGGCAGCTCAGTAAAGTGGACGAATACAAAGGCGCCGGATTTACCTTTTTCCAATGCTGTTGGTAGCTTGCAAGATGTTCAGAGAATTTAACAGAAACCGCAGTTAACATGGATATCACTTCACGATAAAGCTCATCGAATGTTTTTAAATCCTTAAGTTCAATTGGGTGGGCAGACGATGAGTCTAAGGTTTGGTAGGTTTTAGATGAATTCTGTCCAAGTACTGCCGTCAACACTCTTGAAAGATTTAGATACCAACAGGCTCTTGAGCTCACCTGTGTACCTTCAGCAACCACTTCCTGGCAACCACCGCCTACATAATTTAACGCATGCGTTTTTTCTAAACCGCCATTCACCATAGCAGGTACTATGACTTCATCATTTAGAAAGGAAACACTGCTTCGCGTATTTCTTGATACGTGCACTGCGGCATCGTAAAAGCCCTGACTGTGTTGATCAGTGACTCTAATATTAATTTTCGGATTTAGGGTATTACAGTCAACGATTGCCTGAAAAATCAAACGGGTCAGTGGATTGTCAATTACATTCCCAGATGAATCTAACCCACCAAGACAAATAGTCGTTGATGTTTCAACTTGGTTTTGAGAGTAGTCCCAGCGAGCATCCGTTAAAGAAATAAGCGTCGCACAAAGATCATAGGCTTCTTCTTGGGTAATGGCACCGGTTTCAATGTCTTGCAGATAGTAGGGCAATAACACTTTATCCAGACGACCATAGGTGCAAATACCTACACCATCCAATGAGTTAAACATTTCTCTGGCAAATATTAAGCTATTTATAGCCTCATAGAACGTACTAGGTGCGTTCCAGGGAACTCGCGATGCGGTATTCTTTATTCTTTCAAAAAACTTTTTGGATAATTCGGTATTACATAACTCTGATTTAAGAAACGCTTCTGCTTGATTGGAAAATTTTTCTCCCAAGGCTTTGGCGCATTGACAGCCTTTAATGACAGTGTTTAACCAATGTTTTTGTTCATCGGACAGCACTTTATTGTCTAAGAGTGAAAGAGCTTCTTCCATAATGCCCTTAAAGCCTTTCTCTAAAATGACGTCAATACCCATGGCATGGTGATCATTATCAACAAAGTCATTGATAATAAACATGCCTTTGTCCCACATGGTTTCTGCATCACTAAGATAGCCATGTCTTAAATCTTGGTAGGCTTTGCTGTTTTTTAGGTAACCACCCAATCCTTCCATGCCCCAAATATTTCTGTTTCTACCTGATGCCATTTCAAAATAAAATGGGCAGTGAGGAAATAATTTTACTTCCATCATGTCGGCAGCTACATCATAAATGTGCCCGCGTATTTCGTATCCGCTTTGGTCTGAGGAAATTTTTTGGTCGATGATTTTGGTAAGTTCAGAGATGTCTGTTGGATAAGTTTTGTACCATGCATTCATTTCGTTATACATAGCATCTTTGTATGAATCGAAGTCCATTAGGGCCTCCGTTGAATTCGTTGAATAGTGAATGTTGAATTAAAAACCTATTATCAAGGCGTTATGAAATATTAAGTCGCCTTGTCCTTGCTACTAAAATCAGTCGAAGTCTATTCAAGTTTTATTTGTGCTGATGGGTTAATTGATGGTAGATAATTCAACTTTCTTATCCCTATTTTTCGTAAATAAATGACTAATTCGATGTTCATATTCAGCCAAAATATCTGCATCTGGTGCTTCATGATTAGGTGATTTGAATCCTAGTTCAGCGTATTTAAATTGCCCCAATGAGTGGTAAGGTAATACCTTAATACGATTAATTTCTCCAAACTCTAGCAATTTAGATAGGTAGCTAATTGTATTGTCTATATCATCAATGGAGTCGTTTAAACCTTTAACAATTGGCATTCTGATTTCAACTTTCTTCCTATGTTTAAGAAGGTTTTCTAGGTTTGATAGAATCAATTGATTACTTGCACCGGTATAAAGATGATGCTTCTGTGGACTCAGAATTTTTAGATCAAATAAAAATAAATCTACCCAATCTAAAATGGACTCATAGGATGAGAAAGGCACATTGCCTGCGGTGTCGATTGCGGTATTAATGTTTTCTTCTTTCAAGCCGATAAGAGTTTTACGAATGAAAGCTGCTTGTAACATTGGCTCGCCACCAGAGAATGTGACGCCACCGCCTGATTTCTTGTAGAGGGAAATGTCTTTCAAAAGAGTTGACATTAAATCGTAAGACGTAATATCAAAACCGACCTTTTTATCAAAACCCTCTTTATTCATGACCTGAATTTTATGGCTTAATGCTTCTGGATTATGGCACCAGCTGCAGCGTAAACTGCAGCCTTTAAAAAAAACTGTGGTTCGAATGCCTGGACCATCACCAACAGAGTATCTCTGAATATCAAACAGTCGAGCTGTTTCAGAGGAAAACGATGCCATGTCTATTTAATTTTAACCTCGTTAGAATGCCTTTTTAAGGATTTGCAGAACATCATCATAGTTTGCTGCCTTTACATCCGCTTCTGCAATACCAGCCATATATTCGGTAGTACCCTTGGCAATTTCTATCAAGTCTGACTCAGTGACTCCTTGGTCAGACAGAGGAATAGCGAGGCCAGTTGCTTTAATAATGGAATTCAACGCAGCCAGAGTATCGCTAAGCTCAAAGCTGTCTCTTTCTGTTTCAGATTTACCTGTTAACAGCAGGCCCACAGTTTTAAATTTATCTGGGCTTTCATTCATGCTGAATGCAACTGTATGAGGTGTTAGTGCCGCAAGGGTTTGACCATGGACTGTTTCAGAAACGCCACCAACCGCATGTGCAATAGCATGACATAAGGTGACCAAACTACCGGCTATAGCATAACCTGCGTAAGTATCGGCCATCGCCATTGCTGTTCTTGCTTCAAGGTTGTTGCCATCTTCTACAGCTGTAATTAAATACTTTCCGACTAACTTAATAGCTTCTTTTGCGTAGAGGTCAGTCATTTCATTAGCAATATTACAGGTATAAGCTTCCAGAGCATGGGCCAGCACGTCAAAGCCGGTGCATGCTGTAATTTCTTTTGGTAATGTCACCATTAATTCAGGGTCTACTACTGCAACTTTCGCAAATATATGCTCGCTACCAATGCCTGGTTTTTGTTTAGTCGCTTTATTGGTAATCACAGAGTAGGGGGTGACATGACTACCAGTACCTGAAGTTGTGGTGATGGCAACAATAGGCAATGTTTTTTCTGTGGGTTCAATAGCAGCGTCATGAGTACCCATCGCAAAATTCCAAACAGGGCAATCATGACCTGCAGCCATGGCCACGCCCTTAGCCGCATCAATGGAGCTGCCTCCACCCAAACCAATTACGAAATCACAATTTTCTTTTTTTACAACGGCCGCTGCATTGTCAACTTGGTCATCCAACGGGTTTGGGCTGACATCGGTATACACGAAGGACTGGATCTCACTCTGCTTCAATATATTTTGAATGCGTTCAACCAAACCTGATTCAACAAAAAAATTACCAGTGGTAACGATAAGGCAGCGACTACCTAACTGTTTGACATTGTCCCCAAGCTCATTGAGTTTGCCTGCGCCAAAAAGAACCTTTACGGGAATGTTAAAATCAAAATTATTTATCATTTTTATATCTACCAAAGCCGGAATTTTGTAACCGGTTACATTAATGAAATGGTGATAGATAGATTTAATCCATATCAATTTTCATAAGGTTTTTAGTTTGAATTCAGTTTTTTGAGAATTTGAAAACCAGAAGAATTCAATATTTCTTTTGGGCAAATATATGGTGTGCAATTAAGTGTCCGTTACGTCATTCATGCGGGTTACTCCAAAGACGATTTTTAAGAATCTTACAATCTGATGAAAATAGATCCTTAGTTACGTGCAGAATTTTTCTCATCAAAGTTGTGCTCAAAAAATATTTGGATCAAAGCTATGGATTTTGAATTTCATCATCAGTTTTACACAATTTTGGCTTTAAATTGTCGAAGCTCTTAGAGGACTTTGCCTTTTCTTTTACAAGGATTACTTGTCCAGTTTTTCTTACTTAAAGTTAATCAACCCCCTGCCTTTAGCTGTAGTTGTGAAATTATTCATGTGCGACGACCTATCATTGTGGTCAATTAAAGTAACTGACTTGTGTCATCCAACCGTCAAATGATTGTCACTTTCATTCTCTAGCATCGCGCTCGCAAGGATTTTAATTTCAATAAATGGCAGGAGATATTTGTGAGTAAAGATACTTTTGATCCAACCCGTTTTAATAAGAGCAGTAACCCGGACTTTGACAAGGTTTTAAAAGGCTATGTGAATCGTCGCGGTGTACTAAAAGGTGGTATGGGACTCGGCGCAATGACAGCTTTTGGCGCAATGGGTCTTGCTGGATGTAACACGAGCAGTGATTCCGATTCTGATCCTACGACACCAGTAGATCCAGGTCCTATTGTTCCAGAGAAAGCAAAGTTGGGCTTTAACTCAATTGTAGGATCTTTAACTGACGCCTGTACTGTTGCAGACGGATATACAGTTCAGGTACTAGCACCATGGGGCCAAAAAATTAGTGCGGGCGGTTCAGAGTGGAAAGCAGATGGTACTAATAACGCGATTGACCAGCTAAATTCTATGGGCATGCACCACGATGGTATGCATTTCTTCCCTTTAAATGAAGCAGGCACTGATGGTCTACTGTGTGTTAACCACGAATATCTCGACATTGATGCGCTGCATCCAAATGGTGTGACAGTCGTAGATGGTAAGAGAACAGTTGCTGACGAAGGTCGTAAGGAAATATACGGTCACGGTGTTGCAGTTGTGCGTATCCAGCTTCAGGGAAATGGTTCTTGGCAAGTAATTGAAAACGACCCACTAAACCGTCGTTATACCGGCGCT
>JANQHX010000024.1 GCA_028282465.1 Gynuella sp.
TGCCGCACTTATAAAAAGGGTAAATTAATAACCAAAGTGAATTAAGGAACCCCGCCAAATCGCCGATACCAATCTCATAGACGAACCACAGGATGTGGTGTGAAGCGTTAACCTGAACAGTGGTTACCTTAGGGTAGCCAACTGTGAAGGTTAATAACAAAGTCTCACACCACAGCTAACTAAATGATAAAGGACGGCAGCACTATGTTAAGAACGGCACTGCTTATAGCTCTAATGTTTAGCTTGGTTGCTAATTCTGGCTGCAGCATGTTTGGCGGTAAGAAGAAAGAAAAAGAGCAGCAAATCAGCGAAATCGAAACTCAAGTAAAAGAAATTAATAATAAATTGCCGCCTTTCAAGCCCATGGTACTTAGAGTTGTGGGTTATGGAGCTATTGATCCAAAAGCCATTGGCCTTTCAGATGTGCAGCTAAGACTAATGGCCATGCGCGCTTCCAAACTCGATGCCTACCGAACACTTGCTGAACGAGTTTATGGTACTGCGATCGTTGGTAACACCACAGTAGAAAACTTGGTAACTAAAAATGACCGCTTCCGCTCATTTGTTGATACCTATGTACTCGGCGCTAAAGTGGTGACTCAGGACGAATTGCACGATGGCAGCTTTGAAACCGTATTGGAAATGGTGATTGACGAAGGCTTTAGAAACTGTCTCACCAGTGAAAATGAAATTCGTAAAAACAGCCGATGTGCATCAGAAGTGGTGCACGACCTTGAGTCTTTCGAGTACAACCGTTTGAGCCGTCAGGGTATTGATGGCTCAGATGATTCGGGTTTATATTTCATCGAATAATCTTAGTAAGCAGACCGGTGAGCAAGCCCGGTTTGCGCCTCTGGAGCTTGTCATGAAAACTGTGTTTGGTGTTCTGCTGGTTTGGTTAGCAGCTGGTCTCACTCATGCTGAACAAATGCCCAATTGGGATGCTGATCCAATTGGGCCTTGGGTAGAAGCATCAGGGCGTTCTGAAATTCACTATGGTGACCAAGCGGCGGCAAGAGTGCGGGCTCTACGAGATGCACTGGAAAATGCATCCATGCAGGTTAATGCCAGGGTGCATAGCAGTCAGGTGTTAGAAAATGGCTCACTAACCGTTGATCGCTTAAAGATAAACAGCGCTGCTCAAATTCAAGATATGGTAGTCATTGATGAGTTTGCTCAGGATGGTATTTATTTTGTGCAAATTAGAGCACAAGTCAGTGAAAGCCAGGTGTGTGCCACTCATATCGCAAACAGTTTTCGAAAGTCTGTGGCGGTCACGGGCTTTGCAATGGAGTTTCCTGGGCAAAGCACGCTAGGTCATTTAGGCGCAGTAGATAGAAAGTTAGCCTCTCACTTGGTCAGCCGTTTGAATGGGTTACCAGGGATTACTGCATTAGATGCCAATTACATGATGCTTTATCAAAGCTCCCACTCCGCTCCTACCACTTTAACGCCAAACAATACCCTGACCAGAGCCGTCGATGCTGCTGAGCACTTAGGCGTTCAGTTTGTCGTCAGTGGAATTATTCGTGATTTAGCCATGAAAAATATGGACGCACCCTATGGCAAAAAGTCTGATCGCTGGTTGTCTAAAGTGGGATTGAAAAAAGAGCCTAGAGATCGTCAATTTGTATTCGACGTTTATGTTCATGATGGCTATAGCGGTGCCTTAGTTTTCCAAAGCCGATACAGCGCTCATGGCATTTGGAATGCCAAACATCATGAAAAAACCGGTTTTGCGACCGCAAGATTTTGGAGCACTCAATATGGGGAACAAGTTTATAAACTGGTGACTCGTGCAGTGGATGATTTACAGCAAACTGTACAATGTCAGCCTTTTATGGCCAATATTTCTAAGGTGAAGGGTAATCGAATCTATGTTCAGTCAGGAGCCAGCAGCGGTTTAAGGCCTGGAGATTCTCTGAGTGTTTATCGTACCTCAGAGTTTTTTGATCGGGAACAAAACGCCTTTAAGCAAATTACAGATACCAAAATAGTGGCCACTGTAAAACAGGTGCAGCCACATTTCGCTATTGCTGAATTACCTATTCGAGTTGAGCGGGTCAATATTCAACAGGACGATTTAGTAATTGCCTGGTGATTAATCATCTTACCTGAACTCATAGGCTTGAGTTCCCCAAAGCGGCACAGTGGAAAGGCTGTGCTTAAAACTTCCGGTTGTTTCTTTAGTGGAATAGGAAACATACATAAGAGTTTGGCTCTCTGAGTCATAAATTCTTCGAACTTTCATATTTTTAAAGAACACACTCTTAGACTTTTTAAACACCACTTCACCTGAGTCTGTTTTATCAATGGCTGCAATCATGGCCTTAGTAATATCTCCAGTTTGTCTGCAGGCTATGGAGGAATCCGACGGGTCAGAAAGACTTAAGTCGGCTTCAATGCTGGATATATGACAGGTTACTCCGGAAACAATGGGATCCGTTAGTGAATCTAGTTTGATGTCTTTAGTCGTAAAAAGGCCAAGGGAAACATCGCCGACTTCATTATTATTGTCGCAAGCAGCCAATAAAAATAAAACACTCAAAAGTACTAATGCGCGCATTTTAATTCCATATAGATTAAGCAGATCTTTGGTGAATTTCCTGAGTTTCAAGATTCATTAATGTTAACTTTCCACCCCAGATTGCTCCAGTGTCTAAGCCGATTACTTCAGGCATATTGGTCTTTCCTTCTAAGGCAGCCCAATGTCCAAAAAGTAATTTAGTTTTTCTCGGTTTTACCGGTGGGAACTCAAACCAAGGTGCCATGTTTTCAGGTGGGGCTTCAGGCCCAGCCTTACAGTCGAAGTCCATTTGACCATTTTCAGCAACAAACCTCATTCGAGTAAAATAGTTAGTAATCACTCGTAGTCTTTCAAGGCCTTGTAAATGATCACTCCAGGTATCAGGTTCGTTGCCGTACATGTTTTCAAAAAACACTTTGCTGTTTTCTGAGTTTAAACAGCTGGAAACTTCATCAGCTAGGGCAATCGCCTTTTTGGTAGACCAGAAATGCGGTATGCCCGCATGAGTCATGGTGTAGCCGAGTTGTTTATCATGCTGAATTAAAGGTTGTTGAATAAGCCAATCCATTAATTCATCACAGTTTGGAGCCGACAATATTTCATCAAGCGTATCTTTTCTATTCGGCACTTTAACTCCGTGATACACAGCCAATAAATGAAGATCGTGATTTCCTAAAACTATTTTCACGTTCTCTTTAATGCTGAATAAATACTCTAAAGTCTCTAATGATTGCGGACCCCGGTTGACCAAATCTCCGGCAACCCAAAGTTGATCTGTGTCTGGGTTGAAGTTCACTTCTCTAAGTAAAGACTGAAATGGCTGGAAGCAACCTTGAATGTCACCAACGGCATAAACAGCCATTGCTATTCTCCAAGACGGGTTTTGAGGTTAGACAGTTTAACGAATTGTTCTACTGACAGCTTTTCTGGTCGAATACCTGGGTCTATGTCGATTGATTCTATTTGCTCAGCCGTTAAAACACCTTTTAAATTATTTCTTATCGTTTTTCTGCGCTGGGCGAAAGCGGTACGAACTAAGTTTGCTAGTTGTTCAATATCATCTGCTACGCAAGGCAACTCGGAGTAAGGTGTCAGTCTCACAATGGCTGAATCGACTTTGGGTATAGGATGAAAGGCACCAGGCTTCACAGTAAATAGATATTCTGCTTTGCACTGGTACTGGATCATCACACCAAGTCTGCCGTAGGCACTGGTTCCAGGTTCCGCACACAGTCTATCTACCACTTCTTTTTGCAACATGAAATGCATGTCCTGAATCTGATGAGACCATTGCAGAAGATGGAACATTAACGGCGTCGAAATGTTATAGGGCAGGTTGCCAATTAGTCTGATTTTTTGATCCTGAGCTAGCACACCGAAATCAAATTTCAGAGCATCATGTTCATGAACGGTAAAACCAGCATGATTAAAGAACTTAGTATTTAAAATAGGAATTAAATCTCGATCTAATTCCACAACGTTCAGTACACCATTGGTTTTATTGAGTAGAAGTTCTGTGATCGCTCCTTGGCCGGGCCCAATTTCAACAAGGTTTTGACCAGGCTTTGGGTTGATGGCTGATACGATTCGACTGATAACCGACTGATCTTGTAAAAAGTTCTGGCCAAAGCGCTTTCTGGCTTTATGCATTTACTAATTAACCTTTTTTGATGCCATTTGTTTGGCATATTTGATGGCAGTTCTGAGACTGCCTAGATTTGCTTTGCCTGTTCCAGCTAAGTCCAGTGCTGTACCATGGTCTACCGAGGTTCTAATGATCGGCAAACCT
The DNA here is from genome assembly GCA_028282465.1 of Gynuella sp. Taxonomy (GTDB): domain Bacteria; phylum Pseudomonadota; class Gammaproteobacteria; order Pseudomonadales; family Natronospirillaceae; genus JANQHX01. Next base: position 4,317 of record JANQHX010000024.1, read on the forward strand.
AGTGTGATGTTAACGGCTTTTCCAAAACCTCTGTGCTTTAGCACCGGTAGTCCTTGATCATGGTACATGGCCAACACTGCATCCGCTTGTTCAAGCCAATGTTCAGCAAATAGTGTGTCTGCTGGTAACGGGCCTTGGATATCAAAACCAAGCTGTTGCCACCTCTTAATAGCGGGCGCAATGACTTGCTCATCTTCATGACCAAGATGACCTCCTTCGCCGGCATGAGGATTTAATCCTGCGACTAGCAGTTTAGGTGCTGTAAGGCCCATTTGGTTTGTCAGACTATTGAGTGTGACCGATAGAACCTGTTCCAAAAGCTCTTCAGTGATGGTATCTGGTACCTTTCTGAGCGGTAGATGAGTGGTGGCCAGTGCGACTCTTAAGTCGTCTGTTGCCAGCATCATGATTACTTGATCAGTTTTACACCTTTCTTGAAGGTATTCGGTGTGGCCACTAAATGTATAACCCGCTTCAATAATGGCACTTTTTTGAACGGGCCCGGTCACCATTGCATCACCTAACTTTTTCATACAGTTATCAATAGCTAAATCTAGGCAATTAAGCACGTACTCTGAGTTGGCCGGATCTACTGTCCCTGGAATAACATTAGGTTGGCATAATTCGACGGGTAAAATTTTAAGGGTGTTAGCGGGCGTGGGTTTTGGAGCTAAGTTAAGATCTTGTTCAATAATTTCACAAGGTCTGTTGATACTTTTAAGTCTTTTCTCAATTAAGTTTGGGTCGGCAATGACAACAATTTCGCAATGGTCATCTGGTTCTAAAAAAAGCTCGCAAAGGTCTGGTCCCACCCCGGCAGGTTCGCCAGGGGTGAAAAAAAGTCGAGGAATCATTCTCTGATGTCTACAAATGCGCTGCTGCGAATTTCAGCAAGCCATCTTTGCAGTTCTTCGTTGTAACGGTTGGAATACAGTGCGCGGTAAGTGCTCTCTTTAATTTCTTCAATCCCCACATCCTGCTGCCGTTTACCCAATAGCTGCATAAAATGGAAACCAAACTCAGTCTGAATGACTTCGCTAGTTTCTCCAACATCTAACTTGCTGGCCGCTTCACGAAAAGCAGGTACATAGATTTCAGGGTCTGACCATCCCAAATCTCCTCCGCTTAACTTACTGCCGTTATCTTCAGAATATTCTTTAGCAAGTTCAGAAAAGCTTTCTCCATTTAGCACTCGTTCACGGAGTGATTCAGCAAGTTCTTTTGCTGATTCTTCTTCTAATACCAAGCTTGGTTTAATAAGAATGTGTCGAATATTGAGCTGTTCGACAAACTTAACCTGACTGCTACGTTTATCTGCTAGTTGAGCAATATGCCAATTACCTGAGTCTTCAAAGGGTTTAATGGCTTCACCCGGTCCAAGGGTAACTAATGACTTATCTTTTAAAATGGTGGGCAATGCATCGGGAAGGCGCCAATCAATCTCGATAGCATTGGTCACCTCCGCAAGATTTTTACCTGCTTGCAATTGCTCGTGGATGTTTAGTGCACTGTCTTCGCTATCCAGTCTTAGGTACACAATCTTCAATTCAGGTGCTGTAGCAGTTCTGCCTTGCACCGTATCTAGATAGGAGTCAATTTCTTTGGGGTTGATATTAATACGAGAGGATAAAAATCTTTGTCTGGTAAGATTAATGAGTACATCACGCTCAATCTGTTGACTGATCAGGCTGAATTCGTCCAAAGACTGCATCTGCTCTAAAGTCATGTTGTTGCGGTTTGCTATGTTTGTTATTGCAGCGTTAACTCTGTCTTCGCTGGCACTCCATCCTTGCTTCTCAGCCATTTGTAACTGAATTGATTCTAAAATCATCATTTCAAGAATTTGCTTTTCCAGAACTGATATTGGAGGAAGGACAGAAGGGTTGTCTTGGTATCTTCCTCTAATTTCGTTGATACGTTGGTTCAACTCAGACTCAAGAATAATATCTTCGTTTACTTGAGCTTTTATACCGTCCGCTTTTTCCATGGCTGCGAAACTTAACGACGAAATAAATACCAGTAAACCCAGTACAACTTTATTCATGTTGACATATAACCTATTTGTTGTGCTTTTAATTATTATCTGTACAGATTGCCTTTATAGCCGTCGATTTCTTCGACTAAGAGATTCTCAAGGGCTTCTCCAGGTGAGCCCAATCCTTTAAGCGTAATTTGGAAGAGTATCTTTCTCTCCTCAACTTCTCTTTCTTCACCTATCTCAGACTCTTCATGGGATACCAAAAGTCTAGTGTTCCAGCAGCAATCATCAAACTCGAAACCTAGCCAGGAGCTGCTAGCGGTTTCTGCTATTTCTTCATGGTTCTTGGTCCATTCATGTATGCCTATTAACCCCCAGCGCTGAGCAAAGGGTAATACAAATGAAGCACTTGCGGAATCCTCCTTGTCTAAATCCTGACCCTCTGTGGCTAGATCAAGATTAAAAACAGCTCGGGTTCTTGGGCGGTATCTCAACCAGAAGTTCATACCCTCTCTGGCGGCAGCTTCCCAATCCCATTTGTATCTAGCACCTGTATTCCAGTAGTTACTTAATGCCCAATCGGCACCAACAAACAGAAGGCTACGCTCTATCTCGTCTGATTCTGGGGTCAGCGTGCTTGTTTGACCTGTGCGTTCAGGGCTCAAAAAATACAGTTGATCAGCAGATATTTTAAAGATTTGTTTGTTAGTGTCGTCGTAGATTTTCGAGCTCAACCCCACGGTCACTCGTTCCATATCTCCAACCCTGTCACCGCCATTAAAGCGATCTGACCGATACAGGGTACTTTGGCTGAAATCGATGACTGAGGTATCAAAAAGTGGTAAATCACTTTGTTCTTCAAAAGGGGTTTGGGTGTAAAAGACTCTTGGCTCTAGCGTTTGTGTCCAATTGTCTTTTGACTCAATATTTCGCTCAAAAATCAACCCTGTGTCCAGACTGGTCTGGGTCATGAATCGAGTAGGATTGGATTCCATCTCGTCAGATGTATTCACTAGATTATATTGAGTGGCAAGAAGGTTAACTTGAGGTTTAATAAATGCGAACGGCCATTCCAAGGGATAACTGAACCCAAGTTTTGTGTGCCAACGGCTGCCTTCGGCACTTTTGACATTACTTGAGGAAATGCCTTCAAGCTCAGACTTGTTAAGATTGCGGGTAAAGTAAGCCAGTTCTGAATCCAGTGTTATGCCGGATTGAAACGCTTTTCCTCCCCAGGTTTTCTTTACTCTGTGACTAGGCTGGCGAGCATAGGGCTGATCAACGGGCGCTTCGTCTTGATTAATAATTGAGTAACGTTGAACCGTTGTGGTGTGATTCCAGGAGCCATAATTTTGAATCAGTTTGACTGATTGGTTCAAGGCGTCTGTTGTATCGTCTTTGTCTTGATAGTGTTTGAAAAAATAAGCGTCTGATGCGTCTGCAATGTCAAGTTGTAATCTGGCCTGTTTGTTTAAGTCATGCTTGTGTGTAAAAGAGTACCACCATCGGTTATTTTCTTGTTGTTCTTCAGTTAAAACTTCTTCCCAATCTTCGTCCTCTGTTTCCTGATTGGTTTGTTCAATAGTGCCGATAATTGAGCCTTCGCTCGCTTTGGTAAGATAACGCCATTCACTGTCTAAAATTTCCCCTTGATCCTCTAGGAAGTGTGGGGTCATTGTGGTGTCTAAGTTCGGTGCTATGTTCCAGTAAAAGGGTAGCTGTACCCTTGTTTTGTCTCCCTGTACTTCCATTACGGGCGCCAAAAAGCCTGTGTGCCTTTTATCATCAATTGGAAACCTGAAATAAGGCAGATAAAAAACAGGCACCCCTTTTACTTTAATAACGCTGTGAGTGGAAGTCGCAATGCCTTGCACTGGTTTGAGAGTTAGCCTCGATGCTGACACTTCCCACACTGGATATTCTGGATCGCATCTTGTGATTACCGGATCGGACAAACGAATGCGCCCACTACTGTTACTAAATAGCTCTGAAGATTCTCCGTAGAGGGTTTCCGAGTGCATGACGAAGTTATTATCATTTAACCAAAACTCACCGCTACGCATGTCTGCTCGGCCAGAATCCGCTAATACAAGAAGATCTGGTTGTCTCACAACTACATTACCTTCAAGAGCCCCTTTTTGTTCGTCCCCTTGGTAGAGCAAATAATCGGATTTGATCTGAAAAAGATTTTGAGTCATTTCCACACGTCCTTCAGCTTCAATGACATCGCCATCTTTTTGTTTTAGCAGCTCAGCCTTAATGGAAACCGGGTATTTGACTTGATCAGAGATTCTGTAGTTTTTGACATAACTCGCCAGTGGGTCAATGAAGTCACCACGGCAATAGAATTTGGTTCCTCGCTGTTGCTCACTGGTCATCTCGTTGTATCTAAGCCAATCAAGTTTACTGTAATCCATAGGAGCTTCTTCAGAACTTAGCTGAGTACTTAAGAAACCAAGCAATATTAAGCAGGAAAGGCAAGTTTTTGGAAAACAGAAGATCAAGTAGGAGAACCTATCAGGGATTTTTGGTTGAATGATAAAGGATTGGAATCTGTCGAGGTAGCGGCAAACTCCAACCATAGGGTAAAGTGGTGATATTCTTTCATTAAAAAACTAGTGAGAACAATGGTTTGGCTGTAAAAATCGCAATCTGGGGGAAAATCATTGGTGGTGGCATTGGCTTTATGGTGGGGAAGTGGCCTGGTCTTGTTTTAGGAGTCATTTTAGGTAGTGCCTTTGATCGCAAAGCCAGAAAAGGCGAAAAAGCTTCATACGATGCCTTTCAAAGTTCCGCAATACAAACCACATTTTCTCGCTGTACTTTTCTGATCATGGGCAAGCTTGCCAAGGCAGATGGCACAGTCAAAGCTCAAGAAATTGAGGCTGCACGGCAGATTATGGAGCGCCTCCGGTTAAACGAAGCCCATCGACTGGATGCCATGAAGCTTTTCAATGAAGGAAAAGAAGAGGGCTTTGATATTGATTCTTGCCTGAAAGAATTGAAGGATTCTATTGGAAGACGCGTCACTCTGTCGCAGTTTTTTATTGAGCTACAATTGCAAATTGCATATTCAGATGGAAATCTGACCTCAGGGGAAAAGCGGGTACTGCAATCTATCTGTCGTGTACTGGGCATTAACCGGATTCAGTTTGAAATTATCAACCAGCGTATTGCTGCACAATGGAAGTTTTCAAGCTATCAAAGGCACAACCAAAGAACCAACACTTTGCCCCTAGAGCAGGCCTACAAGATTTTAGGGGTGGGTTCCAGTGTCAGTGATGCTGATCTAAAAAAAGCCTATCGCAGATTAATGAGCCAACATCATCCCGACAAGTTGGCTGCAAAAGGATTGCCTGAAGAAATGATGAGCATTGCCAAAGAGAAATCTCAGAACATTCAGTTGGCCTATGAATCTGTTAAGAAAGTGAGAAAATCCAGAGGCTCATAGCCCGTTTTCGTATTCGACATCCGCTTCACGGCCTGCTGCATTGGTTTTTACCCAACCCCATATTCGTCGGGTTAGTCCATCGGGGTTTTGAGTCCATCTTGAACCCGCGACCGCATCATTAATTTGCTGGTACTGATCACGGCCTTCCCTCAACACCGAGCCTTTTCTTAACTTTGCCTGCCAGAGTATGGGTTTAGATTTTGTATTCAGTAGATCGAGTATGGGGATGGTGAGCTTAGGCAAAGACTCATTGATATCTAAGGCCGGTTCATTGGCAGGGTTTTTAGTATCGATAATAATCAATGCATAACCCAGATTATTCTCTTCAGTTAGCTGCTCTGCCATGTATTCACTGGCCCAGCTGGCACTGGCTCCGAATCCAACAATCACTAAATTGAAGAGGCCTTCAGAGTTCAGGAATGAAAGTGCAGCTTGAATGCGTTCAAAGATGACTTGGCGATTATCCGGTTGATAGTTGAATGCATCAGGCTTGGGTTCGATCATTCTTTCGGGTTGGGTTTGTGTGGCATTGTCAGGAAGGCTAATTGACAGGGTATTCCAACCCACATCTGGCATAAACTGTCTTAGTTTTTGAACATGTCTGGGCCAGTCAGGGGTGGTTCCATGATCTTGCAATATCAACAAACCTCCTTGAGGCAGCGAAGTTCGCTGACGTTGATACAGGCTCAAAAAATCACCAGATGAAGATTCTAGCCATTTGATTTCCTCGCCTCGCAGTTGATTCTTATAGAAAACTTCCAAATTCTCGTGCCTTTGAGTTACAGGGTCTGGCGATACTCTAATGTTTTCAGCAGTGGTAAAACTTGCCACCCAGATCATTAAACTGGGTAATAATTTACCGGTTTTCATGGAATGGCCCTTTGAAGTCAATAGTTGAATCTAAAAGAGCAAAAACAGTACCCATGCGATGGCTGAAAGGTACAATGCACTCAACATAGAAACTGGTTACAGAGACTTAATTTGGAAATTGGAGATCCATGAATACCCCTGTTATTGCCCCATCAATACTAGCTGCTGATTTGGCCCGTCTTGGCCAAGAGGTCGAAGAAGTTCTTGCCGCTGGCGCGCATTGGATACACTTTGATGTTATGGACAACCATTACGTGCCTAACTTAAGCTTCGGTTCAATGATTCTGAAATCCTTAAGAGATTTTGGAATTACCGCTCCCATGGATGTCCACTTAATGGTGTCTCCTGTGGATAGAATTATTGGTGATTTTATAGATGCCGGAGCTACCAGCATCACCTTTCACCCAGAGGCTAGCCAACATGTTGATCGTACTTTGCAGTTAATAAAAGATGGCGGTTGTCAAGCTGGGTTAGTGCTAAACCCCGCAACGTCATTGACGCATTTAGAGTATGTGATGGACAAGTTGGACATGATACTGCTGATGTCAGTCAACCCAGGTTTTGGCGGTCAATCATTTATTCCGGGTGCTCTTGAAAAGATTTCAAAGGTGAGGGAGCTCATTGATCAAAGCGGGCGTAATATTCGTCTAGAAGTTGATGGTGGTGTCACAGTTGCTAATATCGGAGAGATTTTTTCAGCAGGTGCAGATACCTTTGTTGCAGGCTCTGCCATATTTGGTGCCAATAATTACAAGAATGTCATCAGTGAAATGATCTGTCAGTTTGAACCAAAATAGTTTTAGGAGAAATAATGTATCAGCAAAGTGCCCAATTTGTCGTTTTTGATTTAGACGGAACTCTCGTGGACAGTGTTTCAGGTCTTCATCTCGCGGCAGTGAAAATGTTAAACCACTTTGATGCTGATGAGGTCACTGAAGAAGAGGTTCGAAACTGGGTGGGGCGAGGAATTCCTAAGCTGGTTAAGAGTATTATGTCTTCCAAATCATTATTGGATGAACAGGTTTCGGACGATGATGAAACTTTTCAGAAAGCTCATCATGTGTTTCTACAATGCTATGAACAAACCCTAACCTCTGGCGTTGAGATTTATGCAGGGGTTCCGGAGTTGTTAGATCGTTTGAAAACACTCGACATTCCCATGGCAATTTTAACTAATAAAAACGAAGCATTGTCACACCAATTGTTGGTAGACCTTAAAATTAGGCACTATTTCGAAATTCTTGTGGGTGGCGATACGCTAACCAATAAAAAACCCTTTCCAGATGGCTTGTACTATATTGCTGATCACTTGGGTATGTTTGTTGAAAGTGGCCTGATGGTTGGCGATTCTGCAGTAGATGTTGAAACCGCTAGAAGCGCAGGTTGTCCAGTGGTTGTTACCGACTATGGTTACAACGGCGGTAAACCGATAGCAGATAGTAACCCGGATGCCATTGTTTCTTCGTTGAATGAATTAATTGTGGAACATCCTGAGTTTGAACAGGTTTGATCCAGACTAAAGCACTCACTGACCGCAACTCATAAATGGAAAGCGATGATTGCTACTTTAACCCATGATTTCGAAACTCTTCTTAGTTCTAATACATCTTTAATTGCTATTGAAAGTGGCGATGAGGCTCGAGTCATTGAGTTAATCAAAAAACTCGCGGTGAAATACTACCGGCCAGTTTTTAGGTGGAGTGCGACCGATGGCCTAATGGCTTTTGCCAGTACTTTTATGGCGCCAAAACCGACTCTCGATGATCCAGCTTCAGTTCTCAGGGAAATACGAAAAAGGGCAGACAAGGCTATCTATCTGCTCTGTGATTTTGCCCCTTATTTGAATGACACCAAGATTCTTCGCCTTATTAAAGACATCGTTCTGTATCACAAAGATGCCACTTTAATACTCTTAGACCCAAATATTGCTGTGCCAGCAGATTTGAAATACAAAATGGCTCACTTCTCTATTGCCATACCGAACTCGGTGCAGTTACAGAATTTGATCAATCGAGAGGCCAGAAGTTGGTATGCAAAGCGCGTTGGCGAACAATTTGATCCAACTCGCCCAGAGTTGTTGGAATTGGCAAAAAGTTTAAAAGGTTTCGCTGGCGCAGACGCAGTTGCCTGCATTGAAAACTTTATTTCTGGGTTAAATGTACTCAGTACCAAAGACTCGAATCAGAGTAACGTCAAAACAGAGTTACTGAATGGAAATAGTTTATTGAGTTATGAGTTTGAGCCAGTCTCTTCAAAAAACTTGGGGGGTGCGACAGCCTTTAAACGCTGGCTAAAAAGTAATATTACTCGAATTCTTCAAAACAAGCCTGATCAACCAGCGATTCGTGCAGCTATTTTCGGAGGTGTTTCAGGTTGTGGAAAAACAATGGCTGCAAGAGCCATGGCAGGTGCTTTAAATATTCCGCTTTTAAAACTGACTCCAAAATTTTTGTTAGCCAGAACTAATGATGGAATGTCAGAGCATTTCGAGAACATTCTTCACAACGGAGTTGAAGTGTCTCCAGCCATTGTGCTTTTAGAGGCCGTTGATTTATTTTTAGAAGAGGAAAAGTCCGAAGAACTGGTTGTCCGTTTTATACAGTTCGTGCACTGGCATTTTAAATTAAAAACCCAGCTATTTCTGATTGTTACTTGCGACAAATTTGATAACTTGCCAGCTGAGATTTATAGCGACAACATGATTTCTGAGAAGATTGTATTCGAGAAGCCAGATCTTACTGAGCGGGAGCAAATCGTTAGAATCCATCTCAGTAAACGATCTCTCACATCCTTTCAAATTGACCCCGCGGTTATTGCTCAGTATTCAGAGGGATTAACCGGATCACAGCTAGAGCAAGCATTAATCATGGCTTTGCATCGCTTTAAAACTGAGAGTCAAGAACTTACCACTGATATGGTGGTTACCGCACTAGAGCATATTGAATTAAAAGACGAAAACACGAATTATGATTTCGCTGCTAATGTGAGCTCCAAACTGTTAAATGCAGATATGGACTGAATCCTTTAATCCTCTAGGTTCCCAATACTATTACTTTAAAATTAAGAGCATTCAGAAACTTTAATAGAAGGTCTGTTATCAATCCTTTTGTCGCCATCAGAATCATAACCAGTCACTATTCTACCCTGAGCATTGACAGTAATTACTGCTGGTACCAAGCCAGAATCATAGCTAAGTGGACAGATAACAAAGCTACCTGGCTGTGAACTCTTGTAAGTCCTTCCTGTTGGGCTCCATTGCAGCCTTTTCTGAGCTGTTGCTCCAACTCTCCACTTAACTCTTACAATGTCGGAATCCACAACCAATTGACTGAACACCTGTTCATTTGAATCCAACTTTTTATTGTTGTTAAGGTCGATAAATGATTGGAAGCCATGACTCCAAGTACTCACGCATTCATTAGCCTTGTTCATTCCACACATGGTAACAATTTGACCTTGATGAATAGAAGTGGACCTAGCTAAGTTGACTTCTCTCTGGATGGATATGATTAACGCGTTAGCTTCATGTTTATTTAAATAACTGCTAAAGCTTGGAACGGCTGCGCTGGACAAAATGCCCACTACTGCAATAGTAAGGATGAGTTCAGTGAGTGTGAATCCCTTGATATTCATAACATCTCTCCGTGATGTATGGTTGTAAGGAGAGATTAAATATAAATTTGAGTGATGATTCAAAGGCTTTAGGATGGGTATCAATAAGCGATACCCAAGGTATTAAGATTAAAGACTAATCTAAAATGGATTATCTATTCCATATTGAGTTTTTTCAGGCGGTATCGCAATGCTCTGAAAGTGATCCCTAATTTTTTAGCTGCTGCGGTTTTATTCCATCGGGTTTCTTCGAGAGCCTTTGTTATGGCTTCCCTTTCGATTTCCTCCAGGAAGTCCTCAAGAGATACGCCTTCTGCCATAGGTTCCGGCTTCTCTAACTGAATGGTTTCGCTGTTCTTCTGATGAGTTGGTAGATCAAGATCTTCTGGCCTAATGGTGTCATCGTCACAAAGTGTAAAGGCCCGCTCCAGAATATTTTCCAACTCCCTGACATTACCTGGGAAGGTGTAGTCTTTTAAAATCTCAACCGCAGCACCGGATAATTTTGCTTCTGGCAATTCATAGGTTTGTGATAATTTGCCAAGAATCGATTGTGCGAGAATCGCAATATCTTCCGGGCGAGTTCTCAATGGTGGCACATCAAGCTGAATAACATTGATTCGATAGTAAAGATCCTGCCTGAATTTGTTTTCGTCAATCTCTAAGGTGAGGTCTTTGTGTGTCGCACTCAGAATTCGAATATCTACAGGGCTTTCTTTTTGAGCACCAATGGATCGAACCGATTTTTCTTGAATGGCTCGTAATAATTTCACCTGCATTGCCAACGGCAAGTCCGCAACTTCATCCAAAAACAATGTGCCGCCATTAGCCGCTTGAAAAAAACCTTCTTTGTCTGCTACAGCTCCGGTGAAAGAACCTTTTTTGTGGCCAAAGAATTCACTCTCCATTAATTCACTGGGGATGGCACCGCAGTTAACAGGTATAAAAGGTCCATCTTTTCGAGGGCCTTCTTCGTGAATCAGTCTCGCTACCAATTCCTTACCTGTTCCTGATTCACCGCTCACAAAAACAGGGGCCTGACTTCTCGCAAGCTTTTTAATTTTCGCTTTTAAAGAGTCAATGGCTTTGGATTTTCCCAGCATTTTCTCAGACATTGCAGGAGAATCGTCGTCTGAGTGTTGGTTGCTAGCTAATTTCAGCGCAACAGACACTAAATCTCTTAGCCTCTGTAGGTCTACCGGTTTAGAAACAAAGTCAAAGGCCCCTTTCTTTAGAGCCTCGATGGCAGCATCCATAGTACCGTGAGCAGTAATGACAGCCACTGGTACATCTGGTCGTTCTTTCTGGATATGATCGACAAATTCGATGCCATTTCCGTCGGGCAGGTTCATATCCGTTAGGCAAAGATCAATCTGTTTGTTGTCTGATAAAATTTGTCGAGCAGAGGTTAAGTCAGCGGCACTAAGGGTATCGATGTCCATCCTGCCAAGAGTAATTTCAAGCAGTTCACGAATATCAGGTTCATCGTCGATGATAAGTGCAGTGGCTGTGGTCATGTTTTAATCCATTAAGCTAAGTCTGGCCGGATGAGAGAAAGTAATTCTGAATTTGGCACCTTGGTCAGAATCAATAAGATCAAGTCTAGACTGGTTACTCTCACAAAGCTCTTTTGAAATAAATAACCCTAATCCAGTGCCCGAGCTTTCTGTGGTAAAGAAAGGCTCAAACAGGTGTGATCTTACATCCCCTGTTATGCCGGGGCCAAAATCAATAATATCCAGATAGGGTTGCAGATTGGCGTTCAGAATACCACCCTTAATCGACACCTTTGGTTGACCAGTATGCTGCATACTGTATCGAATTCCGTTGTTTACAAGATTACTAATTACTTGATGCAAATGAGATGGATCAAATCGTATTCGTACTGAATGCTTTACTGACAAGCTGAGCTGTCCATTTGGATTAACTTGAGAGTATTCACTGATAAATTCTCTTAGCCAGCCATTAAGATTAATGACTTCTGGCTGCGACTTTGAGCGCCGAGAAAGCTGTAAAATATTTTCAATAATTTCATTCATTCTGGCGCTATGGTTGCGGATAATTTCAAGCAAGCGGTGATCACCTTTATCCAGAGCAGGTGATTCTTCCATGAGCTGAGCAGCATGACTGATGGCGCCTAAAGGATTTCTAATTTCATGGGCAATGCTGGCTGTAAATCGGCCTAATGATGCCAGTTTCATTTGCTGAGCTTGTTGGTTGGTTTGGCTGATGTCTTCTAAAAACACTAAAACGTCAGAGTCACTTCTTTCCATAAGCATTGTGAAGTTTACAAATACATCAGGCATATCTTTGTGAATTCGTACGATATGGTTGTCAATAAACTCGTTGTTGATCCACTTTTCTAAAAGCCTTTGTACAGGGTCAGGCAAGAACTCCATATTGGTTAGGTTAGTGCCTTGATTGCAGATCAATCTTTGAGCAGCGGCATTGAAGGTTTTGATTTCGCCGATGCGGCTACAAACAATAATACCTGTGCGCATGCGTTCTACGACCTGCTCGTTTAATGACATCAGGTCTTCGATATCTACGGCCCGTTCTTCAGCAATTTGTTCGCTAATTTTCACTCGCACTAAGATATATTGAATGAGAACTGTGGTTCCAAAGAAAGCGACGCCTAGCAAAGCTGCTTGTTGATAGTGGTTTTCTCGTTGTCCGAATGAAAAAAACAATTCGGTATAAATAATGGCTGAGCACGCGAATGCGGATAGTAATAGACTGTTGTTGACCGACAAGAACAAGCTGCCAGTTGCAACACTGACCACCATTAAGTTAGCGAAACCACTTTCAACACCACCGGCAGAAACCACAATAACGGTGAGTAAGACAATGTCCGTAAGCATAATGGCAAGCAGGGTGGCTTGGTTGAGTTCGTTTCTATGGTTAATAACCATGGCCACAGCGGTGAGAATTAAATAGGAGCCAATACCCACCATGAATGCATCTTGTGCAAAGACTTCTGAAATTGACTCAGACAGGCGTAAAACCTGCAAATACACGAGCAGAAATACCGAGAGAACCAAGCGATAGTAGTTGAAAATAGACATCAACCGGTACTGTCGAATATGCCCGAGTGCTTGAGATGAGGTCATAAAACTGGTGCTTTTCTTATTTTCACTGATTAAAAGTATAAAGGATTATTGCAAAGTCCTTATTGTTACGCACAATAGCCCGCAAATTAAAGCAGGAGATTTCAATGTCCAATTCTGACGCGCCAACTAAATCCCTTAGAGTCGCCTTGGCTCAAATAGAGCTGGCGGTTGGGGATATACCCGGAAACTGTGAAAAGGTAATTGAATCCGCCAAGCAAGCACAGCTTGAAGGCGCTGATGTAGTGGTATTTCCAGAGTTAACTTTATCAGGTTATCCGCCGGAAGACTTGCTGTTTAGAGAAAGCATGGAATACCGCATCCAGAAGGCATTGAAAACAATTTTGGAAGCCGACATTAAGATTCATGTGGTTTTAGGTTTTCCGAAACGAGTCGACGGTAATTTATATAATCAGGCTGCGGTGATTTACCAGGGTAAAATTATCCATGAGTATTCAAAGCAGCACTTGCCTAATTACCAAGTGTTTGATGAAAAACGATACTTCTCGAAAGGTAAAGACACCTGTGTTTTTGAGATCAGTGGTGTCAAATGTGGACTGACCATTTGTGAAGATATTTGGTTTGATGGCCCGGTGCGAAGAACCAAGGATGCCGGGGCTCAACTGCTATTCAATATTAACGCCTCGCCTTTCCACGTTCAACGAGACCAACAACGCAGACAGAGAGTATCCGAAGTCGCGGCGAAATATGGCATTACCGTAGTATATATTAATCACAATTGTGCTCAGGACGAGCTGGTGTTTGATGGTGGCTCAATGGTTGTAGAGCCAACCGGTGTGACCAAAACTCTGCCGGTTTATCAATCAGTGTTGGAGTGTGCCGATTTAGAACTCAAAGGGTATTCCGTTGTTGTGTCGGATCCAGAAGTTGATCCTGAAATGAGTGTTGAAGCCAGTGTGTATAAGGCGCTGGTTCAGGGCTTAAAAAGTTACGTTAATCGCAACGGATTTCCTGGGGTTGTGCTTGGGCTGTCAGGTGGCATCGACTCAGGTTTAAGTCTGGCTATCGCTGTAGATGCCTTAGGGGCTGATCGGGTCGAGGCTTTCATGATGCCTTACGAATACACTAGCCAAATGAGTTTGGATGACGCGGAAGAAGAAGCTAAGGCACTGGGAGTTAAATACCAGGTCATTCCCATTCATAAAATCGTTGAAGCCGGCTTGGAAACACTTTCCCCAGTGTTTGAGAATCGAGAATTCCAAGGAGGCGGAGCCGATGTGACTGAGCAAAACCTTCAAGCACGTACTCGTGGACAACTGCTAATGGCGATCTCCAATAAGACGGGAAAAATGGTGCTTACCACGGGTAATAAGTCTGAAATGGCAGTGGGTTATGCCACGTTATACGGCGACATGTGTGGTGGGTACAACGCCTTAAAAGATGTTCCGAAAACTTTGGTGTTTGCTCTGTCCCGTTATCGTAATTCTATTTCTCCGGTGATCCCTGTTAGAGTCATTGAGCGCCCGCCGTCAGCGGAGTTGGCTCCAGATCAAAAAGATGAAGACAATTTGCCGCCCTATGAAATCCTAGACAAAATTATTGAGTATTATGTAGAGCAGGACTTAAGTGCTGAAGCAATCGTAGAAAAGGGGTTAGAAAGAGAGCAAGTCTATCGAGTGGTTCGCCTCATTGATATTAACGAGTACAAGCGCAGGCAGGCTCCCGAAGGCGTGCGAATTACCCCTAGAGGATTCGGTAGGGATCGTCGATACCCAATTACCAATGGTTGGAAGGCGGGCTATTAAGGCCCTCGATCAAGGTTGACAAAACTCCTGAATAGTCAGGAGTTTTTGTGTCTTACGCTTATTTAAAAAAGCAAGAACTGGCAGGTTATGATTGCCCTGAAAAACTCTCTTCAAATATTTTTTCAGCCCGCGCCTTTTCTTCTTCAAGCCCCATTTCATCATAACTCTTGATGAGTATTTTCAACGCTTCAGGTATGACTTCAGTATTGTGGAAATGCCTGATCACGAATGTCGCACGATTCGCGGCTGCGAGCCAAGCCCCTTTTCTCATGTAAAAATCTGCCGCTTCCAATTCATGACGAGCCACTCGATCTTTAATAATGGCCATGCGCATCCGCGCATCGTCCGCAAATTCACCATCGGGGTAGCGATTTAAGTAACTTTCAAAAAATCGGTACGCGGTTTTGATTACCGACGTGTCTCGGCGCTCAGGATGCTGGCCAGTAAAAAAGTTGCCTTGGTTAAACGAGTTATCAAACGTGGCCCTGGCTTTCAAATAATAAGCGTAATCAGCGCCTGAATGATCTGGATTTAACCGAGTAAATCGATCCGCTAACACAGCAGCGTCTGAATACTGTTTTTGTTGATAAGTCACGAACATACGATCTAACTTGATTTGTTCGGCATACAGGCCAAACGGATACAATTCTTCAATTAAGTCTAGGCGTTCAACGGCAAGGTTGTAATTTCGCTTCTCAAGTTGTTCTTGGAGGTCGTCATAGAGTGCTTGTTCACTATTTCTATCTCCAGTGGAAGCACAACCTGTGATTAACGTTAGGATGCTGATAAAAGCGAATACAAATTTATTCGAGATTTTTAGTACTGCTGACATGATTCGGTGATTCTTGCTTATTGGAATACAATAGGCCGCACATTTAACCACAGCAGTTCCCAAGATGTCAGATCAAATTTCCCTCGAAGCCGTTATCCCCTCTGAAATGGGTCAAAAACGCCTGGATCAAGCAGCAGCTTTACTCTTTCCTGATTTTTCCCGTTCTCGCATCCAAGACTGGATTAAATCAGGTGAACTGCAGATTGACGGTAAGTCAGGGAAAACGAGGGACAAAGTCATAGGTGGGGAGACTCTGACTCTGAATGCCGAGCTGGAAGATGAAGGGGACTGGGTTCCTGAAGATATCCCATTAGATTTGGTGTACGAAGATGATCATTTAATCGTCATCAATAAGCCCAGAGACTTAGTGGTTCATCCTGCAGCTGGTAATCCTTCAGGTACTTTACTGAACGGCTTGTTATTCCATTATCCTGAGTTAATTAAACTGCCTAGGGCAGGTATTGTTCATCGACTGGATAAAGACACTACTGGATTAATGGTTGTGGCTCGCAGCTTGGAAGCCCACACCTCCTTGGTGGAGCAACTGCAAAGTCGAGAAATGGGTAGAGAGTATGAGGCCGTTTGCTCAGGAGTACTCACAGGCGGTGGAGTTGTTGATGAGCCCATAGGTCGCCACTCAACCCATAGAACCAAAATGGCTGTTCATCCAATGGGTAAAGAAGCAGTGACTCATTATCGGGTTTTACACCGATTTAGGCACTATACCCACATACGGCTGAAACTAGAGACCGGTCGAACCCACCAGATTCGAGTGCATATGGCCTACTTGAACCACGCGCTTTTGGGTGATCCCCTTTACGCTGGCCGGTTTAAACTGCCAAAAGGAATTTCTCTCGATTTTCAAGAAGCTTTGAAAGCTTTCACACGACAAGCCCTTCACGCTAAACGGTTAGAGTTATTGCATCCGGTGACTGACCAAGAAATGGCTTGGGAAGTGGACTTGCCATCAGACTTTACGTCATTGTTAGCAGCATTGTCTGAAGACCAAAAAGAAAACCCCGGAGAAGGCTTTTGAATGGCTCTGTACACTGGTTAGATTGGCCAGCGCCTCCCAATGTTAAAGCATGTTTTACCACTAGGCTGGGTGGTCGAAGCTCTGGGGCCTTTCATAGTTTTAATTTAGCAAAACACGTGGGTGACGATGATGCCCATGTGGAACAAAACCGCTCGCAATTAAATGAAGCTTGTTATGCTAAGCCTATTTGGATGTCTCAAGTGCATGGCACACACGTGCTTGAGGCCGTTCCAGAGAATCGGGGACAAGAAGCAGATGCTGGCTATTCTAAAAATCCAGGTTATGCGGCCGTAGTCATGACTGCAGATTGTTTGCCTGCGTTTTTTTGTAATCGAGCAGGCACCTGCGTTGCGGTAGCTCATGCTGGATGGCGGGGCCTGGCCGCAGGAGTTCTTGAAAACACTCTACGTATTTTTAATGATCCCGCTTCGGATGTGTTGGTTTTTCTAGGACCTGCCATCGGACCAAAACACTTTGAAGTGGGGGAAGATGTTTATCAGGCTTTCGTCGCACAAGATAAGTCATTTATTCAGGCATTTTTGCCAGGCAATGCCCAAGGGAAATACATGGCTGATATCTATCAACTAGCAAGTTTAAAGCTGCAGAAAAAAGGCGTGACAAACATTCACGGCGGCAACTTTTGTACCTTTGCTGACGAGCATCGTTTCTATTCCTACCGGCGTGATTCAAAGACAGGTCGCATGGCCAGCTTAATTTGGCTTGAATCGTAAACCCTCTATTTTTGCGCATTGAAAAGTCAAACATCAGCCCTATTTGTAAAGGCAAGATTATTTGTATTTACATAGGACAGATTGATGAGAATTGACAGGCTAACCAGCAAGCTTCAGCTGGCCATCTCCGATGCCCAGTCAGTTGCGCTGGGCCGAGACCATAATTTTATCGAACCTCCCCACCTGTTGTTTGCAATGTTGGAACAGCAAGGCTCAAGTATTCGTCCGCTGATTGAAAAGGCCGGTGGCAGCGCAAATCAATTGCGAGAAGATTTGCATGTTACGTTAGATCGGATGGCGAAAATCAAAAACCATGACGGCGATGTTCATATGTCTAATGATTTAGGCAGAGTTATGAACATTGCAGACAAGCTTTCGCAAAAGCGTAACGATCAATTTATCTCATCTGAATTAGTTGTGCTGTCGATGGCGCAGGATAAAGGCCCGATCAGTGGTATCCTCGCTAACGCCGGAATTAATGCGAAAGCCTTAGAGAAGGCCATTGATGAAGTACGTGGCGGTGAAGGCGTTAATACCCAAGAAGCGGAAGATGCTAGACAGGCATTAGATAAATACTGTGTCGATTTAACTGAAAGAGCTGAGGCAGGCAAACTTGATCCTGTGATTGGCCGTGACGATGAAATTCGTAGGACCGTTCAGGTTTTGCAACGCCGAAGAAAAAACAATCCGGTACTGATTGGCGAGCCTGGAGTTGGTAAAACCGCCATTGTTGAGGGCTTGGCCCAACGCATTGTTAATGGCGAAGTGCCAGAAGGTTTAAAGAATAAAAAAGTATTGTCTCTGGATCTGGGCGCCTTACTCGCCGGAGCAAAGTACCGCGGTGAATTTGAAGAGAGACTAAAAGCAGTGCTCAATGAATTGGCCAAACAAGAAGGCCAAATTATATTGTTCATTGACGAGCTGCATACCATGGTCGGTGCCGGTAAATCCGAAGGCGCGATGGACGCAGGAAACATGTTAAAGCCAGCTTTAGCCCGTGGCGAGCTGCATTGTGTGGGTGCCACCACGCTTGATGAATATCGACAGTTCATTGAGAAGGATGGTGCATTAGAGCGCCGTTTTCAAAAAGTATTAGTTGATGAACCGGGTGAGGAAGACAGCATAGCCATTCTTCGAGGATTGAAAGAGCGTTACGAAATTCATCATGGAGTCACCATTGCTGATTCCGCCATTATTGCGTCAGTAAAATTGTCTCAACGTTATATTACCGATCGACAGTTGCCAGATAAGGCTATCGATTTAATTGATGAAGCGGCTTCTCGAATTCGTATGGAAATTGATTCGAAACCAGAAGCCATGGATCGGTTAGAGCGTCGTTTAATTCAATTAAAAATTGAAGCCGAGGCACTGAAAAAAGAAAGTGATTATGCCTCCAAGAAACGATTGGATGAATTGAATAATGGCATTTTAAAAGCAGAACGAGAATACGCAGACTTAGAAGAAGTTTGGAATACAGAAAAGGCATCATTGCAAGGCAGTCAGCACGTTAAAGAAGAACTAGAACATGCCCGTATGGAAATGGAGTCTGCGCGTAGGGCTGGCGACCTTACAAAAATGTCTGAGCTGCAGTATGGAAAAATTCCTGAGCTTGAAAAGAAATTGGATATGGCCTCTCAAGCAGACATGATGGACATGCAGTTGTTGCATAACAAAGTCACAGAAGAATCCATCGCTAATGTTGTTTCCCGCTGGACCGGTATCCCAGTTGATAAAATGCTGGAAGGGGAGAGGGAGAAACTGCTGCAAATGGAAGACGCTCTTCACAAATCTGTTGTGGGGCAACAAGAAGCTGTGGAAGCTGTTGCCAATGCTGTTCGCCGGTCGCGTTCTGGATTAAGTGATCCAAATCGTCCCAACGGGTCATTCCTGTTTTTAGGGCCAACGGGTGTGGGTAAAACCGAACTGTGCAAAGCGCTGGCTGAATTCTTGTTTGACACACAAGAGGCCATGGTTCGAATTGATATGTCTGAATTTATGGAGAAGCATTCAGTTGCCAGATTAGTTGGCGCTCCTCCAGGTTATGTCGGGTATGACGAGGGTGGCTATTTAACTGAAGCGGTCAGACGCCGTCCTTATTCTGTGTTGTTATTGGATGAAGTTGAAAAAGCCCATCCTGATGTTTTCAACATTTTACTTCAAGTTCTGGATGACGGTCGTTTAACCGATGGTCAAGGCCGGACAGTCGATTTCAGAAACACAGTTGTGGTGATGACATCTAATCTGGGTAGCGACGTCATTCAAACCTTAGCGGGTGAAGAAAACTATGACGCTATGAAGTCAGCTGTGATGGAAGTTGTTGGGCAGCATTTCAGGCCTGAATTTGTAAATAGGGTCGATGAACAGGTAGTGTTCCATCCCCTTCAACGAGATCAAATTCAAGGCATTGCTGATATTCAATTAAACCGTTTGCGGGCTCGTTTGGCTGAGCAAGAAATTGAGATGCAAATCGACGATAAAGCCCTGAATATGATTTGTGACATTGGGTATGATCCTGTTTACGGCGCTAGGCCTCTTAAACGAGTGATTCAAAAGTACATTGAAAACGAATTGGCGAATCGTTTGTTGTCTGGTGAATTTGTATCGGGTGAAACCATTCAGATATCGAGAGAGGATGAAAAACTGTCATTCTCAAAGAAACGAGTTCACTAAAATACCTTCTCGATGTTTGATTAAAGCGGTTCTTTGTCGAATCGCTTTTCTTCAAGTATTTACTCACTGCATCAAAAGTATGCTGTCGCTTCATAACCTCAGTCGGATATTTATAAGGTAAATTGATCCGACCTTCATTTTAAAATAGCAGCCTAAAATTTGTGGATATAGTTTTGCAAAAATCCTTTTGCAAAGTTCTAGAAAGTTCGTCTTCAACACAACTTCGTGTCGTTAAAATTCCGTAATAACCACAGCGATCATGTATTAGAAAAGCTCGGTGCTTAAAAAGTGTATTTCCAATTTATCCAATTGAATCTTAGTGAAGGCGGCTAATGAAGATATCCAAATCTCAAGTTATTAAACACTTAGCTATTATTTCCTTAGTTGCTGCCCCATCCATAGCCAGTGCTAAACCCTACTTTGAGTTTCTTTTCGGTAATGCCTATACCTTTCCAACTGAAGTGCTAATTGAACAGGAGGGTGAGGAAGATCTTAGGTTCACAACTGGTTTTGAAACCAGAGGTCTAGAAATTCCTGTTTACTACAGCCTGCGAGGTGGATGGCAGGTAGGGGATTGTGGATATGAAGTGGAAATGATCCATCACAAACTTCATGGAACTGATTTGCCTGATGAGGTTCAGCACTATGAAATCTCCCATGGCCTTAATTTTATTTTGTTCAACCGGGCCTGTGAGAACTCAAGACTCAACCTGCCAATATTAGGACTCAATAATGTTGCCTGGCGCACTGGTATAGGCACTGCTGCTGCAAACCCTCATACAGTCGTTCGTGGGCAAAAATGGTTTGAGAATGGTGGCTTTACTTTTCCTGTTCTCAATGAATCTGGTTATCACTTTACTGGGCCATTCGTTCAGCTAGGTATTCAGAATCAATTTAACTCAGGAATAGTCATAGAAACTAAGTGGGTGGGTGGCTATATTAATTTGCCGGTTCAAGATGGTCACACAGAGATGCTGCATAATTCAGCGCATTTTTTAATCGGGTATTCGTTTAAATAGAGTCGCTGGTTCTGGGACATCAACAGTCACTAATTCCAAACTATCGAGTCAGACAACCGTTCTCAGTTAATGCCTGTAAAAAATACCGCATTTTATAGAAGGTTATGGGCTGTTCGACAGTTAGTGGCTTTGGGTTAGCACTAAACGAATCTTATGGACAAGTTCGGGCATCAAGCGGGTTGGTGTATTTCCAAAACCTATAACCAAACCATTATTTTGATCAGTGGCCTCTTTAATATCCGGGAGAAAATAATTCGACAGTGGTTTGCTGTGTACCCCTAAGGCGACTAATTCATTAACAGCTGTTTTATCATTTGGATAATCGAAGGTAAGTACCATATGCATCCCAGCCTGGGAGGCCAGTATGCTGGCATAGCCTTGCAGATAGGTTTCGCAAAGCTGCGTTAATTCAAGCCACTTGGTGTGGTAAAGAGTTCGCATTTTTCGTAGGTGTCGATAAAAATGGCCTTCGGAAATGAATTCCGCCAGAGTGGCTTCTAATGCAGGAGATGTTTCCCCAGACATATTCCTTTTTGCATGCAAAAACACATCGACAAGCTGTGATGGTACAACCAAGTACCCGAGCCTTAAGGCTGGAAACAGTGTTTTGGAAAAAGACCCCAAATAAATAACGGGGCTTCTTGTGTCCATGCCTTGGATGGCTGGAAAGGGTTTTGAGTTGAAATGATATTCACTGTCGTAGTCATCTTCTAAGAGCCAAATATTGTGCTGCCTTGCCCAATGCAGAAGTTGTAATCGCTCACTACTGTCTAGAATTCCACCCAGAGGGTACTGGTGTGTCGGCGTGCAATACAGTAGCTTGGCATGGGTTCTCGATGGCAGTTTCGATATATCTAATTTCGAATTCTTAAGTGGTATTGCTTCTAAATTGCACGGGCGAGAAGAAAACGCTCTCATGGCACCTTGGTAACCAGGGTTTTCAATTAACACCTTGTCCCCTGGGTTAAGTAACGTTTGGGAAACTAGGCTTAATGCCGCTTGGGCACCAGCGGTTACAATAATTTGATCTGGCTGACATTTAACTGCCCGCGACAGTTGCAAATATTCAGCTATCGCTATCCTCAATTCTAATAGACCCTGAATGCCTGTATATCCCAGCAAGTGAGGCCGTTGGTTGGCGGCTCTCTGAAGGCGGTTCCAAATCTTGTCTGGAAATGCTTTTAGGTCAGGAACACCCACCGCAAATGGCAGGCTGGCTGCCTGTGAAGACACTGGGGTCTTCAATAACTTTTGGCTGCTATTTGAGATTGGAGGTAAGTCCGCCATCTCTAAATTTTCCAAACCTTGTTCTGATTGAAATCTTGCTTGTATTCCTTCTGAAACGAACATCCCTGCACCCTGTTTAGATCGAATCAAGCCTTCTTGTTTCAGTTGGTCATAAACCATGGTCACCGTGTTTCTTCCTAGCCCCAAATCTTGAGCAAGTTTTCGACTACTGGGCAATTGAGTCCCAGCAGCTATCTCACCGTTTAATATTTTCTGACTGAGTGCTTGCCTCAACTGGTGTTGCAGAGATTGATCGGTGCGGAATGAAAAGCCTGCCAGTGGATGTATACTCAAAATTGGCTCTAACAAAATTACAAAATTGGATCTTTAATAGTGCCAATATTATTAGAGAATACAACTGGTATCAGATAAGACATTGCGAGGGTTTAAGAATGGATGAATTGTCTAAAACAATTAGGAGCACCTTGGTTCGAGCTAAAAAGAGGGGCAGTTACAATAAGGAGGACGTTTACCAGTTAATAGATGATACAAAACTGGGGAATGTCGCATTTCTCGAAAATGGCAGTCCCATTGTGATACCCATGCTGGTATGGCGGATGGATGATTTTGTATATCTTCATGGTTCTCGTATCGCAAGAATTTTTGAGAGGTTGCCGGACCAGGAAATTGCCATCAGCTTTACTGAGCTCACTGAATGGGTGTTGGCTAAATCAGCTTTTCATCACAGCGCTAACTATCGCTCAGCGGTTCTGTTTGGAAAGCCCGAGCTGGTCGAAGATGAGAGTTTACAACTCTTGGCGTACGAAAGTTTTATCAATCAAATTCAGGACGGCAGATGGTCGAAAGTGCGGCACCCGAACGACAAGGAAATGAAGGCAACGGCGATGGTTCGAATGCAAATTAATGAAGGCAGTTTTAAAAGCCGGATGGGTGGGCCAAATGATGATAAAGATGATTTGGAGTTGCCTGTTTGGGCTGGGGTTATTCCAGTAAACGGTTAAATTAAGTCATCAGTTATAAAATGAATCGCACAATTGTAGATAACATCATTAAATTTATTAAATAGATCATCGAACTCACTGCCCAGCCCGTGTTGGCAATTTCCAGATCAAGTTTAAACAACTGGGCAGGTAATACAGCAATAAAGGCAGTGGGCATAGATGACAAAACAAAAACAGTTTGTAATTCAAGACCACGCATTCCTGTTTTCCAACAAGCTGCAGTGATAACGGCAGGTAAGCACCACTGTTTTACAATTGCGATCAGTAAGGTGATGGGTAAATACTTTTTGATGCCGCTAAGCTGGAATCCAGAACCTACTGCAATCAACAAGGAAAAGGTAAATAGTGGAACCAACCATTCATTGATGGTCGAAAATATTGGCAATCGCTCGACCTGGAAAAAATTCAAAACTAATCCCAAAATCAAGCCCGAGGTTGTCGCCAGTAAAACGGGATCTCGCCACCATCCAACTCGGCCGGCTTGGCTGCTGCCACTGGTTTTTTTGATGATAGGCATGAGCAGGGCGTAATAGAAAAATTCTTCCATTAATTTAAAAAGAGGTACAAAGGCTAAGGCTTGTTCTCCTAAAACCATAAGCACGGTAAAAGAGCCCAGTGCCCCTAGATTTGAGAATCCCCCCAACGGCAACGCAGCAGCCTTTTCAGTTTTAGTTAGAGTAAACCGATTGACGATTAACCAAGTGCTAATGGCACCTAGTATCAATGTGATGAAGCCAATTAATGGCCATTTGATAAGCGCAATATTCAGTTTTTCCAGCTTCCATACCGACAGGGTGATAATTGCTGGCATAGCTATTCGAAGTGAAAACAATAAATTGATTTGTCTAATCAGCCCGATGTTTTTAGGTAATTTCTTTTGCGCAATAAATCCGGTACAAAAACCACAGAGAATAACAGTGAATGTGAAAAAAATTGGGTGCAATTTGAGTTCTCTAACCTAGGGCCTGTTAACACTAATTGTTTCTTTGCTATTGAGCTAGTGTTAACAGGCCCAATAAAAATTGTGGGTATATTACCTGAAAGGACGCTTAATGGATGAAATCTGAGAATTATCTATTTTTGTCAGCCATCGGCTGTTGACTTGATCAGTCACTGTGGGAGAATCCAGGCCAATTCAAGGTTTCCGGGTTTAGCACTTAGGCCACAAAATAATTTGATAAGGCCAATCCTTCCAGCTTAACTTTGAATGTTGAGTCTCTTTGGCTCATTTGACCAGTTCAGGTCAACTACAATTTGGTAATCCTGCTTTTTCAGTTTTAGTTTATCGTTTGGTGAATGCCAATGGGTGGTCTAAAGGTGACTAAGAAGCGATTGTGAACTTTATCGATGACGATACCAGCTGATTTACGCATCAGCGGTGTTACCTAAAAACCTTACCGGGCTTGGCGGTGAACACTGGGGATTTTCATCCACAATTGAAGGTGAAAGACATGTCTGAAGCTTCCCAGGCACCGGAAATGCTTTCCGGTGGCGAAATGCTCATCCGCTCTTTAAAAGAAGAGGGTGTTGAGTACGTCTACGGATACCCTGGTGGATCCGTTTTACACATCTACGATGCGTTATTCCAACAAGAAGATATACAGCACGTATTAGTTCGCCATGAACAGGCGGCAACTCATATGGCTGATGCATATGCCCGAGCCTCAGGTAAAGCGGGTGTGGTACTGGTAACCTCAGGGCCAGGTGCAACGAATGCCGTAACAGGCATTGCTACAGCCTATATGGATTCTATTCCTATGATCGTGATTACCGGGCAGGTCATGAGCTGGTTGATTGGCGATGATGCCTTTCAGGAAACCGACATGATGGGGATTTCCCGTCCGGTAGTGAAACATAGTTTCACGGTTAGAAATCCTGAAGATTTACCTACCATTATGAAAAAAGCTTTCTATATTGCTGAAAGCGGTCGTCCTGGGCCGGTGGTGGTTGATATCCCAAAGGATATGACAACACCTAACGACAAGTACCCATTTCACTACCCAGATAAAGTGAAAATGCGTAGCTATAACCCAGTTCAGCGCGGTCATAGCGGGCAAATAAAAAAGGCTGTACAAGCCTTACTAGAAGCCAAAAGGCCAATTCTCTACACCGGCGGTGGTGTCATTCTTGGTCAGGCTTCCGAAGAACTGACTCAGATGGCCCACATGCTTGAGTACCCAGTTACTAATACTTTAATGGGGTTAGGTGCATTCCCAGGCACTGACAAGCAGTTCGTTGGGATGCTAGGAATGCATGGTTCCTATGAAGCGAACATGGCGATGCACAATTCAGACTGTATTCTGGCAGTGGGTGCTCGATTTGATGACCGAGTGACCAACAAAGCCTCTGAATTCTGTAAAGACGCAACCATCATTCATATCGATATTGACCCATCTACAATTTCAAAAAATGTTGATGCACATATTCCAATCGTTGGCCCAGTTAAATCCGTGTTGAAAGAAATGATCGAACTGATTAAGGGCTCCAAGGTGGTCAAAGATACGGCTGCCCACGGGGATTGGTGGAAGCGAATCGAAGAATGGCGCGAACGTCATGGTGGCCGCTACCGCACTGACGATTCTGAGTTATTAAAACCTCAGTATGTCATTGAAGAAGCTTGTCGCTTAACCAATGGCGACGCCTACGTCACTTCGGATGTAGGTCAGCATCAAATGTTTGCGGCGCAATATTACAAGTTCAATAAACCTAACCGTTGGATTAATTCCGGTGGTCTCGGAACCATGGGCTTTGGTTTGCCAGCGGCGATGGGTGTGAAAATGAATTACCCCGATGAAGAGGTAATTTGCGTAACGGGTGAAGGTTCCATTCAGATGAATATTCAAGAACTCAGTACCTGTAAACAATACGACCTAAACCTCAAGGTTTTAAACCTAAATAATGGTTATTTGGGCATGGTTAAGCAATGGCAGGATCTAAACTACGAGTCCAGGTATTCTCATTCTTATGTCGATTCACTACCTGATTTTGTTAAATTGGTGGAATCTTATGGCCATGTAGGAATGAAAATCGAGAAACCGAGTGACTTAGAGCCCGCGTTGCGAGAAGCGTTTGCAATGAAAGATCGATTAGTATTTTTGGATGTTGTTGTAGAGCCAACTGAGCATGTATATCCAATGCAAATACCTAATGGCCGTATGTGTGATATGTTGCTTAGCAAAACAGAGAGGACCTGATTATGCGTAGAATAATTTCTGTTCTTATGGAAAATGAATCAGGTGCCTTAGCCCGTGTTGTAGGGTTGTTTGCTCAGCGCGGTTACAACATCGACTCATTAACTGTTGCACCCACTGAAGACCCAACCTTATCTCGCATGACTTTGGTTACACATGGTTCTGATGGTGTGATTGAGCAAATTACCAAGCAGCTTAATAAACTGATTGAAGTGGTGAAGTTAGTAGATCTCTCAGAAGGTGTTCACATTGAGCGTGAGACCATGATGGTTAAAGTTCGTGCTTCAGGTGCGGGTCGTGAAGAGCTCAAAAGAACGGCAGATATATTCAGAGGGCAGATTGTAGATGTAACAGCATCAACCTATACCATCCAGCTCACTGGAACCAGTGAAAAGCTTGACGCGTTTTTAGATGCTATTAGCAACACAACTATTATGGAAGTGGTTCGTTCTGGCGTTTCTGGTATTGCTAGAGGTGATAAAGTGCTAGCCCTATAGGTTTTACATGTTATAGATGCAAAAAAAAGCCAGTTCAAATTAATTATTTGAACTGGCTTTTTTAATTGTGAATGTGGATCTATCAACCCGCTTTTGATGTTTCTTCCACTAGAGTGTCAGTGACAGAATTTAAGGCTTTTTCCAAAACTGGCGCATCGTCTAATTGATAAATATTTCCTTCCCGAAAAGCTGCAGCCAACCCCATTAGTGATCTTTCAATAGTAGTGGTGCCCGAATTGTTAGCGAAGATAAATTTACTGCTGTTCAATAAAATGCTAACCAACTTCCATCTCTGATGTTGCCCGCTGGAATCAACCAGTTCAAACCAGGTACCTTCTTCTAACGCTTTTATTTGTCCAACATAATCGCTTAAGCCAAGTGTTTTGATCTGTGTATCCACATCAGGCTCATTAAGCTTCGCCTTTTCAGAAATTTCTTCTACCTGTTCAGTGAACTCTTGAATAGATTCCTGCTGGCTTTCTTGTTCTTGGTGCGTGTCTTCATTATCGATTTCAGAAGCTTGGTACTGTGCTCTGTCTTTTTGGTGAAGGTTATCAATATATTGAAAGAGATCGAGCATTTCTGTTTGATCGGAGTTTATGGCAACTAATCCCTGCCTCAGCCCAATAAACATATTGGGTACCACTTCTTCAAATCGTTTAGAATGCCATTGGGTCACACCAGGCTGGAGACTCCACAGCAATTCTCGAATGATTTTCGCACTGTTCTTCCATTGAGCGCTTTCGAATCCAAACTTTAGATGGATTTTTCTCATCAACGGATGCCAATGTCGTATGATCATTTCTTTTACTCGATAGTGAACATCACCTATCTTGAGTAACTCTTCAATGAATTCTTTGGCCTTATCTACACTTAGCTCGTCTTTAATCCGAGCTTTTTCAGCGGCTATTAATTTGTGTTCATATATTTTTTGTTTGTTGCTCTGTTTTTCTAAAACGACTTTAAGTTGTTCTAGTGCCACTTCGATCGGCTGAGTGTCCTGATCCAAGTCTTTGTTCAAAGTATGGATGATATCTTTCATCACACCATACAATGGGTCTTCTTCAATATTGTCTGTTTCTTCCCAGCCAATGGCGGCATGGGCCATTTGATTAAGCAGTTGCCTGCATGGATGTTCTTTATTTGAAAAGAATTCTCTGTCAATTAGCGCAACTTTAATGACCGGAATTTGAAGCCTGGCAATTAGCTGTTTCATGTGGGGCGACAGCTTTTCATCTTCCAAAATGAATTCGAATAGCATCGCCACTAAATTTATAGTGTCGGCATCTTGCATGCTCTCACTTTGACTAATGGCAGCGGAAGCTTGTTGGTTCAACCAAGCTTTGGTCTCTGCTATTCGACCAGGTTGAGTTTGTAGCTGAAGATCATAAAGCTTGCTAAATAACGGAGTGACGTTGCTACCACCTAGAGTCAAACCTTGGTTAGGCGAAATAGCTCCGCCCGAGTTATCTGAGCTTGGTGTTCGGTCCGCGAAATTGGAATTAAAGGACTGAGTATTTATTGATTCAGGGTTCACTCCAAGTCTTCTGGCTTCCATTAGTTTTTGAAGGCTTGAGTAATCCACTGCTGGCCTTCTTGTTTGCTTTCTTATATCTGCGATATCTAGATCAGGTAAAACTTTCCGATCAACAAACTGAATATTTGCCTCTGCATACATGGCAGGTAGTTGGCTTACCACTTGTTTTTCAAATAGCTTTAATAACAATAATTTTGACTTTATTTCTAAGTTACCAGAGTCGATCACATCAAAGAATGAAGAGCTTACTTGGTAAGGGCTAAATACATAGTCATTGTCTGAACTAATCTGACTCTGAGTCAAATGATTGATTCGCTGTTTGAAGGCCAGCCAATCATCTCCTGCATCTGAGAGTGCTTTTGAGGCGATAGACTCAAGTGCAACCTTTTTATCCATCTCGTCGTTGTCGAGAACTCCCAATTCGGTAGGTATTTGCTCTTTTGACTGATGAGTGTTGTTAGATAAAAAATCCTGGTGAGCTGTTTCTAATAGTTGAGTGAATTGATTTTCCATTTCACTGCGTTTATTTCTCAAGAGGCGCATTGTTTCGAAATAGCGGCTTTGATCAGGTCCAAAATGAGCCTGTTCAGATTGGGCAAATAGATAATCATCGGTAGTGTCGAACCATGACTTTAAGCTAAGTGCCAACTGTTCTATTAAGTAGCGTTTTATTTGTCCCATAGTCGCGAGTAAGGCCGCATTAGCCCCATCTGGTTTTTTCTTTTGCCTGGCTTTGTTTAAATCCGAAACCTTGCTGTTATATAACGACACCTTTTATAACCTCTTGGAATAATCAGCAGGAGCGCGAAATTGTGCAATATTGGTTCTAAATTTAGCAGAGTCGGCCATTCTTCACTTCAAAAAAGGTTCAAGCTTGATACCTAGTCGACAAAGAAAAAGACAAAGAAAAAAATGAAACAATTCTTTTGAGCAGAACCCGCAGTTTCGGTCTAGATTTGTAAGATGAAGTGAACAATTTGTTTGAGTTTTGTAATTTTTATCAATCATATTGGTTGTTTTGGAGTCAAATATGCATGGTCAAAGACCCCATGTAATGGAGGTTCAATCCAGTGGCTATGGTCCAGATAGCTATCCTGTTGAAGTGGGTGTGGTGTTAGATTCAGGCCGAAGGTATTGCACATTGATTCTACCGTTAGACAGTTGGAGTTATTGGGATGAAGAAGTTGAAAAAAAGCACTTCGTCACCAGAAGCGCGATCATGAACCATGGCAAGCCAATAGTGAAAGTTGCTCGAGATTTAAATCACCTTCTAAAAAGAAAAACCGTGTATCTAGGTGATTGGGATAATGAAAAGCAATGGTTAGATTTGATTTTCTCCACCACCGGTATTTTGAAGAAATTTCGTATTGAACCCTTAGAAGACATTCTCACTCAACGGCAGGTTCATGGCTGGAGCCAGACCCATGCCCAGGTGAAAGAAGAGGCTTCAATCCAAAGACAGCGTGCTAGCTCCGATGCCTACGTGCTGCAAGAAACTTATGTACGAAGCATGGCGGCTGTTGGCACTTGAAAACAACAATAACAAAAAGGCCTGTTATAAATGGAAGCACCTCAACTGGAGAATCTGCACTTTTACAAACAAGATACCCAAATGCGTCCTGCAATTGTTGATGTCGAAGCATCTGGATTTAGTCCGGATAGTTACCCGATAGAAATTGGTGTCATTTTGCCAAATGGCGCAAAATACTGCACATTGATAAAACCCGTGAGCTATTGGAGCCATTGGGATGAGTCTGCTGAAAAGCTCCATGGGATTTCTCGCGATGTTATCGAAAAGCATGGCAAGCAGGTTACCGAAATCGCGCTCGATCTCAACGAAATGCTTTATGATCAGATAATCTATACCGATGGTTGGGTAGTTGATAAGCCTTGGATTGATCAAATCTTTATGACCGCAAAAACCCCTCGCCGTTTTCACATCAGTGCGTTAGAAATGATTCTTACGGAAGATCAGATGGAAAGTTGGGCAACAACCAAATCCGAAGTGCTTGATGATCTTGATGTGGTAAGACACAGAGCGAGTTCAGATGCTATGGTGGTTCAAGAAACTTTCTTCAGAACCTTTCAAAAGTAATAACTGGTTCTTAAATTTATTCCTATTGTCATAGAAAATCGCTAGCATCCGGCCTTTCGAATTAAAGCTTGAAGGCTGGATGCATTAGTGGAAGCGGTACGTACTTTTTTTGTCTTTTTAGGGTTGGGTTGTTTAAGTTTTGGTGGCCCTGCTGTTCACATTGGTTATTTTCAAAAGAAGTTCGTTCAGCAATTAGGTTGGCTTTCTCAAGAAAGGTTTTCTCATCTGGTTGCCCTTTGTCAATTCCTTCCCGGGCCTAGCTCAAGTCAATTGGGCTTCGCGATTGGTTACCAAAGAGCGGGTATTTTTGGAGCTAGCGCTGCTTTTTTGGGCTTTACCTTACCCTCATTTTTACTCATGCTTATTTTTGCTTTGTGGGGGAGTCATTTCTTAGATGATTATATTCTTCAGTGCATTTTTACCGGGTTAAAACTCTTTGCAGTTGTAATCGTTGCTGATGCTTTATTGGTGATGTCAAAAAGTTTTTGCCAAGATAAAGTCACACAAGGCGTGGCTATATTTAGCGCTGCGGCAATTTGGATAATACCTTCATTTTATACTCAAATTGCGGTCATCTTGGTTGGGGCTATAGTCGCGAATTCATTAATACCGAAAACAATTGATCAACCGAGCAAGATAGATCGACTATCAATTAATTGGGGGTATTTAATAACTTTTCTGATTCTTTTACTTATGTTGCCGGTATTGTCTTTATCCAATGGTTGGATTGAGTTAGCGAATCAGTTTTATCAAGCGGGTAGTTGGGTGTTTGGTGGTGGACACGTAGTGTTGCCACTACTACAGAAATTGGTACCTAATATTTCCAGTGACACTTTTATTGCAGGGTATGCGTTGGCGCAATCTGTACCTGGCCCCATGTTTACTTTAGCGACGTTTCTTGGAGCTGAATCAGGCACACCTAATGATTTTGTAGCAGCAGTAGTAGCCACTCTGGCGATCTTTCTACCTGGTTTTCTCCTTCTTTTGGCATTTCAAAATGGCTGGCTGAAACTAGCCAGTCACCCAACAGTTGGTTTATCAGTTAAAGGAATTAATGCAGCTGTTGTGGGACTGTTAGCGTCTGCCTTATACAACCCTGTGTTTACCAATGCAGTAGTATCTATGGAAGCTATGGCGGCAGTTCTGGTTGGACTGTATTTTTTAAGAGTGATCAAAGTGCCAGTTCTGGTGTTGATTATTTGTTTCGCTCTGGGGGGATTTACTCTCTAACTAATTTGAAAGGCGTTCCAGTACTGATTTTTTATCAGAGTACTTTGGTCGTCCTTGGTATCTACCCGAGAAGTCATGTCACTGATTATCTCTGATATTTCAGGCTGAACCATTTCACCGAAACCATCATGCTTTCTTTTTGCGTGTTGGTATTTTTTCAGTGCTTTCGTTTTCAGCAAATTTATTTCTACCGAGTCAGGCAATTGGTTGCAGGTTAAAATGACTTCTCGATAATCAGCACAGATGAAAGCGAGCTGCGCTTTAGTTAACAAAGTTTCTGGCTCTTTGTGACCTAAAGAAATGTAGTGATTAATTAACGCATAGGCTGCATCGGATTGTTGTTTGTCTATGGCTATATGTGCAAGCTCAAGAAAAGCAGGGGCAAACTTCTTGTTTAATCGACTGCAATGGAGAAGGTGTTGTTGGTAATTATTTTTTTGATCCAACATTTTGAATGCTTGAGCCAAGTAGTAATGCCAAACCCCTTCCTGTGGATATCGCCTTAAAACCTGTTCTAAAAAAGATACAGCTTTTTCCCAATTATTGGTTTCCGAATATAGTTGAAAATAGATTTGAACCAGAGATTTATTGAAGCCATAAGCCCGTTGAAAGCGTTTCAGAATTTTTTGACAGGCTCTTGGACGGTGTTGCTTTAATGCCACACTCGCTTGAAGGAGTAACTGTTGTTGCTCTGTATGCATTCGGGCTAACCTTGAGTAATAGTGCTCCTATACGTGCTAGAAATATTCCAGCAGGCCTATGACAGTTCAAATAAATTTGAGAGGCAAAGTAAAAAATCATTGGCGTGTTATTAATTTACTGATTGCGCAAATACTTATATTTGATGGAAATAAACTAAACGGGCCTACTATTTCTTTTATCAGGGCTATAGTGAAAAAACACACCTAGAATAATTTTATTCACAAATGGCACAGCAGTTTGACGATCTAAGGCTTTTGCCTGGTCATAACGTTCAACTAGAGCTCGATAGCTATACCACCATAAGAGATTCCTCTTTCTTTGTTGGATACAGGCGCGGGGGCTCGGTTATGGTCACAACTCCTCTTGTAAAAGGCGTGGCTCTTTCAGTCAAAATAGGCACCAAAGTGAAAGTAAGGTTTTTTGCGGATAAGTTGAGTAGCGCCTGTGCCTTCCGTACCGAAGTGATCCATGTTTCTACGGTTCCTTTTCCCCATCTGCACTTAGCAGTGCCCAATCAGTTTGAGCTAGGAGAAGTGCGCAAAGCGGTTAGAGCCCGAGTTGAAGTGATTTGTACACTGTTGGTGAAAGACCGTCAGTCTAAGCAATCAGGCATCATTAAAGACCTGAGCATAAATGGTTGTCGGCTTGAAACCGTTGATATTGTTGGTGAGTCTGGTTCTGTGATGAAACTTGGTTTTCGGCTGATTGTTGTCGGAGTTGAAAAAGTGGTCAAAGTCAGTGCTCTTGTGAGATCGAGCACCGAAACTGAAGATGGCTTTGTCACAGGGGTCGAATTTATGGATGTTAAAGGCGAAGATAGAATCGCTATGCAAGCCTATGTTATGGCTCATCTGAGCTAGGGGTTTGCTAGAGATTCCAAACTTTCAAACAAGTGCTCAGGCACCCAATCGTTCTTCACGGCCTTTTGCCAAACATCATATGCTTTGGTTTTAATCTCAAGAATATTAGCTGCTGTAGGCTTAGTGGTTGAAATACCTTGGTTTGTAAGCGCGTCGAAAGCTGCAGAATTTTGTCTACGGTTATTTTCGTCCAGTTTGTTCAAGTGTTTCGAAATCACTTGTAGCAAGATTTCTTTGTTTGGTTCTGATAAGCCTTTCAAGCTTTTTGATGAGAGTACTAACACACCCATGCTGTACATAACCGGCATTGGTGTTATGTACTTTACGCCAGTATGCCACCTTAATGTGATAGCCGCAGAAGGCGGGGCGATGAGCGCATCAAGCGCGCCGGTTTGCAGGGCTGTGCCCACTTCGCCCAAATTTAAATTAATGAAGTCGAGTCCAAACTCATCTGCATAAAAGCGAATGGCGGGGTCGTCGGGAAGCCATAACTTTATTTGCTTCAGTTGTTCTAACGAAGAAACTGGTTGTCTGGAGAGTACATATGACATACCGCCATCCACTATGCCTGCTAGGTAATAATCTTTAGCTTGATTGGCTGATTCCAGTACTTCACTATCCAATGCATCTCTCGCGTTCAGAGCAGAGTCATTGGTTTCAAAATAAAATGGTTGTCCATAAACTCGAATAGCTGGGAATGCTTGTGTCCATTCACTGGACGGACTGAGGGTGCCATGCAGTTGGCCAATTTTCATTTTTCGCTTAACTGCATCACCATCCCCCATAGAACCAGAACTATAGATTTTGATTTTCACTTCACCATTGGTACTGGCTTGTACCTCTTTTGCAACTGCCCTAAGGGACTTCACCGCGAGGGTGCCCTCGGGATAAGCAGTCGCAATTTTTATGGTTTTGGAGTATGAGCTGAGTGGGAGTAGTAGAGTGGCTAATAAAATAATAAGTCGCATGATCATTAGTTTAGCAAAAACCCTTATGCTCTTTCACCACTGTTGCAGAATTATGAAGCTGTGATCAGCAGACCAATTCTGTTACCTTTCTCTCCCTATGAGATGGATCACATTACTTTTACTTCTATGCCTTATTGGGCTGCAATTCAGAGTTTGGGTGGGCGAACGTAGTCTGGCCGAAATCGCTGCACTTGAAGGCAAAATAGAAGACAAAAATGTTCAAATAGAGGTTCAGGATGGTATCAACCAAGACCTGAGAGATCGCATTTCTGATTTGAAAACCGGCACAGATGCCATTGAAGAAAAAGCCCGCAGTGAACTAGGGTTGATAAAAGATGATGAGGTTTTCGTCATAGTGGTAGAAAGCGATCAGTAGTTATGTCTCTCCCAAAAATCTGGGCTGTATTGCCCGCAGCTGGAATCGGCTCGCGAATGTGCAGTTCCGTTCCGAAGCAATATCTCCATATTAATGAGCAAACGGTTACTGAGTTGACTTTACAACGGTTGTCAA
Source organism: Gynuella sp. (assembly GCA_028282465.1). Taxonomy (GTDB): domain Bacteria; phylum Pseudomonadota; class Gammaproteobacteria; order Pseudomonadales; family Natronospirillaceae; genus JANQHX01. The sequence goes on from JANQHX010000024.1 coordinate 39,229, forward strand.
AGCTCAACGAAATTTCTGGGGCTATTGTGGCTTTGCATGCTGAAGACAGTTACTGGAATCGGCAAAACCTTCCCGGTTCCATAACTGTTGAAACAGTGGTTGGTGGACATCAAAGGTCAGAGTCAGTACTGCATGCTTTGGACTATTTATTCAAACACGAAAGCCCGGACTGCTGGGTGCTGGTCCATGACATGGCTAGACCCTGTGTCAGAACCCAGGATATTCAAAAGCTAATCAACCTTTGTGTACAGAAAAATCGAGGCGGCATTCTTGCTGTTCCTGTGATCGACACACTGAAAAAGCAAAACACCGAAACACTTCCAGACATTGCAGAAACCCGGCCAAGATCGGGCCTGTGGCAGGCTCAAACGCCGCAATTCTTTCCGTTAATCCAGCTTCGAGATGCCTTGCTGTCTGCTCACCGGTCTGGCTTTGAAGTGACTGATGAGTCATCAGCTGTTGAGCAGGTATTCAATGCATCGCCACTGCTAGTGAAAAGTCATAGAGACAATATAAAAATTACAGAGCCAGAGGATCTTCAGTTGGCTAGATATTTTTTGGAGATGCAAAGTAAATGCTAAGAATTGGTCAAGGATTTGATGTTCATAAATTCGGAGCCCCATCAGAGAACAGTTTTATCACTATCGGCGGAATAAAAATCGACTACTCCTTTCCTCTGTTGGCCCATTCAGATGGTGATGTATTAGTGCATGCGCTAATGGATGCTCTCCTAGGGGCGCTTAGTCTTGGAGATATTGGTCATCACTTTCCTGACACTGATCCTGCTTTTGCGGATGCAGACAGTCGAATTCTGTTGCAAAAGGTAATGGAGTCGATTTCTGGAAAGGGCTACTCAGTTGTTAACGCAGATATGACCCTAATCGCTCAAGCCCCAAAAATGGCTCCCCACATTTCAGGAATGAGGGCAAATCTAGCCCAAGATTTAAATGTCGAAGTGGATCAGGTGAACGTTAAAGCAACCACCACTGAGAAGCTTGGATTCACTGGTAGAGGTGAGGGGATTGCTGCACAGGCAGTGGTGTTGCTACAGAAGACTCCGTCATGAGCGATACCCATTCTTGGCCAAAAGCATACCCAGACCTCAATTATAAAGCGGAATTGAAAAGTGAACCTTCTCATTTCCATGTTTCTGAAACTTTAGGGTTCGATTTCACGGGAGAGGGTGAGCATCTCTATCTGTATGTTGAAAAAGTCGGCCAAAATACCGCTTGGGTAGCGAAGCAACTGGCTAAGTGGGCCGATGTTCATTCAAAACACGTTTCATATGCAGGTCTAAAAGACAGACAGGCGATTACTAAGCAATGGTTCAGTATTTGGTTGCCAGGAAGGGCTGATCCCGATTCTAAATTAGAGGTTGAAGGGGTAAATGTATTATCAACGATTCGCCACAAAGCCAAGTTGCAACGAGGCGCCCTTCAAAAAAATGCCTTTGTGATCGTGCTGAAGAATACTGTGAGTCATTCAGGGGATGCCTTATCTGAAGTAGATCGAATAAAAATTGAATCTCGGCTGACTCAGATTCGTGACCATGGGGTGCCCAATTATTTCGGCGACCAACGATTCGGTCGTTCTGGGGGCAATGTCGAAGAGGCCATCAAATCCCTGGGTAATAAGCGACTCAAGCACGATAAAAAGTCCATTCTTTTGTCTTCCTTGAGGTCTTATTTATTTAATCAATTGTTAGCCAGTCGGGTAACTGCCAACACCTGGGAAATTCCTCGGGCAGAAGAACCAGTGATGCTGGAAGGCTCGCGAAGTTGGTTTTTAAACGGCAGTGAAGAAAATATTAATGAGCGAATATCGGCTTGGGATTGTCATCCCACAGGTATGCTTTTCGGAGACCTATCTGAGCAAGAGCAGAGTTCCGGTCATGTGAAAGACGAAGTGACTTTCTTCGAATCCTGGCCTGATATTGCACAAGTGTTAAAAACCCAGAGGCTTAAAGCAGGTCGGCGTAGTTTGCGGATGAGACCTAAAGATCTCTCATGGACTTGGCAGTCTAATGACCTCACTTTGACCTTTGAATTACCTCCAGGGCAATACGCCACAACCTTTATTACCGAGCTGTTTGATTGTTATGAGAATTCTCCTGAGTAACGATGATGGAATTTATGCAAGAGGGATTAACCTCTTACACGACCACTTGAGCCAAACTCACCAAGTAACTGTGGTCGCCCCAGATCGGGACAGTTCAGGGGTGAGCCAGAGCCTCACATTGCATCGCCCATTGCGGGTTAGGCACATTGATGCCCACCGAATTCTTATTGATGGTACGCCAACCGACTGCGTAAATATGGCCACCCGAGGTTTACTACCTGAAAGTCCAGACGTAGTGATATCTGGAATTAATCATGGTGCGAATCTAGGAGACGATGTGATGTATTCCGGCACTGTTGCTGCTGCCATGGAGGGTCGTTTTGCAGCGCCACTCTCAATCGCAGTTTCACTAGTGGGTAGTAATCATTTTGAATCGGCTATTCGTGTTGTGGATCAGGTATTAGCCCAAGCTCAACCGTGGAATGCCAATCACGGAAGAGTGTTAAACATTAATGTGCCGGATTTACCCTGGAATGAAATTAAAGGAATCAAAGTTCTTGAGTTGGGCCAAAGGGGGGTTGGGCAGCCCATTATTACCGAACAAGATCCAAGAGGGATTACCAGGCATTGGATAGGTAAAGCAGGTAAGGGTTTTGGTGTCGATTTCGAGGCCATATCGGATGGTTATGCCGTGATTACGCCTATTCATACCGACTTAACAGATTACCAAGCGCTATCTGCAATGAAGGATTTGTTTCAATGAATCTCGATGGCATTGGGATGACCTCCAGGCGCACTCGCGAACGACTGATAAATCGTTTGATTGACCAAGGCATAACCAACATTGATGTCATCAACGCCTTTCGTCAAACACCAAGGCATATTTTTGTAGATGAAGCGCTTGGGCATCGTGCTTATGAGGATACATCCCTTCCCATCGGCTATGGACAGACCATTTCCCAGCCCTACATAGTTGCCAAAATGACCGAGTTGCTCTTGCGAGATGGGGTACCTCAAAGAGTGTTAGAGATTGGCACTGGCTCGGGGTTTCAAACAACTATTTTGGCTCAACTGGTACCAATGGTTTTCTCATGCGAGCGTATTAAACCTCTGCAGGATAAAGCGAGGAGCCGGCTTCGTACTCTGGGTCTTCACAATACCCATTTAAAATATTCAGACGGTGGCTTTGGCTGGTCTGAACAAGCGCCATTTGATGCCATCATTGCGACTTGCGCGCCCAATGATATTCCTCAGGAATTAAAGGCTCAGCTGTCGGAAAACGGCGGTCGTCTAGTGATTCCTGTAGGGGGTGACAATCAACAACTGGTTATGGTTACTAAAATGGGCGATGAACTAAAAACTGAAACTTTTGACTCAGTGGTTTTCGTGCCGCTGGTTCGTGGATTAGAAAAAGCTTAATAAAACAAGGAAATAAAACATGTGGAAGTTAGCCTTACGATGGTTTCTCACCGGAATGGCGATGGGGTGTGCTGACGTGGTTCCCGGAGTGTCCGGGGGAACCATGGCATATATTTCAGGAATTTATAACCGTCTCATGACAGCATTGAGCAGTATTGATGTAACGGCAGTGAAGCTACTGTTTAAGGGTAAGATCAAGCAGCTTTGGAAGCATGTTGACGCCAATTTCTTATGCTTAGTCTTCGCGGGTATTCTTTCCGCGATTTTCTTACTCGCCGGTATGATTGATTACTGTCTGGAGCATTACCCCCCAGTGGTTTGGTCTTTCTTCAGCGGTTTAATTCTTTGTTCCGGTGCACTGCTTTTAAAACAGGTACCAATCAATAATCTGATTAAAGCTGGCTTCTTTGTTTTAGGTGTTGCTTTTGTTGTTTCCATTACCTTCTTAAAGCCGACAGAAGTAGAAGCGGGTTACGCATTCATCTTTTTCGGTGGGATGATCGCCATTACTGCAATGATTCTTCCGGGTATTTCTGGAAGTATGATTCTTCTTCTAATTGGGCTTTACGGCCCTGTCATTGAGGCTGTGCATGAGTTTCAAATTGATATTCTGGCTGTAATGGCCTTTGGCTGTATAACTGGTTTGCTAGTCTTTCCCAGAATTCTGAACTATCTGCTTACCAAATTTCATGATTACACCATGGCTGGGCTCACCGGAATTGTGCTGGGATCATTATTTACGATCTGGCCATGGCGTTTTGAAGGACAGGTTATGACTCCATCTGGTTATGAAATAGCCAGTAACCTTTCAGGGTTCATTGGCAGTGCATTAGTATTCTTCATTATCGGAATGTTGCTGGTTTGGTGCATTTCCTTTTTGTCGAAAAAATAAACATACAAAAATTTGTTTTCGGTCACGAAATTTAAAATATTTAGAATAATTAGTTTTAATGATTTTTTCTTTTATTGTTTTTTTGTATGAACACCGGTAGAGAGTCAAGGATTGTATGCTCAAAAACTTGTCTAACAATATTCAAAAAACGTAGAAAAATATGCTCGTCACAGGCTTAAAACACTGTTCGATAACCATTTTGGTGCTTCTACTTTGGGGTTGTATTAACAACCCAGAATTCAGTAGTTTGGGTAACGAAAAGGCCGAGAAACCAGCAGTGGTGGAAACACCCCCAAAGCACTACAAAGTGAAGCGTGGTGATACGCTATATTCCATCGCATGGCGCTTTAATCTGGACTATCGGGGGTTGGCGAGCACTAACAACATAAAACCGCCGTACACAATTCGTCCAGGACAGCAATTGTCACTTGATGTAACAGAAAAAAAAGCGCAACCACCCACGATGTTACCGAGCGGTAGTACAAATAATGTTCTGGACAAAACTAATACAAATATTGTGAATTCAGGTAATAGCCAAAAAAATGACGCCAATAAGCCAAGTCAAGAGTTTGTAGAGACTCAACAACTTCGGTGGTCTTGGCCGCATAACGGGAAAATAGTGCGAACATTTGGAGAAAATGGTTCTCTGTCCAAGGGTGTTGATATAGCGGGGGCTTTGGGGGAATCTGTAATGGCAGCAGCAACCGGCAAGGTGGTTTTCGCAGGCAACGGCTTACGAGGTTATGGCAACCTAATCATCATTGAGCACAACGACCAATATTTGAGTGCTTATGGTTTTAACCGCAAAATTCTCGTTGAAGAGAAACAAGTCGTTAACCGCGGAGAAAAAATCGCAGAGCTGGGGGTAGAGGGTTCATCTGGGGATCCCTTACTCCATTTTGAAATCCGAAAGGATGGAAAGCCGGTTGATCCAGTCAACTACTTGCCAAGGCGTTAACGGCAAAACCGCTGACTGGAGAAGGTGGATCATTGCCTCACGTTTTTGGCAATGGCAGTTCAAATTTCAGATGCGGGAATTACAGACATGGCAGCAACCAGGGAACTTCAAGAAGCAAGCATTGAAAATGCAGATTTAGCAGGACTGGGTTTTGACTTTGACTCAGTTGCAGTATCCAAAGAAGAATCCGACAACATCACCTCATTTGAAAACTACAAACGATCGAAAGATTCAGATGACGAAGAGCTTATGGAAAGCGACTCAGCCGAAGCTTCTTCAACTGACGACGAATTCGATGATGTAGTTTCTGATTCCCGCGGTGGTGCCGCTCAAAAAACCCTGGATGCCACACAGCTGTATCTAAATGAAATTGGGTTTTCTCCCCTACTCAGCCCAGAAGAAGAAGTTTATTTTGCACGTTTGGCTCAGAAAGGTGATGAAGCCGGACGCAAGCGCATGATTGAGTCTAACCTCCGCTTGGTAGTTAAAATCGCAAGACGTTACATTAATCGCGGCTTGACCCTGTTAGACCTTATCGAAGAAGGCAACCTAGGATTAATCCGAGCTGTAGAAAAGTTTGACCCAGAAAGAGGTTTCCGATTCTCCACCTATGCGACCTGGTGGATTCGTCAGACCATTGAGCGTGCGATCATGAACCAGACTCGGACGATTCGCCTGCCGATTCATGTGGTCAAAGAACTAAACGTTTACTTAAGAGCCGCCCGCGAACTGACTCAAAAGTTAGATCATGAACCTTCACCTGAAGAAATCGCGGAACTTTTAGATAAGCCAGTAGACGATGTGAAGCGCATGCTTAGCTTAAACGAGCGCGTTACCTCAGTTGATACTCCTCTGGGCCCGAATTCTGAAAAATCCTTGCTGGATACCATTGCAGATGATCATGTGTGCGATCCAGCCGAGGTGTTACAAGATGAAGATTTAAGTGCCAGTATCGACGTGTGGTTGTCAGATCTGTCTGAGAAGCAACGTGAAGTGGTTACCCGTAGATTTGGTTTACGTGGTTACGAGACCAGCACGCTGGAAGAAGTCGGTCGTGAAATTGGATTGACCCGCGAAAGAGTTCGTCAGATTCAAGTAGAAGCTTTGAAGCGCTTGAGAGATACACTTGAAAAACAAGGATTAACTGGTGAGTCTTTGTTTTCTGCCTAAAAACTGATTAAGAAAAAACTTGTTAGCACAAGTAAAAAAGGCTCCGCAAGGAGCCTTTTTAGTTTTTAAAAACTACTTTTCCAGATACTGAATTTTATCTGGTACGCCGTCCCATTCCGAAGCATCAGGCAGAGGATCTTTTTGTTCTGTGATGTTTGGCCAAACTTCAGATAGCTCTGCATTTAATGGAATAAAATGCTGCTGATCATTAGGCACTTCATCTTCAGAAACGATGGCTTCTGCTGGGCACTCAGGCTCACACAAAGCACAATCAATACACTCATCCGGATGAATAACCAAAAAATTTGGGCCTTCGTAGAAACAGTCTACCGGGCACACTTCCACACAGTCGGTATATTTGCATTTAATACAGTTGTCCATCACAACGAATGCCATGACTTTTCTCCTAAAGGTCCTGATATTTATCTAAAAATTTCGAGGAGCGTATTCTAGAGACGCGTTAGCCCAAAGCCAAGATAAGTAACCGTTTTTAAACCGAAAAAAACTATACGATTTTGTTATAAGCCCTTGGCATTTCGCATCCATTACTTAACTCGGCTTTTTAACTCGTATACCAGGTTTAAAGCCTCTCTTGGCGTAAGGTTATCTGGGTCAATATCAGAAATTTTTTCTATAACCGGATGGCTTACCATTTCAGAAAACATGTCTGACTGAAATGGATTGGTATCTGTTTGAGACTGGCCTGTTTTTGAGTTTGAAGTCACAAGGGTTTGAGTTTCTTGGTTCTCTAATTCCTCAAGCTTGCTTTTAGCTTTGGTCATAACTGTTTCTGGTACACCTGCTAGCTTTGCCACTTGTAAACCATAACTTTGACTGGCGGGGCCTTCTTGAACCTTATGCAAAAACACCAAATGGTCTTGGTGTTCAGTAGCATCAAGATGCAGGTTGCTCGCTTTTTTACTTAATTCGGGAAAAGAGGTTAGTTCGAAATAATGAGTGGCAAACAAAGTCATCGAGCCAATTTTATTAGCCAGATGCTCTGCACAAGACCAAGCTAATGACAAGCCATCGTAGGTGCTTGTGCCCCTGCCTACTTCATCCATTAACACCAAACTGGATGCCGTTGCATTATTAAGAATATTAGCCGTCTCAGTCATCTCCACCATAAAGGTAGAGCGGCCACTGGATAAATCATCAGATGAACCCATTCGGCTGAAAATGCGGTCTACAGGGCCAATAACTGCATGAGCTGCGGGAACATAGCTACCGGTGTGAGCTAGAAGAACAATTAAGGCTGTTTGGCGCATGAAAGTAGATTTACCCCCCATATTGGGGCCGGTTATGACTTTCATACACTGATCGGTGGACAGATAAGCATCATTGGGCACAAATGGAATATCTGAAATGCTTTCGACCACTAGATGACGTCCAGAGCGGATTTTAATGCCGGGTTCGTCCGTCAATTCTGGAGGGGTAAGATCCAAAGACAGTGCCCGCTCTGCAAAACAACTGAGTACATCGAGTTGGGATAAGCCGTTAGACATGCATTGCAGTTCAACAAGATGTTCAGATAATCGAGTTAGCAACTTTTCATAGAGGTATTTCTCACGAGCCAATGCTTTCGATTTTGCACTTAAGGCCTTGTCTTCAAATTCTTTGAGTTCGGGGGTAATAAAGCGCTCAACGTTTTTTAACGTTTGTCGCCTTATATAAGTGTCTGGAGCCTCTGAAGACTGAGCTTTGCTAATTTCTATGTAGTAACCATGAACTCGGTTGTAACCCACTTTAAGGGTCGAAATTCCAGTAGATTCCTTTTCCTGTGTCTCCAGTTTTAAAAGAAAGTCGCCTGCATTAGCGCTAATGTTCCTAAGATCATCTAATTCATTATCAAATCCTTCTGCTATTACCCCGCCATCACGAATAACCGCAGGAGGATTTTCAATAATCGCGGTATTTAGCAAATCCGTCAGTTCAGGAAACTCAGAAATGGATTCAGAAATATTCTGGATCAAAGATTGATCTAAGGATTTGATGCTTTTCTGAATATTAGGCAATGCGTTAAAGGTTTCTTTAAGCCTAACTAGATCTCTTGGTCTTGCAGAACCCAGAGCCACGCGGCTCAAAACTCTTTCGATATCACTGACTGGCCGAAGTGCTTCTTGAACAGTTTCATGGTGGTAGTCTGCGATTAACACAGCGACAGCATTTTGTCTTTGGCTTAGTAATTTGAAATTACTGAGTGGCCTGTTTAGCCAGCGCTTAAGCATGCGGCTTCCCATGGCTGTGCTGGTTTTGTCCATCACCCAGGCCAAGGTGAACTCATCACTTCCTTTTGCGTTGACATCTATCTCCAGGTTTTTTCGGGTGGGAGCGTCCAGTATTAAGCTGTCTTCTCGAGTTTCAATTGAAAGACCTTGAACGTGCGGGAGAGAGCTTTTTTGGGTATCAATAACATATTGAAGCAGTGCACCGGCTGCGCAAACCGCTGCTTTCATATGGGCGCAACCGAATCCAGCGAGATCGCGAACTTTGAAATGCTCAGTCAGTAAGCGTTCACAAGAATCATAGTCAAACTGCCAAGGCGCAACCTTCTTCAGTGCTTGTGCGTTTTCCAGGTCTGGAATGCCTGGGTGTTCTTCGCTCAACAGTAATTCTGAGGGCTTGAGTCTTTCTAGCTCAGAGCTAAGTTCATAGCTGTTTTCTAGTTCGATTAAAAAGAATCTGCCAGCACTAACATCTAGGCAACCCAAACCAGTTTTTTCATGTAACTGATGCACTGAACAAATTAAGTTATCTTGCTTTTCACTCAGAAACGCTTCATCCGAGAGGGTTCCGGGCGTCACTACTCTTACGACCTTGCGTTCCACCGGCCCCTTGCTAGTTGCTGGGTCTCCAATCTGTTCACAAATGGCTATCGACCGGCCCAATCTCACTAATCGAGCAAGATAGTTCTCAGCGGCATGAAATGGAATACCAGCCATGGGAATCGGTTCACCACCGCTCTTGCCTCTGGCAGTTAGCGTAATATCCAGTAATCTTGCCGCTTCTCGAGCATCATCAAAAAACAATTCATAGAAATCACCCATTCGATAAAACACCAAGTGCTCCTGGTTCTGGTTTTTTATCTTCAGATACTGTTGCATCATTGGGGTGTGAGTGGGTTTAGAAGTCTCAGTCATTGTTCTGGGGCATAAATGCTTGATTTAAAAAGAGAACCTGCAATGTTACGGAATTCATAAGGGTGGTGCGAGCGTCTGATGAAAACAATTGAATTAACCCCAGTGATCAACAATCTGGCTCAGGAATTGACAAACAGAGGCTGGCGTTTGGGCACAGCTGAATCCTGCACTGGCGGATGGATTGCGAAAGCCTGTACAGATATGGATGGAAGCTCCAATTGGTTTGAGGGGGGAATAGTTTCCTACTCTAATGAGATGAAAGAAAACCTTCTTTTGGTGCCAAATGAGGTGCTCAAGAAATTCGGTGCTGTGAGCGAAGAAACGGTGCAAGCCATGGCCCTTGGTTTACTTCATCAGCTAGATGTAGATTTGGCAATCGCCGTTAGTGGTGTTGCGGGGCCTCGCGGGGGTACAGCGGAAAAGCCTGTGGGTACTGTTTGGATTTCTTGGTGCGTTAAAGGCTGTAACCCTGAGGTAAAAAAATGTTTGTTTGACGGCGACAGGGAAAAGGTTAGGTTGCAGACGGTCGAAACGGCTTTACAAGGGACATTAGAAATACTGAAAAAAAATACAGTATTGGGCTAGGCAGACTAATACTTATGTGCCAGAATACTGGTCAAATTTACAGTGGTTTTGATTAACGGCCACTGCCTGCAAGTAATCGATATAGAGCAAACTAAATTACAGGTGGAATTCAATGGACGCCAACAAATCTAAAGCATTATCAGCCGCATTATCTCAAATCGAGCGTCAGTTCGGAAAAGGCTCTGTTATGAGAATGGGTGATCAAGAAAGAGAGAAAATCCCCGCTGTATCTACAGGGTCTTTGGGGTTAGATATTGCTTTAGGGATTGGCGGCTTACCTAAGGGGCGTATCGTCGAGATTTATGGCCCAGAGAGCTCAGGTAAAACTACCTTAACTCTGCAGGTGATTGCGGAAGCTCAAAAAGCTGGTGGCACTTGCGCTTTCGTAGACGCGGAACATGCTTTGGATCCTGAATATGCGTCAAAGCTGGGGGTAAATGTTGACGATTTGCTGGTTTCTCAGCCGGATACAGGTGAGCAAGCACTGGAAATTACCGACATGCTAGTGCGTTCTAACGCTATAGATGTCCTGATTGTGGATTCAGTCGCAGCATTGGTTCCAAAAGCTGAAATTGAAGGGGAAATGGGTGATCATCACGTAGGCTTACAAGCTAGGTTAATGTCTCAAGCATTACGGAAGATTACCGGTAACATTAAGAATGCAAACTGTTTGGTGATTTTCATTAACCAGATTCGCATGAAAATTGGCGTAATGTTTGGTAACCCAGAGACCACGACCGGTGGTAATGCGTTAAAATTCTATTCATCTGTACGTTTAGATATTCGTCGCACCGGCACCATCAAAGATGGCGATGAAGTTGTCGGCAGTGAAACTCGAGTTAAGGTAGTTAAAAATAAAGTTGCCCCTCCTTTCAAGCAGGCAGAGTTTCAAATAATGTACGGCAAAGGCATATATCATATGGGCGAAGTGATTGACCTAGGTGTTAAGCTTGGTCTTGTTGATAAATCAGGTGCTTGGTATGCCTATAAAGGCGATAAGATCGGGCAGGGTAAAGCCAATGCATCAAGATACCTTGGTGAAAACCCTGCAATCGCTCAGGAAATAGAAGCCCAGATTCGAGCGACTTACCTGGGAGAAACTGTCAATCAGGAAACCGCTAAAACCGAGTCTCCAGAAGAAGCATAACTTTCAGCAAAAGATTATCTTTCCTCTGATGACTAGCAACAGGCCCTCGGGCCTGTTCCTCTTTTTTCCTCCCTAAGTCTTATGAAATTCACTCCTTGGAACTATGCGTTAAACCTGCTTTCTAGGCGCGAATACAGCATTTATGAGTTACAACAGAAAGTGACTCTTAAATTTCCGGACCTTGACTCAGATGAACAGATTGAATTGGTTCAAAGACTTAAGGTCTCTGGGCTTGCCTGTGACGAGCGATTTTCTGAAATGTGGGCCAGAACCCGATACTCACAAGGTAAAGGCCCCATTCGTATTCGTCAGGAACTCAAGCAAAAAGGAATTTCAGAGACCCAGATTGAGACAGCTTTAGAGCAGGAATCCTTCGACTGGTACCAACTAGCTCTCACGACAAAACGCAAAAAATTTAATCAACCCGCCCAAGATCATAAAGAAAAAGCCAAAATCTATAGATTTTTATCCTACCGTGGCTTTAATTCCGAACAAATTCAGTATGCGATGGATTGCGACTAAATAGTCTCCATTGTAGTATTTCCGCCCTTTGAAAATCACACTGCATCTGGAAGACCATTCATGAAGAGTTCCGAAATCCGCGAACGATTTCTTGATTATTTCAACCGTAACGGTCACGCAATAATCGACAGTAGTTCTTTAGTGCCGGGGAATGACCCGACGCTATTATTTACAAACGCTGGAATGGTCCAGTTCAAGGACGTTTTCCTTGGGCAAGATAAGCGAAATTACAACCGAGCCACTTCCTCTCAGCGCTGTGTTAGGGCAGGCGGAAAGCACAATGATCTTGAAAACGTTGGCTATACCGCACGACACCATACTTTCTTTGAAATGCTTGGAAACTTTAGTTTTGGTGATTACTTCAAGCAAGACGCCATTAAATTTGCTTGGGAGTTTCTAACTATTGAGTTGGGGCTTCCAGAAGAAAAACTTTGGGTTACCGTGCATGAAGGTGACCAAGAAGCTGAAGATATTTGGCTCAAAGAAATGGGCGTAAGTGCCGACAGGTTCTCCCGAATGGGCGACAAGGACAATTTTTGGTCGATGGGTGATACCGGGCCCTGTGGTCCATGCTCTGAAATATTTTATGACCACGGTTCAGATGTTCCGGGAGGCCCTCCAGGTTCCCCAGATGACGATCTGGATCGCTATATCGAAATTTGGAATTTAGTGTTTATGCAGTTTGATCAAGCTGCAGATGGTACACGTACTCCATTGCCTAAACCCAGTGTTGATACAGGAATGGGATTAGAGCGTATTGCAGCTGTGATGCAAAACGTTCATTCCAATTACGAAATTGATCTGTTTCAAGCACTCATCAAAGATGCTGCCGCTAAAACAAGCACTGAAGATTTAGAACACAAGTCATTAAGAGTGATTGCTGACCATATCCGGTCTTGTGCGTTTTTAATCGCAGATGGAGTAGTTCCCAGCAATGAAGGTCGTGGCTATGTGCTGCGCCGCATTATTCGCAGAGCAATTCGTCACGGCCACAAACTGGGTCAGGAGAATCCGTTCTTTAATCAATTAGTGACTGTGTTGGTAAACCAAATGGGGGCTGCTTACCCTAGTTTAGCGAAGTTACAGGCTCTGGTAGAAAAGGTTCTTTTAACCGAGGAAGAACAGTTTGCTAAGACCCTAGATAAGGGTATGAAGATTTTAACGGACGCAATTTCAGATCTGGATGGCAATACAATACCCGGCGAAATTGTCTTTAAACTCTATGACACTTATGGCTTTCCAGTAGATCTTACGGCTGATGTTGCTCGTGAAAAAGAACTAGAGATTGACGAAGCTGGATTTGAAATTGCCATGGAAGCCCAGCGCCAAATGGCCCGGGACGGTAGCAACTTCTCTATGCAATTAGACGAGTCAATAGAGCTAGAGGGTGCAACAGAATTTACCGGTTATGACTCCTTAGTGGGACAAGGCAATGTGACTAACTTGCTTAAAGGCTCTACCTCGGTCGCAGAATTATCGACTGGGGATGAAGGGGTTATTGTTCTGGACAAAACCGCCTTTTATGCGGAAAGCGGTGGACAGGTCGGCGATCTTGGTTCTATTCGCTGGGACGGCGGTGAATTCCAAGTTTTGGATTGTAGTAAGAATGGCAACAACCATTTGCACATTGGTAAAGTCACCCAGGGTTCTATTAAACCGGGCGATGCGGTTTCTTTATCCGTGGATGGCTCAAAAAGAGATACCACGGCTAAGCATCACAGTGCCACACACCTACTTCACGCTGCCTTACGAATGGTATTGGGTGACCATGTGCAGCAGAAAGGTTCCTTGGTTACTCCAGATAAATTACGTTTTGATTTTGCGCATTTTGAAGCCGTGACCAATGAGCAGTTAGCTGATATTGAAAACATCGTAAACCAACAAATACAGGCCAATACTGAAGTCACTACAGATTTAATGGATATTGACAGTGCAAAAGCCAAGGGCGCAATGGCCTTATTTGGTGAAAAGTATGGTGACGAGGTTCGTGTCTTAACCATGGGGCAGGATCGTTTCTCCGTAGAGCTTTGCGGTGGTACCCATGTCAATCGTACAGGTGATATTGGTGTCTTAAAAATCACTGCTGAGTCCGGAATTGCTGCTGGTGTAAGACGTATCGAAGCTGTAGCTGGACCCTATGCCTTGGCTTATATTTCTGAAACCGAAAAACTACTTGCCAGCGTTGGAGAGGAAGTTAAAGGCAATCGCAACAACACACTTGATAAGGTAAAGCAGCTTCAGGTCAGATCTAAACAACTAGAAAAAGACATTGAAGCCTTAAAAGGCAAACTGGCCAGCAGTGCCGGTTCAGATTTAGCTGGATCAGCAGTTGACGTGAAAGGCGTAAAAGTACTGGCTGCAAAGCTGGATGGTGTTGCTGCTAAGGATCTAAGGGATTTGATGGATCAACTTAAAAACAAATTAGGTTCAGCAGCAATTGTTTTGGCTAGTGTGAATGACGGAAAAATCCAGCTGGCCGCAGGGGTCACTAAAGATCTCATTCCAAAAATAAAAGCTGGTAACCTAGTGAATCAGGTAGCTACCCAAGTAGGTGGCAAAGGTGGCGGTAAGCCAGATATGGCGATGGCAGGTGGGCAGGATATTTCAGCCTTATCAGCCGCCCTTGAAACTGTGGTGCCGTGGGTTACTGAACAACTTTAATTGTCCGAGAGTTGGCACTGATCAATCCAGTGCTTTAATTCAATCAATAAAATCACTCAAGTTTAATTATGGCCGCAATTAGTGTTTAATTGCGGCCGATTTTTGACCATCAAACTAATTAAGAACTGCAATTATGGCGCTATACGTCCAAAAGTACGGAGGTACTTCGGTAGGCACGGTCGAGAAGATCGAAGCTGTTGCCGAGAAAGTTAAAGGTTTTAGGGATAAGGGACATGACATCGTTGTTGTTGTGTCTGCGATGTCCGGTGAAACCAATCGATTAATTGGTCTTGCTCATGAGGTTATGGAGCAACCAACGCCCAGAGAAATGGATACACTGGTGTCGACTGGAGAGCAGGTAACCATTTCACTGTTATGCATGGCCCTCAACAAAAGAGGTTGCCCAGCTAGATCCTATACTGGCGGGCAGGTTCAGATACTCACTGACAATGCCCACATGAAAGCTCGTATTCAGAAAATTGATGATGAAAAAATCCATTCTGATTTGAAACAGGGCAAGGTTGTAGTCGTTGCCGGCTTCCAGGGTGTCGACGAAGATGGAAATATTACTACCCTTGGTCGTGGTGGCTCAGACACAACAGGTGTTGCATTAGCAGCAGCCCTTAACGCAGATGAGTGTCAGATCTACACTGACGTAGATGGGGTATATACCACTGACCCTCGCATTGTTGCGAAAGCACAGAGAATGGAAAAAGTAACTTTTGAAGAAATGCTTGAAATGGCGAGTCTAGGTTCAAAAGTACTTCAAATAAGATCCGTAGAATTTGCTGGGAAGTACAACGTACCGTTGCGCGTTCTATCTACCTTCCAAGATGGCCCAGGCACTTTAATTACTCTAGAGGAAGAGTCAGAAATGGAAAAACCGGTAATCTCTGGTATCGCGTTCAGTCGTGATGAGGCGAAAATAACTGTTTTGGGAGTGCCTGATATTCCAGGAGTTGCCTCTCGTATCTTAGGGCCAGTCAGCGCAGCTAATATTGAAGTAGACATGATTGTTCAGAATGTTGCAGCTGATAAGACTACTGACTTTACCTTTACTGTTCATCGCAACGACTTCAATAAAGTGATGAAAGTGGTTGAGCAGGTTTCAGATGACCTAGGTGCCCGTGAAGTGACCGGTGATGACAGCATTTGCAAGGTTTCAATTGTTGGCGTAGGTATGCGATCTCACGCAGGCGTTGCGAGCAAGATGTTCGATACCCTAGCTGCCGAATCAATCAATATCCAAATGATCTCAACCTCTGAAATTAAAATCTCAGTTGTGGTTTCTGAAAAATACTTGGAGCTAGGTGTACGTGCTCTTCATACCGCATTTGGATTGGATTCAGAGAGTACAGATTAAACAACTTCTTATGACCAAACCCAATAGAGGCGACTTTATTGCTTAGCGAGTCGCATAAAGTTGCCAACAAATTTATTTTTTACCTTTTCTTGGTCAATACTGATTTTCAGTACTTCTAATATTTAGGTAGACTGAACTGCTAACGGATTGCAGTTCAGTACCATTCGATTATGGAAATGCGAGTCTTCCATTGTTGGATGCTAAAAGCAGAGATAGCACAGGAGAAACAATCAATGCTGATTCTAACTCGCCGGGTAGGCGAAACTCTGATGATTGGTGATGAAGTAACAGTTACCGTTCTCGGAGTGAAGGGAAATCAGGTTCGCATAGGTGTGAACGCACCTAAGGACGTAGCCGTTCATAGGGAAGAAATATATCAGCGCATTCAAAAGGAAATGGAGCAAGACGAACCTAACGGTAATGTTTAAGCTTTATTTCTAATTGCCCTTATGCCACAAATTTAGGTTTTTCTGAAATCTGAAAAGTGCGCTAATCCTTTAATTTTATTAAAGTTTTCTTTATTTTTGGATTTACCGTGGTATTATGCGCGCCGTGTTGGAGAGTTGGCCGAGTGGCTGAAGGCGCACCCCTGCTAAGGGTGTATAGGCGAAAGCTTATCGAGGGTTCGAATCCCTCACTCTCCGCCATTTAGTTTAGCTTCTTAAGTTAAGAAGCTAAGCTGAAAAATCTAAAAGCGCCCGTAGCTCAGCTGGATAGAGTACCTGGCTACGAACCAGGCGGTCGTACGTTCGAATCGTACCGGGCGCGCCATCCCTTAAAAAAGAATTGGAATCTTTTACTTTTCTTCTGGATTGAAGAAGCTTTTATTAAGCGCCCGTAGCTCAGCTGGATAGAGTACCTGGCTACGAACCAGGCGGTCGTACGTTCGAATCGTACCGGGCGCGCCAACTCCATAAATGGTTCAGAGTTAATTCTTAAAGAGCTCAGCTTTGATTTCTGAAGGAAGTTTCAAAGTACGAATCCTATCAAAAAGCGTCTCTGCCTCGGGGTAAGTCTCTTTCAAGAAGCTCAACCATTGTTTTAGACGACCACCCACATATCGTTCGGGCATTTCGCTTAGCATGTCTTCAAATATTTTTAAAACCAGCTCCCTAATCTCTTTCCAGCTCAAAGCCGTTTTTTGTTGCCCAGCTACACTAGCTTTGATCATGGCACCCAGGTTTGGGTTATAAACCACACCACGACCCACCATAATTTGTTGGCAACCACTTTCATTTCTGCATCGATGGTAATCATTCACTGAAAACACATCGCCGTTCGCAACAACAGGTATGTCTAATCTGTCCTGTATCTTCTTAATCCAACCCCAATGTGCAGGAGGTCGATAACCTTCTACTTTGGTTCTACCATGAACAGTAAGGGCACAGGCTCCGGCACTTTGAATAGCAGCCGCGTTTTCAAAAGTTAAGGAGGTGTCTTCATAACCTAAGCGCATTTTTGCAGATACGGTTTGATTGGCAGGCACTGCATTTCTGACTGCCTTTACAACCTTATAAATAGTCTCAGGCTCTTTCAATAAGACTGCACCACCTTTGCTTTTATTGACTGTCTTGGATGGGCAGCCAAAATTTAAGTCTACTCCGTGTGATCCTAGCTCAATTGCTTTTAAGGCATTCTCTGCCATTGCTTCGGGGTGGTTTCCTAACAACTGGATTCTTATGGGTGTTTGGTTGCAGTAACCTTGATTGTTTAATTCAGGTGCTCTTTGAAGAAAGCTTTTAGCTGGTAGTTTGCGGTCAACCACTCTCACGAACTCGGTGATCACTAAATCAAACCCGCCTTGTGCCGTCACAATATTTCTTAAAAAGTGGTCCATCAGACCTTCCATGGGGGCGAGAATTAATTTCATGGGTTGATATGCGTTGACTAGACTAATGGGGAGCGGCAGAGTTTATTCATATTGAGAAAAAAGTGAACGCCATATTTTGATGTCTTCTGTTAATAACAAAATCCTGATTGTCGATGATGAAGAAATGGTTAGGATGAATCTTGAAGCTTTTTTAGAGGACGAGGGTTTTTGCGTTCAATCATTTATTACAGCAGAAGAAGCTTTAGTCTCTCTAATGAACTTTCAGCCTGCACTGGCCGTTGTGGATATTAGGCTTCCGGGTATGGACGGTGCAAATTTTATTGCTAATGCTTCTGAAACGATGAGTTCACTTAAATTCATTATTCATACAGGCTCGTTAGAATTCTCTTTGAATGAAGATTTAAAGCGTCTTGGGATAGTGCCTGATCAAATATTATTCAAGCCATTAAGAGATATGAATGATTTGTTGTTGTTGGCAAATAAGCTTTTGAATTAACTTAGATTTCAAACATTTTAAAATACTACTAATAATTGCGATGCTTAAAGTAATTAGGTTACAGTTCGTCGCGTTTTGAGGCTGTAAAGCTGGAAGGATTGAGAAGCATCAATACTTTCTGGCGATGTATAAGCTGAAATAACCTAACAGATGCTGTAATTAAGCCTCTGTTCGTCTTACAAATCTGATAAAAAGGGAATCTGCAGTATGTCTGAAGTTCTTCAAGAAGCTGTCGATCTGATGCTAATGGGTATGGGAACCGTGTTCGTGTTCTTGGCCTTATTGGTGGTTGGAACATCACTAATGTCCGCATTACTTAGGCGATTGCCTGCAGAACCTGAACTGAAACCTGCGGTGGCTGTGGCCTCGCCAGGTGCGCAAAATCAGGACATTGCTGCTGTTGCTGCAGCAGTAAAGGCATATCATGACGCAAATTCTGCAAAGTGATAGAGAAGCAAACCAATAACAAAAGGCTTTGATCCCATGTCTGAATCCAAGAATCCGGTAAAAATTACCGATGTGGTGTTGCGTGACGCTCACCAGTCCCTATTCGCTACCCGCATGCGCATCGACGATATGTTGCCAATCGCTGAAAAACTTGACGAGATTGGTTACTGGTCATTAGAAACTTGGGGCGGTGCAACTTTTGACTCCTGTATTCGTTTCCTCGGAGAAGATCCTTGGGAAAGATTAAGAGAGCTAAAAAAGGTTACCCCAAACACTAAACATCAAATGTTGTTTAGAGGTCAAAATATTTTAGGTTATCGCCATTATGCCGATGACGTTGTTGATAAATTTGTTGAACGAGCTGTAGCTAACGGCATGGATGTTTTTCGTATCTTCGATGCGATGAATGATCCTAGAAACATGATGCAGGCTCTTAAGGCTGTTAAAAAGCAAGGTGCTCATGGTCAAGCAACACTCTCATATACAACTAGCCCGGTTCACAATCCTGAAACCTGGTCTAAGTTAGCTCAAGAACTTGCTGACATGGGAGCTGACTCCCTAGCAATTAAAGACATGTCAGGAATTCTTAACCCCTATGAAGGTTATGAGATGATCTCCGCCTTAAAGAAAGCGGTTGATATTCCAATAGCATTGCATTGTCACGCAACCGCAGGCCTTTCATCCATGACCATCATGAAGGCTATAGAAGCGGGTATTGATCATGTTGATACTTCGATCTCGTCAATGTCTATGACTTATGGTCACTCTCCAACAGAGTCGATTTGCGCCGCACTCAAAGGTACTGATAGAGACCCGGGCCTTGATATCAAAAAGCTAGAAGATATTGCTGCCTACTTCCGTGGTGTACGTAAGAAATATGCGAAATGGGAAGGCGCATTAAAGGGTGTTGATTCCAGAATTCTTACCGCCCAAGTTCCTGGCGGCATGCTCACCAATATGGAAAACCAATTAAAAGACCAAGGTGCAGCAGATAAGTTTGATGACGTGTTGCAAGAAATTCCACGAGTTCGTGAGGACCTTGGATTCATTCCATTGGTTACGCCAACGTCACAAATTGTTGGTACCCAGGCTGTCCTTAATGTTCTGACAGGTGAGCGTTACAAATCAATTTCGAAAGAAACTCAGGGTATTTTGAAAGGCGAGTATGGTGCTGCACCAGCTGCCATGAACAAAGAATTGCAAGACAGAGTGTTAGAGGGTGCAGATCCTATCACTTGTCGACCCGCTGATTTACTTGAGCCAGAAGTTGATAAATTAACTGCAGAGCTTGAAGGAAAAGCGAAAGAGGAAGGTTTCGACCTAGCGGACGCCGTAATTGATGACGTACTAACTTACGCTCTATTTCCTCAGGTCGGTCTGAAGTTTTTGAAGAACCGTGGTAATCCTGATGCATTTGAGCCCGCTCCAAAAGCTGAAGCACCTAAAGCTGCTGCATCCGGTTCTGTTGGTGGCACTTATACCGTTGCTCTGAATGGACAGTCCTATGTCGCTGAAGTAACTGAATCTGGCAAGGTAAAAGTCTCAATTAATGGCAGTAATTACATGCTGGATGTGAGCGAGGGCGGTGAAGTTGATGCCTCTGCTTCTGCTGCTTCATCATCAAGTGGTGAATCGGTGCCAGCACCTTTGGCTGGAAATATCTTCAAAATCGTTGCGCAACCTGGTCAGCAAGTTGCTGAAGGAGACACACTGTTGGTGTTGGAAGCGATGAAGATGGAAACTGAAGTGAGTGCCCCTCGCGCTGGTACTGTTGGTCAAATCCTTGTGAAAGAAGGCGACGCAGTGAAAGTTGGCGATGCCCTGCTAACTCTCTAAGGGGATCACCATGGAAAAAATTAATATTCTGTTATCCAGCTCAGGAATAGCAAATCTAGAATTCGGCCAGTTTGTGATGATTTTGGTTGGGCTAGGTTTGATCTTTCTCGCAATCAACAAAAAATTTGAGCCATTGCTGCTCTTACCTATTGGAATGGGAACCATCTTGGTAAATATTCCAGAAGCTGGGTTTTATGTCACTCCAGTGCTTGATGAAGCTGGAAATGTTTTGGAAGAAGGCAGTGGTCTGCTTTATTACATTTTCCACCTGGGAATTGGCACCGGTATGTTCCCACTCATTATTTTTATGGGTGTTGGGGCAATGACCGACTTTGGGCCATTATTGGCTAACCCAAAAACCCTGTTCCTGGGTGCCGCGGCTCAATTTGGTATTTTTGCTACGGTACTAGGCGCAGTTGTTTTAAGCTCAACTGGGTTTGTCGATTATTCCATTATGCAAGCCGCTGCTATTGGAATTATTGGCGGTGCTGATGGCCCGACTTCAATTTATGTGGCTTCTCAATTGGCACCGGAAATACTGGGAGCCATTGCAGTGTCAGCCTATAGCTACATGGCTCTGGTACCCTTGATTCAGCCACCCATTATGAAAGCTCTAACCAGTAAAAAGGAAAGAGCCATCGTAATGACTCAATTGAGGCCTGTTTCAAAGCGAGAAAAAATAGTTTTTCCTCTAGTGGTTCTAATTTTAGTTGCGTTTTTCTTACCAGATGCAGCACCTCTATTGGGGATGTTCTGTTTCGGAAACCTAATGAAAGAGTCTGGGGTTGTGGAGCGACTGAGCGATACCGCCCAAAATGCTTTGATTAACATTGTGACCATATTTTTAGGGTTGGGCGTGGGTTCGAAGATGAGTGCTGAAGCGTTTTTGAATCTAGAGACCTTGGGCATTTTAATCCTAGGCCTTGTAGCATTCTGCATAGGTACAGCAACTGGTGTGTTGATGGGTAAAATAATGTCCAAATTCAGCAAAACACCTATCAACCCGCTAATTGGATCAGCAGGTGTATCCGCAGTGCCTATGGCTGCCCGTGTGTCTAACAAGGTTGGATTAGAAGCAAATAATCAAAACTTCTTGTTGATGCATGCAATGGGGCCAAATGTTGCCGGTGTGATTGGTTCTGCAGTGGCTGCAGGTGTGATGCTGAGCTACTTCTCTTAAGGTCATTCAATTTAAATGGAGGGTGATTAGGCTGTTATTTTGAGTGTTCACAATAAACCATGAAAAATTAAGGTTTATTGTGCTACCCAGCAGTCTTAATCACCCTTACTAATCCTTTTTATTTCCTGCAGCCCTTTATTGCCAAGGTCTTGGTAATTTCAGCGTTCTTTTTCTGTAAGAATTATTATCTTCCTGTAATTCCCAGCTAAACTTTTAAAATCAATAAGCAAAATATAACTGAGATTTTGAAAGTAAACTCATGCAGATGCTGGAGCAGTTTTCGACATTAAGTCTTGTCTTGATGGGGGTTATTACCCTCCTAACCTTTTATTTCCATGGCCCAGTGTTTTCAGTTCATACAGCCCATAACGCACCTAGCATTCTGACCAGTTTGGGAATATTTGGTACCTTCCTGGGTGTTGCTGCGGGCTTGATGAATTTCGACACTTCAAATATTCAAGCCAGTGTTCCTGGATTAATCGAAGGCCTCAAAACAGCCTTTTGGACTTCAATTGCGGGTTTGGCAGGAGCACTCACCATTAAATTCAGGTGGGCCTTGGTCGCTATCTCCCATGGCAACCAAACTCGAAAACAGGGTGCGACACTTGAAGACATTGTGTCAGCGATGGATAGAGTGTCAGAGCAAATGACTCTTGAAGGTGATAGGCACTATGCAACTGAATTAATTCGGCTGACGACTGACAACACCGAAAATTTAAAACTAATGCAAAGCTCCCTTAAAACTTACCAACAAGAAATGACGGATGCAAACACAGAAGCTTTGATGTCAGCGTTGGACAAGGTAATGAGAGATTTTAATACGGAGATTGATCAACAATATGGTCAAAACTTTCGCTTATTAAATCAATCTGTAGGCCAAATGAAATCCTGGCAGGAACAAAATATTGAATTAATTAATGACCTGGTCGATAAGCAAAGAGTGAGTGCAGAGGCAATGCAAGAAGCCACATCTGCGTTCAGTACATTGGTGGGACAAACCCATGCATTTAGTGAAGTCGCATCTAATATGGACACCATGCTCAGTGGCCTTAAAGACCAAAGCTCAAACATAGGTGACTTTCTCGGCAAACTTTCAACACTAGTTATTGAAGCGCAAGACGGATTGCCAGATTTGGAAAAACGAATCGCAAAACTGACCGTTATCTTAAAAGACAGTGTTGAGCAAAGTCAGCAAGAATTAACAAGCTCACTCACAAGTGTTTCCAAAGAGCTGACCGATACAGTAAGCCAAGTAAATAAAAATTTGACCCATGCAGTTAAAGAATCTCAGGATCTGGTTAATTCACAGTTGAATGATCTATTTAGCCAGAATACCAGAGCGATTCATGATTTAGACAAAGCTATGGAAGCGGAAATGGCAAAAGCATTGAAGACATTTGGTTATCAATTGACTGCGTTGTCCGAAAAATTTGTGAATGACTACACCCCGTTAACAGACAAACTTCAGGATTTAATCAGAGTTGCTGAGCAGTCATGATTTTTGATGAAGAAGAATACGTTGAACAAGAAGAACATTGGGTTTCAGTCAGTGATTTAATGGCTGGCCTCATGATGGTCTTCCTGCTGGTCGCCATTATCTTCATGGTTAATGTTGAGATCGAACGAAATAAAATAAGAAACGTAGCAATCCTATACGATCACTTACGTACCGATTTATATGAAGATTTGGTTCGCGAATTTGATAAGGATTTAGCCGCCTGGGGCGCGGAGATTGACGAAGACTTAAGTTTTCGATTTAGCCGATCTGATCTCTTGTTTGATCGTGGAGACACAAACCTAAAGGCTGAATTTCAAGCCATTTTGAAAAATTTTTTTCCAAGGTATTTATCTATTATCACTTCAGAAAAATATCGTCATGATATATCTGAAGTGAGAATTGAAGGTCATACTTCAAGTATTTGGAGCGGTGAAACAGAGGACAACGCCTACATATTAAATATGGAACTGTCACAGTCTCGCACAAGAAGTGCGCTGGCTTTCTTAATGGCTCTTCCTGAGGTTCAGCAAGAAAAAGTTTGGCTTAAGCAGAATCTAACAGCCAATGGTTTGTCATCTTCCAAACCGGTTATCAGTAGTACAGGATTGGAAGATGCGGATAGAAGTCGAAGAGTTGAATTTAGGTTAAGAACCGACGCTGATTCCAGAATTGCCACCATTCTTGAAGGTACCAGCTAAATGGATTTGCCAGATTTTTTAGAGTTTGAACCTTTCAATAACCTAAGAAGTAAAATGGGCACCAAAGAATTGGGTAATTTTGAATTTTTTGATCCAAGCCTTCATTTGACTGGCGAAGAGCGGTCAAGGCTTTCTCGGCAAGGCATTGAGGTTTCTAAAAAAAGTGTTCGGTTATTGAGTGATCATAGCTTGGCTTACAAAAACAGCAGGGTGGTGGTGTTACACGATAACAAAATTCATTTAAGCAACTGCAATACCTTCAATTCAGAGAAGCTATTAATAGCTACCCACTCGCGGGCAGTGGCAGATGCATCGGTATGTCACCAATGTTTGCATGCGCTCAGGTACAAAGGGTTTGATGCTTTTAAAGCTCGTAAAGCAGCCTATAGCCAAGAGGTTTCAGAAAATTTTAATTTGGAACAATTCTTCGAGGAATATCCTCGATACCCGGTAGATTCTCAGGATATGACGTTACATTTTCTGTAATTAGGTTTAGGTCATAATTACAGTCGGGTTTCGGCAAACGGATCACAAATCGACAACCATGGTTTGGTCCATTATCTATTGTTATCGTTCCCTTGTGATGACTAGTGATAATAAAGTAACTAACAGACAATCCTAAGCCCGTACCTCTACCTACTTCCTTTGTGGTAAAGAATGGTTCAAATACATGGCGACGAATATCCTCAGGTATCCCAGGTCCATTATCAGACACACTGACTTCGACCCAATAAGGTTGAGGTTGAATTTTTATTTGAATTTTCGGGTTAGGAATTTTAACTGGGCTTTCAGCAATTGCCTGATAAGCATTCTTAATTAGATTCATGAAGACTTGCTCAAGCTCAGCGCTACTGCCAATAATTTCAGGTACTGGTTCTCTGGCTTGAATCGTTAAATTAATATCGAGTTGCTTGATTAAATCTTTAAATTCTATGGTTGCTAAAATCAAGTCAACACTGCGTTTAATGGTTTTAGCTAAGTTAACCTGTGCTTGATCGCCATGTCTGTTTCGAGCGAACTCAAGCATGTTGGTTACGATATTGGAGGCACGTTCACCCGCATCTTGAATACCTTCAATAATTTTACTGGCGTCTCTATTTTCTAAATAGCTCTCGAGCACATCCATATCCAAACCCAGCTCATGAGCAGCTTTTTGATTTGGCGTAAAGTCTTTTGAAAGTCTGCGCTTAAGGTTCTGTGTGCCTTGTAAAATTCCAGCCAGTGGATTGTTTATTTCATGTGCCATTCCAGCGGCAAGTTCGCCTAGTGAAAGCATTTTTTCGTTTTGAACCAATAATCTGTCCAGTTTTACCTGATCGGTCACATCATCCAATCGAACCACAGTGCCGCCGTTTTCATCCGAGACACTGAAACCAGTCACATTGGAGTATTTTTCATCAACGCTTAACGGACAGCGTATTCTCTCCATATAGAAGGTATGTCCATATTCGGTCTTTTCTTCAATATCATCCAGAAACGGGAGAATTTCGGGAAAAACTTCCGATAGGCTTTTATTTAACGCTTCAGAAGAAGAAACGCCGGTAATGCGTTCCATTTCTGAATTCCATAGGGTAATAAGATGATCTTCAGTAAACCCAACTAGTTGAGAAGGCATTCTGTTTAAAATTGAATGCAAGTAATCTTGAGTTTGGCTGAGGAGTTCTTCAGTAATTTCATGCCGAGCTATTTCTTCATGCAGCTGGTCGTTAATCTTTCGTAATTTTTCAGTCCGTTCCCGAACTCTTTTTTCTAAAGCTGTTTTAGTGTTGGTTAGATGAAAGCGATGATGTTGATTTGACTGATGGCTACGTATAAGAAGTATTAATAGAATGATCGCGGTAACAGAAAGCACCAGTAACGCTGCTTGAATTTCAATTGCAATAGCGCCAGTCGCAGCTATTGCTGGGGCCGGGGTCAGGAAAAGAAATGTCGTGAATTGCCTGATCATGTCCCACATCCATTTGAATGAGTCGCTAGGTTTACAGAATCTTTGTCAATCTACAAGCGCCAAATATAACCTGGGTTATGAACTAACGATATGAAATTGGGGTAGAATGGCGGCCCATTTTTCATGAGTAGTAGTAAATGAAAGTTAGGTCTTTGATTTTATTGAGTTTTTTGCTGGTTACGAGTGGTTGTGCGGTACGTACCATCCCAGAGAATCTGGGTTATGGCGTTTTGAATAGTAACGATTTAAAAACCGTTGAGGCCGGACTACCTGCTTACTTGCTCATCCTTGACGGTTTGTTGGAGAACTACCCAGAAAGCGAAAACTTGTTACAAACTGCATCATCTCTCAATGGCGCCTATGCTAGCGTGTTTGTAACAGACGAAGATCAAAGAAAAATTTTGGTGAATAAAAGCCTAGCTTATGCTCAGAAAAGCCTGTGTTTACACAAGGAAAAGACCTGTGGTTTCAGCACTCTGACTTTTGATGAGTTTGAACCCATAGTCAAGAGTATGTCAAAGCCCAAGGATATTGCTCCCTTGTATACCCTAGGTTCAGCTTGGGTATCCTATATTCAAGAAAACAGTGATGACTGGAACGCCATTGCAGACTTAGCCAAAGCTCAACTGGTTATTGAGCAGGTTGTGTCCCTGAATGAGAGTTATGAAAATGGCCAGGCGCTACTTTATTTAGCTGTGCTAAATAGCTTAGTGCCTCCTTCTTTAGGAGGACAACCTGAGGTCGCGAAAATGCACTTTGACAAGGCGGTTGAAATAGCTGGTGACAGCAACCTAGCCATTAAAGTCATGTATGCGCAGTTTTATGCACGGCTAATGTTCGAGCAAGAGCTCCATGACAAATTGTTAAATGAAGTATTAGAGTCCGACCCAGAAATCCATGGCCTCACACTTCAAAATGTTTATGCCCAAAATCTAGCAGTAGAACTGTTAGCTGAAAGCCCAGATTACTTTTAGGACTGAGAAACTGATGTACAAGAAGTTTATTTCATTTCTGTTTTTATCCGCCGTTATCTCATTTGGTGCATCTGCCGCCACGTTGAAGATTTCTACTCAATACCCTGACGGCACTGCTGTTCTAAAAGAGTTTAGAAAAGCGGCTAAAACTATCGAAGAAGAAACTGAGGGTAGAGTAAAAGTAAAGCTTTACCCTGGCTCACCTATGAGTGACGCAACGGCTCAGCGAAAAATTCGAATTAATCAACTTAGCGGCGCCATTGTTCAAACAGGTGCTTTAGCTTCAGTCTTTAAAGACAGTCAAATACTTAATGCTCCTATGTTGTTTAGAAGCTTTGAAGAGGTGGACTACATTCGGGATAAAATCGACTCTGAATTAGTTCAAGGTTTCCAAGACGCGGGCTGGATAACCTTTGGTTTGATGGAAGGGGGCTTCGCGTACCCCTTATCAGTGTCACCAATTGACAGCCTTGATACCCTAAAAAAGCAAAAGTTCTGGATTCCAGCCAATGATCCAATATCTGAAAAAATCAGCCAAGCTTTTGGGTTGTCTCCTATCGCAATGGAATATGCGGCAGTAAAA
This sequence comes from Gynuella sp., assembly GCA_028282465.1. Taxonomy (GTDB): domain Bacteria; phylum Pseudomonadota; class Gammaproteobacteria; order Pseudomonadales; family Natronospirillaceae; genus JANQHX01. Next base: position 66,635 of record JANQHX010000024.1, read on the forward strand.
CCCAGTTTAGAAACTGGGGCGATCAACGCTTTAGCGGCTCCACCCGCAGGTGCTCTCACATTGCAATGGTTCACTAAAGTGAAGCACCTAACTGATATTCCGTTCATGTATACAACAGCCACACTGGCGATTTGGGAAAAGAATAGAGACTACCAAAAAATATCCGATTCAGATAAAGCCATAGTTAATCGTGTGTTCTCTGAGTCAATAGCTAAACTCGATAAGCAAAATCGTAAAGATAATCTTGCTGCTTATGACGTGCTTCTGAAGCAAGGAATTTCCAAAGTTGAACTTTCAGAAGTTCAAAGCAACGAGATCTTCATTCAGTCTGAACTTGCTAATAGAAAGCTGATTGAGCAGGGTGAATTTTCAGCTGACATCTACCAAAGAGTCACCCATTGGTTGAAAGAGTTTAGAAACCAATAAGAAGCCCTTAATGAATCTTCTCCTCAAAAAAATTATCAGAATCAGCCATCTAGCTGAAGATGGCCTGTTAGTGATTATTCTGACGGGCCTTATTCTTTTAGCTGTTGCGCAGATCCTACTTAGAAACATATTCGATTCCTCATTACTCTGGGCCGACCCAGTTATTCGCATATCTGTGCTTTGGATTGGTCTATTGGGAGCCACTATAGGCACTCGTCAAGGGGAGCATATCGCCATTGATATCTTGTCTCATTACGTATCAGGCACCCTGAAAATCTGGGTTCAGAGAGTCGTGTCACTAACGGTGATGGTAGTGTCTGCACTAATGGCTTGGCTGAGTTGGCAATTGGTTATGCTGGAAAAAAATGAGTGGTTAACGCTTGCGTTTGCCGACGTACCGGTTTGGCCTTTCCAAATTATCATGCCATTAGCTTTTGCATATATTGCGATGCGTAGCTTTGTGCATGTACTGACAGGAGAGGCAACCCAGTGATTTATGTTTTAACCGCTTTGCTTGTCGTTCTGGCCCTTATGGGAGTGCCATTATTCATAATTATCCTCGCGGCCGCTGCACTAGGCTTCGCCCACCTGTATGAAATTAGTAGTTTTGAAGAGTTTGAAATTCTACTGAATCTCCCGATTGAGCTTTTTAGGCTGACTGAATCCAGTGTGTTGATGGCTTTGCCCATGTTTGCATTCGCGGGCTTTCTTCTAAGTGAATCAAAAACAGCTGATCGTTTGGTTAGACTCTCTAAAGCCTCGCTAGGCTGGATGCCGGGCGGAATGTCACTCATTGCTCTTTTAACTTGTGCATTTTTCACAATGTTAACGGGCGGATCCGGTGTCACTATCGTGGCGCTCGGTGCGTTATTACTACCTGCATTGACTCGATCTGGTTACCAAGAACGATACGGTCTTGGACTTATCACTACTTCAGGTAGCCTAGGTCTTTTATTGCCTCCAGCTATTCCTCTACTCCTCTACGGCATAATTGCTCAGCAAATGGATATTCCCAATGTCCAAATTAAAGATTTATTTCTAGCTGGGTTATTGCCGGCACTACTGATGATTATTGCCCTATATGGTTGGGGGCTTTGGGCTAACCGCCATGAGAAAATTCCCACTCAAGCCTTTAACATGCGAGAGTTATTGTCGGCGGCAAACGAAGCAAAATGGGAAATTCTCATTCCCGTCATAGTATTGGGAGGGGTTTTTTCTGGTGTGTTAGTGATTAGCGATGCCGCGGCAGTCACAGCAGTCTACGTACTAATTATCGAAGTATTTGTTTATCGGGAAATCAAATTCTCTAGAATTCCATACATCATGCGAGAAAGCATGATTATGGTAGGCGGTATCTTATTGATATTAGGTGTTGCCTTAGCGTTCACAAACTTTTTGATTGATGCGCAAGTACCTGAAAACCTGTTCACACTTATTCAGGCAAATATAGAAAGTAAGATAGTGTTTTTGTTATTGCTCAATCTATTGCTTTTATTTTTGGGGGCCATACTCGATATTTTTGCGGCGTTAGTGATTATGGTGCCCTTGATACTTCCCGTCGCTATGAATTTTGGAATTGATCCAATTCATTTAGGCATCATTTTTGTCGCCAACATGCAAATTGGCTATTTCACCCCTCCAGTTGGAATGAATTTATTCATTGCAAGTTATCGATTCAAGAAGTCAATTACTGAGTTATATAAAGCCACTTTGCCATTTCTCTTGGTGCTGTTGGTGGTGGTTCTACTTATCACCTACATCCCATCGCTAAGTTTGGTATTCATTCGGTAGATCAGTTTGGGGCATCAAAATAGTTTCAGTGCCGTTAAGTTACTAATTTTACTGAAAAAATTTGAGTTAAAAGGTTTGACAAGAATAGGAAAATCCGTAGAATGCGCTCCCACTCAACGGGGGCAGTAAGACTGACTTGTTGAGTCCATGTAGGCCAAACCCGAGTATGGGTGGTAGTTTTTGGAATACCCTATATGGGTGTGTAGCTCAGCTGGGAGAGCATCGCCCTTACAAGGCGAGGGTCAGCGGTTCGATCCCGTTCACACCCACCAAATTTGTCTTCGCGCTCTGAACAAGCGCCGTTAAGTCAGAAGACCGCTGGGGACAGCGTAAAACATCAAGGACCGGTAGTTCAGCTGGTTAGAATGCCGGCCTGTCACGCCGGAGGTCGCGGGTTCGAGTC
>JANQHX010000098.1 GCA_028282465.1 Gynuella sp.
CCAAATTGCGTTGCAGCTCGTTCATGTAACAGGTTACACCACACTCGCTGCGCCTTGTTTGTCTCAAAAAATAGCCGACGGCAGCGTGAAAAAATTAGTGTGAACAGGCCCTAGTGTTATTAGCCAGTAGCTTAGTTTACTTCTTTGAATTCATTAAAAACTATCAGACAAGCCCAGTCTGTGTGATAGAATCCGCGCCGTTTTTTTAACCAATCTTTTTAAGCGGAATCTACCTTGTTAACCACAGCGAATATCACCATGCAGTTCGGCGCTAAGCCACTTTTCGAAAACGTGTCTGTTAAGTTTGGCGACGGTAATCGCTACGGCCTTATTGGTGCCAATGGCTGTGGTAAGTCGACCTTCATGAAAATTTTAGGGAGTGATCTTGAGCCCAGTTCGGGTAATGTCTCAAAAGACCCTATGGAACGTATAGGTAAGCTGAAGCAAGACCAGTTCGCATATGAAGAATACAGTGTGATTGACACCGTCATCATGGGCCATGAAGAGCTGTGGAAAGTTAAGGAAGAAAAAGACGCCATCTACGCTAAGCCCGACATGACCGAAGAGGATGGCATTCGTGCTGGCGATCTAGAAGGCCTATTCATGGAGATGGATGGCTACACAGCCGAGGCCAGGGCAGGGGAATTATTACTGGGGGTGGGTATACCCACTGAGCAGCATTACGGCCCAATGAGTGAAGTGGCGCCAGGCTGGAAACTCCGTGTATTGCTGGCTCAGGTACTTTTCTCTGATCCGGACATTATGTTGTTAGACGAACCGACCAACAACCTGGATATCAATACTATTCGCTGGTTAGAGGTCGTGCTCAACGAACGTAACTGCACCATGATCATCATTTCCCATGATCGCCACTTTCTAAACAGTGTGTGCACTCATATGGCGGATTTAGACTATGGTGAGCTCCGTGTGTACCCAGGTTCCTACGATGAATACATGACGGCCTCTACTCAGGCCCGTGAACGCCTGTTGGCTGACAATGCTAAGAAGAAAGCGCAGATCGCAGAACTCAAGTCATTTGTCAGTCGATTTTCTGCCAATGCCTCCAAATCAAAACAAGCCACCTCCCGCGCTCGTCAGATCGACAAGATCGAGCTGGCTGAAGTCAAACCATCCAGTAGACAAAACCCATTTATTCGTTTTGAACAGGACCAGAAGCTTCATCGAATGGCACTGGAAGTGGAAGGTTTGTCTAAAAGCTTCGATGAGCAACTGTTCAGTAATTGGGATTTAAAAATAGAAGTGGGAGAGCGTATAGCGGTAATCGGCCCTAATGGTATTGGTAAATCTACATTAATGAAGTGTTTGGTAGGCGATCTTGAATCTGATACCGGCACTATTAAGTGGTCTGAAAACTCAGAGATTGCTTATTATGCACAGGATCATGCGGCAGATTTCGAAGATGACAAAGACTTGATGGCGTGGATGCGTCAATGGGGCCAAGAAGGTGATGACGAACAAGTTATTCGTGGAACCCTGGGGCGCTTGTTGTTTTCTGCTAACGACATTACCAAATCCGTAAAAGTGATTTCCGGTGGTGAACAAGGCCGGATGCTGTTCGGTAAAATGATGCTCAAACGACCTAATATCATGCTAATGGACGAGCCCACCAATCACCTGGATATGGAGTCTATTGAGTCTTTAAACCTGGCTTTAGAAAACTACGCTGGCACTTTGATATTCGTAAGTCATGATCGTGAGTTTGTGTCTAGTCTAGCCACTCGCATTATCGAACTGACACCCAATGGTATTGTAGATTTTCATGGCAGCTATGATGATTATTTGGCGTCTCAAGATATCAAGTAATTGGTCTGACTAAACCAACTGTTAACAGGGTAATCTGCTGGTTATTAATATGAAGAAAACGATACTTTATTCGTTTTATAGCAAGCAGGTTACTATTTAAATAAAATTATCATAAAGTCGCATTCAATTTAAAAATACAAAAAATATTCGAAAAGCATAATAAAAATTACGAGAACCTTCTTACTATTTTTAATCCCAATTAATTAAGTGTTTGCTAGTTAATCTGCTGTCTATGTTAATTGTAATCAGGTGCGCCCGCACACCCACACCTAACAATTAATAGAATTTCAGGGGATGTTTTATGTTTAAAAAAACAATGATAGTGTTATTCGCGTGCTTAACGAGCATGTTTGCTCTAGCGAGTCTTTGGCCTACTTATATGGCAGCGAAAGTAACGAATAATAATCAACATTTACTGTTCTGGTATAAAGGTTCTAGAGCCGATTTCTTTGAGTTTTCCCGTCAGACCATGACAACAGTTGGTGGTATTGAAAGCGCATGGAATACAGTGACCGTTTTTCAAAATGGTGCGACGGAAACTTTGAAAGTCGACCCTGACTTAGGTAGCTATACACTTCATCCTATTGGCCCAGCTTGGCACAGGTACAGAGTGCGTTCATGCGAATGGGTTTGGATTATGACAAAAGAATGTGGGGAGTGGGGCTCACCAACCCAGTATTTGTATTACTACAAAATCTAGCCATTAATTAATGATTTAGCCCGCTACTCGGGCTAAATCATTCAGGTTGAAGATGAACACCTAGTTAGTAGATTGCCACTGTGGGTATTTTTTCATTTCTGCTAGAAATAGCTGATGCTCTAGCCAGTGTTCCAACCATCTGATTACATGATGGTAATGAGTCTTAAAAAACCATTGCTTATCCACATGAGCAAACTGTCTAACGAAAGGAAAAATGGCGATATCTGCATAGCTAGGTTGTTCACCAAATAAAAATGTTTGATGGCTTAACAATTCATCTAGTATGTGAATAAATTCTTCTGCTTGTTGTCGATAAAACAACTCCGAATTGTCCGGGTATCTATCGGCATACTTATAACGATCTAGCCAATACTTAAATTCATGATCGTTTTGATCAACCAGGGTAGTCATTTCTTGGCTAGGTAAATAATGACTGACTTCAGCGCTTTCAAATGCCCACAGCATGATATCTCTGCTTTCATCAATCACTATGCCACCTTCTAGTTGTAGAACTGGTACTGTGCCTTTGGGGCTAATACACAGCATCTCTTTTGGTTTGTCTTTTAATACGACCTCTCTGGCTTCATATTTTATTTCTGACAATGCTAATGAAAGGCGTGTGCGTATTGCATAGGGGCAGCGTCTAAAGGTATATAAAATCGGAAGGCTCATAAGTTAACTGGAATATGTTGGCAGAGGAATATATCAATCAAGATGATAGATGAGTGGCGAGAGTCTAATTTGTGACAAAATAATTTCAATTGATTCTTAATAAGTAGAACCAAAAAAGCCGCAAAGCGGCCTTCTTGGAAAATAGCTAATAGTCACAATAAACAAATGGGTTAAGGGGTAATGCCTAGCTTACTTAACTCTGCGACAACCAGTTCTCCGACTTTATGAGCAGAAGCAGGGTTTTGACCTGTCACCACACGATTATCGACGATGGCATTCTCAGCCCAATTGCGAGCATGAACATGAATACCGCCTTTCTTTTCTAGTTTGTCTTGGAGCAAAAACGGCATAACACCAGAGAGCCCAAGACTACTTTCTTCATCGTTTGTGAATGCCGCAAATTGTTTACCAGAGATTAAATACTCACCATTATCTAGTTTCACGTAGGTTAATGCAGCTGGCCCATGACAGACCGCAGCAACGACTCCGTTGTTCTCGTAAATACTGGCGGTAAATTTATTCACGTAATCATTGTCTGGAAAATCCCACATGGTGCCGTGTCCACCAACGAACAGAATAGCTGAATAATCGTCCGGACTTAAATCACTTAATTTTAATGTGTTTTCTACCGCAGCCTGTAATTCTTCATCGTTATAGAAGCGTCGATTGTCTTTATCAAATCGGCTATCACTTCTTGGATCTATGGGCGCTTTACCCCCATCGATACTGGCAATATCAATGTTGTAACTGGCGTCTTTGATAATGTAATAAGGATGAGTAAGTTCACCTAACCAAAATCCAGTTTGCCGGCCTGTGTCTCCAAGCTCACCGTGGTTGGTTAAAACAAATAGAACAGAATTATTCGCAAGTGATTGGGTAGAGAACAAACCGATACATGCGAACATGATAGCGAAAAAAAAGTTTTTCATTTGAGTCACCCCTTCAGAGTTATTCCTTGGCTGTAAACATGTTTCATTGGTGTTAGAAATAGTTTTTAACCTTGTTTAACCATTAAGTTTGTCGGTCTTATTTGTGGGCGTTATAAATTTAAAACCTGACTTCATGGTTAATTTTTACTAGGGAACCTCTGAACAATTCTAGTATCGCTCTGGCTTTCAGGCGGGTTCTGAATCAAGGCGCCTTCTTGCAGGAATGTCTGGACCTTTCAAAAGAAGGCAACACAGAGTCAGAGCTCGCCTGAAAGCCCCGAAGGGCGAGTCTAAACGCGTCTTTCTCTTTGTTGAAACTCTTGAAAAGGTCTAGACACTCCCTGCGAGTTTCGTCGCGATAAAAATCACGTTTAGACATCCGCAGAGCAATGCTGGAATTATTCTGAGATTCCCTAAGTTAATAATACGTCATACAAGTGAGTGGGTAATTCGTGCTAATGAAAGGAATGAATAAATTGATGGTAAATTGTTTTTACAAATAGCCTTGAATTTTTTATCCGAATAGGAATTCTGTTGATAGATGAAGTTAAGCTAACTTAAAAATAAAATATGTCTATTGATCTAGAAGCTCTCCAGACATATTTTATCTAAACGTTTTAGCTATTGGGCTTAATTTGTTAACCTTTTTACTTTTAGTATCTAGCATATGAATAAACAATACTCGAACAGAGGTTTATAAGACGACTCAACGTCATAAGGTGGGATGTGTTAGATATCTGTTCAAAGCTTTCTTCCCAACTTTTGTTCAATTTTTCGTTTTTCCCACTCTGGCCCAAATCCAAATAGACCGTCAAATACCCATATAGCGTGCAGTACAACACCAACTAACCACCCGCCAATAATCCAAAAAATCCACCAATCTCCTGGGCTGACATAAAAATTCAAGCCGGTGAGACAAGCGATTACAAAGATGAAGGCGATGATGTGATAGTAGAAGCCCTTTAGCTTCTCAATATATTCGAAGGCCTTCTTCTCTTCTGCAGAGATGTTTAAGTCTGTCATAGTCGTGTCCTCAGGTAATGTTGAGTGTTGATCACTAACCGCAACTGGTGCTTCTTCACTAGCGCTAACACCGCGGTCACCAGCGAGGGTTTTTAATAGCTCTTCACGGTCAATAGCAAACACAGATGCAAGAGCACTGATGCTTTCTTGGCTGGCAACTGAACCTTTTTCGATTCTTTGAATGGTGCGGGTGCTTAACCCGGTCAGTTCAGCTAGCTGTTCTTGTGACCAACCTTTTTGAAGTCGAAGTTTGCGAATAATCATGTGTCGATTTCCTGGTTCATGATTGGTTAAGTGATGAGCCTATTTTTGGCCTAATTGTGGTTTTTTAACACGACATGTCCATGACAGGAACCCGTCAGCCCCCATGTATTCTAAGCTTCAGAAGAAATTGTTAGCTGTCTGGGCAAGTGACGCAAAGGCCAGTTGGAGAAACTGGCCGAGTATTCAAAAGATTACATTACCCCACGGATGTGTTCTTTCACAGATTCAAAATAAAACTTCGATAGCTTCTTATGTAATTCAGGGCTTAAAGATGCCAAATCAGAAACCGACGCATTCTCGGCGACTTGGCTAGGTCGACTGGCGCCTGTGATGACTGTGGATACGGCTGGTTGATCCAGCAACCATCGCATCGACATTTGGGCGAGTGAATATCCTTCTGGCGTCCATGCTTTAAGTTGGTCAGCAAAAGCAACAGCCTTATCAAAAGGGATGCCCGAAAAGGTTTCACCCACACTGAAAAAAGCACCGTCTTTGTTGTAATTGCGATGATCACCTTCTTCAAACTGTTGATCTGTTTTGAACTTACCAGACAACACACCACTGGCTAGAGGTAAGCGAACGATGATGCCCACATCATGTTCAATGGCTTTGGGAAACAATTCAGTGATGTGATCTTGTCTGAATATATTGAAAATGGTTTGTATGGATGTCAGTTTTGGGTGTGTAACCGCGAACAAGGCTTCTTCAAGGGTTTCCACACTGACTCCAAATTCTTTAATTAAACCGTCTTTTTGAAAGTCTTCCATCCAAGCCAGAAGGTCGCCAGCCATCAGTACCTCGGTCGGCACACAGTGCAGTTGAATCAAATCAATGGCATCCACATCAAGGCGTTTCAGTGAACCCTCAATGTTGGATTTAACCCTGTCTTTAGTGTAACCATCTGGATACAAAGCCCCATCTCTACCAACTTTAGTGGCAATGAGCCTGTTACTGGAATGTTCGGATTTGTGGGAAGCGATACGGGTTTCACTTTTGCCACCGCCATAGACATCGGCGGTGTCCCAAAAATTAATTCCATTGTCATCGGCAGCAGCTAATATCTGATTAGCTCGTTCATCTTCAATAGTTCCAAAGTCGTTACCAAGCTGCCAGCAACCCAGCCCAATTTCAGATACCTGTAGGCCACTTTTTCCTAGAGTTCTAAGTTTCATTTCATTACCTGTAGATTTAATCGGTCAACATGGTCATTCTATTCGAGTTAGAATTGTTTATCATCGCTGATATAATTAACTAAATGTTAAGAAATAATAAACAATCATTGGCATGTTGGATTCAGAAATTCAGTCCTTTATCACCGTGGTTAAGTGTGGCAGCTTTACTAAAGCTGCTGAAGTCTCGCAGGTAACAAAATCGAGAGTTTCACAGCAGGTAACCGCGCTAGAACAGCGGCTGGGGGTGACACTGCTGCATAGATCTACTCGCAAAATCCGTTTAACGGAACAAGGTGAGTCATTCTTCTCAGAATGCATTCGAGCTGACGCCATTATGCAAAACGCCTGTCAGCAATTGATTGAAGATTCGGAACAGCAAAAAGGCAGTATTAGGGTCAATTCCGTAGGCGGAATTTTTGCCGAAGAATTTCTGGCCCCTGCAATACTCGAGTTTATGGAGCATTATCAGAACATTCAGGTTAACTTGGATCTAAGCAGTAACCGAATTGATATGTTGACTGAAAACTATGATCTTGCGATACGAATGGGTGACTTAAGAGATTCCGCACTCATCGCCAGGCATCTTTTTAAGGTGGAGGCTTCTTTAGTAGCCAGTCCAGCTTATTTAGAAAAGTACGGCGAACCAACACACCCGAAGGAATTATCCAATCATAATTGCCTGTGTGGCTCAGTGAATCGATGGTCATTCATTCATAAGGAGAATAACGAAGTAGAAGATATTCTTGTGTCAGGCCAATTTATTTCTGCTAATGGCCATATTCTGACGCGAGCTGCTCTAAAAGGACTAGGTATTGTTCGATTACCAAACTCATATTTTGAATCCGATCTTTCAGAAGGGAAGCTAAAACAGGTTTGTACGGACTGGAAAATTCCTTCCGGTCAGGTGTCTTTGGTGTATCCAAAAGTTAAATATAAGGTAAAACGAATTCAATTATTGGTGGACTTTTTAGTGGATTATTTTCGGAGCTGAATATAGCCAATCAAGAGTTAGAAACTAAATTATCTAATTAATTAAAACGTCCGAAATATAACTTACTGTTATTCAACCTACGGGTTTAACAGGGAGTAAAAACTTGTCTATACCCATAGTAGTGCAATTCAAAATCACTCTGGGTGTTTTATGGATCAAGACCACTCCACATCATTAATTAGTCGTATTTATGGCAATCTCAATATCGCGCAATGGGTGGCAATCACTGCACTTATCTCGATAGTATTGATGTCGTTAGCTGCATGGTCAACAGCAGGAAACAGTCGGGAGCTGATGAGGCAAGAAACACTGGCAGGTCTTAAAGCACAGTCTGAAGCCATAGCGAGCCTGTTGAGTCTTCAAGCTGGTGAGGATTTACAAAAAATCCAAAATCTTATGAACAGCATGCGATGGAATGCCGATAAAAGTGGCTATGGTTTTATTATCAATACCCAAGGTGAGCTGATTGCTTACCCACCAAAACCAGAACGAGTAGGAAACAAAGTTAGTACGGAAGGTCTTGCGGAGAAAGCTGCCGAAGTTGCCAGAACAAAGCAACCGGATATTCTTGTTTATGAGTTTCAGAAACCAAACCAAAATGTAGTTTCTGAAAAAGTAACCTACCTTATGCCAATTGATGGTACACCATGGATTCTTGCCATAGGATCCTATCTTGATAATGCGAACAAGTCTTATCAGCAAGCCATGTTATCATCGGTATATGGTGTATTGGCAGTTATTGGTTTAATAGGATTAAACACCTATGTATTCAGTCGATATTTAAAACACCGAATTAACAGTTTGACCCTTAATCTAGAAAGTATTGCGAATAAAAATTTCAGTTTTAAAGTAGAGCTCTATGGAAGAGATGAAATATCCCTTCTTAATAAATACTTAGAACAAACCCGTCAAGGATTGAACAAACTTTGCCTGCATCAAGAAAACTGTGCGGGCAATTTAGCCAGCTCTTCTTCCAGTTTGGATCAAAGTATCTCCAAAGCCGCTGAATGCATAAATGCTGAACTAGAACGACTGGAAATGTTAGCCACTGCCATGAACGAAATGGCAGCCACAGTAAAAGACGTTGCTCACAGCGCCGCAATGGCATCGGACGCTACCCATGCCAGTGACAAAAAAGCTCATCATGGTGAAATGCGCATTGATGAAACCACTCAGTCTATTAGTGAGCTATGTGTTATGTTGGAAGAAAGTTCGGCGTCTGTAAATAATGTTGAATTGAAAGTCGAAGAAATTGGAACCGTTATCGACACCATTAATTCAATCTCAGAACAAACCAATTTGTTGGCTCTGAATGCTGCCATTGAAGCCGCGCGAGCGGGTGAACAGGGAAGGGGTTTTGCTGTTGTTGCTGACGAAGTAAGGCAGTTAGCGTCTCGCACTCAGGAATCGACGAAAGAAATCGAAGCCACAATTGACAGTCTTACTTCCAGCGCACGCCAAGCGGTTTCATTAATGTCTAAGAGCGTAGAAAAAGCCAATGAAGGCGGTACCTTTGCAAACCACGCGGGAGAAGAGTTCAAGGCAATCGTTGAAGACATTAGCCAGCTTTCAGACCGAAGCACACAAATTGCTACGGCTGCTGAAGAACAGACAGCGGTGGCTGCCGAAATGTCAAAGAATATCGAAGAAATTAGAGAGTCAGTCACAGATACTGATCAAATGATTGTATCCATCAGTAAAGCCAGCAGTGAGCTTAAAAGAGAAGCTGACGGTCTTAATAATCAGCTTTCAGATTTTACTCTGTCAAAAGCTGTTCATCAGTAAGTAGACAGATACTCTGCCTACCTACTGAATGGCTTAAGAGCTAATTTGTGCTGTCGGTGGTTGTTCTCGGGTTAGGAAGTTAAGTTTAATCATCAATTCCATACCCACAAAAACCAGTAAGCCGTAAACGATAATGTTTTTTACGGCAGTTGCCAAAGTAGAGCCTTCTGCTCCCAATAGTTGTATCGCAATATCGCTCGACTGGCTTAAAACAAACATCCAAAATGCAGCGAACGCTAATCTTGCTAACGAGTATTTCATTGAGGGAACATAGAACGGAACACCTCTAAGCCAAACGAAGAAAAAGCCAAGATTAAGTCCTATTACAGCGGTCAATTGGTCAGCTGTTACTTTACTAATCAGTAATCCTCCTGCTGGCGGCAGTACAATAAATACCATAAAAATAAGGCTTTCCTTACTGAATACTGCTTTCCTATCTGGACTAAATAACCAACTACTGATTGTTGAATTATTCACAACAAATTTAATAAATAAAACCAACAGCATAATGCCAATTAGGTAACCAACAACGACATCAGCTAAGAAATGCATGCCTAAATAGAGCCGGGAAAGTGGAATAAAAATAATTAGAAAACCGCAAACAAAATAAACCCAATACTTTCGATAAAAATAAATTAGCGCACCGAAGATTTCCATTGACTCGCTGGTATGGCCGCTAGGCATTCCCCAAGATTGTGAAAAATTCGCGAATAGCTTTCTAACTTGATCCACCACATCACTGTTGATTAATCCAAAAAACGACTTTGCCCCTTCATTCGTAAAGGGAGAGTAGGGCGCGTCTTTTATGCCAATAGGAATAACACGATTGTCTACCATGAAGGGTCTAGGATAGGCGATGATTTTTTTCAATACCTCAACTAATGCAGCATTCCATATGAATAGTTGTGTCAGTAAAAAACCTTTGCGAATATCAATGCCAAATATTAGGAAAACAATAATGATTTCCATGCCTCGTTCATAACCAAGCCAAGTTAAGGCCAGAAAAAATTGATCTAATGCTGGGTGAAACCATTCCTGCAGTTTGAGTTGTATAAATGTTTCAAACATTCATCGTCCTTAAAACATGGAGTTCAATTTAGGTGAGTGATTAACCATAGCTTAATTAACACTATACAGGGTTTTCGGCACGTGAAAATCTTTCAATGAAATTAAATAAGTGCCAATTGAATGGCTTTAACAACAGCTGCGGTTTTATTTGATACGCATAACTTTCTTTGCGCATTGTTGGAATGAAAGGTAACGGTTCTGGCTTGAACGCTTAAAATATACGCAATCTCTTCTGCGGATTTACCGATTGCCATCCATTTTAAAACTTCTTTTTCTCTTTCGGTTAAATCAATAGAAGGATAGAAGGCTTCGTCGTCTTTAAACGATTGTTGCAATTTGTGTTGAGCGACTTGAGAGAACCAAAACAAGTAAGGCTCCAAATAGAACAGTTCACTTCGTGATAATTCACTGTCGGCTCGCGCCAGTGTAATGAGGCTCGATAAACCAGGGGATGGCTTGTTGGACTGAACCCAGCCATAACTCAGTCCGTGAGCTCTGGCCTCTTCCCAGAAGTTGCGAGTGTTTGAAAATAAATCTTCCGACCACAGGAAGGGTGAACTGGATTTGTGTCCTTGTTCAATGGAGGGGTCTACAGCCAGATACCCTTTGTCAACATAAAGCTGTTTCCATGAATCGGGGTAATTGTTAACAAGTTTGATACTGGGTTTGGTAATTGGGTTGCTAAGCATTAAGCCAAAGGCCAAGTAATCAAAGCCTAGTTTTTTAATACCTTTAGAGAAGTGTTCATACAGCTCATCGGTACCATTCAGATACGGAATGATACTTAACTGGTCTTTACGCCAAGATAAAAACGTTTTGTCGTCATTATTTCCCATAATTACTGACTATATATAGGTTAATAAAAAATAAGTAAGTACGGCCTTCTGTTTTAAGCCAAGCAAACTATATAAACGACCCGGTGGCATACCTAATAAAACCTGAAAACTTGAAGATTTTATGATCAAAAAGTGTTCGATTTCTGAAGATTATGATCACTACAATGAACCAAAAGTCCTCATATAATCAACACCTAATTAATTTTGGATAATCATTATTATGTAAAACAAAGTCTGATTGAAGTGTTGATTGCGTTTTGGGAGGACCTACTGCTAGATTAATTAATACATATCTCACATTTCCAGTGAGTATCTACCCCTTGTATTTTCGGGCCTATTACTCCAGGTGCTGGTATTTAGTAACCTGTCAAAAATGACAGGTACATATTTTTCGCACCTCGAATAAATTTGCAGCTCCAGGCAATAGCCAAACAACAGATAGGGTAGTGAAATGCATTATGTTTCAGGGTCTTATACCCAGCTTAATCAATCGGAAAAGAACCAGCTTTTTAAGTATCGTCATGAAGTATTCGTAGGCCAATTGGGATGGGAACTAGAGACTCCGAATGGTTTGGATATTGATCAGTATGACCATGAAAAAACCATGTATGTCATCGCTAAAAATGACCAGTCAGATGTGGTTGGTTGTGCTCGGTTATTGCCCACCACTGAACCCTATTTGCTTGAAGAGATATTTCCAGAACTTATGGAAGGTAATGATCTACCTAAATCTTCCGACATTTGGGAGATTTCCCGATTTTCTGCCTTTGACCTGGGTACAGACGTAGGCGGACGTACTGGGCATCAGTTTTCATCCAAGGCAGCAATAGAGCTTCTTAGAGCGACTATTCAATGCGCTATCCGCCGGGGTGCAAAGAAAATCATCAGTGTGTCGCCCATTGGAATCGAAAGATTATTAAGAGCAGCAGGCTTTGCAGCGAAAAGAGCAGGATCACCAAAAAATATCGACGGGCACTCGCTATTTGCTTGCTGGATAGAGCTCCAGGAACCTGGTGTGACAGAAGCAGCCGCCTAGCCTAATAGTTCCGGAGATAGGGATGATAGTAACAGCCATAGACCAAGCTAAGAGTAGTTGGATATCTGATATCCTCACGATACCTTTGAGCGGAGTTAACAAGGATGGTGTGTATAATTCACTGCTTAAAGCCGCTCACGCCTTGGACTTCGAGTACTTAGCTATTGGCGTTAAAGCCACCGCCAGTCTTGATAAGACTGGTGTTAGGTTTTACAACAATTACCCACAAGACTGGCTTTATCATTATGAAGAGCTGGATTTTATGAGGCGAGACCCAGTGGTTCAAAGAGGTCTTCAGTCTTGTGCGCCGTTTTCTTGGAAAGACTTAAAAACCGCGAAATACCGAGACTTCTGGTGTGAATCCGCAGCCTTTGGTATCAGTTGTGGCTGGTCTCATTCGCATATTGGCTCCAAGTACGACAGAAGCATGATTTCCATTGCACGAAACGGGGCTGAGGTGGAAAAGAGAGAGCTCAAGGAAAAGAAGCATTTTTTGCTTTGGCTTTCTCAAATCAGTCAGACGGCCTTTGTTGAAGCCTTCCACCTGGGTACCGAAGAAGAGATATCAGGGTTCCTTACCGATAGGGAAGTGGAAGTATTGTCTTGGACAGTAGAGGGTAAGACCAATCAAGAAGTCGCAGAAATTCTAAAAATCAGTGTACAGGTAAGATCATTACAGGTATCACTGTAACATCAACTCAGGTGAAATAACAGTGAAAGACACAAGTGTCTTAGACAGAGAAGTCACA
>JANQHX010000004.1 GCA_028282465.1 Gynuella sp.
CTGCGTCTTATGATGATCCAATGGTTGCTCGTGGTGATGTAGTATTCAATGAAGTTGGCTGTGGTACTTGTCACTTGCCGAGTGCTCGCACAAGAGCTGATGCGCCATCTCATCTGCGTAACATTAATATTAAGCCGTACACTGATATGAAAGTGCACGATCTAGGTGAAGGCTTGTTCAGAACGCCACCGCTGTGGGGGCTGAGCCACAACATTTCGATTCTTGATCGTAACAACCGCGCCGAGTTGTACTGGCATGACGGTAGTTCACCAAGTATTGAAGACGCCATTAATCGTCACGGTGGTGATGCGTCCGCAGTTAGAGATAACTGGAACACATTGTCAGGTGATGATAAAGCAGCAGTTGTGAAGTTTATTGAGTCTCTGTAATAGAGCTTATTGAAACTTAGCACCAAAAAACCGGCTCTCCGAAGCCGGTTTTTTCTTTTTAGTCTCTACTAAATACCAATAACACTGGCAGGAACTAAAGCTTTTTAATAAATACCTTCTGAGTCTTGAATTCCTCGTATCCTAGTTCAAGGTAAAACCCATGAGATTCAGTGCGAATTGCGTTGGCTCGTATGCGGATTTTTTCTGTACTAGCCGATAGCCAATTTTCAGCGACTTCTATCAATCCCTTACCCAAACCTAAGCCTCTATGGTTTGAGTCCACCACCAAACTGACTATCTCACCAACCACTCCCTCCGCTAAGCGAACATCCAAGATGGCATTAATGCAACCAACCACTGCCCCATGGTATTCGGCAATAAATACCTCACCGCCTGCGGCGCGAATATGTTGCACCCTTTTATGAATTTCCGATTCAGTGAGCGGGTAACCCAATTGGTTAAGTAGCTGAACCAAGTGTTTGGAATCTGAGTGGATATAAACTCTGTACATAGTCGTTAGTGAAAAAGCAAAACTATAATCATGCCGCACAAATGTGAATATCTGTTTGCCGGGGTTTTAATATAGGCAAGAAAATTAATAAAGGCTTGCGTCAGTAAGCACATTTGCAATATATATGGATTTAAATGGAAAAAATCTGTACCTGCTTTGGTTCATTTACTTCTGGGAGGAACAAACCATGCCGGCCTTTCAAGTGTCTAAATCCATCGAAATTAATAAATCTCAAAATGAAATCATCGACCATTTAAGTAATTTCCAAAACTGGCCGCTCTGGTCGCCTTGGATCATTATGGAGAAAGACTGTTCAATTACTTACAGTGGTAACATGGGCGAGATCGGTTCCGGTTACCAATGGGATGGCAAACTGATTGGCTCTGGGGGTATGAAATTAGAGCAAAAGGCCGACAGTCGCTTGGCTATGTCTCTCAATTTTATTAAGCCCTTTAAATCAGAAGCCGAAGTGGAATTTAAAGTTGAACCCAAAAACGATGCCTGCATAGTTACTTGGGTAATGAATTCCAGCATGCCTTGGTTTCTGTTCTTCATGACTAAAATGATGCAGCAACTGATTGGTATGGATTACATTCGCGGTTTAAAAATGCTGAAGTCTTTGTTGGAAACCGGAATTGTTAACAGCGAGCTGAAGTTGCAGGGCAACAAATCTGTGCCTGCTCAAAAATATGTAGCTCTGGCTTCCAGTGCTACCTTAGATCAGCTCTCTGAAGTGATGGCTGATGACTTTGGAAAGTTAAAAGAATTAATAGACCAACAGAAAATAGAACCAAACGGAGTACCCTTTACTCTGTATGAATCCATGGACATGGCCACCACCCACAGTGAAATCAAAAACTGTATTCCCGTTGCCAATGCTGAAGATTTACCCGCGCCATTTGTGTTGGAAGAATTACCAGCCTTTGAAGGCTACAGTGTTACACACACAGGCGAATATCAATTTATGGGTAATGCCTGGGCCTATGCCATGTTCACAGCTCGCAATAGCAAAACCAAAGTGAAGAAAAAGCCAAATGGCCTAGAGATTTATCACAGCGACCCCATGACAACTGAGCCCAAGGATTTGGTTTCTGAGGTGGTGTTGTTTAGGCGGTGATGGGTTTGGTTAAAGGGGATTTGCTGGCTGGCCCTTGAGAAGGGCAGCAGCCTCCCCGTTAGTTTGTTAATAGTTTAATGCTGGCTCTCAGCCGAATATTATTTTTAGACTCTACGAGCTGATAATATGTTTAGAAAAACATAGTTTTGCAAGGCTGGCGTTCTTTATGAAGTACGCCTACAAACCACAATTAATGATCCAAAACTAGCAAAGATAAAGGCGCCATAACAGATAATATATTTTAATAAAACTAGTTCTGATGTGAATTCGTCGATTAGGGCAAAAGTAGAGAAACCAAAAATTGGAATAATAATTAGTAGTGACAACCTGCTACGTATGAATACACCAACTGCAATAAGAAATAGTAGTACACTAAAAACTAGATATACAAAGCCCAGGCTAGCTGTTTTATCTACACCATTAATCTTAAATGTGAATGGGTCTTCATAAGATATTGAATGCCAGACAAGAAGTGCTATCAGGGCTAAAATAATCCAGAAAACAGAGAAAATAATTCGTAGAGCCATTTAAGACAGACCTAATGAACAGCAAATAGGGGAAAGGTTATCCAAATAAAAATCAGCTGATGCTAAAAACCTGGCACTCATAATTCTGCTGCCACTGCACGCCGCAAAGCTTTGCTATTTTATTTCGACATTTCGAACCCGTTCATGACCTGAAACGCAGCTTTCGTAAGGGTGACCCCAAATTTTGACCTGCTTCCCTGCCATATAGCTAGCTAACAACATCGAGTATTGTGCCATTGCTGCATCCGAGTCTAAAAGAATTTCCCATTTATCCTTATCTGAACAAAATCCACCACTAACCGGGGCACCTAAATTGATAATTACTCTTTGGGGTATTGATGAGTTTGGATCGTAATTTACTAGCAGCTGGCTTATTGATCCAGTCTGAGTCGCTTGGCCATTAACTTCCAAGCTAATTAGAACGATTAAAAGTGACAATAAAACTTTTTTCATAAAGAATCCTTTCAAGTATGTAGTGCTTCTATTAGAGGCGAATTTGCTGTTAGCGTAACACTTATTAAATACTTCTGCTGTTTCACGTGAGACATAGTCACTTATTAGGCTGTGTTCCGGCAAGGCGCCATACCCATATCTGAGAATACTTCAATATGAATTTCAGGTATTCGAATCAAAAGGTCTGTGCGACAAGCTCGTGACTATCTTCGCTATATCTACTTAATTGAAATATAACCAAAATCCCATGCGCCACTTCGAATACTACAAGAATTGAGGTAGTGTATGGTGATCTCTTTGTCTGCTATTTTCGCTGCTAACGCGGCGCTTAAAACTGAATTAAATAGCTGATGATTACTTTGAATTACAACGCGATTCTTTCCATTTGTTTGATTGCAACTTTTAGGCATGCCTTCGACGTATAATGACATAATTCCAATATCTGTATTACTGTACGTCCCCCAGTTATCTCCATGCAGATCAATTTTTTCTACCTTTCCTGTATATGTGTCTGCTAATGCACAGGTGGTAAGAAAACAACAACAGCTAAATATTATCTTTTTAAACATTTTTATTCCTACTTGAAAATTTTAGTTTTGGAGGCGCCGTATTACGAAACAACGCAGTACAGCGTCCAGCCTATTTGCGAGCGGTTTTAGTAATTCTATTAATCTCTGGATTTTTCACTTGCTCCAATTAGCATCAGTTCTATTCATTTATTCTCCACCACCTGAGGAATCTCCTGAGCCACCATATTCACTTGTGCCTGCGCTTGTATCTTCACCACCAATACCTAAACTTGGAGGAAGGATTTGAAAAATTACTCCAAAAATACCTAATCCTAGTACAACCCCTAAAGGAATTATCGGTATTTCACCAGTTTCCATATAGTTTTTAAGGGCTGAGTGAGCAATTAAAACTGCAATAAAGCCGTATATAATCCAGCCAAATGTTCTGGTACCTCTATCAATTTGCATATTCAGACTCCTAAATAAACATAACTCCGCACTCAGTGGAATTTTTTCGGGTGCCTAGCGCCGTTAATGTGTTCAGAAAAACGCAGTTTGGTGAAGTGATAGTTCTATGTTACCGCTTCAGTCTTTAATTTGAATCCAATACATTAGGTGTTGTGTAGTAGTGTAATTTCCTAGGTTGTCAGCGGAGCATGTAAAGTCTCCATTGTATCTTGCTTCTACCGATTTTCCTGAAATTTGAGCAGCCAACAGCATGCTAAACAAAGTCTGACAGCTTTCAGGGCTAACTCCATTGTGTTCTTGATTAAGTTTGCAATGATATTGAGTTCCATAGCCATAATTGAACTGCAATGTATCACTATCTGGATTGATAGATACAAACTGTACTTTCCCAGTACAAATAGTGTTAGCCAATGAAAACATTGGCATGATTAGAATTAGTATAAAAATATATTTTTTCATGAATATTTGATCATTCTTTTATTGAAGAAATTCTAAAACAGTATCATCAGGAAAAATTCCGATACACCGATATTCAAGCCCTGGAAACTCTCCTGATATGAGAAAGCTCCCGTGCCAACCATTTCCTTAACATATTGCTTTTGCCGTGTTTTTTCTACCTAACTTTGTCTAGGTTAGGATGATATCGGGCAAGTTTTTGTTTTAATACCGGCGTATAAGGAATCATTCTCAATAGCACCAAGAGTTGTTGCTTGTTAACTAGCTAGGTCAGTGTTTGTTACGTCTTTTTAAGACGACAAAAAAGGAGGTTGCTTTAAAGAGCCCAGGAAAAGTCTTAGCTCATTCGAAGCAGTCTAACCCTAATAGAACCTGTAAATCACCCAAACTCTCAAATGATTCAATACATTGATAATGTTCAGTACCATTGCCCACTAGTACAAAATTAATACCTAAATCTTCGCAAGCTTTCTTATCCCAAATCCCGTCTCCAAAATAAGTCCAGGCACAATTTTTATGCGCCGTCGCTCTAAACGCAGCAATTTTCATAATTTCGGTTCTGGAGTAATGGTCGTTAGAGGAGGCAATGGCTATTGAGTCTGTGTGAATACCAGCCGACTCCAGTTTAAGCACGGCGCTTTCTAGCCAGCCACCGGTAGCGATGGATAAAACAATATTAGGTTTTGACTTGAGGTATTCGATAAAAGCACTTGCACCTGGAATTTCCTGAAGTGGTTCTCTGGCAAAGGCTTGTTTGAGTTTTTCTAAAAATAAATATTTTATTTCTTGTTCAGCTTCGACCCGGTTTCGGATGTTGTGTTCATTAAAGAACTGATGAAGAATTCCAGTGTCGGTAGCGTGGGTATAGCGGCTCCAATTTGTATCAATGTTGATGCCAGTTACGTCATTAACTGATTCACTGAATAGTCTGGTATCTAATTCATAAGACTCAACCAGTGTGCCATCAATGTCGAACATTATATGTTTCATAGTTGAGTCTTAATTCATTTTATTTCTTAAATGCTACAACCAAACCTGTTACCACAATAAACGCTGTCAATAGTAAAAGACCTTCGACGCCATGAATGTGACCCGGTATATCGCCGAAGTGACCTTCATGAGCCTGAGAACTGCCAGCTATTAGTGTCGTAGCAACCATTAGTTTTTTCATTTTGATCTCCCTTAAAAGTAAATCTTGTTAGGCGCTGGTTTTCTTTTCCAACATACCTTTATCAATAATAAATTCGATGACGTCTTTTAGGCCTGTGCCATCCTTAAAGTTGGTAAATACAAAGGGACGGTCGCCACGCATTTTTCTGGCATCGCGATCCATTACTTCAAGGCTTGCCCCTACGTATTCAGCAATGTCTATTTTATTGATGATTAATAAATCGGATTTAGTAATACCCGGCCCACCCTTGCGTGGAATCTTGTCACCGGCAGATACGTCAATAACATAAAGCGTTAAATCAGATAGCTCTGGGCTAAAAGTAGCGCTCAGATTATCACCACCGCTTTCTACCAATACTAATTCCAAGCCAGGATGGCGGGAGGCCAGTTCATCAATAGCGGCCAGGTTAGCTGAGGCATCTTCACGTATAGCGGTGTGTGGACAGCCGCCGGTTTCTACTCCTAGTATTCGATCTTCTTCCAGAGCTTCATTGCGCAACAGAAATTGCGCGTCCTCTTTGGTATAGATGTCGTTGGTGACCACAGCGAGATTGTATTGATCCCGTAGTTCTCGACAGAGGTTAGTAAGTAGCGCAGTTTTACCTGAACCCACTGGGCCCCCGACGCCGACTCTTAAGGTTTGTTGTGCCATTGTTTTTCCTTTTAATTCTTAAGACCGGAATAACCGGCTATATTGATGTTCATGTAATGCTGAGGCCATGGCAAAACCCGGTAGAGTGTTGCCAATCTCTTCATCTTGAATGTTCAGGGTTTTGGTTACCGCTTCGTCTACTGACGGTAGCATTTGTTGAATCAGTTGTTGGGCTTGGGTTTGACCAATAGGTAAGGCCTTTCCCGCCACTGCAATTTGGTTTTCCAGCCAGCTCCAGTAATAGCCCATGAGAAGAGTTTCAACATCCAGTTTGAAAGCTACACCTGCTATGGCAAAGCCAGCAGCCAGCGTTGGGTTGTCGATGTCCAACAGCCATGATGCCCGATCAATATTTTGATCATTGAGCAACTTGCACAGAGCTTTACCCACTTGCTGATCTTCTAACCAGAGTTCTTTAGTTTCGCGGCTGGCGAGTAATTGCTGATTAAAGTCAGAAAAATGTACAGCATTATTTTCTGCAACTGCTTTATGCATGCGCACCAGTAGGGCGCCGTCCCAGCACGACACACTATGATTTAACAGGTTAGCCAGCCAACTTTTTAAATCGTCAGATTTTTTTATCCAACCAGAGTCGATTGCATATTCCTGGCCTTGTGAATAAGCAAAAGCGCCGATGGGTAATGCGGGGCTAATCAGATTAAATAATTGGAGAATAGAAACTCGATTCATACAATCACCCAGTTAATTATGGCTGTGATGATTCGCATGGTGGTCTTCGTCATCATGGTGATGGTGACCGCCATGTGAATGCCCGCCAATCTTGCCGTACGCGCCATTTTCTGGATTAAATGGAGCACTCTCTATTTTTGTCGTTAGGCCATAAAGGTGACAGAGTTCTTCGAGCACATGGTCAGGTTGAAAACGTAAATAACGTTCTCCGACTTCCAAAGGTGTATGTCGGTTTCCCAAGTGATAACAAGTCTTCGCGAAGTTATGCCAATCGTCCGTGGTTGCCGTAGTCACTTCTTCATCGGCGGCTTGTATTTCAATAATTTTCCCACATTCTGTCTTTAATAAATTTCCAGAATTCAGTACTTTTCCTCTTTCAAGAAAAAGCCCTAATTCTTCGCCATCCGTAGTTGCCGTTTTTAAGCGACCGCGTTTTCGCTCGTCGTAAGTGAGTTTCACCTTCGCGAAAACGGAAGAGTGAGTGTGATCAATTCTTTCTATTGCTTTTAACAATTTGGTATTCCATTTTTACGAGTCACTCTTACGCAAACAAGAGTGACTTAATTGGTTCGGCCTAATTAAAAAAGAAAATATCTCTGTGCCATGGGTAATACATCTGCAGGTTCACAGGTGAGTAGCTCTCCGTTTGCTCTTACCTCGTAGGTTTCAGGGTCAACTTCAACCTTGGGTTGCCATGCGTTATGTATCATATTGGCCTTAGTAACATTTCTAGTGTTTTTGCAGGCTGCCAATGTGCGTTTTAATCCTAAGATTTTCGCTACTTCAGCTTCCAATGCAGCACCTGTAACAAAGGTTAATGACGTTTTTGATGCAGCAGATAGACGTGTCTGACAACAAACTAGAATGTCTACCTGATGAGATTGAAGGTCTGATCAGTCTGACTGACCTAATACTGTCACAGAACCAAATAGAAGACCTACCAGATGGGATAGGTCTGTAGACAACTCTGAACACGATTTGAATGGATAAACGTGTGGGGGAGAATAAACCAATTCATGGCGATCAGTTTTCTTCTGAATCACTCGGTCAAAATTGTATTTATAATTTGCACAGTAGAAGAAATTAAATTTTCTGTTACCTGATGATTGGGTCAAACCATGAAACCGTGGGTTGTAAACAGAAAATGAATACATTTTAGGCTATTAATTTATGTACTTAGTAATTCTATGAAGACTATTTTTAACGTAATAAGG
>JANQHX010000045.1 GCA_028282465.1 Gynuella sp.
ATATGAGGCGCATTGGTTTTTAGCGCCGAAGGCGCGTTAATGCGTCCTGCGGCAACGCCGCGAACATGATGCACTTGTTACAAACGCGCATCACCCAAAAACTAAACTACCAACTTTTTACCATGGCAACCAGTTGGCTATGGAACCAGTTTAACGTGGGTGTGGATGATCGAATCGGTTAACCACAGACTGATCGACTCATGGCAAGCACTGATTTTAAAACGCCGCTGTACTTGTTTGCACTTACTCAGTTTAATTTAAACTAGGCGCTGTAACAGTTTATTCCACGTCATAAGACGCTTCTTCTAACCCATAGTCTATCCAATCTCCGCAATACCTCAATAATTCAGAGCATTGATAAGATTTAAGTTGATTCGTGTTCTAGCCATTTGTCGTTAGGTGTCGCAACAGTACTTTTGCGTCTCGCGACTCTTTTTATGGGCTAAGCAGTCAGTTCTTAAGGTATATCTTTTTTAGTACGACGCAAACCCGGGTACCTTGCGTCGCAAGACATAACATCAACCACATTGTATTAAAAATGTATGTTTGTGATTAGTTTGATATTAAAACTGGCTTTTTATACATACTGTATATTAATACAAATATCGACTATGAAAGCAGCCATGAATATCATTGATCAACCTCAACCCATCAGTCCTTCGTCGAAAAGATTTTTTGATCTGTACAGGCTTTTTATTCGCGCTAAAGGCCTTTCATACAGCACTGAGAAAACTTACTGCGCCTGGGCTCGTCGGTTTATTAAATTCCACAAATATCGTACAGAGAAGGAGATGAAGGTATCCGATGTCGAAATATTTTTAACTTATCTTGCGAATAACAGACACTGTAGCCCTAACACTCAGAAAACGGCGTTAAATGCTTTGGTGTTTCTATTTAGAAGCTATCTTAATTGTGATGTTTCTGATTCTATTCAGTTTAAATATTCAAAGAGTCCGCCAAAAATACCTACCGTGCTCTCCCACTCGGAAGCAACTCAAATTATCAGCCAACTTAAGAACCATCATTCACTGGTGGTTCAATTGTTGTACGGTTGTGGGTTAAGAATTAGTGAAGCGGTTAGGTTGCGGGTGAAGGATATTGATTTCGCTAATGAGGGTATTTGGGTGTTAGAAACCAAGGGCAGTAAATCTAGAAGAACTCTTTTACCAAAGTCTTTGTTGGAGCCGCTTAAAGCGCAGATTAAATATAGCCGAGCGCTTTTTAAGTATGACGAAAGCGTTGGTAAGGCGTCTGTATATTTACCTTATGCCTTGTCGCGCAAACTGCCTAACGCCAATAAACAGTTTAAATGGTACTACCTGTTTCCGGCCACTCATTACTCAGTAGACAAGCGTTCGGATGTTGAGCGACGACATCACATAGGTGTTCAGCAAATCCAGCGGGCTGTTTCAAAAGCCACACTGGAATGCGGTATTGAAAAACGGGTGACTTGTCATACATTCCGACATTCATTTGCAACTGAGCTATTGAGACAAGGCGTCGATATTAGAAGTATTCAAGAGATTTTAGGCCACGAATCCATTGAAACAACGCAAATATATACCCATGTCGTTGGGGTTCATGAGCGTGGGATGATTTCTCCCGCTGATAAGCCTAGTTCAGTAGCTATTACTTAATTAATAATGCTAAAGAATTAAGTGTAATAACTCTTCAAATTGCTCAATGAAATTAGAATGCGAAAAATTGAAATCGTTCTCAGAGTCCATACATTGCCGGTTATGTGATTGCTCTAGTTTGGAAATAAAATTAATTGCCTGCTGTTAAGTCTAACTCCACACATTCCTCAGCGCAGTCAGCATAAAATCGACAAAGACGCGTACCTTCTTATTGCCTCGTAAATCCTGGTGATAGAGAAGCCAGAAATCAATGTCCAGACCTTCTACAGGTGGTAGCAGCTGTATCAGCCGGTCATCACGAATCGCAGCCAGATGGGATAAATGCCCAACGCCCATGCCAGCAGCAATGGCGGCTAAAACACCCTCGGCGGTATTGATCCGGCTGATGCATTTTGCTTCTGGGTAATGCTGCGCCATCCAAGCATCAGTGAACTGACTGCTCCAGAGTATCCAGGGGACTTGGCTTAGATCCGTATCTGGAGTGAAGAAGTTCTTATTGGCATACACGGCAAAGTGATTGGTAGCGATACGTTTTCCAATAAAGTGCGGGGTGGGATTATTAGTAACTCTGAGCACAACATCGGTACTGTTGCTATCAAGGTCTTCTATGGTTTGGCTTAGCTTGATATCCAATTCAATATCTGGGTATTGACGGGAAAAATCTGCAAGAGCTTTCATTATCCGCCCTTCGCTAGCGTAAAGGGTAGAAAATCCTAGTTTGCCTTGCAGATCGTTTTCGTTGGCTTTAAGTTCGCGCTCAAATTGTTTAGCAAATGAAGTGGCTTGGCGAGCAGAGGCCAGCAGGTGATGTGCTTCGGGAGACAATATAACCCTGGGGCCATCACGCTCGAACAGGTTGATGTTATGTTGTTTTTCCAACTGCCTCATGCGGCGGGATATGGATGAATGATCCATATTTAATTGCTTAGCCGCCGCCGAGAAAGAGCCAGTCTGCCCTACCAAGGTGAAGATTTTTATATCATTCCAATTCATCGCGCTGCTGGGATAAAAAGGCCCATGCAACCTGATTCAGTTTTAGGTCATTGTTGCTATGGCCAAAGATTTGTGGATTGAGGATTGTAGCAACGCCCGGCCAAGTATGACCACCATTGTTCACCCGATAAAACCGCACTGGTGCTTGCTGGCAGCCCTTAAAGTCATATTGGGTAACAGTTGTACTGTCTTCTGGATCGGAATCAATGATTCGAGTTTCGATACGCTCAGTGCTGCAACCATTAATGCTAGCCAGTTTGGTAGCCGCAACTTCGGCACCTGGGGTGAAATTTTCAAAACCGCCAAAGGGCACCAATGGGTCTTGGGTGCCTCTTACGAAAACAATGGGCATATTCAATTTAGAGCAATTAGCCGCTATCGGATCGGGTAGATCAAAACCAACAATTAACAGTCCAGCAAAGGTTTCAGGGCGCTCGCACACCAAGCGCTGCGCAAATGCGGCTCCATTTGAAAAGCCACTCAGGTAAACCTGATCCGGTGACAAGTTATAGGTTTTAATAAGGTGTTTAGTGAGGCTTTCAATAAACTCAACATCTTTAAAAGCGGCATCGGATTCGAGCCCGTAGACATCCCAATGGTTCAAGTCGGCATCTTCAAAAAATGGTAGAGGGCTATGAAGACTCTGGGGATAAACCACTACAAAATTTTCCTGATCCGCCAACTCATTTAACTCGCTGTAGCTTAATGCTTCATAGGCGTTGGTGTCCTGGCCGTGAAGTTTGATCAACAGTGGCGTGTTCTTTTTGCTGTCAAATTGTGGTGGCAGATGCACCAAGTACTCCCGCTCAACCCCGGAGATATCAATGGTAAATTCCTTAGTTCCTAATTCGGCATGGGCAAGTCCGAACAGACTGACAAAAAAGCAAAGCGCTGGTAAAAATTTCTTCATTACAGTGATCCTTCTGTGAATTTATACACGCTTTGAATCTAAATTGTCCTCCTAAGCCTGTAAACGCAGTAAACATGCAAACCTTGTGTGATTTTTTGCACATAGCATTGGCGGTAAATTGCTTTGTTAGGGCTTTGCACATAAAATTGTACGGAAATACCGTACGAAATGAGTGTAATGTGGATACTGTAAGCGTAAACAAATTTAGAGATAAACTAAAAGCCTATGTAGAACAAGTAGTTACTAACCACACCCCTATTAAAGTTACTCGCCGGGCCGGCGAAGACTTTGTGGTTATAAGCGCTGACGACTGGGAAAGAGAGCAAGAAACCCTGTATGTGTTGCAAAACACCAGCCTGATGAAGCAAATTTCGGAATCCGTTGTTACCCACACCAAAAAGCGTGGATACACCCCGACCAGTGAGGAACTAGATGAGATCACTGGTATTTGAAGGAAGGACTTGGGAAACATACGAAGCACTTAGAGAAAAAGATAAGAAATTACATAGAGCGCTTTGCAAACTATTGAAAGAAATGCTGCGAGGCGACCCAAGTAAAGGAATAGGAAAACCTGAACAGTTACGACACAACCTCAAAGGTTTTTGGTCAAGGCGTATCTCTCAAAAAGACCGACTTATTTATAAATTCGATGATGATTCAATCTACATTTTTGCAATTGGTGGGCATTACGAAGATCACTAGTTTTGGTAAAGTAGTTCTGAACCTCAAAAACTAAAGCCATTCCAACACAACAGTCACCATCTCATAGAATTAATCTCTAAAAACTCATTTAATACAAGCCATCGAAAACCCTTCAAGTTGAAGTGTTCCATGACTCACTTCGCTTCTCTGCCCTGGAACATAAATCGTTTCACCTTGTTTTTTAATCTCAATATCAACGGGTTTTGTTCCGAAATTAAAATAGCAATGTAGGTCACCCAATCCATGATAAGTTCTTATAAAACTCAAAACGCCATTATTGGTTTTAATGTCTTTAATACTGCCTAACAGCAGCTGGGGATACTGCTTGCGCCACTTTAAAATTTCACGGCTAAATTGCAGCATGGAGTCTGAATTATTTTCCTGGCTGGCAATGCTGTTTTTAATATGATCCGATGCAACCGGTAACCAGGGTTCGGCAGCGGTAAAGCCACCACTTTTATCATCGCTGGTCCAAGCTATTGGCGTTCGGCAACCGTCCCTACCTTTAAAGTCTGGCCAGAAGTTAATGCCATAAGGATCTTGCAGTTGGTGAAATTCTAATTCTGCTTCTGTGTAACCTAGCTCTTCTCCGTTATAGATGCAGATACTGCCTCGCAAACAAATTAATAAAGTCATAAAGAATTTTTGCTGGGTGGCTATATCATATTGTTCATCAACCCACCGCGTGCCTACTCGAATACAGTCATGATTACTGAGCGCCCAAGCAGGCCAGCCATTTAAAATTTCAGTTTCGAGTTTATTTATTGAGTCGGCCACAAACTCTGGGCTGTTTTGATTTTGCAAAAACTGAAAACTGTAAGCCATGTGTAACCGATTATTTCCCTGAGTGTATTCGCCCATCATTTGTTCGGCATCACTGTCTCCTACTTCGCCAACCAGCATTCTTGCATCGTATTGGTCCATCAGAGTACGGAGTCTTTCTAACCAACCAAGATTTTCTGGGCGGTTTTTATCGTAAATATGTTCCTGATATTCGTAGGGGTTGCCTTCACCCCCCATAAATCTGGGGCTGGTTCGGTCGGCCAGCGGCGGGTTATCCCTTAGCTGATCGTCATGGTAGTAATAATTCACAGTGTCTAGACGAAAGCCGTCCACACCCATGTCCAACCAAAATCTGAATTCTTCTATAACTTGCAGCTGCACTTCTTCATTGTGGTAATTTAAATCGGGCTGGCTGTCTAGAAAGTTGTGCAGATAGTACTGTCGACGCACAGAATCCCACTGCCAGGCCGATCCACCAAATACGCTTAACCAGTTTGTGGGGCAAGTGCCATCCGGTTTTGGGTCGACCCACACATACCAGTCTGACTTGGGGTTGGTTTTATCTTTTCTGCTTTCTTTAAACCAAGGGTGTTGGTCAGAGGTGTGACTCACCACTTTGTCGATAATAATTTTTAAACCCCGAGCATGAGCTTTATCAATTAACGATTTAAATTGTTCATTGGTACCAAATATGGGGTCAACTTTTCGGTAGTCGGACACATCATAACCAAAATCTTTCATGGGAGATTCCACAAAGGGTGAGATCCAAATGGCATCTACCCCTAGGCTGGCGATGTAATCTAGTTTTTGTTCAATTCCTGGAATGTCGCCAATGCCATCACCATTGCTGTCAAAAAAACTGCGAGGATAAATTTGATAAATCACTGCAGTGCGCCACCATTCGGCTTCTTTAATGGTTAGGTACGATGGCCTTTGAGTCATGAGTGTCCCTTAGTTATTACTATTGCGTTTTCGTGATGAGTATTAGAATTTTGCGAATAAATTATTGTTGGTCAGACAGAGTTAAAATACGTTTAAGGAGCCTCTGAATAAGTCTAGTATCACTCTGCGGAGCCTTAACGTGATTTTATTTTACTGAGACTTTAATTGCAGTGAATATTTCACTAATAATTAGAAATTAGGCAGGCTGCAGCTCTTTAATTATTTTAATAAAAAGCTCAATAATTTTCGGGTCAAATTGTTCTCCTGAATAGCGGCTGAGTTCCATAATGGCTCTCATAAGAGGTCTCTTTCGACCAATGTATTGTGTATAACCATGGGTAATGGCCTCGTAAGCATGCACCACAGACAGCATGCGAGCACCTACATGAATGTCTTCTTTAATCAAACCTTGCGGATAACCCGTACCATTCCAGTTTTCGTGATGATGGGCAACAATAGCCAGGGCTTCTTCACAGCCTTTATAAGGGCCAAGGATGTCGCAGGCTAAATTGACATGGGCTTGAATGATGTCGAACTCTGATTGCTCTAGCTTTAGTTTATGAAGAATTTTACTGGGAAGCATGGCCATGGCTAAATCATGCACTGTGCTGGCCATCACCAACTGAATGTCTGACACTGGGTAATCCAGCTCTCTGTTCAACAACACCAGTAGTTTTGGCACTCTAGAGCTTCGGCCTTGCCAAAAGTCGGCTCGTTGTTCGGCATTCTCTGCAAGTACATGAAAAAAGTTAAGATCTTCCGATTCAGTAAGACTCAGCTCCTCAAGAATACTCAGTGGCTGATGTGGATAAATTAATGCGGTAGCTGGGTCGAGCAGAGTTAAGGCTTTTTTGAGATGCTCAATTTTCTTTTTGGTATGGGCTTGGTGGATTCGGCTGATTTCTTCACCCACCTGTCGCCACAACTCCGCTTCATAATCTACAACTGGCAACTCCAAACACTGATGCAGAAATTGAGAAGCTTTGTCCATAAACAACAGGGTTAAGTCTCCAACCACCGCTTCAAACTTGAGTTCTTTTTGACGAAGCAAGTGCAGTACGTCTTCGAGTTCCTGAAATAGCTCCACCACAGGGGTTAGCCCTGTAATACCAAAATTACCTTTTACTGTGTGTATAGACCGAAATAAGGCCCGCAGTTTTTCTTCATTTTCTGGCTCTCGTTCCAGCTCCAAAATCAATCGCTCAGCTTGGCCAAGGTGCTCGTCAAACTCGTCCAGCGATTCAGCCAATAGCTCTAAATTTAGCCCTGAGGTTTCAAATTCAGCCATACTTTAACTCTGATAGGTGTTCCAGATCAGTATAGGCGATGAAGTCCGGCAAATTTTCTGTGCCTTGCTAAACTGTAAAAAAAAGTAATTCCGGAGGTTGTTGTGACTGAGGCTCATCCAATTGAGTTAAGCATTGAAGCTGAAACTATTGCTGAACG
The DNA here is from genome assembly GCA_028282465.1 of Gynuella sp. GTDB lineage: Bacteria > Pseudomonadota > Gammaproteobacteria > Pseudomonadales > Natronospirillaceae > JANQHX01. The sequence continues at coordinate 7,414 of JANQHX010000045.1, forward strand.
AATTAAAACTGAATTAGTTGCGGGGCAAATTGATGTACCACTGCTACCAGAGGTGGCTCGCAAAGTTTTGGAAATAGTGAATGATCCTGATTCAGACGTTGCTCAATTGGCAAATACCATACAGGGCGACCAGGCATTAGCCGCCCATGTGGTGCGCATTGCTAACTCTCCCGCCTACTCTGCCACCGCCAATATAGTTTCATTGCAACAAGCAATCAGTCGACTGGGCATGAACCTGATGTCGGAAATTGCCATGGCAGCTTCGCTGGATACCCATATTTTTAATGCGCCAGGTTACGAGCAAAAACTTGAAGAATTATGGGATTTTTCGTTGATGGTTGGCCTATGGACTCGAGAAATTGCCCGACAATCACGAAAAAACGTCGAAGCCGCATTTCTTTGTGGTTTGCTACATGGCATTGGTCGGCCCGTGGTTTTGCAACGTGTCGCTGAAATCAACAGCCCTATTCTGCCAGAAGAAACTAATGAGATTGAGCGTCGTTTACTGACTGAAGCCAACTCGGTGGTGATGGAGAAATGGCGACTACCGGGCTTAATTCAGCAGGCCATCATCAGCTACGCAGGGGACATTGAATCCTTAACTGACACAGCCTTGCTGATACGGGGAGGCATTATATTCAGTCGTTGGATGGCATCGGGGGATGACAGCACCCTGAGTAGAAACGACCATGGGGAAATTCTGGCCCGACTCAATCTTTACCCTGAGGATATTGATCAGCTCAAAACCCTGATTGATGACGTGAAAACCACCAAGGAGGCAATGCGCGGATGAAATATCTTGATGTGGTGGTCATCGGCAGTGGGCCCGCTGGCCAGAAAGCGGCTGTACAGGCATCTAAAGCGGGCAACAGAGTAGCGCTTATCGAGCAAGATCCATTTACCGGAGGTCATTGTGTTCACCGGGGCACTATTCCCAGCAAAACCCTAAGAGAAAATGCCCTGAGGGTGAAAAACCTTAAAGCCAACGCAGAGTTATTTGATTACAAACTGCCAGATCAGGTGGAAATGAGCCTGCTGATTAATCACCTAGATCAAGTATTAAAAGCCCATGATCAATACATGCAGAAACAAATGGATCGCAATATTGTTCTGCGGATTCATGGTAAGGCCAAGTTCGAATCGCCAAATGAGATTTCAGTGACGCGAGTGAGAGGAGATGTATTGACGATACAGGCAAAGAACTTTGTCATCGCAACAGGTTCCATCCCACAACCGCCAAGCAATGTTCAGGTTGACCACGAATACATATTAGACAGCGACTCCATTCTAAGCATGCTTTATCTGCCACCGTCGCTGGTGGTCATCGGTGGAGGTATTGTGGGCTGTGAATACGCCTCTATGTTTCAAGCATTAGGGGTGCAAGTGACCCTGGTTGATTCCCAAGATATACCTCTGGCATTTCTGGATTCCGATCTTGCCAAGGTCTTTCTAAAAGAGTTTAAGGCCGCTGGCGGCCAGTGGGTTGGCAATGTCAACATTGACTCCATTTCTGTCACAGACTTCAGCCATGTGACCGTATGTCTATCTAACGGGGAAGAGGTTGTTGCCAATAAAGCACTGGTGGCAACCGGACGCATTGCGGATGTCGAAAGTCTCGACATTGACGTCGCCGGTGTCACACTCAATGATGATAGAGTTATCGAGGTCAATGAACGCCTTCAGACTAATGTTCATCACATCTATGCAGCTGGGGACGTGATTGGGCCACCCGCCCTTGCCTCTTCATCAATGGAACAGGGTCGTCGAGCCAGTTGCAATGCTCTGGGTATTGAAATCAATGGCAACACGCCATTAGTACCCACAGGAGTTTATTCCATACCGGAAATGGCATCAGTTGGCCTCACCGAGCAAGAAGCAAAAGAGAAGTTTGAGAAAGTTCTCGTGGGTAAAGCGGAATTCAAAGAAATTGCCCGAGGCCAAATTAATGGTGATGAAACCGGGATGCTTAAGCTCGTCACGGATAAGAATGGTAAGAAGCTGCTCGGCGTTCAGATTATCGGCGAAGGCTCCACTGAGCTAATCCACATTGGTCAGATGGCTATTGTGAATCAAAACGATGTCGACATACTGGTGGATAACATTTTTAACTTTCCAACCCTGGCAGAAGCCTACCGAGTTGCCGCACTGGACATCGTTGGTCAAAGAGCAAAACTAACCAATCTTTATCTTGATTCAAGATCAGACGGGCTTAATTGACTCTGGATTTCCTGCTCTAATATCAACACTTGCTCTAGCAAAGTATCTGCTGAACTTCCGGCTTTCTCTGCAACTTCATAGACTAATTGCGCAGAAAGCCCTTGCAATGCCCCTTCCATTCCGGCTCTTGCTGAAGCCACAACAAGGTTTAACGTAAGCAAGCGCATTTGCATCAAATCTGATTGATAGGCTCTGCTCTGATTTTGCAGAGTTTCTAAGGTGGTCAGCAGCGCTTCGGCCGCTTCAGTGCTTAACTGGCCATCTGCCAGCTCAGCTCTAGCTCGTTGTAGGGTTTTAAAACTTTTAATTAGGTCGAAAGACACGATACGCCTCAGTCCAGTCAAATACTGTAAGCCAAAATGATCTTAATGGTCATAGTCTAATTAAAGCAGAACCTTAAGATGAACTGTATGAATAATCACGAACGAAGACTATCAGAACGACTTCCGGTTGAGTTTCAAGTTGAAGCTAACCTGGACAATGGCGAAGTGTTTACCTGTAGAACCCGCAATGTTTCCGATACAGGCACTTATTTATATCACGATGACCAATTTCAATTGAGCATTGGTGATCGACTGAGTATCCGAGTCATTAATGTCCCCGGTGAGCCGCCGTGGAACACCATGAAAGTCGTGCGACTGGAAGAAAACGGCTTTGGTCTAATATTTGACAATAATCACTAATTTAAAATCCAAAACCCTGACATTACAAAGCCTTTTCAGTAAAACCTTTTTCAAAATAAACCTAACTGGTATGGTTGCGCCAAAAACGAATAACCCTATTTGGAGTAAACCATGAAGTCTTTAAAATCCATCATTAGCCTGATTCTCATTGGCTTTTCCAGTAGTGCTTGGTCCGCCGGCGTTGGTATTGGAACGGATATAATCAGACTCATTGATAAGGGCCAATATTTGGGTGAAGCAGCCAATATATTCATACAAATACCCCTACAAAAATCAACGGCAGCAGTTATTACCCTGGCAGAAGACGATGCTGACAACACCATGCTAGAAGGTGCTTATAAGGCCTACGGCGCTAAGTATATGCATGGCATTTATTATCAAGTTGGGGGTGCGTTTTATGATTTTGCCGATAACAACGAGATAGGTATTCATGGCGCCATTGGTTATGAAAAAAGCCCAGCAAAAAATTTCCTGTTTTTTGGAACCGTAAAGGCAACAAAAATTTTAGATATCGATGGCATTGATTACACCCCTATGCTGGGTGCGATGTTTGTTTTCTAAATCAGCAGTAATCTACACCAAAGTAAAGAGTGAATACTTGTTCACTCTTTACCTGTTATCTAGCCATCTACTATTTAATTGAAAACTATTCTTTTGATTTAAACAGCTCTGATGATTTGTAGTCTTTAATCTCAGCACGCCAACCGGTAGCGGCGGTGAATTTCTCTGCAGACATTTGCTGATCCAAACCATAGCCTTCCACCCAGTCACCATATTCTTCGATTAAATCATCCATGCTCAGCTCTTTAAGTGGCTTGGTCATAGCAAAAGCCGTTATAAATGAGTTTGCGATATCACCTACCCAAACCCCCTGTTCGGCAACAAGGTTAAAATGCCCCACAAGATCTGGGTGATCTAATAACACCCCATACCCTTTAGCTAAATCAGAACGCTCTATCAGTGGCCATCTGGTCTTAGCACTTCCCCAAACTTCTAGCTCATGGTTGCTCAATGCATCAGATAAAAAGTTTTCAAATACTCCTCCCTGTTGGTGATAAACCATCGCCGGGTGAACCACCGCTGTTTGCAGTGAGTCTAGACCCAAAATATATTGGCAAAACTCCACCATCCACTGATATGCCTGAAGCGGTTTGAATGGCGTGTTTTCGGTTGCAACATGATCGCCTGTTGCACCATAAAGCCAACAACCTCCGGTATAAATGAAACGCAGTGTCTTTCCAGTTTTATTGAGCTCAATATCTAATAGGTTGACTAGGTTTTTATCAATTATCTCCATGTCGTTGTCAAAGGTAGACGCCACATGAATTAGCACATCACTGTCGATAGCCTGATGTATCCACAGCTGGGGGTTGTTCAAATCCCCGGTTATAGGAATCACATTGGAGTCTTTTAGTTTTTCCTCCGCCGCCTCAGACCGACTTAACCCTAAAACCTTATGGCCCTTTTTTAATAATTCCTTTACTAAACCCTCGCCAATGGACCCAGTTGCACCTAATACAAATACTTTCACATCAAACCCTCCTAATGAGTTGAAACCATAGGCTAAAACCTCAACCTAGGTTTAGGTCAAGAGTATTAGAAATGAATAGAATTGAACGAACAGACTAGTAATTAGATAAAACTTCAATAAAACAAAAAAGCCCTCGCATGAATGAACCAACGAGGGCTTTTAAATATAGCTAGAAAATTAGATTATTCTTGAATCCAGGTTTCCACTTCTTCACCACCAAATTCTTCCAACCATTCGTCTAACTGCTTAGGGTTACGACGTTTCTTTTCAACAGTTTCATTGGTGAATGGATTGGTATAAATACCAATGGCCAGTTTGTAATCTGGGCCTTTTTTACGGGATTTCTTCGCCGGCTTGCTTTTAGCCGCTTTATTTTCTTCCTTAACATATATTTTGCCGAAGAACTCTTTTAATTCTTCGAATACACTCGGCTGATTTTCTTGCTGCGATAAATGCTTCAACCAATCTGCTATTTGCACACTTTTCATTAGGTACAAATCGTATTCAGACAATCCGTATTCTTCGAATACATCTGACATGGTTTTTTGAAATTTATCGAAGCCTTCCTGGCGGCGAGCAGCTTCTACTTTCTTCTCTTCAAGCTCTTGAATACGTTTTTTGTATTCAGAAATTTCCTTATCAATATCCTGTTCAAACATTGGTTTCTTCTCCAATTTAACTCTTTCTATTCTTCAGATTCACTTTTTTTACCCGCACCCAGTGGTTTCATGTGCGGGAATAAAATTACGTCTTTAATGGTGGGGGTGTCGGTAAAAAACATAACCAGTCGGTCTATACCTATACCTTCCCCTGCGGTTGGCGGCAGTCCATATTCCAGGGCATTAATGTAATCAGCATCGTAAAACATAGCTTCATCGTCACCTGCGTCTTTCTGCTCCACTTGAGACTGAAATCTTTCAGCTTGATCAACCGGGTCATTCAATTCTGAAAAGCCATTTGCCAATTCACGACCCGCTAAGAAAAACTCAAAGCGGTCTGTGATAAATTCATTGTCGTCGTTGCGACGCGCCAAGGGCGAAACCTCGGCTGGATACTCAGTAATAAATACTGGGCCTTTAAGGTTTTCTTCAACCGTAGCTTCAAATATTTCGGTTTGAACCTTACCCAAGCCCCAACCAGGTTTCACTTCCACACCTAAATCTGCTAACACTTTGATTGCCGATTCTAGATTATCAATGTCGGATGCACTGAGGTTACTGTTGTACTGCAAAATTGAATCGAACATGCTCAGTCTTTCGAATGGCTTTTCAAAATCGTATTCTTGTTCCAGATAGGTAATTTTCAAGTCACCTTTCACATCTTGAGCCACATTTCTTAGCATGGCTTCGGTAAGATCCATTAAATCTTTGTAGTCGGCGTAAGCTTGGTAGAATTCGATCATGGTGAACTCAGGGTTATGTCGGGTAGACACCCCTTCGTTTCTGAAGTTTCGATTAATTTCAAAAACTCTTTCAAAGCCACCTACTACCAGACGTTTTAAGTAGAGCTCAGGAGCAATGCGCAAAAACATATCAATACCCATCGAATTATGATGAGTCACAAATGGACGAGCGGTAGCACCACCAGGAATGGTTTGCAGCATGGGCGTTTCAACTTCCATGAAGTCACGCTCTTTCAAAAAACCTCTAATGCCATCAACAATTTTTGATCGAACCAAGAACGCTTCTCGAGTTTCTTGCGACATAATCAAATCGATATAACGTTGACGGTATTTGACTTCTTGATCCGCTAAGCCATGGAATTTATCAGGAAGCGGTTGGGTCGTTTTATTAAGTACGACCAGATTTGACAATTCCTTAACTTCAACATAAAGCTCACCCTTACCAGACAAAGCCAGGGTTCCTTTAGCACCAATAATGTCGCCGATGTCTAAGGCTTTCCAGTCGGCCGATTCTTTTTGCAAGGCCTTACCCAAGTAAACTTGGATCACACCGCTGGAATCCCGAAGCGCTACAAAAGGCCCACCTCGACGCATGGCTCTACCAGCAACAGAAACCTCTAATGCCAGCTCTGCTAATTCTTCTTTAGACTTTTCGCCATACCCATGTTGAAGTTCGCCAGCCATGTTTTCACGACGAAAATCGTTTGGGTAAGCAACTTTACGACTGGCCGCTAGGTCAGCCAATTTTTGCTTGCGCTCAGCAATAATATGATTTTCTTCCTGAGGTTGCTGCTTGTCTGTCATTGTTTTTAATTCACTCCAACTAGGCAGGCTCAGCCTGCCGTGAAAATAAAATCTTATAAACCTTTTTTAAGGGAGGCTTCGATAAACTTGTCTAAATCGCCATCTAAAACTGATTGGGTGTTTCGAGTTTCTACACTGGTTCTTAAGTCTTTAATTCTGGAATCATCTAATACATAAGAACGAATCTGACTTCCCCAACCGATATCTGATTTTGTATCTTCCAAGGCTTGTGCAGCTTCGCTTCGCTTCATCATCTCAAGCTCATACAATTTTGCTTTGAGCTGTTTCATGGCTTGGTCTTTGTTCTTATGTTGTGAGCGATCGTTTTGACACTGAGTCACAGTATTGGTTGGCAAGTGGGTAATACGCACAGCAGATTCAGTTCTGTTAACGTGCTGACCACCGGCACCGGACGCTCGATACACATCAATACGCAGATCCGCTGGGTTTATATCAATGTCGATATTGTCATCTACTTCTGGTGACACAAACACAGATGAGAAAGAAGTATGACGGCGATTACCCGAATCAAACGGCGACTTTCTTACCAATCTATGAACGCCGATTTCAGTTCTAAGCCAGCCAAAAGCATATTCACCTTGAAAATAGATAGTGGCTGACTTAATTCCTGCTACTTCACCCGCCGAACATTCCATTAATTCGGTTTTAAAGCCTTTTGCCTCACCCCAACGAAGATACATACGCAAAATCATTTCAGCCCAATCCTGGGCTTCAGTGCCACCAGACCCTGCTTGAATATCTAAATAAGCGTTATTGGCGTCCATTTCGCCACTGAACATACGACGAAATTCCAGCTTCTCTAACTGGGCTGTTAGGCTGGATAGCTCAGCTTCAATATCTTGTACTGCGGCCGTATCATTTTCTTCGACGGCCATATCTAGAAGGTCTGTTGAGTCATTAAGACCTTCCATCATATTGTCTATTGTTTGTACAACCGCTTCGAGGGAAGATCTTTCCTGACCTAGTTTTTGAGCAGCATCAGGGTCGTCCCATACTGCAGAGTCACCTAACAATAACTCTACTTCAGCCAGACGCTCTTTCTTGTTGTCGTAGTCAAAGATACCCCCTAAGCACGTCTGTGCGGGCTAACAGGTCTTTGATAGTTTCGCGAATTGGATTTACTTCCACGATGATTGCCTTAATTATTTTAAAGATATTCGGTTATTAAATTTAGGATTATAACCTTAGTACAGAAGGCGCGGGATTTTATCGAAATAACTAAATAAATAGTAGGTATAAAATGATTAACCGTATGATTTTTATAAGTTTTAATAAAATACAGCTGGCTAACCACTAAAATATCGACTATTTCAAAATTAATTAAGCTTGGGCTCTATATATTCCACCATCAGCTGCAAACTTATATTGCCTCTAAATTCATTGATATCGAGCTTAAACACGATAATCGCATGATCAATTTCACTGGGCCAAATATCTAAATCCACGTTAAACGCGATAGCATCAAACAATAAATCTGAATTCACTGGACTGACCACCAGTTTCAGGTGTTTATGACCCAATATTTTTTGCTGAATTAATTTGAATTCGCCATCAAAGGTAGGTTCTGGATACGCTTGGCCCCAGGGCCCTGAATCTCGAAGCAACGTGGCCATTTCTAGGGTAAAGCCGTGTTGCGGCAGCGCACCATCGGACATGACCTGTGCCACTAAATCCTGTTCATTTAGTTGAGCTCGAACTTCATCATCGAAGGCCTTTTTGAAAGTATCAAAATATTCAGCGGGTACAGATAACCCTGCCGCCATCGCATGCCCACCAAACTTACTCAGTACTTCAGGATACTTTTTCGCCACCGCATCCAAGCCATCTCGAATATGAAAACCAGGAATGGATCTAGCTGAACCTTTTACCATGCCATTTTCAGCCTGGGCGAAGGCAATCACAGGTCTATGCAAGCGATCTTTAATTCTTGAAGCCAAAATTCCGATCACCCCTTCATGCCAGTCCTGTTCAAAAAGACTCACCCCCCAAGGCAGTTGCTCCGGATTATCCACTTCACGAAATTGCCTAAGGTATTCAAGAGCTTGTTCCTGCATTCCAGATTCAATGGCTTTTCGGTCTTGATTCATTTCATCGAGTTGAATCGCAAGCTCTTTGGCTTGATAACTGTCGTCAGCGAGCAAGCATTCTATGCCCATCGACATATCATCCAAGCGGCCTGCAGCATTAAGTCTTGGGCCGACTGCAAACCCGAGGTCAGAGGCAGCAACACCTCTCAGTTTTTTCCCTGCAATTTCGAGTATTGCCAGAATACCTGGACGCGCTTTACCTGCCCTTATCCGCGCAATGCCTTGATGCACGAATATCCGATTATTATGGTCAAGGGGTACAACGTCTGCCACGGTTGCAAGGGCAACAATGTCTAAAAAGTCAGCCATATTAGGTTCAGGAATGGCCTTGGTTTGAAACCACTGTTGAGTTTTCAATTTGGCTTTTAAAGCCGTAAGCACATAAAAAGCAACAGCACAGCCACAAGCTGCTTTGCTCGGAAATTCACAGCCATGTTGATTTGGATTCACAATAGCATCCGCTGTCGGCAGTTGTTCGCCCTGTAAGTGGTGATCTGTGACTAATACTTTAATGCCCATGTCGCGAGCAGCTTGAACACCTTCAATACTTGAGATGCCGTTATCCACCGTCATAATCAGATGCGGTTGGCGTTCCGCGGCCACTGCTACGATCTCTGGACTTAAGCCATAGCCAAACTCAAATCGGTTCGGCACTAAGTAATCGACCTGCTCTGCCCCCATGGCTCGCAAGGAAAGAACAGACAGCGCCGTTGATGTCGCTCCATCTGCGTCAAAGTCCCCTACTATCAGTATCCGCCATCTTTCGGTAATTGCAGTAGCGAGCAAATCCGCTGCTTCATCAATACCCCGTAGCGATTTATAGGACAACAATTGACCGGTATTTTTTACTAACTGACTCTCTGCAGTAATGCCTCGATTTAAAAACACATTTCTAAGAACAGGGTCCAGACTGTCTGGCAAATGGTCACTGGAAACTTTGTGTTGGCGTCTACAAATGGTTTTAGCTTGAGAAGTCATAAAATTGAAACGAACTATTTTTAGGAATGGTTTTCTAATGCTGTGAATCGACTAACACTATTTTGTCATATTTTTATATTGTGAGCTTGTTAGTTTGTAGTGAGCCAGTTAATTGGCTACCTTGAACAGACTTGTGCAGAGAGCAGACTCAACTATCACTGGGTCTCTAGTTGTCCTGCGGTCTTAAAAATAAGGATTATTATGACCGGATTTACCCCTTCGGATCTGTTAGGGCAGTATCAACAGGTTCGTAATTTCACTGAAAAACTGTGTATACCCCTGGAAACTGAAGACTTTGTTGTGCAATCCATGCCAGATGTCAGCCCGACGAAATGGCATTTGGCCCATACAACTTGGTTTTTTGAAACCTTCATTCTTAAACCCTCTTCAACCAACTACCGACCATTTAACGAACAATTCGAATATTTATTTAATTCATATTACAACGGCATTGGTGAACAGTTTCCCAGACCTCACAGGGGTTTACTCACCAGACCAACTGTAAAACAAGTTTTTGAATACAGAGACTATGTTGATAACGCCATGGTCCAGTGGATGAACCAACCCACAGGCCCTGCTAACGCTGACACCCTATTGCTCGGATTAAATCATGAACAACAACATCAAGAACTGATGCTCACCGATATAAAACATGTGTTCTCGATTAATCCAACCTACCCGGTTTATAAAGAGTCGCGATTCAATGAATCTGGGTCTTTAACCCCAATCAGTTGGCATGACTTTCAGGGTGGAGCCTTTGAGATTGGGTTCACGGAACAAAGTTTTCATTATGACAATGAAGGCCCAGTCCACCAACAAATAGTGCCATCATTTCAACTCGCCAATCGGTTGGTCAGTAATCAAGATTATTTAGAGTTTATTGAAGATGATGGATACAAAAGACCAGAGCTTTGGTTATCTGAGGGTTGGTCTTGGCTAACTAAACACCAACTGTCTCATCCGTTTTATTGGCGGATGCAAGACGGAACTTTCCTTGAGTTCACACTACAGGGTTTAAAAAATCTGGATTTGTCTGCACCTGTTAGTCACCTAAGCCTTTTTGAGGCAGATGCATTCGCCCGCTGGGCTAATGCCCGTTTGCCCACGGAGTTTGAATGGGAGGTGGCCTCAAAACAGGTGGGCATTGAAGGCAATTTTGCCAACAATGAAATATTTAACCCTATTGCACACGCTGATCCTTCCAATAAGCTTCAACAAATGTTTGGCGATGTCTGGGAATGGACATCATCCAGCTATTCACCTTACCCAGGGTTTAAACCCGCTGACGGCGCCATAGGCGAATACAATGGAAAATTTATGTGCAACCAATACGTGTTAAGAGGCGGTTCTTGTGCAACCTCTCTTGATCATATCAGACACACTTATCGAAACTTCTTTCCAGCGGATGCCCGCTGGCAATTTTCTGGCCTACGACTCGCGAGGGACCTATGACAGCTCAACCCATTAAGAAAACACTGCCACCCCAAAATGAATTCATGACAGATGTCATTAATGGATTAACCTCTGATCAAAAAACATTACCTTGCAAGTATTTCTATGACGAAGCAGGCTCAAAAATTTATGACAAGATTTGTGAGTTAGAAGAGTACTACCCCACTCGTACAGAGATAGCAATTGTCAGAAAGTACGTTAAAGAAATTACAGCTCACTTTAATCCTGACAGTTATTTAATTGAATATGGCAGTGGCAGCAGCATTAAAACCAGAACGCTTCTAGATAAATTAAAAGATTTGGATGGCTATAGCCCCATTGATATTTCAGGTGAGCATCTAAAATCTATTTCCGAGGATCTACACTTAAGATATCCAGACTTAGCCATTTATCCCATCGAAGCCGATTATACTCAAGACTTTGATTTACCTGAGCCACTATTGGTTAACAATAATCGAATTGTTTATTACCCGGGTTCTAGTCTTGGAAACTTCACTCAAGAAGAAGCCATAGAAATACTGACCGAAATACGAGAACTAGCTGGGCCAAACGGAAAACTGTTAATTGGGATTGACCTAGTAAAACCCATTCCAATTTTAGAAGCAGCTTACAATGACAAAGAGGGCGTCACTGCTGAATTTAACCTCAACCTGCTTACACGCATTAATAAAGAGCTTGATGGTGATTTTGATCTGGCAAAATTCAAGCATAGAGCTATTTTTAATCAAGACCTTCAAAGAATTGAAATGCACCTGATTAGCCTAACGGATCAAGTGGTGAATATTGGTGATCATTCCATTTCCTTTAAAAAGTCTGAGTCGATTCATACCGAAAACTCCCATAAATACAGCTTAAACAGTTTTGGGTATATCGCGAAAAAAGCGGGTTGGGAAAATCAGTGTAGCTGGACCGATGACCAAAGCTGGTTTAGTGTTCAGCTGTTAAACTAAGCGCTGGGCTTAACGCTAGCCCGGCCAATAAGAGCTAAAAGGCCGGGCAGCACATGAGCAACTATAGAACTCCTCTTCAACTTCTAGAACACTGGAATAAAACCAAACCCAATTTTAATTTCCTCCACCAGCCTCGTGATGGCGGCCAGCTTGATGCTTATAATTGGCAAACCATTTATCAGTACTGCTTAAGTATCGCAGGCTTTTTAAAAAGTCAGGGATATCAACCGGGTGATAAGGTTGCCCTATTTTCGAAAAACTGTGCTGAATGGTTCATCGCTGATTGGGCCATGATGATGGCTGGCATAATCTCTATTCCAATTTATCCAACCGCTAGCAGCAAAACCATTTCCTATGTGTTAGAACACAGTCAAGCAAAAGCAATATTCGTTGGTAAGCTGGACAATTGGAGCACTCAAGAACCTGGCGTGGGTGATGAAATTCAGCGTATATCCATGAACTATGCCACGATGGAGTGTCATCATGACTGGCAAGATGTCATTAACTTTGACTCCATTGATGACATTTATGAACCATCTATGGACGATGTTTTTTCCATCATCTATACCAGTGGTAGTACAGGTGCTCCTAAAGGTGTAGTCATTACTTACCAAGCCTATTCATATGCGTGTGAAACCAACGCCAATTACATAGGCTTTTTCAGTGAAGATAGAGTGGTTTCCTACCTACCATTAGCCCACATCACTGAACGAGCGCTGGTTCAAGGCAGCGCCCTTTATTGTTCGCCACAGGTTTATTTTGTAGAAAGCTTAGATACGTTCCAAACAGATTTAGCCAGAGCAAAGCCAACTTTATTTGTTTCTGTACCACGGCTTTGGAAAAAATTTCAGTCAGGTGTTCACGGGAAATTATCTCCCACAAAACTGAAAATATTACTGGCCATTCCTGGAATTAAATCAATAGCTGCTAGAAAAATTAAAACTGCATTGGGCCTAGGCGATGCGCGAACTATCGCGTCTGGTTCTGCCCCTATATCGCCTGCCACCATAAACTGGTATCGAAAATTGGGAATTAACATCTGTGAAGGCTGGGGACTCACAGAAACCGCAGGCTTTTCCTGCGCAAACTTTCCTTTTGACATTAATAGAATCGGCACCATAGGTGAACCTGTTCCAGGTACCGAAATCCGAATTTCAGATATTGGGGAAATTGAAATTAAGAGCCCAGGTTTATTTACCGAGTACTACCTTCAACCTGATTTAACCGCAGAAGCTTTTACTTACGATGGCTGGTTTAAAACAGGTGACAAAGGCCATTGGGATAATGAACTCAATGGTTATAGAATTACTGGACGGGTTAAAGAATTATTCAAAACAGAAAAAGGCAAATACATTGCACCCGTACCTATTGAAGCCGCATTTGCAGACAACCCTTTAATTGAACAAATTTGTATTATGGGTACAGGCTTGGCTCAACCAGTAGCTGTTGCTGTGCTCTCGCAAGAATCAATTGCAGATTTAACTGAATCAGAAATTAAAGTGAGTTTGGAAACCACTTTAAATACAGTGAATCTTGAATTGGAAAGTCATGAGAAAATTAGCCATATGGTGGTTGGAAACGAAGAGTGGACGATAGAGAACGAACTATTGACCCCAACCATGAAAATTAAAAGGTCTGAACTGGAGGCTAAGTATTTGCCAGTACTCTCAAAAGTAAGTAGTTCAAAAAGACAAATTGTTCTGGAAGATGATTTATAAAAAACAGCATTCAAATTAAAATTTGAATGCTGTTTTAATTTTCTGCTAACACTATTTAGATGAAATACTACTTAGACAGATTTTCAGCAATAAAACCTTGAACCTTAGTCATATCATTTGGCAACACGGTATATTTCTCTTCCCGTTCTAGCAAGTCTGACAAATGGGCTGGTAGCTCGGGATATTGCATTCCCGCTTTCGTGCAAGCATCTGCAAACTTAACTGGATGTGCTGTGCCCAACGTCACCATGGGTACATCTTTATTTCGACGAGTTTCTCTAGCGGCTTTCACACCGATGGCGGTATGTGGGTCGAGTAAGTATTCACTCTCTCCAAATACCTGAGAAATGGTCTGACAAGTAACTTCATCATTTAATGCATAACTGTCGAACATTTCTCTAGCGCGAGCCATGCGATCTTCTTCAATAGACACTTCTTCATTGTTCATTTTGTCCATTAGATCTGCAATGGCATGACCATCACGATCAAACAGGTCAAACAACAACCGCTCAAAGTTAGAAGAAACCACAATATCCATTGACGGTGAAAGAGTATGTTCTAACGGATTTTTCTTATACAGGTTCTGGCTCATAAACCTGTGTAATATATCGTTCTGGTTGGTGGCTATCGTTAATTGGTCAATGGGGAGTCCCATTTTATGGGCAAGATAGCCAGCAAAAATATCCCCAAAATTACCTGTCGGAACCGAAAACGCGACCTTACGATCTGGCCCACCCAAGTTCAGTGAAGCATAAAAATAGTAAACAATCTGAGCCATGATACGGGCCCAGTTGATGGAATTCACAGCAACCAGTCGACGCCCATCTGCTAAGAAACTTTGATCTCGAAAACTGGCCTTAACCATGCTTTGGCAATCATCAAAGTTACCTTCAATCGCAAGGTTATGAATATTGTCCCCTGGAATGGTAGTCATTTGTCGGCGTTGTACTTCAGAAACCCTGTTGTATGGATGTAATATGAAGATATCAATGGTTTTGCAGCGGCGACAACCTTCGATGGCGGCTGAGCCAGTATCACCTGAAGTAGCACCCATGATGACCGCTTTCTCACCACGCTTTTCAAGAACATAGTCCAACAGGCGACCTAACAGTTGTAGTGCAAAATCTTTAAACGCCAATGTTGGGCCGTGGAATAACTCCAACACGTATTCGTTGTGATCAATCTGAGCCAATGGCGCGACAGCCGAATGAGCAAAGCCAGCATAAGTGTCTTTGATCATGTCTTTTAACGCCTGCTCTTCAACGGCATCGCCAATAAACGGGGATACGATCTTGTATGCCAGCTCGTGATAAGGCAGCTCACGCCAACTGCGAATTTCGTCCAGCGAATATGATGGCAGCTCATCTGGTACGTACAGCCCACCGTCACTGGCTAAGCCTGCTAGTAATACTTCTTCAAAATCAAGCTCTGGTGCTTGTCCTCGAGTACTTATGTATTTCACTTAATCATCTCCTTGATGGTGAGCTTTTTTTGATCACCATCTAAAAAGCCCGGTTGAATACTAATCTAACCGGGCTTTATTAATCTTTTAAAAAATTACCCGTCTAATGCTTCCATTCGAATTCGGGTGACTGGATTGGTAACTGCATCTAACGCTTCCAGTTTAACGATCGCGTCATTCATATTCTTTTCTAGAACTGGCTGGGTTAGCAAAATCAGTGGCACATCTTTTTCGCCCTCAGCGGGCTCTTTTTGGATAATGGCTTCGATGTTGATTTCACCTTCACTCATCACTTGAGCTACCTTCGCCATTACACCCACTTCGTCTTTGCAATCTATTCTTAGATAATAGCCTGTGACAACATCTTCGATATCGAGAACAGGGAGATCTGTTGTGCGATCGGCAAAACCAAGGTGAGGTACGGCGTGTTCAGTTTCAACTTCACGAGCAACGTCGACAATATCAGCGATTACAGAAGAACCTGTCGCTTCATCCCCGGCACCAGGACCGTAGTACATGGTTGGCCCAACTGCATCACCTTCAACCAAAACAGCATTCAGAACACCGTTTACGTTAGCTATCAGTCGTTTTTCTGGAATCAGAGTTGGATGCACCCGTAACTCAATGCCTTTTTCGGTCTTACGAGTCACACCCAGGTGTTTAATTCGGTAACCCAGCTCTTCAGCATAGGAAACATCAGCTGGCGTAATTTTACTGATGCCTTCGGTGTAAGCTTTCTCGAATTGCAAGGGGATACCAAATGCAATGGATGCGAGAATGGTAAGCTTGTGGGCAGCATCAATACCTTCTACGTCGAATGTGGGATCTGCTTCCGCATACCCAAGTTCTTGCGCTTCTTTAAGAACATCTGCAAAGTCACGACCTTTATCGCGCATCTCTGTGAGAATGAAGTTACCTGTTCCATTAATGATGCCAGCCAGCCAATTGACTTGGTTTGCTACCAACCCTTCGCGAAGAGCCTTGATAATAGGGATACCGCCGGCAACCGCTGCTTCATATGCAACGGTAACCCCCTTCTCTTCCGCAGCTTTGAAAATTTCATTACCGTGCACTGCGATCAGCGCTTTGTTAGCAGTCACAACATGCTTGCCATTAGCAATCGCATCCAGCACTAAGTCTTTAGCGATGCCATAACCACCTATCAATTCAACCACGACATCGACTTCGGGATCGCGGGTCACCTTAAAAACGTCGTCAGTCACAGTTACTGAGGAGGTATCACAAGAAGGATTGAGGCTCTTGGCAGCCACGGTCGTAATTCGAATGGGTCTGCCAGCACGACGGCAAATGTCGTCGATGTTACGGTTAAATACGTTAAAAGTGCCAGAACCTACGGTACCCAGGCCGCAAAGGCCAACATTTACGGGTTTCAAATTACTATCCTCATTGTACTTATGATTAATTCAAACCACGGCTTGAGAAGCGTATTCATTAGGCTGTCATAACCATTAGTTATGGGTAATGAACCAACTCAAACTCACCGGATGGGGAACAATACTTATGCAGTTATGGGGTGTCAATCAACAGGAAGTGATATGTGGCAGGATTAGGCCTAAACCTGAAAATTTCAAGTAATAGGCCTTAAAAATCAGAGAGTTAAACGTCTGAATTCAAACCAAGGCGTTCTACCAAACGGTCTGGAGGTAGATAACCTGGAATTAGGGTACCGTCGCCAGTGACGATTGCTGGAGTACCTTTCACTCCAATTTCCTGACCTAACTGATACTGCTGGGCAACAGGGTTTTCACACTCAGCAGCGGGAACAGGCTTAAGCTTTTTCGCATCAGTCATTGCAACCAGTTTGTCGCTTGCACACCAAGTATTGACGTATTTGTTATATGAGTTGCTGCCAACACCTGCACGTGGGAAGGCTGCGTAGCGAACCTCAATACCTGCTTTGTTGTAACCTTCAATTTCAGAGTGAAGCTTTCTACAGTATCCGCAGTCAATGTCTGTGAAAACGGTAACGACCGCTTTCGTCTCCCCTTCAGCTGGAAAAACGATAAGATCTTCTTGCTTGAGTACCTGCATCTTTTCAAATCTAACTGAAGCAAATGCCTGTTCCGCTTCCTCTCTAGCTTTCTCAGATAGATTTGCCAATTTGCCGCCCTCTAGCGAGTATAAATCTCCCACCACAAAGTGACTACCTTGCTCGTTAATATAAATCAACTGTTCATTACCCAGCACAACTTCATAAACTCCAGGCATACCAGAGAGTGAAATTTTGCTGATCGGAACCTGGGCAGCGATTGGCGCCAACACTTCCTCTAAATAAGTGATCACGTCAGCTGGTACTTCGACGGCGTCGGCCTTTGGCTCAACATATTCAGCATCTTTAACCGAATCGGCCGCTATGACCCCGAGGGCGGTCATTCCAAAAACGATTACGGCTGAAAATATAACAAAAAGCTTCTTCAATGGTTTTCTCCTATTAGCCCCTTGCTGCCTAAGATAGGGCAAGGCTTTGATGCGCGCATTTTACAGACAAATCAGATAGTTTGAACGACGAAAAGTTCCTGTATTGATCCGTAACCAGTATCGGATACAAAAAAGGCCACCCTGGGGTAGCCTTTTACGTTAATCTGACCGAACAATGAGTTACCTCGATGTTCAACGCAGCAATTCAAATTACTGTTTAGCCAGCTTCTCTTTAATACGTGCAGATTTACCTGAACGCTCACGTAGGTAGTACAGCTTGCTCTGACGAACGTCACCACGACGTTTCACTTCAATCTCTGCAACCATTGGGCTGTGAGACTGGAAAGTACGCTCAACGCCAACACCGTGAGAAACTTTACGTACTGTGAAAGAAGAACCCAGACCACGGTTACGTTTGCCAATACATACGCCCTCGAACGCCTGCAGACGCTCACGGTCACCTTCTTTTACTTTTACCTGTACAACTAGAGTGTCACCTGGGCCAAATTCTGGCAGGTCCGCTTTCAGCTGTTCAGATTCTATCTGCTGAATAATGTTGGTTTTATTGCTCATTTTTAAGCTCCGATTTCCTAGCAGAGGAATACTCATGCTTGAATTCTTTTAACAGTTTCTGCTGTTCCTGAGTTAACTCAATTTTCGACAACAGATCTGGTCTTCTTAACCAGGTACGACCAAGCGCTTGTTTATGCCGCCAATGATGTATTCGCTCATGGTGGCCACTTAGCAGAACCTCGGGCACTTGTTGCCCGGCAAATTCTTCAGGTCTTGTGTAGTGAGGACAATCTAAAAGCCCTTCGGCAAACGAGTCTTCGGCCGCTGATGCTTGATGACCCAGAACTCCTGGAACCTGTCGGCTGATGGAATCCATCATGGCCATGGCTGCCAGTTCGCCACCGGATAACACAAAATCACCCAGTGACCATTCTTCGTCAATTTCTGCTTCGATCAGACGCTCGTCGATACCTTCGTAACGCCCACAAACCAGTATCAGCTTGTCTTCTTGCGCCAGTTCAACGATTCCAGCCTGATCCATTTTTCTTCCCTGAGGGGAAAGATAGATGGTTTTGGCCTTTTTACCGTCTTTGTGACTGGCTGCCGCCTTGGCACTTTGGATGGCATCCTGCAATGGCTGAACTTTCATTACCATTCCCGGGCCTCCGCCAAATGGGCGGTCATCCACTGTGTTGTGTCGGTCGTGGGTGTAATCTCTGGGATTCCAGAAATCCACTTCTAATAGGCCGTTTTTGACAGCCCTACCAGAAACACCGTTGTCAGTTATAGCCCTGAACATTTCCGGGAACAGACTGACCACTCCAAACCACACAGTGTTGCCTAACTCAAAATTCAGGGTCCCAATCGACCCTTATGGTGCCAGTTTCAAGGCTAACTTCTTTAACCGTGCTTTCTGGCAGGTACGGAATCAAGCGCTCTTCCGAATCAATAGCCTTGGCATCGCCTTTAACCACCAATACGTCGTTAGCTGTTCCAGCACTCATCATATAGCTGACTTTACCCAGATCCTGATTGTCGAGAGTCTTGACTCTCAACCCTTCCAACTGATGCCAGTAATAGTCACCTTCATCAAGTTCGGGTAACTGATCGCGTTTAATGGCGATTTCGGCGCCGCCATAAGAGAGGGCAGCGTCGCGGTCGTCACAACCAACGATATGGGCAATCATGCCTTTACCGTGGCTCCGACCCTTGTCCACCTCAATAGGCGTCCACTTGTCATTCAGTTTCAGGAACCAGTCCTGGTAGTCCAATATCTGATCCATTGGGTCAGTATAGGAATACACCTTTACCCAACCCTTAATGCCGTAAGGAGAAGTGACTTTACCCAGTAAAACGAATTCGTCTGGCTGACTCACTTTCCTTAACTCCACACAGACGCAGGCAATTAAGCCTGTGCTTTGCGGTATTCTTTAATTAACTGAGATACACGGCCAGAAGCCTGTGCACCTTTCTCTACCCAGTAGTCTACGCGACCCAGGTCA
Organism: Gynuella sp.; assembly: GCA_028282465.1. Classification (GTDB taxonomy): domain Bacteria; phylum Pseudomonadota; class Gammaproteobacteria; order Pseudomonadales; family Natronospirillaceae; genus JANQHX01. The sequence continues at coordinate 27,173 of JANQHX010000045.1, forward strand.
ACGCGAAGGCGTTCTTCCTGACCACGAGCAATAGGGTTAAAGAAACCAACACGTTCGATGAAGCGGCCATCGCGAGGATTGCGGCTGTCAGCTACGGTCAGGTGGTAAAACGGGCGCTTTTTAGAACCGCCACGTGATAAACGGATAGTTACCATCGCGTTCTCCTGCATAGGGTAGGCTTTGAAATCACCTACCGTTAACTCGTGCTACCCAATAAAGAGTAGCGGTTAAGGGTATTTTCCGATGCTAAACCCTGATGATTCGGGGGCTGTAGCCAGAAAAAAGAGCGGCGATTATACGTATTTCAGCTTTAATTGCAATGTTATAAAACTCGTGAAATACAGTGATTGAGCTGAATAATCAGATCATTCAGAATATGCTCAAACTTATCTATTTATTCTGAAATTATTTTAGACGTTCGATGCCCAATCTATTAATCCCCCACCGCCAATATCTTATCACCCCCATACTCACTTATATTCATATTGCCATTTTCATCCTATTGGTTTTGATTTCAGGCCAGATCATGTGGTTTCCTGGGCCATTGCTTTATCAATTGGGAGCCAACTTTGCGCCACACACTTTGGATGGCCAATGGTGGCGTTTGATTACCTCTTTGGTGTTGCATGGCGGCTTGATTCATTTGGTGTTCAATACCTTGGTATTGTTAAACATTGGAGTTTATGTAGAGCCATTTTTGGGCAAGTTTAAATACTTGGCGCTTTATTTGGTGACTGGCATTTGTGCTGGGTTAGCCAGTGTGTTGGCAAATCTTGAACAACCAGTACCTAGCGTAGGAGCGTCTGGAGCTATTTTTGGTCTATATGGCTTTTTCTTAGCACTGCTCACAACAGATTTATTCCGCAAGCAAATTAGAAATCAGTTTTTCAAAGGCACACTCGTATTCATCGCGATTAACCTAGGCATTGGTTTCCTGATACCTATTATCGACAACTCGGCTCATCTGGGTGGCGTACTTTCGGGATTAATCATTGGTTATCTCAGTTACCCTTGGTTCAAAAATAACGCGAAGAAAAAACAAAAAGAATTGGAAAACAACTATTCGGGAGAATCATAGTGACACACATATGGGTCGATGCAGACGCCTGCCCGGTAGCGGTAAAGGAAGTACTCTATAAAGCTTCTGAGCGAACAAAAATTCCAGTGACTTTAGTAGCCAATCAAAGCTTGTCTGTGCCGCCCTACCCTCAAATTAATTCAATACAAGTTGAGAAAGGTTTTGATGTTGCTGACAACCTAATTGCCGCAAGGTGCGAATTAGGCGACTTAGTCATCACACAGGATATTCCCTTAGCTGCGGAAATTGTCGCAAAAGGCGTCACCGCCATTAATCCTAGAGGTGAAACCTATACAGAGGCCAATATACGTCAGCGTTTAGCCATGCGGGATTTAATGGAAGAGCTTCGTAGCACCCAACAAATTTCAGGTGGGCCTCCACCATTCGGCCCGAAAGAAAAACAAAAATTTGCTAACTCATTAGATCGCTGGATAGCCAAAAACCATAACACTTAAAAATAACTTTCGATTTTCGAATGTAAAAAATTTCTATCTATTCAAAACTTGTACTATCTGAAAAGTCATAGTTTGCATTCTAGAAAACTAATTCATTGAAATTTACGTCTGCTGAGGGATAATTAATTTGTTAACGACTTAATTGCGTATAAATGCCTATTACCAAACGCAACAGACATCTCATAGCTTATATCTGGGTCGCACTCATTGGCTGGCAATTGTCTATGCCTGTGTTAAGCGTGACCCATGAAGACCTCTCTTTAACTCCCTTATGTTCAGTGTTTGGGGTTTCTGTCACTGTTGATACCGAATCTGGTTCTGGTCAAAACTCTGAACGCTGCGCAGTATGTAGTTTTAAAATTTCCAGCTCAGACTATAAATGCCCAATGCTTACTGAGTTGGATGTTTATTACCAATCGGTTTTTGCTTTTCCTTCTGAGAATAGCTCACCAAAATTTATTTATTCATTGTGGTTGAGAGCCCCTCCCACCTACTCCTAACAACAAAAACAATTTAAAACATAACTTAGGAGATAGAACCATGACACAGATAACTGTGGAACCAACCCTACCCGAAGAAAAACCAGAGCCTAATAAAAAATTCTACTTAAGCGTTTGGCGCTGGCACTTTTATGCAGGGCTTTTCAGTATTCCATTTTTAATTATGCTTTCCATTACAGGCTTGATGATGCTGATTGGGCCATACATTGAAGAGGCTCAACATTCAGAAAAGATATATGTAGAACCCCAGCAACAATCCATCCCCATTAGCCAGCAATTAATAAATGTTGAAGCTGAATATGGAGAAAACAGCGTTAACGAATTTATACCACCACTAAACAGTAATCGCTCTAGTCAGTTTTATGTAACAGACGCAGAAGGCAATGATCTAAGAGTATATGTTGACCCTTACACTGGAGCAGTACTGGGTGATCTCAATCCAAGTCAATCCATAGAAGCCATTGGCAATGATATTCATGGCGAGTTCTTTATGGGTAAGTTTGGAGATGGGTTAATTGAACTAGCAGCGGGTTTTACCTTTTTACTCATCGTCACGGGTTTATATATGTGGTGGCCGAGAACAGCTAATCAAAAACGACATGCTTTTGTACCAGAGAAAGTGTCCAACTCCCGTGGCTTCTATAAAAGCTTGCACAGCACATTAGGCCTATACCTGTCTGTAATTTTAATTCTCTTTGTCTTTACTGGCTTATCTTGGAGTGGAATTTGGGGTTCGCAATTAGTACAAGGCTGGAACAGTTTTCCCGCAGAGAAGTGGAATAATGTGCCACTTTCTGATGAGACTCATGCGTCACTAAATCGGGGAGCAGTGGAAGAAGTACCCTGGAATTTGGAACAAACCCTATTACCCATGTCAGGATCGGATGCAGGTATCGAAGGCATTCCTAATGGCTATGAAATTGATATTGATTCCATCAACATTCTTGCAGAGGCAGTTGGCTTTACTCAATACCAGATTGCCATTCCAAAAGATCTGACAGCTGTGTACACCATTAGTGCAGACACCATGAGTGGAGATATTAAGGATGCAAGAAATGACCGAACCATGCATGTGGATCAATATACCGGAAAGATTTTGGTAGACATAGGTTGGGATGAATACAGTTTGATGGCTAAGTCTATGGCAGCAGGTGTGGCATTGCATCAAGGGGATATGGGTGTCTGGAATCTATTCCTAAATATTGCTTTCTGTTTGCTCATTATTTTAATGTGTGTTGCGAGTCTTTTCGCATGGTGGAAACGGCGACCCAATAACGCCAAGTCATTGGTTGCGCCTCCACTGCCGAAAAACTTTTCCCTTTGGAAAGGAGCCAGTATCTTAATGATTGTTTGTTCAATCGTGGTTCCATTGAGTGCAGCAGTCCTTTTGATATTACTCATTTTGGATATGCTGATATTTAAGAGGATTAAGTTTTTCAATCAAGCTATTTCATAAAGCTTTATTTAGTAAACAACAAACTAATAAACCAGCTCTAGTTAAAAATTAATTTTCAATAGTTAGAGCTGGCACCAATTAACTAGTAACTAGTTTTTACTAACTGTTTCCTTTGCGGATTCTTTCTAACTCGGCAGCAATTTTTTCTGGGTCTAGGTTTTGAGAATTGTTAGACCATTGATCCCGAACCCTTTCCATTCGTTCGTGGTGCTCCTTCCTAATTTCTTTTCGAATTTGTGCGGCAATGAAACGAGCTTTTTCTTTGGGGGTTTTCAATGGCAACTTTGGTGCTGGGCAAGATTTACCATCTTCGTTTACTGACACCATGGTGATGTAGCAAGTGTTCGTATGGCGAACGTCACCTTTTTGAATATTTTCTGCTTCGACTCTAATTCCTACTTCCATCGAAGATCTTCCAACATGATTGATTCTGGCTTTAAAAGTAACCAACTCACCAACATGTATTGCTTGTTTAAACATTACTTGGTCAACAGACAAGGTCACCACGTATTGACCACAAAATCGACTGGCACAAGCATAGGCCACTTGGTCTAAAAGTTTTAACAATGCACCACCATGAACCTTGCCTGAAAAATTGGCTAAATCTGGTGTCATTAGCATGGTCATTGTAAAAGGTTCGTTATTTCCAATTCTTCTTTCTTTCATGCGTCCTTGCCCCGTCGCGGTTTAGAGAGGATTTTACCTTATAGCCTTAAATTTTGTTGGGTTTTAGGGATGAGACAAACTCAAATAATTACCTTATATTCTGTGTTGAACCCTAAAGACCAACTGTTTTACTAAGGATTGATTATGTCTGTTATTAAATTTTTAGGCCAAGATGTAGAAACTGTTGGCGTTTTGCCGGAAATTGGCTCACAAGCGCCGGACTTTGAACTTGTACAAACCGATTTATCTAGCACATCGTTAGAAGATTATAAGGGTCAGAATCTAGTTCTGAATATTTTTCCAAGCATTGATACTGGTACTTGTGCCGCATCTGTTCGCCGCTTTAATGAAGAGATATCTAAGTTGGAAAACACCTCAGTACTCTGCGTTTCAGCAGATCTGCCTTTTGCGGCTGATCGCTTCTGTGGTGCCGAAGGTATCGAAAACGTTAAAACTGGCTCAACATTCCGTAGCTCAAGCTTTGGATCAGACTACGGTGTCAGCTTCAAAACGGGTCCATTAGTAGGATTATTATCTAGAGCCGTTGTGGTTGTTGACCCTGAAGGCAAGGTTATCTACACCGAACAGGTTGCTGAAACAGCAGATGAACCGGCTTACGAGCCTGTTGTGGAAGCAGTTAAATAAGCAATTTGTATTCAAGTAGAGTCAGGTTTTTCCCTGACTCTACTAATTTGCTTGAGTTCAACCCTTACTGCATTAAACTCAATGGCTTACCGTAAATCCTTCTACGCTAGATGATCCAAGCGACCACTCTGACTTTATTTATTCCCACATTCTTTTTTGTGTCTATTACTCCCGGAATGTGCATGACATTGGCTATGTCCCTGGGTATGACCATTGGCTTGAGAAAAACCCTTTGGATGATGCTCGGGGAGCTAGTCGGCGTCGGCTTAGTTGCATTTGCCGGTGTGATTGGGGTCGCCGCTGTGATGTTGACTTATCCCAGCGCGTTTTTGGCCTTTAAAATAGCCGGTGGTTGTTACCTAGCGTATTTAGGTATTCAGCTTTGGATGTCGAAGGGCAAGATGGCAGTCAGCGAACACCCGGTAGATGGCGCATTGATCAAACCAACAGAGTTGATTACACAGGGATTTGTCACGGCGGTAGCTAATCCAAAAGGCTGGGCGTTTTTTATTGCACTGTTCCCGCCATTTATTGACCCAGACTTACCCCTATCTGGCCAATTAATCGTACTTATCAGCATCATTCTGCTTTTAGAGTTCATTTGTTTGCTGCTTTATACTTCGGGTGGAAAGTGGCTGGGTCAACTACTTAAAAATAACCAAAACGTCAAAACCCTAAATCGCGTGGCCGGTACGCTTATGTTCGGTGTCGCGCTTTGGCTGGTTCTGGGTTAAAAAAGGAAGCCTATGTCTTTTAAACATTTGTCTGTCAGTGAATTGAAATCCATGACACCGGGTAGCTATGAGGTTCTGGATATTCGAGATCCACAATCCTATTCCGTCGCGCATATTCCAGGCTCAAAACATCTCACCAACGAAAATGCCCAAGAAATAATTGAAAGCACCCCGTCGACCACTCCCATTGTAGTGTGTTGCTATCACGGCATTAGTAGTCAGCAAGCGGCGGCATTTTTCTCGGAAAAAGGGTTTCAGGAAGTGTACAGCTTGGATGGCGGTTTTGAAGCCTGGGAACTGGCGAACAAATAATCGCCCTAGCGCTTAAAGACTGATAGACTCCGCGCCCTTTCATTTATCCCTTCCGACTTAAGGTAAAAACCATGTCTAAACCCACCACTGTGGAAGAAATAGTAAGCTACGGCATTGGTCGCCAAATGGGTGATCAGCTGAAGTCTCAGCCTTTTGAAGGCTTAAATCTTGATATTCTCGTTTCCGGTTTGAAAGAAGCATTCTCTGGCACAGCCAGCATAGTTGCAGATCAAGAAATGCAAAAAGCCTTCGCTGAAATCAATGAACGTCTACAGGCAAAACAAGCCGAACAAGCCAAAGAGCTGTCAGCGGAAGGCCAAAAGTTTCTAGAGGAAAACGCTAAGCGTGATGAAGTCACTGTGACGGATTCAGGCTTACAGTATGAAGTGCTGGCAACAGGCGATGGCGACAAGCCCACTAAAGACAGCACAGTGAAGACTCACTATCATGGTACGTTAATTAATGGTGATGTATTCGATAGCTCGTATGACCGTGGTCAACCTGCTGAATTCCCGGTAGGTGGTGTTATCGCAGGCTGGACTGAAGCCCTTCAATTAATGACCGTTGGTTCTAAGTGGCGTTTATACGTACCTTATAACCTAGCCTATGGTGAGCGTGGAGCTGGAGGAAAAATCGGCCCTTACTCAACACTGGTATTTGATGTTGAGCTGCTAGATATCGTTGCCTAAGTCAACGATATAGAAATAGAAAGGGGCAGAAGTCGCAGAAGCCTCTTTCTTATTTTTCCCTATTTATTCTTATCGTCCTTTCCTTCCTATTTTTAACCCTTAGTTTAAAGCACTCCAGAAAACCGCCTGGCACAATTAGCATAATCTTTGGCGCAATCAGCAAGTGACCTGTCACCATTTACTCACTACTATGATCATCAGACATCAACAAAACCACATCTACAAAACAAAGCGCAACTAACGTGAGTGAAAAACAGGAGATTCAAATGAGCAAAGTAGCACTGGTTACCGGAGCCTCTTCTGGTATGGGCAAAGATTTCGCGAAAGCACTGATTGAAGAAGGCATGACTGTTTATGCGGCCGCCCGCCGTATCGACAAAATGGACGACTTAAAGTCCCTAGGGGCCATTACCGTGAAAATGGACATTACCCAAGACTCCGATGTGCAAGCCGTTGCCGACCAAATTAAGCAAGACCACGGTGCAGTGGATGTACTCATCAATAATGCTGGGTTTGGTATGTACGGTGCAATGGAAGACACCACCATAGACGATGCCCGTTACCAGTTTGAAGTCAATCTTTTTGGCCTAGCAAGACTCACTCAATTATTGCTGCCTGCGATGAGAGAGAAAAAGTCCGGCACCATCATTAATATTTCGTCCATGGGCGGCAAAATGTATACACCATTAGGCAGCTGGTACCATGCAACCAAACACGCTCTAGAAGGTTGGTCTGACTGCCTGCGTTTAGAGCTCGCTCAGTTTGGTATTAACGTCGTGGTTATCGAGCCAGGTGCTATTTTGACTGAGTTTGGTGATGTCATGACTGGCCCAATGCTGGAGAGATCTGGATCTACTGCCTATGGAGATCTGGCTAATAAAATGGCTAACATAACCAAGGAGTCCTATGAAAAAGGGCAAGGCTCCCCAACCAGCGTCATTACTAACTTAATGCTAAAAGCTGTGCGATCTCCAAAACCGAAAACCCGTTATGTCGGCGGTCAGTTTGCCAAGCCAATGATGTTTATTCGTAAATGGTTTGGTGATCGCATTTTCGACAAGGTTGTTATGTCCACCGTTAAGTGAGGTTAAACGAGAGACTTATGAAACAGGCAACTCGATTTTCAATAGATCCAGGTTGGGCGCTCATGATCAGAGATATGGGGATAAACCCAACCGATGTTTTGCGACTATCGGGCTTGCCTGATGCGCTATTTGATAATCTGGAGTCAACGCTTTCAGTAGCGGACTACTTCAGTTTATGGACTGGCTTGGAAAAAGCAGCCGGGCCAGAACTCCCTTTAAAAATAGGTGAAGCCATTTCTCCTGAAGCGTTTTCACCGCCAATATTTTCCTACCTGTGCAGCCAAGATATGAATACTGGCTTACAGCGGTTGCAACATTTTAAACGATTGGTTGGCCCCTTGATTTTAAATCTAGATATCAATGCCCACGCCACCAAGATAGATTTTGAATGCTATGAATACAGCGGCCATATTCCTGATGTAATTATGGCAATGGAACTGGTGTTTTTTACCAAAATGGCACGATTAGCCACTAGAGAACATATCGAGCCACTGAGTATTACCTGGACCCGAGAATTTCAACCTTTGGAAAAGTACGTTGAGTTTTTTGGAGTAAAGCCAGAAATAGGCGCAAGAACCCAAATCGAGTTTTCAGCCAATGATGCAATAAAACCATTCCTGACACAAAACCCATCCATGTGGAGTTTCTTTGAGCCTGAATTGCAAAAAAAGCTTTCAGCCATCGACCAATCTGCAACCTTCACTGAAAAAGTAAAAAACGTTTTATTAGAGATGTTGCCTGCAGGTGAAACAGCCGCTGAAGCTGTTGCGAGTCGATTGGCCGTCAGTAAGCGCACCCTTCAGAGACGGTTGAATGATGAGTCCACCAACTTCCAAAATCTATTGAACTCAACACGGGAAGAACTGGCAAAGCATTATTTGAAGAATTCCCAAATGTCACCGGCAGAAATTTCCTTTTTGTTGGGCTTTCAAGACTCCAATTCCTTTTTTAGAGCCTTTAATAACTGGACAGGCAAAACACCTGAACAAGTAAGGCAGTTGAATTAAGTATCCCGCGAAAGCGGGAATATGAATCGTTGAACCAGCATTACTTTTAGAAACTACAGACACCCAGACATATTTGGTACACTCCGCCGCCATTTTTATACCCCAGCTTCGGATTTACGATCCGACTGGCTGTTGAGGAAAAAGTTATGTCCGAAATTGTTGTCTGTGCCCTATACAAATTTGTAGAACTGAAGGATTACAAAGCACTCAAACCCCTGCTTCTTAAAACCATGGAAGAGCTAGGGGTTAAAGGTACCCTGTTACTCGCAAATGAGGGCATTAACGGAACCGTTGCCGGCACTCGCCATGGAATAGACAGCCTACTAAGGTTTTTAAAATCCGATAGCCGCTTGGCAGATTTAGACCATAAAGAATCTTTTGACAGGGAAATGCCGTTTTATAGAACCAAGGTTAAACTCAAGAAAGAAATCGTGACCATGGGTGTTGAAGGCATTGACCCAAGAAAGTCAGTCGGTACTTATGTTGAGGCAGAAGACTGGAACGATTTGATATCTGACCCTGACACCATTCTTATTGACACTCGCAACGAATATGAATTTGGCATTGGTACTTTTAAAAATGCGATCAACCCTCACACCGACTCATTCCGGGAATTTCCTGACTACATCAATAAAACCCTAGACCCCAATAAAAAACAAAAAGTGGCTATGTTTTGCACTGGCGGCATTCGCTGTGAAAAATCCACCGCCTATTTAAAAGAGCAAGGTTTTGATGAGGTGTACCACCTGAAGGGAGGCATTCTTAAATACCTGGAGAACGTTCCTGAAGAAAACTCGCTCTGGCAAGGGGACTGCTTCGTATTCGATAATCGTGTGTCAGTGAAGCACGGCTTAGAGGTCGGTAATTATGAGCTTTGTCATGCTTGTCGGCTGCCTTTAACACCTGAAGATAAAAACCACGAGCATTATGAAGCAGGTGTTAGTTGTCATCACTGTTTTAATAAAACAACTGAAGTTCAGAAGAAGCGATTCAGAGATAGAGAAAAGCAGCTTCAATTATCCAAAGCCCGAGGTGAAACTCATATTGGTTCCGACGCTCTAGCAAACATTGCCGAGAAACGACAAGCGAAAGCCGCTAGAAAAGAAGCCCAGCGTGATCAAAACAAACAAACCAAAACCGGGAAAAGCAATTGATAAGTAAAAGCTTTCAGTAACTGTGATTGCTTTTTATTTCTATGCTGAAATACTGTTTTCTGAGCTAAAACTATAAGTAAAAACTATGGCCCAATTTAAAGGTAACACCTCGTTCAATCATAGCCAGAGAGATAAAGTAGGCGTGCTAATTACCAACCTAGGGACACCAGAAGCACCCACAGCCAAGGCTCTTAAACCCTATTTAAAGCAATTTCTATCAGATCCCAGAGTAGTGGAAATTCCTAGGCTGCTCTGGTGGTTAATTCTTAACCTAATTATTTTGAACGTGCGGCCAAAAAAATCCGCCAAAGCCTATGAGGAAGTATGGACTGAACAAGGGTCGCCTTTATTGTTCCATACTAAAAATCAAGCAGACAAAATACGAACTCAACTGCAAGGGGAGTTCGGTGATGATTTGGTTGTAGAATTTGCCATGCGTTATGGTCAGCCAAGTGTGGATTCAGCACTGGATAAAATGATGAGCTCGGGTGTTAGAAAACTCTTGGTATTACCACTCTACCCACAATATTCGGCGGCCACCACAGCTTCAACATTTGACGCACTCGCCCAGGACTTTCAAAACAGGCGCTGGATTCCTGAGCTTAGGTTTATTACCCACTATCATGACAATGCTGAATATATTGCCGCATTAGCAGATTCCATCACTAGCTTCCAAGAAACCAAGGGTAAACCCGATAAACTGATTTTTACCTATCACGGTGTGCCTAAGCGTTATTTACTGAACGGTGACCCCTACTTCTGTGAGTGCCATAAAACTTCGAGGCTGTTAGCTGAACATCTAGGGTTAACTGAAGACGAATACATAACCACCTTCCAATCCAGATTTGGTCGCGAAGAGTGGCTCAAGCCTTATACAGACGAGACCCTAAAGTCACTGCCAGGAAGTGGTGTAAAAAACGTGCAATTGATCTGCCCAGGATTCTCTTCAGATTGCTTAGAAACCATCGAAGAAATTGGCCAGGAAAACAGAGAATACTTTGAAGAATCTGGCGGTGAAACCTATGATTACATCCCATGCCTTAATGATTCAGCGAGTCACATACATTTACTCTGCAACTTAATTAAGCATAACTTACAAGGCTGGGTGCCAATTAAGTCTCAAGACTACGAATTGCGAAATCAAATCGCCCAGAATACGAAGCTGTGATGTAAACAGAAAATATGATTTAAACATAAAATGTGAAAAAGGAGTCTAAATGAACTCCTTTTTTTATAACTAAACAGGATTGGTCATGCAACTGAGAGCAATATTAGGGACGATATTATTATGTCTAAGCTTTTCTTCATTCGGCTCGTTATTTCCGCCCAGCACTGAATGGTATCAGGTTGAGTCAGACAAGTTTGTTGTTGTGTTTCCAAAGGGGTTAGAAGCTGAAGCCAATCGTGTACTCAATATGGTGGAGCACTACACTCCAAAGTTAGAAAAAAGCCTTACTCCCGTATTCAAAACCAAGAAGAAGTTTCCAATTGTTATTTCCAGCATGAGCCATGAGTCCAACGGCTTTGTCACACCCTTTCCATTATCTTCAGTATTTTATAACAAGCCTTCTATTTTCCCCGGCGCTGAGTGGTTTGAAATTTTAGCCATTCATGAAATGAAACATGTCGTGCAGTTCCGCGCCATGAGAAACTCCCCTACAGGCAATGTTCTTTACATTCTATTAGGTAACACCGGACAGATCGTTCATGAGTTTTTATTTCATCCTGCATGGTTTATAGAAGGTGATGCAGTTTTAGAGGAAACCTTATTGTCAAATGGTGGCAGAGGTCGATCGGCCGCATTTGAACTATGGCGAAGAACTCATGAATTAACCAGCCCAAGATATAGCTATTACCGATCTTTTTTGGGAACAGGTCAGGATGCTTACCCATACTCCAGCCATTATGAACTGGGTTATTTCATGGCGACTTACTTGAGAAAGAATTATGGCGATGATGTCATGACTACACTGGTAAATGATACCGCCAATTTCCATAGAGGCTTTACATTTAATAGCTCAGTTAAGAACGCAACTGAAGGTGATAATCAGCCCAGTGTCTATCAGAAAACCATGGACGAACTGAGAGCTATTTGGACGAATCAATACGATTCAACTGAGTTTACCTCTGTAGACAAAATTCCCACTCGAGAAAAACAGTATTGGCGAAGCTATTACCCCATAGGTGAATACAAGAATAAAACCATTGCACTACTGGTTGATGTCAAAGATGAAGGACAATGGTTAGTAGCCATTGATGAAAATGGCTCTGAACAGAAAATAAGACGAATGTCTTTTGGAGTTGCCAGCGGTTATTTCAGTACCAGTAAAACCAAAGTATTAAGCCTTTCAAACAACCAGGTTTGCTGGCCGGAAAGCAAGGCCAACCCGAGGTTTGGTTATCAAAGTTGGGCCGATTTAATCTGCCTTGACCTAAACACAAACCAAACCTCAACTCTGATAAAAGATACCAAGCTGACTTCTATTTCAGTATCACCTGATGGTTCCAAGATTGCCGGCGCAGAATTCGATGAGAACCGACATTCAGCCTTGTTGATATTCGATAACACGGGCGATGAAATATCTCGTATAACCTTACCCAGTTTGACCTCAGCTTATGATCTAACCTGGGATGCGGATGGCAAAAACATTTATTTCGCTGTGCTCACCCCAGAAGGTACGGGTATTCAGTCTTACAACATTAGCTCGCAACAAACCAACACTGTGCTGCCACTGGACAATCTTGGCACCCCCAGATCTCCCCTATGGATAGATAACCATCTTTTTTATATAAGCGATTATTCTGGTGTTGATAACCTATGGGTGATTGATCTTGAGTCTGGGCAAAACTTTCAAGTTGGTCGTCGTCCATTTGGAAGTTACTTTCCTGTTGTAGACAACAATCAAAATATTATTATGACTGACTATCAACAATATGGTCAGGATATCGTTAAAGTAATCAATCCATTGTCAGAAGAACAAAAGATAGAATGGCTTGAAATGGAATCCGTCTCCAATGATAAAACCTATTATTTTGCCCCATTACTTGAGGCCAGAAATAATGATCCAGAATTAAAGCCTGGCCCACCGAAAGTTGAAACCGATTATCCTGTCTCTAAATACAATAGAACGGCAAATCTGATACACCCACACAGCTGGAACTATTTTTATCTTGGTAACGAATTCGGTGGCTCCATCGTCAGTAACAACTTACTACAAACTCTCAGTGCCCAAGCTGGGTTTAGCCACAATACTGAGTTTGATGAAACCAGTGGCTTTTTCAATGTAAGTTATTCGAGATTCACCCCTATTATTAATGCCGGCGCTTTTAGCCAGTTTGTTGAAAGTGATTGGCTGACCGATGAAGAAACTCAATGGCGAGATCAAGTAGGTTTTCTAAGTATGTCTTTGCCATTTTTTTGGGGTGAGGGCCCAAATAGGAACGCTATGTTGCTGGCGTTTGGCTTTCAATATTTAGAACGCCAAGATATCAGCGGCCCCTATCAATTTGATGAAAATTTATTGCCTGTAGACGGTGAATTGGGTTCGGCTTTTGCGAGCGTTACCTATTCAGACATCACACAGAATGCGTTAAATTCTTTGGCTCGGGGTACGGGTTTTAGTCTACAACTGTATACTCAAACGTCAGTCGATGATTGGTCAAACCTCGAAAAAGATTTCAGCTCCGCAACTTTGGCGTTTCAGGGGAAAGGTTTTGGTTTAGGTGAAGTCTATAAAGTGTTGATGTACGGAGATACTCAGAGTGGTTCTGATAGCTTTTACTTACAACCGAACTTCTATCAAGCCAGAGGGTATGCTAACGATGTAGTGAGAGACAATGGTTTTATTTTAAATACCGAATACCAAATTCCACTATCTGTTATCGATCAAAATGTTCTTCGAGCCATTTATTTCAGGTCAACAAACCTAGTCGCAGCTTACGATTATGAATACGCAGAGTTTAATAATTATTCTGATGACCGTTCCTCTGTTGGCTTAGGTGTAGATGTACCAACAAATCTATTGAGTAATTACTTTGTTGTTTTTAACTTTAGGGCCATGGCACATTATTTAATTGATACTGATGAAACCAGTGTTCAATTGAGTGTAAATGCTTCTCTATGATGACTGTTGAACTGAGTTTCGTAACGAACTATTTAAAACATAACCGTATTACTAAAAAAGCCTCCTATGAGGCTTTTTATAAATGATGAATGAGTACCATGATGAGAACGCTCTTCCGCAGAAGCGTCTCCAGCCAGACTAGTGGCCTTGCTTAAGAAGTGTAATCAAATGATGCACATGGTCCACTGCTTCTACACCCGCATGGGTTAAATAACCGCCGTCAGGTTGGTCAATTAGGCCTTTCTCGAACAATCTTTTTGCCGCATCTATGGTTTCTTGATTCGCTGAATCATGGATTTTCAGCCCTTCCATATGAGACTGCATGCTATACATGTTCAGAACATCAATTTCTTTAACTAATTCTAAAGGGAGTGACATAACGTTTATCTCTTTTGTTGTTGTTATCCATCTTGAATATAGCAAAACCTAAAACTTCAATATTGATTTAAGCCGGTTTTAACACCATCAACTTACCACTGTCTGTTGTGAAGTACAGCCAACCTTCAGGGCCCACTTCCACATCTCTGATTCGTTCATTCAAGTCTTCTAAAATCCTAACTTCTTGAACTTCTTTATTGTCAGCAGACACTTCAACCATATTAATATGAGTCATCCGTAAAGCACCAGACAATAACCAACCATTCCAATTTGGAAAGGCCTCGCCCCGATAAACGACTAAGCTGCCTGGGGCTATGGAGGGAATATAGTATTTTACCGGCTGTTCCATACCTTCTCTGTGAGTACCTTCACCCACTTGCCTGTTCGAAAAATATTCGCGCCCGTAAGAAATTTCGGCCCAGCCATAGTTTTTACCCTTTTCTATCAAATTAATTTCGTCGCCCCCCCTTGGGCCATGCTCAATAGACCAGAGCTGATTGGTTTGGGGATAGAAATCTAAGCCTTGGGGATTTCGATGCCCATAGCTCCAAATCTCTGGCAAAGCACCGTTGGTATCAACAAAAGGATTATCATTAGGCACAGAACCATCAAGATTCAATCGAACAATGGTACTGGCGTGAGTCGAGAGATCTTGCCCGTTATCTCGTTCGCCTCTGTCGCCAATACTGAAATACAAATGGCCCTTGTTATCGAAAGCAATGCGACTTCCATAATGCCTTGATTCAGATGATTCCGATTGAGTAACTAACAACTCGTTCCAATCGGCCATTGCCGTTAAGTCGTCGTTGAGCTTAGCCCTGGCTAACACAGTGACCCCTGGGCCGCGATTGCCATCGACACGTCGAGAATAAGTGAAATAAAACCATTCAGATCCAGATGGACGCGCGATATCGAGTAACCCACCCTGCCCTGAACTCAACACTTTAGGTACACCTGACATTTTCTTTTTATTGCCGCTGTTGAGATCGACCAAATGCAGATTGCCATTACGGGACCCAACTAAAACACTATTTTTATTTACAAACTCAATTCCCCAAGGAATACCTAGGCCTTCACTTAATTCACTGATAGTAAACTTGTGACCCGCTGCTTCGCCTTGATTAGCCTTTGCTGAGGCCCCCAAACTCAAAATCGTTACTAATGTGAGGGTAATAATTTTTGTAACCATTCGGAGATCTCCTTAATTTGTAATGGATGTAAGCTATGGGCCATAGGGAAAGTTTTAAGGTCTGTTTCGTAGCCAGCTTTTTTCACTAGTTCATAACTGGATTTTCCCAACTCAAAGGGAACAACATCATCATAATTACCATGCATAAATTGCACGGGCATGGGTGTTTCCGGGTTAGCATTTTTAATGGACCCGGGTATGGGTATATAAGTAG
This sequence comes from Gynuella sp., assembly GCA_028282465.1. GTDB lineage: Bacteria > Pseudomonadota > Gammaproteobacteria > Pseudomonadales > Natronospirillaceae > JANQHX01. The sequence goes on from JANQHX010000045.1 coordinate 42,859, forward strand.
ATAACGCTAATATGCCCGCGATTGACAATTCACCAGATAACCCTGCTTGAAGCGCCACTGCACCTCCTTGGGAGAAGCCTGCTAAGACGATACGCTGAGGTTTTATCCCTCTTTGGATTTCCCGTTCTACCAATGCTTTAACGCTCGCCACGGAGCTGAACACATGCGCTTCGTTCACTTTTCTGCTCTGTCCTGCCTCCAAAATGTCGTACCAAGCACGCATAAGATAGTTGGCATTAATGGTTATAGGTATTTCCGGGGCATTGGGGAAAATAAAACGGAAGCAATAGGAATCCCCCAGTTGAAGCTCTTCAACTAAAGGTAAAAAATCATGTCCATCGGCGCCAAGGCCGTGCAACCAAATAATACTGGCGTCTGGTTGGCGGTATTCGCAACCCGGGGTGTTTTTTTCAATATGCGGCAAGACTGCCATTAACCTCTCCGTGCTCATAAATTAATCGAACTGACCTAAGTCCATTAGATACGAAAATTTTAAAATAGCCGAACAAGAATAAGTAAAATTATTGCCAACTGTGGGGATAATTTTGATATAAAGGCCGCCGTTTTTTAGGAATATCCGAGCCAAACATGAGCAGTGCTAGCCTAGCCAGTAATATTAAGAACACTTTTAAAGTCAACTTGATACCAGCGATTTTTTTGCAAATATTAGCCGTCAGTATTGGGCTTAGTTATTTCTTTTGGCCATCGGCCGCGCCGGTGTTTAACTATTTTTCAGACTTGAAACTGCAATACGGAATTGTCTATGCAATTGTTTCAACCTCAATATTTGGTGGGCTAATTCCTTTTTTATACCTTTTTTTATCAGGAAAACTAACGGCTAATCCGCTTAAACAATTGATTTTTTATTGCATCATTTGGGCATTTCTTGGTGCAGTTGTAGATCTTCTATACACCTATCAAGCGGTAGTTTTTGGTGATGGAAACGATGTTTTAACCATTATGAAAAAAACGGCTGTTGATCAATTTATTTTCAGCGCTTTATTGTCTTGCCCATTTTTAACGATTGCTTATATGTGGAAAGACTATGGGTTTAATTGGGGTAAAACTAAGTTTCAAATAAATAAAGAGCTGTTTACGTTGAAAATACCCACAACCGTGCTCACCAACTGGTTAATCTGGATACCAGCGGTGTCGATCATTTATGCCATGCCTACCACCCTTCAGGTACCCTTATTTAACCTGGTACTTTGTTTCTTTGTACTATTATTGTCTATGTTGGATCGAAACTGATCGAGTGTTTAGGAACATTTAAAACAATGTTATTTGGAAAGATGGTTAATGATGCCAGCCATCATAAAGTCTAGAGCTGACTCGAGTATTTCAGCTCTTTTGCCCTCACTATCCAAGCTAAATTCTGAAGGCCAGTCATTACAATTAACGGCTGCAGATATGGTTCCACTCAGTACTAATTGAGTAAGGCCATGTACAAATGACCAGCAAACCAATGAACCCAGTGATGTGTTGAATTCACAGGGTTCGCCACCATTTTTAAGAATGATTTTCTGCACTGTTTCATGCAGGTATTTTTCACTTCTTACCGCTGATTCTGCATCTTCAGCAGTGAAACGCTCAGGGTTAACCTTAATGTTGGTCATGAGCCAATACACGTCTGGAAACTCAACACCAAAACTCAGGTAAGCCCTAGCCAAGCACCTCAAATGTTCTTCTGGGTCATCAGAACCTGGACAGTAGGTGGTTATGTACAAATGAAACCGATCAAAGGCTTCACTTTTAATAGCCACCAACAAAGCATCTTTATCTTCGAAATGGTTGTAAGCAGCAGTGGCCGACACACCGACTTCTTTTGCCAGCTTACGCAGGCTCAAAGCTGAAATCCCTTCTTCAGAGATCATATTTATGGCTGTGTTCACCATGGCTTCTTTCAAATTGCCATGGTGATAAGCATCTTTTTTAGGTCTGGCCATACAACTTCTTAGTTCGAACATTCAGATTAACCTTGCATTATGTGATTGACTTGAACTTTTAGCTAGGGCCATCATTAAATTTTATAGGCTAACCAAACAATAATTGCGTCGTTGTTTCGATAAGCATGTAAATCTGATTCTTCTTCAGGTGCAGAATAATCTATTAATTTCACCCCGGTAAATAATGTGTCACTAAGATCCTGACTCCATTCTAATCGGGTAATAATGCCATTACTCCCAAGACCTAAGTGGCTAGGTAACGCAACTACTACGGCTGAAGCTTCTGAACGCTCGTTGAAAAAAGATCGATTAAGGCGAAGTCCTGCGCCGCTGGCCCAGTCTGACCTGTCATAGGCGGTTAACCGCTCAGCTTGTTCCAAATAATCTAGATTCCATTCCAAGCTAATTTGGGTGTCAGAGAACCCTGAATACTCAAACCCTAGAGAACCCAACGCCTGTTCCGATTCAGGCCAGGGTGAAAGTATGGCATCACCATCTGGTCGCTGATGTTGCCGTTCAAAGTAAGCCCACTCTGTTTTAATCAACCAAGAATTCAGTACTTGATTCGCCTGAAAACCAATTACGGCAGTTTCAGGTCTAGAGAACTCTAGACCTGTTGGCCCGAACTGATTTCCTTGCACTCGACTCAAGTAATAATCATCCAGAACCGTCTGTCCTCCAATAACTGCCAAGTCATAGCCTTCACCGCTGTAAGCTAGCTTTAACAACCACTCATATGCTTGATCAGGCTCCTGATCTTCCAGTTCAAGATTCAAATGACGAATGCCTGCTAGCCGGTCAAATTCACTGCCTTCAACACCTTCTTCATTGACCGCCTCTGTGCCAGCTAGCCAAAGGCCTAAACTGGTACTTCCCATTTGATAGGCTGTTTCCAGCGCTAGCACTGAAACACGACTATCATCTAGATCCCTCTGACCTAGCCATCGGTTGTCTACTGGGTTATTTAGATCCAACACATTCATGGTTTCAGTTTGTCCCCAAGCGGCTTGTTGATTTCCCCCTCTCACCCAAAAACCGCCGTTAGAATATTGCACCCAGTTTTCTCTTGCTTGCCACTGAAACTCTTTATCCTCTTGCTCTTGCTGAGAATAGAAGTCTTCATCTCGAAGCTCGGTTGTGAAGTCTTGAGTAAAGCCTTGTTGAGAGTACAAACTAAAATTACGGGGTAATTGCCAGTCAACGGTAAATAAAAAATCACTTTGCAACCGGTTTACACCAGATTCCTCCCTAGAGTTTGGCAGTTCGGGAGACCTAAACCCATAACCTAAGGTTTGCTGAAATTCAAAATTTAGAAGCAAATTGTTCGAAGGTGTGGAAACAGGCTCCACCACATCCACCTCGGAAAAGAAATCATTTGCAGATGTTTGGCTCATTACCAGAGCCAAACAAAAAGTCACAATGGGATACTTCATTGTGGCACACCCAATTGTATAGCTTGAGTTGAAAACAACGTGTCTTCTACGGGTGTGTTGTAAGCAATATCACTTAACAAAATAACCGAAGAATGTTCTCTCTTTCCATTCTTGGTAGTAATCATCTGCAATTTCTTAGGTGTCCAGACACCATCTATTTCCTGAATATCTCGGGCTGAGAAGTATTTAACCTTCTTTCCTTTTTTCAAATAGATTTTACCTTGAATCTGAACGAAGTTATCTTTTCTAACCCAAATTTCAGATTTTAACGCACCAGTCTCTTCAATAGCTTTGTCATAGAATTCTTGTTTTGGTGTTGAGCTGATATGCCAGCAGTCGTAGCCATCCACTTCAACACTTTCACTAATAAATTCATAATCGTACCAATGGATATTCACACCATTGATATCCGCAAAACTGAAGTCACTACCCATAAATGAGTTGGATTTATCAGAAGCAGCAATACGCTTCACCTTTTTCAACGCGGGTAAGTACAACCAAGAGTCATCGTCCTTACTTTCTTGTTCATAATCAAAACTTAAATAAGCAGTGTCTTTCACATCTGCAGGTGTTAAAAAATAAGAAACACTGCGCTCTACATCACCTTGATCCACTGAATATATTTTTAATTGACGATTACGCTCCCTGCCCTTCTTATCTACCAATACCATAGTGCTGGTAGAGATAGCAGTATCACCTGTGTAGCGATTGTCTACTTTCTGCATCACCTCAAAGGCAGTCAAACTTTCAGCAGTTACCGATACTGCTAATAATGAAGTTACAATGGTTATCAATATTTTTTTCATGTTAATCACCCTGCGTTCAATGCTGAAGAATTTGTTTCAATGTTTTCGGATTTTTTCTTACCATCCAAAATATGTAATATCGCCGGAAGGAAAACCAAATCACCAATTAATGCCAGCCCTAAAATGGTAGCCGCAAACAAACCTGTATAGATGTAAGGAATGAAGGAACCAAACAACATGACACTAAACCCGGTTACTAATACGACCGAGGTAAATACAACGGCTCGGCCAGCTTCTGACATGGCTCTATAAATTGAATCGTAAGTATTTAAACCTAGTTTTTTAGCAAATAAATAACGATTCACTACGTGAATAGCGTCATCCACTGCAATGCCCATTGTCATTGCTCCCACGATCATGGTGCCTAGGTTTAGAGGGACTCCAGTAATGGCTAAAATAGCTCCAGTTAAAAGCACTGGCACCACACTTGGAACCAACGCAACTAATCCGTACTTCAATGAGCGGAACAAAATAATAAAACTGATACCAATTACCGTTAATGCTAGAAGAAATGATTGAATCATACCTTCATTAATATATTCGTCCTGAACATGGTACATCACCATATTGCCAGTCAACTCTACTGTTAAATCAGGAAAATGTTTTAATAATTGAGACTCTACTCTGTGTAAAAACACACTGGTTTCTGTTGCCGGCATATTTAAAACAGGCACTGATATTCTTAAATATTGGTTGTCAAAATCACGCAAGTCAGAAAGGTCTTCATCTGGCCCAGTGTTTTCATACAAAAATAAATATTGTGCTACTTCATTAGAGGTTTCTGGGATGACTCGATAATCTGGGTTTTCTTCGTTTACCGACTCACTGATTTCTTTAACAAAATCGACTAAAGAGTTTGCATTACCGGCCTCAGGTTGTGCTTCCATCCAAGCTTGAAGTTCTTCAACTCGTTTTAGAAATTGAGGATTTTTGACACCGTCCTCTTCACCTGAATCCACTATCATTTCAACAATGTTGATACCGCCATAATGTTGGTCAAAGTAATTTAGATCTTTACGAACCTGATTCTCTTCTTTGAAATAAGTGATGAAGTTGGAATCTACAGATATCCCTGGAATCACATACAAACCGCCGAGCAACAGCATTAACCCAATGCTCGCAAGAGTGACTCTAAATTTTTTGGTCCAGGCTGGAATTAACTTGGTAAACTTTGTGATTAGTCCATTTTCCACCGTGTTTTTAGTACGCTGACTAAACCAGGGCACAAAGCTTAAAACGGCAGGCAATAGTGTTAACGCCAGTAAGAATAACACCATGGCACCAATTGCACCCAAATAAGCGAACTGCTGCACTGGTACCAGTTTAGTAACAGACAAAGCAATAAAACCAGCTGCGGTTGTAAAAGCGGTGAAGAAAGCAGGTAGCCATAGGTGAGTGATTGCTGAATGCGCGGCGTCTTTCGGGTTTTGACCTGATGAGCGGAAATGATAAAACTCCACCAAGACATGCACAGAGACACCAACACCGATAATAATAAGCGTAGGCACTAGTGCACTTTCCACAACAGAATGAGGCCAAACCATTAAACCTTGAATACCCGTGGTTAAAATAATTCCAGTACCAATCACAACCCAAGGCAATAACATGGCACTAATGGAACGGAAGCTGATGTATAGAATGACGATCATAAGCAGGGCCATAGCAGGGTTTAATACCGAGCTATCGCTCTGAGTAACTGTTTCAAATTCGTGACTAAAAACAGGTTGACCGGAAAAGTGAAATTCTAAATTCGAGTTTTGAAACTGAGGTTGGCTAATAAAGTCATAAGTCCGATTTACCAGCTCAACTTTATGTTCGGCGGTATCGCTTTTGTACTCGACTCGACCTACCACACGAGTATGTTTTAAATCTTCAGTAATTAGTGTACCTAGGGCTAGCGGCTCATTTACGATAATGGACCTAGCTTGCTCCTGAGCAAACTCATCATCAAATTCTTCGATTAAGTAATCTGTCGCTAGCAGACCGTCATCATCATGTGTGTATTGATATCGAGTCAATGAGCGAACCTGTGTGACCATTTCTTGCTCTTCAAGAAATACGGTAATTTCTTCAATAAGATCCAGTGTCTCAGCCTGAAATAAATCTTGATTGTCACCACTTGCGACCACGCCAATGCTTAAATACTCATTGTCGCCAAACAGTTCTAGCATGTTCTGAAATGCCAGATAGTTAGGATCGTCCTTCAGGAAAAACCGTTCGTTAGAACTGTCGAAATATAAATTTTTCATGGGCACAAAAGACAGCCCTGTTAGCACCAATGCCATTAATATGACTAGCCACCGAAACCTCAGCACCCCGTCTGCCCAGCCCCTAATAAAACCCGTCATGTCCAAAATCTCCTCAATCCATTCATTAAGCTATCGCAGCTCAAGCCTCTAGACGCCAAGAGTCTTTCACTCACTGTTTCAGTCTGAGGTATCAACATGGCTCTACACTCAGCCACATGTTTACACTGCTTATATTTATATTTACACCGTTTATTTACACTGTAAAGTTAACAAAGTTAATTTTTTCGACTTAGTTCGGTGGAGTCATGAAAAAATCAGTATAAGTTACTGATAAATAAGGACTTACATAGAATGTAAAGATTTTTAACGAAAGAGAAATGAATCAGAAAACCCTCATTTAGATGGAGTATTCGACATGTCTATGTCTATTCCTTCTGCGCATTATTTATACAGATAATTGAGATCAATTTAAGAGCATGATTGATTTAGAAAGCAAGTTGCCTCCCAAAAGTCCAATGCAAGATAGGACTTTGACGATTGAAGTGACGCGGTACCGACTCAGTAAAGCTTTGAAACTTAGTGAACAATGAAATTCAGTTGATGACCAAAATAGTGAACGTGGATTTATTCATTCTAGAGGTTATTTAAAAGCTATTGAACAACAGAAATAGAAAGAAGACGAAGTACGAAATCTTCAAATGACATGGTGTCGATATAATTAATTTTATAAATCAATAATTCCAAATATTTTTATTTTGTGATCTATTTTTGTCACAAAACCAAACCAACTAATTAAAGAAAACCTGAAATTGATTATGCATATTTTTAATTTTTTTCAGACTATTTAATTATTTTGTTAATTGCTTCCTCACTAAATAGCAAATCACTCACAAGGATAAAAAAATCAGTAGTTCCCCCCTTTTTCCGACACCTTTTTGCTCTATGGTTTTCCACGGCCGTTAAGCCGCATAACAACTTCCATTTTTTGAAAGGACTGACCAATGAAGCCTCTTCATCTTTTGTTACCGTCTCTACTTTTTTTTGCTGGCACTGCAGTAAATGCAGACCCAGAATTATCTTCAGTTGAATTAGCTGAACTTCCAGTGCCAGGATCTTCAATAGTCATAGGCAAAGATAAGCGCGCGTACTTTAAGGAAAAATACGCTGAATACAAAAAGAAAAACTGGATAGAGTTAGAAGCAGAGCATAAAAGTTTTGTAGAAAGTCGTTTAGAAAAAATGACAAACAAAACATCGAAGAAAGCAAAAAATCTTCAAAAACTTCTTAAACGCAGCCACTCAGTATTAGTTGAACAAGAGCCATCCAATCCGCCCGTACCCGGTGGTGTTGGTTATGGGGTATTTTGGGATAACAACTCTTTATTCTGGAACGGTAAAACCTGTGTTTATCACGATTACATCGTACCCAAAACACCTGGCGGTGACGTAACGACGTGGTTATATAATACCTCTACAAATCGAGCAAACTTGGGCGTTGAAGCGTTCATGAGTTATTACGCCCAAAACGATGTTAAGTTCAAAGTATTTGAATGGGCTCTGTCAGGTGTTGATCCATGGCAGCTGGAAATTCCTTACTCTGATTTGGGCGACTACTTAATTAATCGTGAAAATGCTGATGGCGTTGTGCGTCAACAGATTCAGGTAGTTAACTGTACATCAGGAGCCACAACTAACTGGAAAAATGAGGTATGGCTGCGAAATCAACAAGAAAGTGCGTGGGATTACGTATACAGCTACGACTACACCACAGCCAATGCAGCAGAAAATACTTATCAAGCTGGCGAACACTATGGTTCCTGGGGACCCATATTTGAAACATTCCAGGATCATGAAGGTAGCAATAAAGTGATTGGTGTAACAGGTACCTGGTTGCTACAGGACGGTAATTGGCAATACCCAACCTCAGCAAATTCTAACATTCGAATTGATGATGCAGACTTAAACCCGCCTGTTTTTCAGGTAGACAATGCACGATGGGGTGTGGGCTCTACAGCGGGTGAGTTCTCTAATTCTTATATTGATGCTAGCGAAATTGTTGCTGGCCCTGGGTCGGTAAATGGTACCAGTGTTTCTGCTGACGCCAGTGACGCCTCAGACTGGATTTTGTGGGGTGGCAGTCTGAATTTCGGAAATGTACCAGCAGCGGGTGACTATGTTATACAGTTTGATTTATCAACGGCAACCACGGGTTCAGATAACATAGCCATGCTAGGTTTATATAACCGTACCACTAACAGCTATACATTCTTTAAGTGGATTAGTTTGTCTGAGTTTAATGCAATCAATACAGAGCAACCTTTCCGATATGAAGTCACATTAGACGGTTCCGAAAATTTGGTTCCAGGTGTTTATTTTGTTAATAACGGTCAGTTGACTGTTGAACGAGTTACTATTGCAGAAAACTAAATGTTCGATTAAACGTTGAACTAGCCACAACTGTTGTTGTATGAATGTTGCATCGTTGTTGTAATGCAATCGAACTATAAAGCGGCCTTCAAGTGGAGGCCGCTTTTTTTAGTTTTATAAAAACTTATCACGATTGTCACCGATATAAGACGACAATTTGGGAAACCCTTTTTTTCCGTTTCTCTTCATCATGAACTTTAACAAAGGCAAAATAATCGGATTTGCTTCAATATAAACTGACCAGGTTAACTCACAGCCATTTTGTGTAGGAGTTAGTGTATAAGACTCAATAAACCCTCGTATGGGTAACGAACTCCTATTGAAAAAGAATGTCAGCTCCTTATTCTTTTCCCAACCGATAAAAATTTCTTCTAAGGTATCGTTTTCTATTTTAACTGTGCGGGTGGTACCTTCGCCAAACGGTTTGGGGGATGTCCATATAACCTCTGTGATCGGAAGCCATTTCGTCCATGTTTCACCATCAGTCAGAGCATTCCATACCAATTGCTCTGAAAAAGGAAATGGGTAGGTCATCTGGAACGCCCCAGGTAAAAGAAGGTGCTCTTTGGTCAGGGTTTTGTGCTGGCTAATTTTCTTGGGCATTATCAAAATCCTTCGTTAATACCATTTAAGTTCGTACCACTTAGGTTGAAAGAATGGTGTATTCACCATAAACAGAAGCGATTGAAAGCCCGATGATTTGACTAGGCTTTCAATGACCGCTCATTTCTTGATTCAACATACTTCTATTTTGGTTACTATCACTTGCCAGTTTTAACGAACTTCTTATATCGAGACTGGCAGACATTAGCCAACATTTTACCCACCGCTTTGGCACCTAATATTGATTGTATGATTGGAAGCATGACTGCGTCTGAAGTGGTGTTATAGATACGCTTAGGCTTTTTAGATTCAGCAGCTTTTACCATGCATTTCACTGTAGACTCAGGGCCTGGGCAAGTCTTGTATGTATCTGTCATGAACAAAACAAAGCCAGTCTGATCATTCGCAATCTCTTTCGTTGGGGTCGCTAGATTTTCTTCCGCCAACGCCACATCATCAAACTCAGTTTTAACTGCCCCTGGTCTAATAGAAACCAAGTCGATGTTAAAATCTTTAAGCTCAGCAGCCAGCGCATTGGTCATGGCTTTCAATGCATGCTTGGTTGAGGCATACCAACCCATATAACCAGAAGAAACATTGGATACGATAGATTCTGTAATGATAATTCGACCACTGTTTTGCTTGATCATGTATGGGGTAACAGCCCTAACTGTTCGATGAGTGCCATGCACATTGACATCGTACATAGCTTTCACCATGTCGACCTCGGTATCAAATACAGAGCCATAGATACCATAGCCAGCATTGGCGTAGAGAATGTCAATTCGACCGTGTTTGGCGATGATTTCAGAAACCCCCTCTGTTACAGACTGGTCACTGGTGACATCCATCTTAAGGACATGGCCCCCGGCCTTTTTTATGTCCTCCATCTTCTCCACACGTCTCGCTGCACCATAGACAACATAGCCCTTTTTAAGCAATTCCAAGGCAGTATCTTTACCGAATCCGCTTGATGCCCCTGTTATCAATACAACTTTCTTAGTCATGTTCTTTCCTCTCATTTACTTAACACTAATTTATTTAAATTTCATTTACTAAACACTCGGATTGCTTTTGAATATTTAGTTTTACACCATGAATTTTAAATGTAATTTAGACCTTAAATTACATCTAGTCAAGCAATAAAATTTATTATTTACACAGCGTACTTTATTTGTCATACTCAGTGTAAGAGTTAGGAAGGGTTTTATGACATTTCAGAGAGCACGTTCGCAGGAACAAATCGAACAACGACGTGAAGACATCATCCGGGCAACGGTGGATCTTTATGAAGAAATTGGGCTTGAGAAGCTGAATTTTAGCGTTATATCAAAAAAGACAGGGCTAACTAGGCCAACCATCTACAACTACTTCAACACTAAAGAAGAGATCTTGATGCAGGTAATTGTTCAGGATTTCAGAAGCTGGACAGAAGAGTTAATTGGTCAATTTAAGCTAAATAAAATTTACGAGATTGAGGAAATTGCCGACATCTGGGTTGCCAGCATAGCTAACTACCCAAGATTCATGGAGCTTTATTCAATATTGTTCACCATTCTTGAGCGTAATTGTTCCATTGAGATCTTGGCTCAGTTCAAACGCGACCTTCTTGCGCAACATTCACCACTATTGAATTTAATGACTCAACTGATTCCAGAAGCAGAGACGGAAGACATTAACGGGTTTCTATTACTGCAACTTACTGGCGCTATGGGTCTTTTTCCCATGTCTTTTGCCAGTGAAGACCAACTTCAGGCTATAAAGCTGTCTGAAACCGGGTACCAAATACCAGACTTCAAGAAGTTTTACCGACTTACGATTTACCAATTGCTCTTCTGTTTAAAGAATAAAATCAGCTGACCTTTGTTTGTATAGTCGCAAGCGATTTCAGTTGTTGAAAATGTTATCTCTGAAAGGTCCAGCGAAAGTTAATTTGAAATCATCCGCAGACAAGATTAGTAAACCAAAACAATGGTGCATTGGCTTACCTATTCTCAAGGTTTTATCTAGAAGAGTTAAGAGAACACCCCTCTCTGAAAGAGTTCAAGAGAGGGGATGGTTGTTAGATAGTTGGTGATTAGATAATTTCAACTAAATCATCAAATTAGAACTGATAATCCAGAGAGCCATAAACAATTCGTTTTTCCGAACCCAGGTTACCGTTATAGGCACGCCACTTCTGTACGTTCAATGCCGCTCCAGTTTCCTCAGTCACATTTTGAGCCGCAACTTTAACCTTCATTGAGTTGTTTACATTGTAGTTTATCGCTGTGTCCCAACTGGAACGCTTATCCAACCATGCGTCTTCATCAACACCATGCTTGAGCTCGCCGAAGCCATGATCTAAGTAAAAATCATTTACCCAAACCAAGCGATTACCAAGAAACCCTTTGCTAAAGCCAGCTTTAAAGATTTTCTCTGGAAAGAACTGCCAAATATCTAAGTCAGATCTATTTTCCGCATAACTAAAGCTGAAGTAGCTATTCAAATCGTAACGGTCAACATCAAAGTTAACAATGAACTCACCACCTAGGGTTTCAACTTCCTCGTCCGCATTAATCCAGCCTTGACCAATCTTCTTAGGCTCATCACTGTGTCTTTTATCCCATTTAATGGAATCGTAGTTCTTATTTCTGAACAGATTTAGATCCATAGACAAGCCATTAATATTAAATGCTCTACCGAACGACGCATTCAATTCAATGCTTTCGGAGCTTTCAGGTTTAATATTACGACGCTCAAAAATTTCATCACCCTCTTCGTCATAACCAACAATTTCTTTTTTCGCTAGAGAGTAGTTTGAAGCATCTGGAAAACGAAACCCTTCTTGATAGCTCAATTTAAAGGTCGTGTCTTCATTCCAAAGGTACGCAATACCACCGCGCTTCACGATGTTTTCACCATCTTCAATATCTTTTTCATCAATGGTTGCATTGCGAAGGGCATCAAAACGAATACCTGACGTGATAGCAATTTTATCTGTAATTGACCAAACGTCCTCTGCGAAATAAGAAGTCTCTAACCAGCTACCCTCAGGTGAACTGACGTCGCCTTCTAACTCTTCTGAAGAAAGCTTCCATTGATCACCCAAAAACTGCCTTTTAACTATCTGTGTTCCGATCGCGAGGTTATGGTCATTAAATCGAGTAGTCTTCTGAATCAGCTTTGTTGAAACATACTGTTCACCACCGCCGTCATACTCATCTTCTTGGTCCGCTGAATCAAACATAAAGTCTTTATGAAAACCATAGTCAGATATCAGACCACTGGTATCAATCACTAAGGTTTCGTAAGGCGTCATATTCCAATCATATTTAATGAACGATCCGAATTGTTCGAAATGCATATACCTTGCTTTATTTATTTGGATGCTGTCTGGTGTCGCATTGATATCGGAGTAATACAATTTAAATTCGAACTGACCACTTCTAAACAAAGATGAGATCTTTTTGTTTGGAGAACCAACAGCTCGCACTTTTGATTGATTGGGGTCAACCTCATAGTCTTCTTCAAACACGTGGGAGGGTATAAATCCATCGGCATCATGAACACCGGCGTAAAAGAAAAGATCGGTGTCTCCAGAAAAAGCATGACCATATGACACTTCAGCAGATCTGGAGCCGTCAACATTTCCTCTCTCTGCGGATAGTTCAAGCCCTTGATAGTCCTGACCATTTTTTGATACGGAATTCACGAACCCAAAAATAGCACCACTACCATGCACCAATGCTGACGGGCTATTCGCCACTTCAATTCTACTGGTGTCACCCATAAGTGGGGATCTAAAACCTAAAAAGTAACCACCGTTGTATCTTAGGTTTAAGTTCATACCATCTTGCATGACCATGGTTTTAGAACTGTTGTTTACGGCAAACCCTCTAACACCTAAGGCATCTCCATTATTGTGGTGACGTACCATGTAAAAGCTCGGAGCTTTTTTCTCAAGAATGTCTCTCAGTGTTCTCTGTGGCCCTAGGTCAATTTCATCCATATCTATAATATTTAGATAACCTGGGTTTTTCTTCTCATCTCCAGCAAAGAAACCAGTAGATTCCACAACTTCAATATCAAGAAGTTTTTCAAGGCTTAATTCACTTGACTCGCCAACTTCTGAAGCGGTTACAAAAGAGTGAGTTGAAAGCGCAGTAATAGCCACAACCCATATCTTATTTAATTTATTCATCAACTTATCCTACTTCTATAAAACAGACTCAAATTCATATAGATACACATTACTTCTCGATAACTCGCCCAACTGACCCGAGCTTTTCTTTTGAAAATGTATGTCCGCGTTTTTTAGAAATTCTGGTATTTAGAACTTTTATAATTGACAGGGGCTCTTCGATTTTGATGTCACTCACATCCCAGTCTTCATCCAATGCAGTGCCAACCATATCTGCTAATTGCACACCTAATTCGTAGTGATCCGGCACTACCGCAAATGTACCCATGTTCAGCTTCGATTCCGCCAACGCTTCAATACCAACAATAACTGGCAACTTGTGACGACCGACAATAGTTGTCCAGCTGCTCTGGATGGTTTGAGGAGTTACTAAAGCATTGTCATTAACAACCCAAATCATATCTACGCCTTGAGCTATTAGCTTTCTTAGGCCTTTGCGAATATTCGACTGCATTCTTGAGCTTTCGTTAGGCAACACATAGCTAACCAACTCGATGCCTTCTTGATCACAATAGGCGCGATTCTCTTCAATATTCTGGCTCATCCACTCCCTATGAATCACACCAATCTTGGTAACCGGGCTTTCAGATAGCGCTCGATAACTTACCGCACTGGTTACGAGGGGAATTTCATAACGAATACCAGTAATATCATTCATACCTTCGATATCAGAATCCAAATATAATGATGCTGTCGCAATGGCCGGAACATACTGGTCATCAAGAGCCTGATATTCCTTATACTTTCGAATAGCAGAGTTACCCAATAACACTAACGCATCGGCGTCAGTTGCCTGTACTTCTTGTTGAATGCTTTCAGCTGTGGCTTCTTCAAGGTTTAGAGCGATAAACTCAACCTCTTCACCTATGTCATCATTCAAACCATTAAATACCGAATTAAACGCTTCACCTTCTGGCATTAATACCAGCGCTCGCCCATCAAATGCATTTGAACCAAAGGACACAAATAACATTGCAATTAATATTTTGAATCTCATTTCAAACATCTTACTTTTCATTAGGCTTCCCATTGGGCCACCCCCGATTCTTTTTTATACTCACCAACATTCTCATTTTGGACATTCAATATCGACAATCGAACCATTCCATCAAAACTAACTATTGCCATGAATCGACTCCCAATACTGAATTTAAATCACTGGTAAATTTCTGAACACAAACGGCTACATCTTCATGTCCAGAGTTTTCTTCAATTGCAGCACTCACGAGTCCAATTTTAACGTTGACTCTTGTCGCCACTAGATTGAGCTGAGATTTACTGAGAATATTTTCGTAAGTACTTTCTGAAATGAATAATGCATCTGCAGTTCCGAAAGATAGTAAAGGAAGTAGGTCTTCGACTTTCGATACCCTTTTCAGTCTCACATCTGACTGAAGGAGTTGTCCGACAAACTCTGTCATCGGCTTTCTACCCATTAAATCGACAACACCAATTTTGATGCCTTCAATTGAGCTGAGATCAATTGCTTCGTCAATACTGACGATGACATAGTCCTCTTCCGTCAAACCATCTTTAACACCTTTTAAAACGGATTTAAATTTACCGCTTCTTTCGATAACAGGTAACAGAGTTAAAACTGCTGATGGTGGTGCCAACTCTAACTGAGAAGTAAAGTCTTTTGCTCTACCGAATGCAGTAACATCTAAACCGTTACATAGGGATTTGATTTGGTCTTCAATGACAGTTGCTCGAGTTTCACTCGGAACAAAAATATATAAAGAATTTGATTGGGAAACAGATGCAACTAGCATAAATGCCATTGCACATAGCATCTTTATTTTATCCATAAACCAACACCTTCTTTTTCATCATAGTGGTCACCTTCTTTTCATTAATTAAAATCTATTTCCATACTTAATTTACTATTCAAATAAATTTGTTAAATGACAAAACAGATCATTTAAAAGAGGCTTCATCTGAATGAATCTTTTAAATTAATTTTCAATTAACAAACTCGATACAGAAGAGTGAAAAAGAAAGAGAGAGAAAAACGATATAGGTTAAGAAAAGTAATTCAGTAAAAATTTTGATCTAGATCTTCGTTGTAATTCAAGTGTCTCAGACTTTGATGATTAATGGTTCTTCGGAAAATAAATAACAGTCAATAACTAACTATTTTTGGCAAATTGCGACCAAGAACGAATGGGTGTAGTGAGCTATTAAAATAGTTCTTTATTCGTCAGTCAGAGTTCGAGGATGGTTAATCGTACATTCCTAACCATAGATAAATAACATTGAGTAACTGTTATTTTTAATTAGTCAAAAAAAGGATGAACATATTCTAATTAAACGCCATATCAAAAAGTTACTTATTAGAATGACTTAATATTATTTGATTATTAATTTTGGATCAGCAAGTTAGAAATTCACAATGTGACACAAAGTTTGAGCTTTCTGTGCTATCTTGTTGGCACATTTCTCTTACTTAGCAAACAACCTGGGTTAACTCGATGTTTATTGATTAACGTATTTTTACAGTAGAAGAAAAGTAGATGACCTTTGTAGATAAAATCCGCATCAATGCGAAGACCCTATCTGTTACAAATGTCTCACAGCCATGTCATTGGCTTATACTAGCTAGTATCAATGTTGGTTGTGCATCCAGCTCGCATCCTCTAATACCTATTGCTATAACTATCTATAAGCACTCATTTGGAATGTATATGTTTAATGAAAACCAGCGACGTTAAGCCAAATAAAATAGTGTCAGACTGGGTTGGTGAGTTGTTACAACCCAAGAGCCTGGAGAAGTTGATCGAACAAATCCCATCAGATATCAATAATGCCGAACACCCTCTTCATACTCCTGTAGAGGGCAAAGAGGTTGACCGTGATCGAGTCTCTGTGGTTCAGGATTCAATAGAGTTAGCACAAATGGTTAGTACAGAAGCCATTAATACAGAAACGAGCCAATCAAATGTACAGCAGGTGACCATTGAGGATTTATCTGTATTTAACGTTACTTCATTAAAAAGCCAATTAATTCAGTCTGTGAGTACACAAGAAACAGTATCAGTGTCACTGGACTTTTCGGCATTAACTGATTTTGATTCTGCCGGTATTCAATTGATCTACAGATTTAACCACTATTGTATTGAAAAGGGTAAAACCGCCATCTTGAAAAATATTCCTATTGGCTTACAAGAATCTCTGTCTTTAATCGGCTTGGAATTTAAATCAGTAACGCCTTAAATATGTATCAGCATCAGTTTGACTATTTGAGTTGATATCTTACACCCGAGCATTGTTGGCCTCGTTCTCCTGTCTTGCTTACTAATCCATCTGAACTAGTGTTAAATAGAGCCATTAATTATTGAGGGGTTCGCTCAGTGAACTATGAAGGAAAACTAACCTATCTATTGCGAGATCCTCTATTTATCACTGGACTGCTAATAGCATTGTTATCCCTAGTTTCATTATCCCTTAAAGAGACTAATTTATCAGATATTCTAGCCATTATTGGATTAATTATTGGCGTCGGTATAGCCATGAATGTTCTCTTTAAAAAGCTCATCCAAGCGATAAACGGGCACTCCGAATTAAAGCAAGAAAACCAACTGCTTTCTGAAAAAATAGACAATCAAGAGATGTTCCTTACTGCATATATTAGAACTGGAAAAGAGGTAATCCCTATTCTTTCGGGTCAGGTTGAGCAATGTATTAAGCTATCTACAGACGAACTCGAATCATTGAGTGAAACCTTTGCCGACATAGTTGATCATGTTCGACAGATCATTGAGTCAGAGGAGGAAACCACATCCGTTCAAGACTTTTCTTCAACACGGCACAAACTCAAAGAGGTTTATGTAAACTTAGAAGAATTAATAAAGCTAGAAAACGGTATTCACCAAGAACTAGCCAGCTTAGGTGATTTCACAAAAACACTCGAAACCATGGCAACGGATGTGGCAAAAATTGCTGAACAAACTAACTTACTTGCACTTAATGCATCGATAGAGGCTGCACGTGCCGGTGAAATGGGCCGAGGTTTTGCGGTAGTTGCCGATGAAGTTCGGTCATTGGCGTCAAGTGCTTCAAACATCAGCGGAAAAATTATTTCAACGGTGGCAAACGAAGGTTCTCGAATTAATAATCTAGTCTCTCGCTCAAGTCAGGTAGAAGAAAAAGAAAATGCGTTAGTTAAAGAAACCGAAGAAAGTATTGAAGAAGTGATAGCCAGCCAGGATTTAAGCGAATCAAAATTAGAACGTACAGCAAAAGACTTTGAGCAAATTTCAACACGAGGTCTGTGTGAAATTGAAGAGGGGTTGGTTAGGCTCCAGTTTCAAGATCGCATGGCTCAAATGTTAGAGCATGTGAGAATGGGAATGGTAGAAATTCAACAATATGCTGAAGCAAATAAGATGATTGAAGTGGATACTATTTTGAAAAATATGGAAGATGCATATACCACAACGGATGAACGTTCTTTACATGGCTCAGATGAAAATCAAGAATTCTTAGAAGACGGTGAAGTAGCCTTTTTCTAGTGTGCCTCTGAGTTGTAGTAACTCAAGAACCTGTCAACAACTATTCTAGGGAACCTCTGAACAAGTCCAGCATTGCTCTGCGGATGTCTAAACGCGATTTTTATCGCGGCGAAACTCGCAGGAAATGTCTAGACCTTTTCAAGAGTTTCAACAAAGAGAAAAACGCGTTTAGACCCGCCCTTCGGGGCTTGCAGGCGAGTCCTGACTCAGTGTTGCCTTCTTTTGAAAGGTCCAGACATTCCTGCAAAAAGGCGCCTTGATTCAGAACCCGCCTGAAAGCCAGAGCGATACTGGACTTGTTCAGAGGTTCCCTAGACCAGCTCCCATAATAAACTCAGGAATTTTGGCTAATGCTACCTCTTTGGTAACGGCCCCGAGCTTATAGGCTTCTTTTGGCATACCGTAAACCACACAGCTAGACTCGTTTTGCCCAATCGTATAGGCGCCCGCTTCTCGCATTTCTTTCAAGCCGTGAGCACCGTCATCCCCCATACCCGTCATGATGATTCCTAATGCATTGGAACCAGCAGAATTAGCTACCGAACGAAACAGCACATCAACAGAAGGACGATGTCTGCTGACTAATGGGCCATCTTTTAATTCAATCTGGTACTGAGCCCCGTTACGTCTAAGCAGCATGTGCTTGCCACCATTTGCGATAAGGGCTACGCCTGATATCACTCGTTCGTTATTTTCAGCTTCTTTCACCCTGATATCACAGAGACTGTCTAAGCGTTTTGCAAATGCTGCGGTAAATTGTTCTGGCATATGCTGTACTATGACTATTCCAGGCACAGTTGAGGGTAACCTTGTTAACACTTTTTCTAAGGCTTGCGTGCCGCCTGTTGATGTCCCAATTGCAACAACGTGATCCGTGGTTCTGACCATAGGTTTTTTGGAAGCCAAAATAACATCTGCATCCATTTTTGGCTGAACAGGTTTGTGCTTGGTACTGGTCTTCGAAAGTTTTGCAGCTGCAGCTGCTTTTATGGTGTCTTGAAGAAGAGTTTTGGATTCCTGTAAAAATCCTTTTAGATCCATCTTCGGTTTCGTAATAATATCCACGGCACCAGATGAAAGTGCTTGCATAGTAACCTGGGCACCCTTCTCGGTTAACGTTGAACAAATAACCACTGGGGTAGGATGTTCAGCCATTATTTTTCTTAAGAAACTAATACCGTCCATCCTTGGCATTTCAATATCTAGTACTATTACATCGGGCCATTGATTCTTCATTTTCTTCATAGCAAAAATAGGATCTGCGGCCGAATCAATGACTTTAACACCAAAACAAGCATTAAGTAGCTCGGTAAGAGTTTTACGAACTACAGCTGAGTCATCAACAATTAGCACATTAATAGGCATTGTATAAAGTGCCCCTATCATTCATGTTTAGCCATGGTATTTTTTGTTTAATCATCATCTACCAGCCTCTGGTGATAGTATTCTCTTTCTTTTTGGACTAGCTCACTTTGCTTTTTAATATCTACTTTTTTCACATACACTGAATAGTCACAAGTATCAAAATAAATCATCCGTCCTATATCACCACCTAAATGATGGGAAACCAATGGGATTCCATTTTCTGTTAAATAATTTCTGATAAATGTGGCATTAACTGCACCAATCGTGAGGTCTGATGAATGACGACGATCTGGGTTCAGCAACACATTTCCACCACCAAGGGCTTTGGCTTTAAGGTACTTTCGGTTTCCCCCCAAATTAATAATTTTGTTAATGAGTGAGTCCATCGCATGAACACCGTATCGGCCTTCATCAGTCATAAGAACTGAACTGGTTAATCCATATTTCTTTTGTGCCAATAGAAAGTGATTCATACCTGACACTTTATTAACCGAATCCCAAATGCAAGCAGACACACAAGATCCAAGCAGTGTTGATATCACTACCGGTTCACTAGTAGCGAATAACTCTCCTGGATTGATCCGCACTATCTGATTTGATTTCGTACTCCGATAACTCAGGTATGACTTCCAGTTTTTTGATAAATTGATGGCTTTATCATTCTAAATGTTTCACCTTTACAACGTAGACTTTCTGAATGACTGACAAATAAATAGCCCCTTGGTTTAAGTTGCTTAAATATTTTGTCTATTACCCTATCTTTGGTTTCTGAATCAAAATAGATCATCACATTACGCAGAAAAATTACATCAAACTGGCCTATTGAAGGTATCTTTTCAATTAGATTTATTTTCTTAAATCTACATTTTTGCCTGAGGCTATGATCGACCAGATACATACCTTCATTGTCACGAACACCTTTGAGACAGTATTTCTTTAAATAGCTTGTAGGAATATTTTCAGTTCGGTGAGCTGGATAAACACCTCGCTGGCAATTTAATAGCACAGTGGTACTGATATCCGAGCCCAGAATTTCCCAAGGCGCTTCAGCTAGATGTTCCTGCATCAACATTGCCAAACTGTAAACTTCTTCTCCGGATGAACAAGCCGCGCTCCAGATTCTGAATGGATTAGCAACATGCTCTTTACCAAGAATATTTTGCTGTAAAAAATTGAAATGTTGTTGCTCTCGAAAAAAGTAGGTTTCATTTGTAGTGAGCAGGTCCACCATAACTTCTAGCTCATTGGCCTGATCTGGGCTTGATACCAAACGAAAATAGCTACCATAATTCGGCATATTAAGGTGCTTAAGTCTCTTAGCTAAACGTCCTTCTACCAAAGCTTTTTTTTGATCAGAAAGCGAAATACCTGCTTGCTGGTAAATCAGTCGTCTGATTCTAGAAAACTGATCGTCAGTAATGGGGGTAATTTGGGAAATCCCATTGGCTTGAAATATCATTCCAACTCCTGATCGGAAATAACACTTCTCCCTTTACCTAAGTCCTGGGCTCTTCCGAGCTCCTCTACTGACAACACTTTTTCCAGTTTTAATACGGTGATGAAGCAATCGCCGCAGCGGCCCATTTTTGCAATAAATTCAGGCTTAATATCTGTACCAAATTCTGGGGTTTTTTGAAGGTCATGGGATTCAATCTCTAAAATTTCATTCACTTCATTTACCAGCATACCCATTACCTGAACATCACCATCAACGTTCACATCTACCAGAACAATAGATGTTCGTTTATTAATATCTATTTTATGATCACTCAGCCTGGTACCCAGATCTATTACCGGCACCACATTTCCTCTCAGATTAATAACTCCAGAAATACAAGGATTACTCATTGGTATTCTGGTCATATTTCCAATTTCAATGATTTCTTTAACATCATCAATACTGATTGCCATTGGCCTTCCTAACACTTGGAAGGTCAGATATTGATTTGATTCTAACGTTAATGAATTTTCATCTTCTATAGCGAGGTTATTCATTCATCAATCCTCAACATAAAGGCAAGACTAAATTCGCTCGAAATTCTTTTCATCGAACATGGGTTCACCGGCAGGGCTGCTTTCAATTGTACTTTGTGAGTGACCTACCGTCCCTGTAGCTAGGTTTTTATCGTGATAATTTGAATAAGAATTCACACCCTGTGACAGTTTGAAAAATGCCACTGCCTGTTGCAGAGATTCAGCTTGACCACTGAGTTCTTCAGCGGTTGCAGCAAGCTCTTCAGAAGACGATGCGTTTTGTTGCGTTGCTGAATCCAGTTGCGTCATAGCACCACTTATTTGACCTACACCAGATGATTGTTCTTCAGAAGCTGCGGAAATTTCTTGTACCAAGTCAGCGGTCTTGCTAATGCTAGGCACTATTTCTTCGAGCAGCTGACCCGCTTCTTCTGCTATGGAGACGCTATTCGTTGCCAGGCCATTTATTTCTTGCGCTGTTACTCTGCTGTTTTCAGCAAGCTTTCGTACTTCAGCAGCTACAACCGTAAAGCCTTTACCATGCTCTCCAGCACGGGCAGCTTCTATTGCTGCGTTTAACGAGAGCAAATTCGTTTTATAGGCAATGTCTTCAATTAAGCCTATTTTATTAGCAATTTCTTTCATAGCATGAACAGTTCGATTAACAGCTTCTCCCCCCTTACTTGCTTCGGCCGAGGCCTTGGTTGCCATGTTATCTGTGACGCGAGCGTTATCAGTATTTTGCTGAACAGACGCATTTAATTCTTCAATAGAACTCGTGGTTTCTTCAACACTTGCTGCTTGTTCAGTGGCCCCCTGACTGATGCTCTGAGCAGTTGCGCTTACCTCTTGACTGGCACTAGCGAGATTGTCTGCTCCTGATCTTACTCTGGTGATAACATCTGCAAGTCGTTCAACCATGGTGATCATTGCTGCATAGACACCGGTGGCGCTTTCTTTATTTTGGAAACTAATATTCAGATCTCCTTCCGCCAACCTCAACGCAATATCTTCCATATCTCTGGGTTCACCGCCTAAAGGCTTCTTAATTATTCTCACCAGAAACCATGAAAGTATAATGCTGAATAAAACAGCCACTATCGAAATCACAATGACTGTATTAATGGTCGATTCATTTTGAGACTTAACCAATGGGCCTAAAATATCCTGATCTTTTTGTACCGACAGTTTAACTTCCTCAGTTGCATCGGCCACCTGAGGCCCAATAGCATCCAACTCATTAATAATTATGCTATTACGCTCATTAATAATGGTATTGATTGCATCTAAGGCGGATGAGTATTTTTCTTTTGCTGTGTAGAACTCAGCGAGCAATTGTCGGCGTCTCGGGTTTTGAATATTTTTATCCAACTCGGCTGCGCGTTCTGTTAATACTGTATCTAACTCCTTATGTGCTCGATCCGCATCCTCTTGATTATTGGTGGTTAAATATTTAGCAACATACAATCGTGCGAGTAGCAATGTTTCCTGAACTCGACCAGCGTAATAAGCAGCATCGGCATCTGAATCCGCATAGGCTGATTCCATAATACTGGTCATTGCTTCGCGCATGGCTAGACCGTTTGGATCAAGTTGTTCATAAACAACTTTATCTCGGCGTTCCATATAGTTGACTATCTTGTCAAAGGCTTTGTCATAGTCACTAATTGCTGACACAACATAGTCTACTTTCTCCGCTCGTTCAGGCTTTTGAATTTCTGTTTCAGCTGTCTGCACAAACTTGTCAAGCATCTCAAATCTTTGCTTGAATTTCTCAACCGCCACATCGTCATGACTTATTAAATAGTCTTTGGCATACAGCCGCACCAACAACATATTTGCCTGTACTCTACCTGCCAGGTTAGCGTCTCTGGCCAATCCTCTGTATTCGGTAAATCCAGTCATTGCTCGTTGTAACCCAATAAATGCCGCGATAGAAACAACAACCAGAAGTAACATTACCGCTGCATAGCCAAGGCTCACTTGCGCGCTAAGCTTTAAACTCTTGAACATGGTTAGTCTCCTAAATCAAATTAAATTCGATAACCTTAAACAAAACTATTCTTCCACGGGTTTTTCGGTTTTGTGCAATTGTGAAAGGCTGTTAATTTCTTCCAGTAGTTCAGTCGACAGTAAAGTGTCAACGTTCAATAGAATGATGAATGAGTTTTCAACTCTACCCATGGATTTAATAAAGTTTGTATTCACTGTGCTCCCCATTTTGGGCGGAGGCAGTATTTTATTTGAGTCGATCTCTACAATTTCATTCACTGAATCCACTAATAAACCTAATGTCTGCTTACCACTGGTTTCAGTTTGAATTTGAACCAATACAATACAACTTCTTTTATTAATGTCTCTCCGGCCATGGCCCATATGAGCCGTAAGATCAAATACCGGCACAACATCTCCCCTCAGGTTGATGACTCCACGAATATAATCTGGGGCTAAAGGGATCTCAGTGATCTCACTGGGTTCGATAATTTCCTCAACTTCTAGTATTTCTACGGCATAGAGTTTATTGGCCAAATAAAATGACAAGAACTGAGAGGTCGCTTCGCTATCTACAACTTCTGTATTTTGAACACTGGTATTAAAGCCCGTGATTAAATCTGCCATTACCTATCATCCTAAAATCTAGTGCTAAGCCTCAGCTAAATCTGTGGCTATTTTCTTACTGGCACTTCCAGAGCTGGCCAAAGCGATTAGCCCTTGAACATCCAAAATCAAGGCAACTTCTCCACTTCCTAATACCGTGGCACCAGTCACACCGGTAAGGTTCTCAAATAGCTTACCCAAGGGTTTAATAACGGTTTGAAGTTCGCCATATAGTTCATCCACTACAAAGCCCGCTTTGTTACGCCCAAACCGAACAACTACAAGGCTTTCTCGTTTTACACCCAGTCGCTTTTCAGTGGGTATAGAAAAGAACTCCGTCAAACGAAGATAGGGCATTACTTCACCCCGAAGGTTTACGTAATGACTGGTTTCCGAAAGCTCCCACTCTTTGGAATCCATTTCGACACACTCTTCCACCATGCTTAATGGAATAACGTATCTTTCTCGACTCGCCCCTACCATAAAACCATCAATGATGGCTAATGTAAGAGGTAGCTGAATAGTGACGAGAGTGCCTTTGCCCGGTTCACTGTCGACTTCTACATTTCCCCGTAAGGCTTCAATATTTCGTTTGACTACATCCATGCCGACACCTCTTCCAGAGAGGTTACTGGCTTGCTGCTTGGTACTTAATCCAGGTTCAAAAATTAACCGAAATAGCTCACGTTTAGATAGTTGCTGACCCGGTTGTATAAGGCCATTTGCTTCCGCCTTCGTTCGAATTTTTTCGGCATCTAATCCTGCCCCGTCGTCGGCAATTTGTATCACGATGTGACCAGAGTCGTGTAACGCATTAAGTGTTAACGTGCCTTGTCTAGGTTTACCTTTTAACTCTCTTTCTTCAGGCGTTTCTATGCCATGATCAAGAGAATTGCGTACTAAATGTGTAAGAGGATCATTTATTTTTTCGACAACAGTTTTATCAAGTTCAGCCTCGCCTCCGGTAATAACCAAATCAATATCTTTACCTAATTCCCTACTCACATCTCTTACTACCCGGCGAAATCGTGAAAACGTTTCTCCAATTGGAACCATTCGAAGCTCTAAGGCATTGTCACGTATGTCTTCGACTAGATTTTCTACTTCAGCAACCACTTCTTGAACATCATACAAACCATGTTTTTCAACCATGAGTTTGACTGCAGCATTGGAAATAACTAACTCACCCACAAGGTTAATTAATTGCCCTAATCTATTGGCATCAACACGAATAGACTTATTTTCTTCTCTTGATTGCTTTTGGCGGTCCAGTGCTTTTTCTAGAACAGGCTTAGAAACAGAGTCTTTCTCAATTAATATTTCCCCCAAAGGTTCTATCGCCTTGGTGGGATCTGCGGTAGCCTGATCAATTGAGTGATCCTGTGCTGCCAATGCTTTTTTCAATTCAAAATCCGTAATAGCACCGATGGAAACCAATATTTCCCCAAGTCTTTTTTCTTGCTCATAATCCAGAGTTTCTAATAGATTTAAATACACATCATTTTGGGTTTTTGGAGGGATGATTTGAATGTCGCAGTCGTCTAGCACGAATTCAAAAACACTTTCTATTTCAGCCTTAGATGCACTGCTATTCAGGAGAATTTTGAACGATAGATAACAGGATTCTGGATCCATTTCTTCGGCAAAGGGAACGTCTTCAAGATCAGTGATAACTTCTCGAATATCCCCTAATTTCTCCAAGTAACGAATGAACGAGAGCGGATCAAAACCATTTCGAAACGTGTCTTTCTTAAAATCTAATGAGATAACCCAGGATTCAACGGCTCCATGAGCACCGGTGTTAGACTTAGTTTGGTTATCATCTGTATTAGAAAGTGAATGA
Organism: Gynuella sp.; assembly: GCA_028282465.1. GTDB lineage: Bacteria > Pseudomonadota > Gammaproteobacteria > Pseudomonadales > Natronospirillaceae > JANQHX01. Next base: position 68,796 of record JANQHX010000045.1, read on the forward strand.
CCAGAAAACTCAGCAATGAGTTTTTCACCTTCATTTATCAACTCTTGTGAAATATTGTTTTCATCACCGGCAGACACATTGTGAATCAAGACTTCTGTGTGGTCTTTACACTTAAGAAGCCAGGCGATGAGAAACTCATCCACTTGATGGGCTCCATCCCGCACTTCGTCCATCACAGTCTCTACTGGATGGGCAAAGTCAACAATGAAGTCAAATCCAAATATGCCTGCGGCACCCTTAATAGTATGCATGGATCGAAACACACTATTAATGTATTCAGCATTCTCCGGCTCTTGCTCCATTTGCAATAGTGAGTCTTCCATACTTTGGAGCATTTCTTCAGACTCATTTATGAATGTCTGTCTTGCTTCATCATTCATAGCGAAGCTTCCTGTGATGCCAAATTCTTTTTGAAACTAAAGTCCTCGTTCATCCCTAGAAGCATCAATACATCGATGACAGGTTTGCTAAGACGTTTAATTACACAGGTTTTTTCTGTGGCATTAGCGAAGTTTATAATGAACATCATCAACTGAAACCCAGCAGAATCGAATTCAGTTACCTGTTCTAGAGTCACTTTCAGTTCTTGTGTTTTTTCAGCGTATTCCATAAATGAATCTTTCAATTCAGCCACTGAGTAAATGGTCAGGTCTTCTGCCATATTGAAAACCATTTCTGCGCTGGACTCTGTATTCATAACCTCTCTCCTAAGGCAGTACTAATCCTAAGGCAGCACTAATTTCTCTACTGCATCTAAAAGCTTCGGTGGCTGGAAAGGTTTCACTAACCATGCCTTAGCTCCGGCATCACGACCTTCATTAACTTTGTCTCTGCCTGCTTCTGTGGTGAGCATAATGACAGGAGTAAATTTGTACTTCGGATTTAACTTCACCTGTTTCAAGAAGGTTATTCCATCCATATTAGGCATATTTACATCGCTAATTATCAAATGAATTTTTTCACCGCTCATCTTACTCAGAGCATCTTTTCCATCGCCTGCTTCAATGACTTCATAACCTGCTCCCCTTAAGGCAATTCCTACCACTTGCCTGATAGAACTGGAGTCATCTACTACTAGAATTCGTTTGGCCATTTTTAAAAGCTACTCCCAATATGGTTAACTCAGATGAGCGCTAGGAAACTGATGCATTACTTTTTACTAATGCGTTACGTTTAATAGCAGTACTAACTATTTCATCATGTACACAAAGCGCAGTTAAAATTAGTGTAGGTGGAAAATTCAGAATGGGTGTGGTCAATATCAGCAAAAGCTGGGAATTCTGGTCGTGGTATTCAATTAAAATAGAAGCTTAAAGAGTTGCTAATTAATGGTTTCTTGCAAAAATAGTTTTTCTTAAGGAGGTATATGAGTTTACAAACAAGTTTTAACTCAACTATTAACTCAACCGGAAGCAGTATTATTATTCTTTCATTAAGTAGTATCTGACTTTTATCACAGGGCATCTATTTCGAATAGATACATATTGTGCCAAATTCTATTTGAATAACTAAAATATTTTTTTACAACCGCATGCAACTGGTCGAGATTAGATTGGGCGCAATATATATCCAAGAGATATTAAACACAGGAAAAAAATAATGTGATATTTAATTAGATAATCATTAAATATCTGTTAACAACAAAGATTTAAATAATACAAAAAAGAAAAAACCGTGATAACTCACGGTTTTTCATAGATTGAAGCATTCTAAATAGCGTTTTTTTAAAGCTAATTATTTGTAGCTCTTTGTCGAATATTCTTCGATAGGCAGCTTAGAAATGGTGTTCTCAGCTTTAACATAGTCCACGAAGGCCTGAGCATAATCTAAGAACGTGTCTTCAAGACGGCCTGGTTCAGCACCTACAACTCCTAGGTTTTCATAACCATCTCGTCCACCAGCGATAAAGCTATTCGTTACGACTGTGTAGGTAGCAGCAAGATCAATTGGGTGCCACTCTGTATCACCACGGAACTTAGCTTCAATGTTAGTGAAACGTGAACCTTTCGCCTGTGAGGTGTCTACGTCGTACCTAAGGTTTGCAGCGTAAGGATATGCACCGGTAGAGCCTTCAGGATTCAGGGCATAGTCAAGAGCGTCTTCGAGAGTTGCTACAATTTCAGCACCGGTCATATCTAAATTAACCAAAGTGTTGGCAAAAGGTAGAATGGTGTAAGCAATTTCTACTGTGATATCACCAGCAGCCACATCATCACGAACGCCACCGCCGTTTTGCAAAGCGATGTCTGCGCTTAACGATTGATTTAAAAACGCCTTGGCAACGATGTTGGTAATGTCTGAACCATTCATTGCTGTTTCTGACACATCACAGATATTGCTTCGACCCTGTCCTGGTATGCGCTCAAAACATAGGTCTTCAGTTGCGGTACCAATGACTTGCTTAGCAAGAACCTTACGTTCTTCATCATATGTAGTTAACGCCGCTGCTGCGTCGGCGTCTGGAGCAACAATGCTAAGTAGAGGGTTGGCTTCAATGGTTGCTACCGCAGTCGCATACTCTTCACCGGTAATTTCAATTTCGTCATCGGCCATTTCGTCGTAGCGCTCAAGTTTGTCACCCAGCAATAAATGAGGTGTACCACCACAGCTCTTCACTGTTCCATCTGGGTTGAAGACTACGTCGAGTTCACCGACTATCGTGGCATTTTCCCAAGCTTGAACGATACAAACTTTATTGCCGTCTTTATCGGTAACTTCAGTAGGGTATTCACCGACTGGGTTCAAACCCAAAGCTTCAAAACCAGAACCTAATAAGCTGTGAGAATCACCACCTACAATCACGTCCACGCCAGAAAGAGCTGCCGCTAACGTTTTATCATTTTCATACTGGTAGTGAGTCAACAAGATAACTTTGTTCACGCCATCTGCGGTTAACTCATCAATGTATTGCTGAGCGGTAGTAGTTTCATCCAGGAATTGAGTGGTTTCTAATGGGCTTGAAGAATTAACGGTTTTATTGGCGATATCAATGCCAATCACACCCACAGATTCTTCACCATACTCTTTAACTAGGTATGGCTTAATGTAATCGTCTACAGCTGTAGGTGCTAACGGAGTACCCACTTGAGGAACGACATTGGCGGCCAGTGCTGGAGTGTTACATTCACCATCGGCTAAGAAATCTAGAAATACTTTTAAACCTTCGTCACTCGAATCAAACTCGTGATTACCCAATGCAAAGGCATCAAAACACACTTGATTCATCATATCAGCGTCAGCTTCGCCTTCGAACAAGGTATAAAAAATAGTACCAGTGATGGCATCACCTGCATGAAGCTTGATTATGTTGCCATCAAAAGCTGTTTCAATTTCATCAAACTTAGCCACAACTCTTGGGAAACCACCAATGGTTACATCAGTCTCGATTTCATCGATTTCCAAAGAACCACCATCTTCAGCTAAGTGGGAGTGGTGATCGTTAATGTGCAACACTTTCAGCACAAAATCTTCCGCTGGTGGTGAAGTATTGTCATCATTATTATCGTCATCGCTATCATTAAAACAGCCGGTTAAAACCACGGAAGACAGTGTTGCTGTCGCCAAAAGCTTCATCCATAAAGAAAGGTTCATCTTACTCTCCGTCAATATTATAAAAGCCCAAATTTTTAAGGCAGACTTGATGTAGTTGCAATCTGTGGTGTCGTTCGAAAGCGTTTTGTCAATAAACAAAAGCAGTAGCCACTAGGCATTAACACACCATTTGCAAGCTAAATTCGAAAATCCAACTCATATTATTGACTGAAGGTTTCAAAAATATTTCTTTATGATTTAAATAGCAAAAATACAAACTTTGAGAGGCAACTCTATAAGAACAGATGCTATAGCCGAAGCCGACACTGAAAAGGTTATGGCAGGTGTTATCTATTTTGGTCTAAAAAACTTCTTAGAGATTCCAGAAAAGGAATCGCACTTTTGAACTCTTCGGCGGAGAAATGATTGAGTAACAACTCAAATTCCTCACTCAATGACATTACCGCTTGGTTCCTGACAGTTATGCCAGATTCTGTTAAATAAACTCGTTTGCTTCGGCCGTCAGTTTTATCGGGTTCAATTTTGATTAACCCTTTTTCAAGCAAGCGATTGAGATTATTTGTCATAGCTCCTTTGGTAACCTGAAACGACTGAGTTAATTGCGAATGTGTGACGCCATCACCGGTACGCATTAAATGATTTAACACTCCAAACTGACTGGATTTAATTGCCATAGGCAACTTTGCTTCCAACTTGGCGGTTGCCAACTGATCAATAATTCCAATTTCAGTAAAAAACTGAAACAGCATTGGAGTGTTTTCTGACATTTACGAATTCCTAATTCTTGAATCTAGGGGCCACCTTGGGCTTGGTTGACTCGCTTCGCCGTAACCGATGCGAGCTAACATTTGCACCCGTTGATTACCGGTTGCATTGAGCTCTTTATGTACTTGTTTATAGAGCTCTGCCATTTCAGAATATTCCTGCAATGACTGGCTCACCGGATGGACTAACAATCCGAGCTCTGCGGCTTTCATGTTCATTCTGACATATTGCTGGCCAGCATTTAATTGGTCACGCCTTGTGTTTGCAGAAGTTGTCACCCACACATATGACGGTGTGGCCTGCATTTGATCAACCTGCATCTGCAAACCTTGCTTGAAGGCTGTGGAATTTCTATCCATCATTTTTTCGCGACTCATCATGCCAAAAAGTTTCAACATCCCCATCATGGTGCCGCCTAAGGAGATACCATCTGGGTTCGCCGCTACTTCACTATTACCTATGCGAGTCAGGTGAACACTCTCATACCAAGCAGAGTCGGTATTGAGCTCTACCGTGATTGCATCCGTGGTTATTTTCCTTAGTGCTTTGACCCGGCTCGGCTGATTGGTGAATTGCACATCACCCAAACCTGATACCAAATCTTGAAGGGTTTCTGTTTTGACCCCTTTTTCGGTATCGAATGGGATTCGAGAAGAGCGTCTAGCAAGTATCTGTTTGAACAGAGGATCGGATGACACATTGGACTTAATAAAGCGGAATTTGGCCACTAGACGATTATCGACCTTGGCTTCCGAGGTACCCTGCGGAAACCATTCGGCATCTACTTTATAGCCATCCTCCATCGCAGCCATAGTTAGGAGCTCTGAAAAACAACCGAGTCCAATAAGAATCTGGCGATCAAAAGGATCAGTGTCGGGAAGTTTTCGAGATTGATCACAGTACAAATCAATAGTGAGATTTTGTGAGTTCAAATCTACCAACCAAGGCTGACGGTTATGAGGATTCGGGGCCAAAATAGCATAGGATAAGGCTCTTCTAAGTGGGTCAGAATAACCAGAACCCGCGACATGCCAGGGCTGGTCTGGCGCTGAGTTTGAACCCTCATTGCCAGCACAACCCACTAAAGGTTGTGCAGCGAGCACCACGCCCCCCGCTCCCATGATCTGTATAAATTTTCTACGATTGATTGAATCTAAGCGACTGGTTTCCATTATTTCCTCCATTTAGTTTAACGCTAAACTTTATGAATAGAATAACGCAATTTATATTTAGTTCAATATTAAACTTTATTCAAATTTTTATAGTGGTTATTCAGATTTTGATAGGTGGCTGTGATGAAGCCTTCGCTTAGATCACTGGAGATAAGGGTTGGGAGTTGACTATGAAGGGAAGAGAAGCGGTTAAGTTTATATAAGGTTTTGAATAGATCTAAAGATAGTCATAGACATCGAAGCATCAGCTCTGGTGTCTATGACTCAATACCAAGAGTTTATTCCGTACGAGTCACAAACACTCGTACCACAGGATTATCCCAGCGATGAGTTTCATTCAACACCGAACTTTCTAACCCATCATCGACAGTAATCACACCACCATGCATGGTCACTTGATCTGCAATGTCATCTCTAGCTGCATCAAATCCTACGCCACTGTCTGCCGGTCCCGGAATAGTGTTTGATGCTTCCGAGTTGGCTTCAGTACCTGAATCATAAGTTAAGCCATTCAATGCCATGGTTTCACCAGGAGCGAGTTCACTCAGTGAACCACTGACCAAAGTAAAGGCATCATTAGTATTCACCAGCATTGAGGTAACAGACACGACTGCTGTTTGAGCCTCTTGCTCTGTCAACTCGAAGGTTAATGTGTCTTCACCTGAAGGGGCAACTGGGCCAGTGCCTGAAACAGTGGCAAATGCACCATTGGTTATTGCTTCTTCAATTAGCTGACTGTTGTCTCCACCTTCTGCCATCAATTCAAGGCCACTACTGGCAGGTTCGCCAATAGTAAAGGCAGAGTAGCTCTGAGCATGGGCAATTACGGCCAGGGGAGAAAGTGGCTGACCAGTCGTTAGATTGACTGTGGTCACTTCATAGCTATATGTAATAGGTTCCGGAGAAGAGTCTGAGTCATTGTCACTGTCGTTGTCTTCCAAACAACCGGTTAGCAATAATACCGAACTTAGGCCAGTCACTAGAGCAGCGTTTTTTAAACTGATTGGTTTCATAACAAGCTCCTTCCATTACTCACTGACTAGTTCAACGGTGACCCTAGCAACAGGATTTAACCAGCGGTGCACTGTAGCGTCGATATCACTAACGCCTTCGGTGGCAGAGAAGTCGCCAAGTACATTACGATGAATATGCACAGACCCTTCAACACTCGCATTAATACCCGTGCCGTTCATTCCTGAGGCTTCACCTACTGGACCCGGAGCTGGAAATCCTGGTTCACCAGGGGCGCCACTGCCTCTTACTTCGTCATTAGCTTCAGTACCGGCGTCATAGGCATTTACGTCGTATGTCATGGTTTGGCCCACTTGGGTAGGCAAGTAGGCACTGTTTAAGCCAATAAAGCCGTCATTCGTAGGAAGCATCATGGCGACGACTGATAACTGAGTATTGCCTGGGCTGCCATCTGTGTTCAGCGTTGTAGTGGTGTAGGCGCCTGGAGCCAATAAACCTTGAGCTGGGTTTTCAACAGAAGTTGCACTTACTGCCTGTAGATCCGCAACCAGACCCGAAATATCACCGCCTTCCGCCATGGCTTGCAGACTAGTACTGGCCGTTTCACCAGCAGCAAATAGACTGGCAGAGTCGGGATGAGCAGTCACTAGGATTGGGGTGAAGTAAATACCTCTAGTCAGGTTGGTAATAGTGATGCTGTATTCAGCAGCTTGAGTGTTGATGGAAACAGCAGAAGTTGCCACTGCGGCTGCAAGCGTGATGGTTTTTATGAAAGATGTTTTCATTTTAGCCTCGTTGGGTTGATTGAACGATGCTAAATACGACAAGGGCTGGGAGATTTAAGTTGTCACAGAAATCTCACGATTCCATCAAATGATTCTAATGTTAAATTTGCAGGCGCAGGAATAGTTATTGGGCCGCCTGTGGCTGATGGCTTTCGCGTTATCATAAAACCAACAATTAATCAGTGCAGTTTCTTAAAAAATCTGTACACTCCGCGCCCCATTTATTTAATCTCTGGAATGCCATGATTCAACTCGGCCAAGTCAATCGCTTAGAAGTTATCAAAATTAAAGAGTTCGGCGTCTTTTTGGATGGCGGAGAACGCTATGGAGATATTCTTCTGCCGAATCGTCTGAAAAAGAAAGACTTGGCTGTGGGAGATAAAGTGGATGCATTTATCTACATGGACTCGGAAGACGAAGTCATCGCCACCATGGAGCGACCCTATGCCACGGTAAATCAGTGCGCTTCATTGAAGGTGGTAGATATTAATCGTATTGGCGCTTTTTTACAGTGGGGTTTATCGAAAGATTTATTAGTGCCCTACAACCAACAGCGTCGGCCCATGGGCGTGGGCGAATACCATATGGTTTACATCTATATTGACCAACAGACTGGCAAAATCGTGGGTAGTAGTAAACTGCATAACTTCCTGGAAGAAGCTAATGTGGATTTCACGGTTAATCAAAAAGTTAGTATTCAGATTTGTGAACAGACCAACTTAGGTTACAAGGCAGTGATTGAAAACAGCCACCTAGGGGTTATTCACAAATTAGATGTATTACAGCCCCTTCGAATTGGTCAGCGGATGCATGGCTACATCAAAACTATTCGCCCAGATGGCAAACTGGATTTGCAACTTCAGTTACAGGGTCAGGAAGTACGAGACGACCTAGGTCAGCAAATTTTAAACTATCTGCATGCTAACGGCGGGGTTTCTGATATTACCGATAAAAGTTCGCCAGAAGAAATCTATCAGGAGTTTCAAGTCAGCAAAGGAAATTATAAAAAAGCACTTGGAGGGCTTTATAAAAAACGATTAATTGAAATTTCTTCAAAAGAAATTAAATTACTTTAAGGAGTCTATGATTAAGCCTTCTTGCTTTGAAAAAACAAAAATACATTTGCGACCAAACCTGACAATATTGCAGACCCCATTGTAATTATTCGGCACAAAAGTGTTAGAACAATGGCGTGGTCTGAGTCGATGCCATGCCACAAAAGCAAACCCGTCAAAGAAGCTTCAGTCACACCAATGCCACCCGGCACCAAAGACAATGCGCCGGCTATTAATGCTAAACAATAAATACCAATAGCTTCAAATACAGTTAAATCAAAACCAAATAGTTGAGCCAAAAAATAAAGTACCAATGATTGTGAGGCCCAAGCAATGGCGCCTAGAAAAATAGATTTAACCTGAATCCCAAGAGAAAAGTTTTTTATAAAATGCAAAGCCAGGTACTCGGGCTTTAGACCCCAGTGTTCAAATTTTTTTATCACCTTTCTTCTGGCAATGAAATTAATCATCCAAGGGCTAGTCATATAACCCAAAAGCAACAATGGCATGAGTATTAACCAATGGACATGGACTATTTGAGCAACAATACCAATAGCCAGCGCGGCCACTACAAACAGATCACACAATCTTTCATTAATAAATACAACCAAGCTTTGCTGAAACCTAATGCCATAGGGAAGTAGATAAAAACCTTTTATCAGATCGCCAACTTTTCCCGGTGTAGTGGTCAATGCCATAGATCCAAAGAATACCAATAGAGATTTTACTTTTGGAACACGTTTAATACGCTCATGAAACAGCATTCGCCAACGGAAAAACCGAATAAATACACTGCCCAAAGATAATAAGGTTAAGCCCAATAGCCAACTGATTGGCAAAGACAGTAAATCGACCTCGGCCCAATCCACAAACAAGCCGAATGCGATGTAGACACAGATTAAAAATGAGAAGCCGGCAATGAGTTTTAGAGTTAAATTATTACTGACTGATGAAAGCCGTTTACTGGCCTGTTCTCTTAACATGGAATTAACTTAAAAAAGATGGACTACAAACCCAACTAGGGCTCCCAGAGCAAGACCAGCAATTATTTCGATTTTGCTGTGCCCAACTCTTTCTCTCAGTTTTGGCAGGTCTAAAGATGTGTTTTCTGAAAGCAAATTAATCTGTTCGGCTTGTTTACCAATTTTTCGACGCAGGCTATTGGCATCTAAAACTACGATATACGCCAACGCGATGGCGACACCAAACGACGGCGTATCTATACCCTGCTCAAACCCAATCAGCGAGGCCATGCTAGCGACAATAGCGCTATGATTACTGGGAAAACCCCCATAGCCAATTAACTCAAAGGCCAAACGCTTTTCACGAAGGGTGTTCACTAGGAACTTAGTGACCCCAGTGATGAACCATGCGATAAAAGGTGTAATTAAATAACTTAAGTCCACCAGCCCTCTCCGAATAGCAGATTATCACCTTGAAGCATTGCCCATGAACACGCCGCTATCCATAACACTATTGTCACAACAAGTTGCCAATCTGAATACAATGCATCCGTTGGCGACTCACCAGCGTCTTTTGTCTCTACAACAAACCAATACCTAAACAAGCCAAACAATACGAATGGAATGGTCAAAACCATTTTAGGATGAGTTGTCATCACAAACAGGCTATAAAATAATAGAGCCCCAGTTGCAGACATTTCTGCATATTTATCCACCAACTCTACAGAGTAGTGCTCTAAAACCTTTCGACCTTCGCTACCACTATTCTTTAACTCCTGCCTTCTTTTTACAGCGGCAAGATAAAGAGCTAAACAAAGCGTAGTCACAAACATCCATGATGACAAAGGCACAGACAAAGCCATTGCTCCGGCCATCACTCTCAGGACAAACCCGATTGCAATGGTGAAAATATCAACAACTGGCTGGTGCTTCAGAATAAAGGTATAAAGTAAGTTGAGGCCTGAATAAGCCAAAATCACATAAATGGCAGTGGGTTCCTGAGTCCAACCGAAAACTAAAAACACGTAAAGAACCAACAACAAACCAATTGCCTGAGGCTTGGTAATTTGCCCTGATGCTAAAGGTCGACTTTTTGATTTCTTGGGATGTTTTCTGTCCTGTTCTATATCATGGTAGTCGTTAATAATGTATGTTGCTGACGATGCAAGACAAAATAAAACAAAAACTAAAATGGCATCTGAAACCGATGACCATTCCATGAATTGTCCTGTAAAAACCAGTGGTGCCAATACAAAAACGTTTTTGATCCACTGCTTAGGTCGCATTAATTTCAATAAACCTAAAATCACTGATGTGATGCCTGAAGCATTTAAAGTAGAATTCATTCGATTTTTTGTTCTAGTTAATACCCATGAAGATTGCCGTAAATTACACGATTTTCGCTATCCTAGCCACCATAGCGAACATAGGTGCCCAAGATATCACTGTTAGATTTTATCAAGGCTCATTTGATTTGTGGGTTTCCATATTTATCGGTACAGGCGTTGGTCTGGTTGTGAAATACGTTCTTGACAAAAAATTCATTTTTAAGTTTGTAACAAAAAACGCAGCCCAAGACGGTAAGTTATTTTTTTTATATAGCTGCATGGGGTTGGTGACTACAGCAATTTTCTGGGGCTTCGAATTCGCGTTCGATACAATATTTGATTCGAAAACGATGAGATACACCGGTGGTGTTATTGGATTAGCCATTGGGTATTTTATCAAATATCTTTTGGACAAAAAGTTTGTCTTTGTTTACAGGTAAGTATCATGAAGATTTCTGCCTGGGGTAACTACCCTAGCGTTGACACAAGATTACTTCTGCCTTCTTCTTTTAATTCCGCTGAAGGTCTGCTTTCAGATTGCAGCTCGGTTATTCCCAGAGGATTAGGTCGAAGCTATGGTGACAGCTCTCTCTCTTCAGAAATGCTGGACAGTAAATTACTGAATCGTTTTATGAGCTTTGACGCTGACACCGGCATGGTCACCTGTGAAGCCGGTGTGAGTTTGGCAGATATTCTTGAAGTATTTGTACCTAAAGGTTGGTTTTTACCCGTGACCCCAGGTACTAAGTTTGTGACCATCGGTGGCGCTATCGCCAGCGATGTCCATGGCAAAAACCACCATTGTGAAGGCAGCTTTAGCGATCATGTGGACAGTATTGTTATCGCGACCGGCAGCCAGGGTGTGGTGCAATGCTCCAGAACCCAACATTCGGAATTGTTTTATGCCACCTGCGGAGGAATGGGATTAACAGGGATGGTGCTTGCCGCCACATTTAAGTTACGCCCCATTAACAGCAGCTATATTAATGAAACTGTCGTTAAGGCCAAGAATCTCGCTCACGCATTAGAGCTATTAGAGAAATACGAGAGCACAACTTACTCTGTTGCCTGGATAGATTGCTTGTCTACCGGTGAGAACCTTGGAAGATCCATCCTGATGGTCGGTGAGCATTCTGAGCAGGGCGCATTAAAAGCGGGTAAAAAATCACTACTGAACATCCCAGTGAAACTACCGGGCTTCTTGTTAAATCAGTTTTCAATCCAAGCCTTTAACTTTCTGTACTACCACAAAGTGCTCAAGGAATACTCTGAGCATCATATCCACTATGAGCCATTTTTTTATCCCTTAGATGGCATTCATAACTGGAACAATATGTATGGAAAAGGCGGCTTTACCCAATATCAGTTTGTGATTCCAAAAGCGGCTGGTCTTGATGGCATGACTGAAATACTAGATCGCATTGCGCAATCAAAAAGAGGCTCTTTTTTAGCCGTTTTAAAAACATTTGGAAAAGGCAACGACAATTATCTGTCATTTCCAATGGAGGGCTATACCCTCGCTTTGGATTTCAAAATCGACTCTAAACTGTTTCCACTTTTGGATGAACTAGACAAAATTGTGCTCAAACATGGCGGCCGTCTATACCTGACAAAGGACGTTCGAATGTCAGAAGACATGTTTAAGTCCAGTTATCCCCATTGGGAACAGTTCGTAAAAATCAAACAGCAATATGATGAGCAAGGAATTTTTAGCTCATTGCAGTCTAAACGTTTAGGAATCTAACATGAAAAACGTACTCATATTTGGTGCTACATCTGCAATCGCTGAAGCCACTGCTAGGGAATATGCATTAAAAGGCTGCAACTTATTTTTGGTGGCACGAAATACCGAAAAACTAGAAACAATTGCCACAGATCTAAAAGTAAGAGGGGCAACGGATACCGCGTACGCTCAGTTAGACATTAACGAATTGCAGCAGCATCAAAGCATTCTTGAACTAGCCAATTCAAAATGGGGTGACATTGATTTGGTGTTGATCGCCCATGGTACATTGCCGGATCAACAAGCCTGTGAAGCGAGTGTTGAACAATCCCTAGACGAAATCAAAACCAATGCTCTAAGCACTATTTCTTTATTAACTCTGTTAGGTAACCAATTTGAACAGCGCAAATCTGGTGCTATCGCAGTCATTACCAGTGTCGCAGGAGATCGAGGTCGCCAGTCCAACTACGTCTATGGGTCGGCTAAGGCAATGGTGTCGACTTTCTTATCTGGCCTGAGGAATCGCTTAGCAAAATCAAATGTCCAAGTGCTAGATATAAAACCGGGCTTTGTGGACACCCCCATGACCGCTGAGTTCGACAAAGGCCCCTTGTGGGCACAACCTCAAGACATAGCCAAGGCCATTGTTAAGTCGGTCGAAAAGAACAGAAACATCGCTTATGCACCATTTTTCTGGTGGGGAATAATGATGATCATTCGCAATATTCCAGAATTCATTTTTAAAAAATTGAAGTTGTAAAACCTTTCCAGTCAGCTCGATGTCTCATACATCGGGCGCACATCTGTTTTCATATTCTTCAGCATCAATCTAATCACTACTCAAGATCTCCCTGTCGTTTTAAGAGCGTTTAGTGTTTTTAGCTCTCCAATGTTGTAAATGAAAATTATTATCATTATGATGCGCAAATAAAAATAATAACCCCATAAAAAACTAGAGATAGGAACAGAATAATGCACTTGTTGAAATCCATCGGTTTGACGACAAGCCTCTTAATGGCAGCAAATGTTTTCGCTGACATTACTGAAAAGGATGTTATCGAAAACTATGCCGATATTGCTTTTGCTAACTACAACGATGCGCTGATGACAGCAAGAGACTTGTCTTCAGCTATCGACAAACTCTTAAATAGTCCATCTGCGAGCACCCTAGCTTCGGCTAAAAGTGCCTGGAAAACAGCCAGAGTACCTTATCAGCAGTCAGAAGTTTTTAGATTCGGCAACCCGGTTGTTGATGATTGGGAAGGTCAGCTGAATGCTTGGCCTCTAGACGAAGGGCTCATTGATTACGTCAGTGCTGACAACTACGACTATGAGCTGGGCAATGAAGGCGCCATTGCTAACATTGTGGCCAACACGTCATTAAAGGTGGGCTCAGAAACTTTAGACACTGGAACAATTACACCTGAATTACTGGCGAGCCTAAACGAACTGGGTGGCTCTGAGGCCAATGTTGCTTCAGGTTACCACGCTATTGAATTCTTACTTTGGGGTCAGGATTTAAATGGCTCTAATGCGGGCGCAGGCAACCGCCCGGCTTCTGATTTTGCATTGGGTTCTGCCTGTACCAATGGCAACTGCGACCGTCGTCGTGACTACCTTAAAGCAGCTGTGGCACTTTTGATTACTGATCTGGAGTACATGGTTGGCGAATGGGCTACTGGCACAAAAAATAACTACCGTGCTGGGTTGCTGTCAGAAAACTCAGATAATGCCATGCGCCGTATCTTATTTGGTATGGGGAGCTTGGCTTTGGGTGAATTGGCCGGTGAACGCATGAAGGTTGCTCTGGAGGCGAATTCCTACGAAGACGAGCATGATTGTTTTTCTGACAATACTCACTACTCCCATTTTTATAATGCGCAAGGCATTCGTAACCTTTATTTCGGTTCTTATGTAGCCACGGCCGGCGATTCAGTGTCTGGCCCAGGAATTAAAGATCTTTTGGAAACCCTAGATTCTGAACTGGCTAAGTCGCTTACCGCTAAGTTCGATGCCACTAAAGTTGCGATGACTGCTATTGTCAATTCCGCCGAAAATCAGGGCATGTACTTCGACCAGATGATCGCTCCAGGCAACAACAAAGGTGCCATGCTAATCAACAGTGCGATTTCTGCATTGGTGAACACAACAGGTGATATTGAAGCTGCTGCTGCCAAGATGGGTATTACTGACTTAAACCCAGACAACGCAGATCACAGCTTCTAAATTCAAAGCATATCTTAAAATCCAGGTTGAACGTGGGTTGAACCTGGATTCTCTCATCCGTTGATACCCATAAAAGCCGAGTAAATCTCGGCTCTTATTTTCCTAAATGAATTTCATTCTCATTTTAAATCTATATAATAACCATTCTCATTATCTGGATATCGTCCCTTGCTGTCATGAATCCACTAAAACTTGCTACCGTTTCTTTGGTTACCGCACTTTTCACTCAGATTGTTTCGGCAGATGAAATTCCTGCGTCTGTCTTTAGTGGCGGTCAAACATCCAAAGACATTACCGGCCCACAGAGCTATTCACTGCCTTCCGGAAATATGTCGCTCATACGACGCATGGACTTCAGCGTCGGCAATAGCTTCTTTCGCAATCCTTGGGTGCAGGCCCCTGCCAGCACAGATGCTCGGGACGGGCTTGGACCCTTGTTCAATACCAACGGTTGCCAGAACTGCCATATCAAAGACGGCAGAGGTAATGCACCAGATCCGTTAGCAGATCATCAGGTCTCAATGCTCATTCGACTCAGTATTGAAAATGACGAAGTGAATGCACAGCGCAAAGAACATCAAGCCGTTATTCCAGAACCTACTTATGGTGGGCAACTTCAAGACTTTGCTGTTCCTGGCTTGCAACCAGAAGGAAAGATTGAAGTCAGATATGCATCAAAGACTATTACCTTCAAGGATGGCTATATCGTTGAGTTACGTGAACCAGAGTTTGAGATTTCAAATCTTGCCAATGGCCCTCTACATAAAGATATAAAAACCTCTGCTCGCGTGGCACCAGGAATGATTGGCTTGGGTTTACTGGAATTGATTTCAGACCAACAAATGAATGCTATTGCAGACCCTGAAGACAAAAATGGCGATGGGATTTCAGGCAAGATTCAAAAAGTCTGGGATGTTCGTCAGCAAAAGATGGTAACAGGCAAGTTCGGTTGGAAAGCTGGTCAACCCAATGTCATGCAACAAAATGCTGGCGCGTTTAATGGCGATTTAGGTGTTACCAGTAATCTATTTCCAGCAGGCGACTGCACATCGGCACAAACCGATTGTTTGAAAGCCCCGCACGGCGGTGACCCAGAAGTGAGCGACAGTATATTAGGATTTGTAGAACTCTATGCTCGTAATTTAGCAGTCCCCATTCGTCGAAATTACAGCGCACCGGAAGTGATTAAGGGTGATACCTTATTTTCCGAACTGAACTGCGATGCCTGCCATGTTCGCAGCTATCAACTTAGTCAGTCCGATGAATTACCAGAACAATCAGGGCAGTTAATTTTTCCTTACACCGACTTACTCCTTCACGATATGGGAGAAGACTTAGCCGACGGTCGTAAAGAATATTCTGCCAATGGAAATGAATGGCGAACGCCAGCGTTGTGGGGCATCGGATTAACACAGGAAGTTAACCCTAAAGCAGGTTTTCTTCATGATGGCCGTGCTCGTACCTTAGAAGAGGCCGTATTGTGGCACGGTGGTGAAGCCCAATCGTCTAACAGTGCTTACCAAGCACTTAGCGCTCAAGATCGAAAAGCACTCATTGCCTTTCTGGAATCGCTGTAATGTACAGACAAAAATTACTAATTTTGATCCTGATGCTAATGTTCGCCGTTTCAGTGAATTCGTTTGCTGCTGAAACCTGGTCGTCTTTTATAGAACCAGAACTGAAAGTTAGCTTGAATGCCGGCAGCGCATTGCAGCAGTATTGGAATCAATATTGTGAAACCGGCGACGGCCAGTTTATAACCCAGTCTCAAGAACAATGGGTTACCTTGGCAAGTCATTGGATTGCATTTCAGAGTCTAGCCAGTCGAAGGCTGGATGAATCTTTCCTAAGCTTCAAGCTATGGTTTTGGCCTGATAAAAAAAACCTCATTGGGAAAAAAACCCAGCAATTTCTAGCGTCAAATGAATATGATTCTTTCCAGGCAGTTCCAGCACCTGCTCAAGGCCTAGGTGCAATAGAGTATTTCCTTTATGAAGCGCCCCCCAATTCAAACTCATTTGAATGTCGCAATGCCTTAGCCATAGTCAATAATTTTAATCAAAATATTTTGAACATCTCGTCTGCCGCATTAACACCAGCAGACGAAGACCTGTCTTTTCAAGTCAACGCACTGGCAAACCTTGTTGCCAATGCTGACAAAAGGGTCAGCAGTTATCATCGAGAAGAAAAAGCAGAAAATAAATATGGAATGGACGGCTGGCGATCCCTCAGCCAACAGCAATTACTAGCTGCTCAGTTGGCATTGGGATCTAAGCTCACCAACATGATTGCAAATCACCATTCATCGGCAAACACAAAAAATTTGCTGACTCAAATAACAAAAACAATGCAAGTTAACCAAGCACCTTGGAGCTTCGAGAACTCAATTAAGCTCAGTCATCAAATTCACAAAGTTCAAGAATCTTTATCCAAAGAGTTAGCCCCTTCCCTCAATGTCACCTTGGGATTTAATAACTCTGATGGCGATTAATCGAAGAGACTTTTTAACATTTTCAGCATTAGCATCCATACCCTTACTCATGGGCCATGTTTCTCAAATTAAACCAAATGCCAATAAAATTATCGGCACAGGTATTAATCAAAATAATCAGCGAGTACTTGCTGCCATTGACCTTCAGGGCAATAGTCTTTTTAAGACGCCCATTCCTGATAGATGTCACGGGGTAACGGTCCAACATTCAGATAACTTAGGTCTTGTGGTCGCTCGACGGCCGGGCAAATTTGCAATAGTTTTTAATTCATTAACTGGTGAACTCATTGCAGATATTCCAGCGCCGGACGGTTTCATCTTTTATGGGCATGGCGTATTTTCTAATGGCCATCTCTTAATTACTGCTGGCAATAGTCATAGCGATGGTTATCTGTTGGTATTTTCAATAAACGGAAAACTGATAAAAAAACTCAGCTTGCCTGGGCTCGGGCCCCATGAAGTCATTGCAAATAAAGATGAAATTGTTGTCGCCTTAGGAGGTATTCACACTCAAGGTCGAGAAAAGCTGAACATTGGTAGTATGAAGCCAAGTTTGATTGGCATTGACGCTCAAGACTTATCTTTGAAGTGGCAAGAACGATTACCCGCTGAATTTAATCAACTTAGCATCAGACATTTAGCGGCAAATTCCAAAGGAGACATAGCGGTTGCTTGCCAATATCAAGGAGAAGCCATTGAAAGCCCAGCACTGATCGCGTTGAAATCAAAAAATAGCCCTCTTCAACTCATAAACCTTGGCGATGACCAGTGGTTGGGCTTTAAGGGTTATCTTGGCAGCATTAGATTAACGGATAAGCACATCATTGCTACCAGCCCTAGAGGCCATCAAATAGGCATCTGGAATCACCAAACTCACGAACTCATCAATCAATTTGCGGTTAAAGATGTATGTGCCTTGGACGTGCAGGGGGATGTTATCGTCGCAGGTACCGGTTCTGGCTCCTGGATTACCGCCAGCACTCACCAAATAGCCCACGTAAAGTCGGATTTGGTCTGGGACAACCATTGGACTCTAGGTTAATTAATCATCTCGTCACAACACAAGCTGAGCAGCCAAAGGGATGCACAGCGCAAATACAATTCCTATGCTACAAATTGCCTTTAAATTAGCATCAAACTTTGACAAATATCGACCTTCCTGCAATTTTTGGTTCCCTTCATGATT
>JANQHX010000109.1 GCA_028282465.1 Gynuella sp.
GTCTGCCATATTGTTGTTTCTGTTGTCGTAAGTAGAACTGTAAATTAGGTTAATTTGGGAGAATTAAATATTTCATACCAACACACACACAAGCGGGAAAACTGGAAACTTCTGTGCACAAGCACTTTGAACAATACCGTTTCGACCTGATGAGCCAGGAGCTATACGACTTTATTTGGAATGAGTACTGCTCTTGGTATCTGGAACTGTCCAAGCCGGTATTCTGGAACGAAAACAGCACTGAAGCTCAGCTGCGCGGCACCCGCCGTACACTGGTTCGAGTACTGGAAGTGATTTTGCGACTGGCGCACCCAATCATGCCGTTCATCACTGAAGAAATCTGGCAGAGCATTAAAGGTCTGGCAGGAAAAGACGGCGACAGCATCATGACTCAAGCTTTCCCAATCGCTGATGAAAGCAAGATCGACGAAACCGCAGAAGCCGATTTGGAATGGGTGAAAGGCGTGATCGAAGGTGTGCGTAATATCCGTGGTGAAATGAACATTGCACCAAGCAAAGCACTGCCTATTCTGCTGCAAAACGGTTCCGCTGACGACAAACGTCGTTTTGAAGAAAACGAACAGTTCCTAATTAAGCTGGCCAAGCTGGAAAGCATAGAATGGTTGGGGGATGCTGAAGGCCCAATGTCTGCCACTCAACTAGTGGGCAACATGAAGGTACTGGTTCCTATGGCTGGTCTGATTGATGTAGAAGCAGAAAAAGCTCGCTTGAACAAAGAGATCGCCAAGGTTGAAAAAGATCTGGCTCGTATCACGGGCAAACTAAGCAATGAAGGCTTCGTATCCAAAGCCCCTGAAGCAGTGATTGCTAAAGAGAAGGAAAAAGCGGCTAATCACGAAAGCACTGTAGCGAACCTGAAAGAGCAGATTGCCAAGCTGGATGAGCTTTAATGAGTTAATAGATTAAGTTAAAAAACATGTAAAACAAAAAAGCCCTAAATGGAAAAATTGGGGCTTTTTTGTTTTTAGTGAGCTAAACCTACACCTAAAGTGATTAATCGAAAAAAGCTTTAACTCATTAAACAGGAATGGGAAGGTCAATAAAGCGAATATCTAAATTAAACTTATCCGCCAAATGCTCGCCCAAGGCCTTAACACCTCCCTTTTCAGTGGCATGATGACCAGCCGCAAAAAAGTGAATGTCTCGCTCCATAGCAATATGAACCGTAGGTTCTGAAATTTCACCGGTGAGATAGGCATCACAATGATTGTCTGCCGCTGCGGTTATATATCCTTGAGCCCCACCAGTGCAAATACCAATGGTTTTAATCAACCTATTGGATGGTACATGCACGGGCTTAAAGCCCAATTGCTTTTCAAGCAACAGGGCGAGTTCAGTACCCTTTACAGGCCTATCGAACTCGGCCTTTACGCCTACAATATTTGGATCGTCAGAAAGCGGGCCAATCACTTTTGAATGAATCAGTTGGCAAAGCTGAACATTGTTTCCCAACTGAGGATGCACATCCAAAGGCAGATGGTAACCGTAAAGGTTAATGTCATTCTTAATAAGGGATTTGATTCGTTGGTATTTCATACCAACGATTTGTGGATCTTCACTCTTCCAGAAATAGCCATGATGAACAACAATTGCGTCTGCATTAATCTCTATCGCTTTTTCAATAAGCGCCAGACTGGCAGTGACACCTGTTACCAGGGTTGAAATATTGTCAGTACCTTGAACCTGCAAACCATTCGGAGCATAGTCTTTAATCGCTGGCACATTAAGGAGTTCATTCAGGTATTTGTTTAATTCGAAATTACCAATTGTCATTTGTGCTTTGCTTTTCCCGTTAACGATTTGTAGTCTTTACCAAATTTTAATCTCAGACAGCTCTTTCAACCAATGTTTTCAACCTTTCGATTTCTAATTTTACCAATTCTTTCAGGCGTTGTTTTTGCGGGAATAATTATTTTTTGTTTTCCACAAATTATAAATCCCGGAGTTTCCAATACCTATATTACTGATGAGCGACTACAACCCGTACACAGCTATAACGCGGGAATAGCAAAAGCATCTCCATCAGTGGTTAATATTTTCAGTAACAGAATCGTTAGGGATGAACCCAACCCTTTTTGGGAAGGTTTGTTAAGTGATCCCTATTTCAAGCAATACTTTGCACAACAATATCAACCCTCAAGAGAAAGAATCGAATCTAGCTTGGGTTCTGGTGTCATCCTTACCAAGCAAGGACACATATTGACCAACAACCATGTCATTGTAGGTGCAGATGTAATTCTTGTTGCTCTAGCCGACGGAAGAGAATTAAGTGCTGAAATCATTGGTACTGATCCAGGCAGTGACCTGGCAGTTTTAAAAATAGAGGCCCCTAATTTAGTGGCAGCTGACCTACAAAACCAACCCTCTAATGTGGGAGATGTGGTATTTGCCATCGGAAATCCTTTTGGAGTAGGCCAAACGGTCACCATGGGGATTATCAGTGCCACCGGTCGTAACCAACTAGGTGTTGCGGAGTTTGAAGACTTTATTCAGACCGATGCCGCAATCAACCCGGGTAACTCGGGTGGTGCACTGGTGGATACTCAAGGCAAACTGGTGGGTATCAATACCGCTGTTTTTTCTATTGGTGGCGGTATTAGCTTTGTCATCCCAACTCATCAGGCTGTGAGAGTTTTGGAACAAATACTTAGCCATGGACAAGTCATTCGTGGCTATGTTGGAGCGTCCATGAATCTTTTGACCCCAAGCCAAATGAAGTCATTTGGATTTGAAAATCAGATTGGCTTAGTGGTAACAGATATTGCTGAAGATAGCCCGGCTATGGAGGCAAGACTTCAGCCTGGAGACATTATAGTTGAGATTGCGGGATTAAAAATTCAAAGTAGCCTAGCCGCTCAACAGCAAGTGACGAGTGCCGAGCCTGGAGATGAACTTGAAATTAAAATAATTCGAAACGGAGAAGTATTAGACAAAAAAGTGAGAGTCGGTGTTCGACCCTCACTTTAAAAGATCTATTTTTTAACTCTGAAAGCGGCACTCAAACCATGGGCTCGTAACTCTTCACCTTCTGCAAGGACTTGAGTTGGCAGACCCAACTCAGACGCCCCTTCAGGTGAAGCATAAATAATCGACGATTTCTTCTGAAAATCATAAACCCCCAAAGGCGAGAAGAATCTTGCGGTGCCAGAGGTAGGCAAAACGTGATTTGGGCCAGCCATATAATCACCTAACGCTTCAGGTGTGTGTCTCCCCATAAATATCGCGCCAGCATGTTTAATCGCTGCAAGATATTGATTGGGATTTTCCACAGACAATTCCAAATGTTCTGGCGCCACTCTATTTGAGATGGCTACAGCTTCATCCAAATCCTTGCATTGAATCAAAATACTTCTGTCTTCACATGATTTTAAAACCATGTCTTTCCTTGGGAGGTCTTCCACAAGTTTGTCTGCAGCTGCCTGAACTTTTTCAATGTACACTGGGTCAGGGCAGACAAGAATGGATTGAGAATCGTATGCGTGCTCTGCCTGTGAAAACAAATCCATTGCGATCCATTCTGGATCAGTGCCGCCGTCACAAATCACTAGAATCTCAGACGGGCCAGCTATCATGTCTATGCCAACACGGCCAAATACTTCTTTTTTAGCAGTGGTGACATATGGGTTACCCGGGCCAACAATTTTATCTACCCTGGGTACGCTTTCCGTTCCGAAAGCCATAGCTGCTACTGCCTGTGCCCCGCCAATGCAGAACACTTTATCAACCCCTGCCAGCGCAGCCGCAGCCAACACAAATTGATTAGCCTGTCCTTTTGGAGCAGGGGAAAATAAAACAATCTCACTAACGCCTGCAACTTCAGCAGGAATGGCGCACATTAATACTGAGGAAGCTAAACCAATAGGCGCATAAACCCCTACTCTATCCAGAGGTGTTATTTTCTGACCTAAGGTATTTCCTAAATCGTCTTTATAGGTCCAATCTTCTTGTTGTTGATGTTGGTGAAATTCTTTAATTCTGTTGGCAGCCAAGGACAACGCACGTTGCGCTTGCTCTGGTAATTCATCTAGCGCTTTCTGAAGCTCAGGCTTTTCGATGACTAGCTCTGAAAACTCATCTGCTCCAAATTGATCGAACCGATTAGTTAACTCAAGTAATGCCGCATCACCCTGTTTAGAGACAGAAGACAGTATTTCTGCAACTGCTTCTTCAACTTTAGAATCGGATACGGTTTCCCAAGCTAACAGTGCGTCCAACTGATTATTGAAGTCCGCATCATTACTGTTTAAGCGATTAAACTTAACTGCCATTTAAAACTCAACTTTTATTGGTCTATTAACTTTAGTTTTTAATCAGTCACCGCTTCTGCCATCTGATTAATGATGGGTTGAAGCTGCTTAAATTTTGTTTTCATTGAAGATCGGTTAGCTACTAGGCGGCTGCTAATATCAGCGATGTGTTCTCTTGGCTCCAAGCCATTGGCAATGAGCGTGTTGCCAGTATCAACAATATCCACAATACAATCCGCTAAGCCCATAATGGGAGCCAATTCCATTCCGCCATAAAGCTTAATAATTTCAACCTGTCGACCTTGTTCCGCGTAATATTGCTTCGCTAGATCGACAAACTTGGTCGCAACGCGAATCCGACCACTAGATATTTCTGAACCTTTCAAAGCTGCAGTCATTAACCGACACTTTGCGATCTTCAAATCCAGCACTTCTTGCACTTCTTGTGCGTCATGCTCCATCAACACGTCTTTACCGGAAACCCCTAAATCAGCAGCGCCATACTCGACATAGGTTGGGACATCAGTAGCACGAATCACTAATAACCGAACATTGGGCATATTAGTTTCGAAAATTAGCTTACGGCTTTTGCTGATGTCTTCTGCTGGTTCAATACCAGCGGCTGCAAGCAAAGGCAGGGTTTCTTTTAAGATTCGTCCTTTTGAAAGAGCGATTACGATTGGCTGTTCCATAAATTAGGCCGCGACTCGTTTTATAGTGGCTCCTAAATTTTGGAGCTTTTCTTCAATACATTCATAACCACGGTCTATGTGATAAATGCGGTCTACCAAGGTTTCACCCTCAGCGACTAACGCAGCTAACACTAAAGATGCCGAGGCTCTCAGATCCGTGGCCATCACAGGTGCCGCTTTTAATTTTTCCTGACCCGTGATGACTGCTTCATTGCCATTTACTTGGGCGATAGCTCCCATACGTACCAACTCTTGAATATGCATAAAGCGATTCTCAAACACGGTCTCTTCGACTACGCCAGTGCCATCGGCAATGGAGTTAAGTACAGTGAACTGAGCCTGCATATCAGTGGGGAAATCGGGATAAGGAGCCGTAGTGATACTTACAGCTTTCGGACGTTTACCTTCCATATCCAGCTCAATCCAGTTATCTCCAGTGGTAATTTTGGCACCACTTTCTGATAACTTATCAAGAACAGACTTCATAATGGATGCATCCGTATTTTTTAAAGTCACTTTGCCACCGGTGACAGCACCGGCTACGAGATAAGTGCCGGTTTCAATTCTGTCTGGCATGACGCTGTATTCACAGCCATGAAGTGATTCAACACCTTCAACGACAATGGTATCTGTGCCCTCACCTTCAATTTTTGCCCCCATTGCTTTCAGGCAGTTTGCTAAATCCACAACTTCGGGTTCTTTAGCAGCATTTCTGATAATGGTTTGACCTTCTGCAAGCGCAGCTGCCATTAAGATGTTTTCAGTACCGGTTACCGTCACAACACCAAACTCAATTTCAGCACCTTTCAAGCGCCCATCAACTCGGGCTTCGATATAACCATCGACAATCTGCACCTCTGCACCCATGGCTTCTAAACCCATAATATGCAGATCAACAGGGCGGCTTCCAATGGCACAACCGCCAGGCAAAGAAACTGAAGCGCGTCCGTAATGTGCAACCAATGGCCCCAAAACCAGAATCGAAGCTCTCATGGTTTTTACTAATGAATAGGGTGCTTTTTGATCCTTAATGGTTCCAGCATTAATCTCAACACTCATATCTTCATTGATCACTGCTTCAACGCCCATAACACCGAGTAGCTCAACCATGGTTGTAATATCGTGAAGATGAGGCAGGTTACTCAGATGGACCGGCTGCTCAGTTAACAGTGTGGCGGCAAGAATAGGTAGAGCGGCATTTTTTGCCCCTGAAATTCGGATACCGCCATTGAGAGTAGCACCACCCTTGATTAAAAGTTTATCCATTGAAGAAAGATCCAACTTATTTGGAGAGTGAATTCCACTGCTCAGGAGTGTGTAATGACATGGTCACAGCATGCACACGGCCATCGGCAATTAGCTCGTTGAGGGTGGAATACACTAGCTGTTGTTTTTTTACCGGCGTAAGACCTGAAAACTGTTCACTAATCACGGTCACGTGATATTTGGATCCTTCCCCTTCAACTTCGACTCTGGCTCCTTCCAGACCCGCTTCTATCAATGCCTTTACTTCTTCGTTAAGCATCGTTCCCGCCTTAGCTAGTATGAATTCAAAATGGGGCGGCATTATAAAGAAGAACTCAAGACATTGCGACGATGCCTGGAGTTCTTAATCACATGAGAATTTATTCAAAATTGGAAACTTCAAACGACTGCTGTGTTACTTCCTGCCACTTCTCAATTGCCGCCGAAATATCACCTTCTGTTTCTCTCATGATTTGGTCAAATTGAGACTTAAATGTGATTCCGAGATTCACGCCGTTGAAGATAATATTTTGCATTTTCCAGGATTTAGCGCCCTTACTATAGTACATAGATTGAACGATTGGGTACTTGGTACCATCTGGCGCAACAGCCTCAAGATGGATACGAGTGTTCCTAACGGTATCCTTTTTGTCATCTCCTGCTGGCACGACAACTACTTGATAACCTTTAAAGCTTTGCATTCCAGCAGCATAAGTGTCGACCATACTCTTTTTAAATACCTCAAGAAATTGATACTTCTGCTCTTTTGATGCTTTCTTGAAATGGTCACCCATCACTCGGGCGGTGATTATTTTGAATCCAACAACTTCATCGAGTAGTCGCTCCATTTCAGCATTGAATTGCTCACCGTTTAGGTCTGTCTCCATTAAGTCGAGCACATGCTGAACACCAGTCACAACCACTTCTTCTGCAGTAGGGCCTGCTAGTTCTGTGTTTGCATGTGCATTTGAAATCATGGAGCTGATTAACAAGACCAGCAGCGAAGATATTATGGTTTTCATAAAGTTTCCTTTACTTAATGTGCTTAAACCCAGTTTGACGGGTAAAGTTGAACCTTGGCTGAACCGCTTAAATGCTTTTTCGTTTTTCTATTATTACGCGTAACCAGTCAAACTGTCTGGATTGAAGAACCTAGAATAGTGTAAATGAAAAGCTAAATCAGGGGTTCGATGGCTACTCAACCCAGAAGTATCGGGTAATGTAACCCATTGAATACTCTAAGAGTTTCCGTTTCATCGAGTATCAACGTAGAGTCATTGTTGTTAAATACAACCTTTGGTTCAAGATGCGGTTCACTTATATCAAAGAATTTTTGCAAATCAGCTGACAAATCTCTTTAATTCACCACCTAATTAGCTAAGTGTTGGTAAGTATTATGTTGATTTGGCCTTTGGTCGCCATTGTTGCAGGTTTAATCATTCTGGTTTGGAGTTCAGACCGATTTGTTTATGGCGCGGCTGCCCTAGCGCATAATTTCGGGGTTCCACATTTAATTATCGGCGTTACTATCGTTTCACTTGGCACATCGGCTCCAGAAATTCTGGTGGCGGCAAACGCGTCACTGAGTGACTCAGTCGGGTTGGCGATGGGTAATGCGCTTGGCTCTAACATAGCTAATATTGGTCTAGTTTTAGGAATCACAGCACTAATAGCTCCTCTTCCAATTTCTCGGCGGGTAATGAAGGTTGAGAATCTTGTTTTGCTCGCCGTGACCTTATTGGCTGGTTACTTTATCTACGATTTAATTGTTGAACGATCTGAAAGTATTCTGTTGCTCCTAAGCTTGTTCGTGTTTCTATTTTGGATTTTCAAAAACGCCAAAGAAAACGACCAGAGTGAATTCGATGATGATATCCCAAATACCATGTCCAACGTCGTTGCAACCATTTGGTTTGTCGTGGGCCTTGTGCTGCTAGTGGCCAGTTCAAGATTATTGGTTTGGGGTGCGGTTGAAGTCGCCAGGGCATTGAACATCAGCGAGTTAATTATTGGCGCCACCATAGTTGCTATTGGAACCAGTCTTCCAGAACTGGCGGCCTCAGTAACCAGCGCATTGAAAGGTCATCATGACATCGCCATCGGAAATGTATTGGGCTCTAACATTTTTAATCTTCTCGCAGTAGCGGCAGTTCCTGGTTTATTGAATCCAACTGCATTGAGTACAGACCTGTTCTGGAGAGACTATCTCAGCATGCTGTTTCTAACATCATTGCTTTGTTTGGGATTACTTTGGAGAGGCAGCTCAGGTCGTCCTTTGGGAAGGGTTTTTGGTCTGCTAGTATTAGGCCTCTATTCTGGTTATCTGTACATTAATTACTTAGCAATAGCGAATTAAGTGACTCACACATCATGACCCCATCACTTTTCATGCAATCCGCTTTACGAACCATAGAAATGGAGTCAAAAGCGATACAAAGTCTTTCTGGTTTTCTAGATCCACAATTTCCTGAAGCTTGCCAAGCACTCATGGCGATTCGAGGTAAAATAGTGGTGACAGGTATGGGTAAGTCCGGTCATATTGGGAAAAAGATTGCAGCCACTTTGGCTAGCACAGGGTCTCCTGCGTTTTTTGTCCATCCTGGTGAAGCCAGCCATGGTGATATCGGAATGATTGCCCAAGACGACGCGGTAATTGCGATGTCGAATTCTGGGGAAACACCCGAAGTACTCAGCTTAATTCCTGCTATTAAGCGCATTGGTGTTCCCCTAATCGCGTTAACTGGAAGTCATAATTCTTCTTTATCTAAACAATCTGATTTTCACCTTTATGCAGGTGTAGAAGAAGAAGCTTGTCCACTGAATCTAGCACCCACCTCATCAACCACCGCAACTTTGGTAATGGGGGACGCTCTCGCCATTGCCTTATTGGAAGCAAGGGGGTTCACTGCTGAAGATTTCGCATTCAGCCACCCTTCAGGGAGTTTGGGTAAACGACTGCTACTCAAAGTTGAGGATATTATGCACGCCGGTGTTGATGTGCCTAAAGTAACGCCACAAACCAAGCTCAAAGAAGCATTATTCGAAATCTCAGACAAAAAACTTGGCATGACCTCAGTTGTTGATGACAACGGATCACTTCTAGGGGTTTTTACCGATGGTGATTTACGACGTGCTTTAGACAAAGATTTGGATATCAAATCCACCTCTATTTCTCAATGTATGCACTCAGGAGCCGCCACCATAGATCCTGGAAAACTGGCGGCAGAAGCCCTATACGTGATGGAAGAGAAGAAGATTACCTCTCTAATTGTTTTAAATGAACAAAACCAACCCGTTGGGGTTGTTCACCTTCACGATTTGTTAAAGGCAGGGGTGGCTTAATTTGTCTCTGCTGAGATTTATTGTCCCTGGTCTAATTGCTCTAGGTTTCGGATTTATTCTGATATGGAGTAATCAAGAGCCTTTGGATGAAACCTTGAGCAACGATACTCAAAGAGCGCCTCTTGCGTTCGCCAAACAGGTAACAAGATACGGTTTTAATGAACAAGGAGAAGTGCAGAATATTATTTTTGCACAGTCACTAGACCAACCTCATGATGGCAAAACGATAGATTTTGTTATGCCAATCATTAAAGTTGAGGATGGTCAGAATCCGGCTTGGGAAATATCATCTGATTTTGCAGTGTTAGAAGAACAAAGAGTCATTACTCTTTTCGATAATGTGCTGGTAAAAAACTTAGTTGAGCCTCTGAGTACCGACCAAAACTGGAACTTAACAACCAACAAGCTTACCTATGATGACAGCAAAGAATACGCATACACTGATCAAGCTGTTAAGATGACACGCTCAGACAGTGTTCTAACCGCAACGGGAATGGAACTCGATATGCGACGGGAAACCATAGAATTTAAGCAGGATTTAAATGCAAATTACCAACCTTAACCTGTTCTCTCTTATCACCCTAAGCCTTCTCACCTCTGCTTCATTAGCCTTAGAGTCAGATCGGGATCAACCCATCAAAGTGAAGGCAGAAAATGGCCAGTACAACAACTTAACCGGTGAGATGCTTTACCAAGGCAATGTGGAATTTTGGCAAGGCAGTATGTATCTGAAGGCCGATAAAGTAATTGTTCAGTTTTACGACGGCAAAGCTTCAGAGCTATTCGCATTCGGTGAACCGGCTTACATGGAGCAACTTCCAGAAGAGTCAGAAGATATGATGTTTGCGGAAGGCAATCGTATTGAGTACCGAATGGCAGAGGCTGACATTGTGGTAAAAGGCGCGGCAAAGATATCCCAAGGTGAAAACCAAATGTCAGGCGCTCAAATTATTTACAGCCTAGATGGTAATCAAGGGGAAGTTACAGGCAGCGCCTCTGAATCCGGCGATGGGCGCATGGAAATGATAATTCAACCTGGCCAATTCACGAATGAATAGCCTAAAAGCTGCACACCTAGCTAAATCTTATGGCCCTAGACAAGTTGTAGTAGATTTTTCATTAGAGGTTAAGCCCGGACAAATTGTTGGGTTGCTAGGGCCAAATGGCGCTGGTAAGACCACCTGTTTTTATATGATCGTTGGATTAATCAACGCTGACAGTGGGCAAGTCACCCTTGATGGGGAATCCATTGTTCATCTTCCCATGCATGGCCGAGCTCGCAAAGGCATTGGGTACTTACCCCAGGAAGCCAGCATTTTTCGACGTCTCAGTGTCGAAAACAACATCATGGCCATTTTAGAAACACGCAAAGATCTAAACAAAGAGCAACGCCACTCAAAACTTGAATCATTATTGGACGAGTTCAATGTTCAACATATCAGAAAGAGCTTAGGCATGGCTCTATCTGGCGGAGAGCGCCGGCGAGTTGAGATTGCAAGAGCCCTCGCGATGGAACCAAGATTTGTTTTATTCGACGAGCCATTCGCAGGCGTTGACCCCATTTCCGTTGGGGACATAAAGGATATCGTCCGTCATCTTAAAGATAGAGGAATAGGTGTTTTGATTACTGATCACAATGTAAGAGAAACATTGGACATTTGCGAGCATGCGTATATTGTTGGCAGTGGACACATAATTGCTCAGGGAACCGCAGAAGAGGTTCTTGCAAATCAAAGAGTTAGGGATACTTATCTAGGAGATAAGTTTAAACTGTAACAAATCAACGAACCCTTGCAAAAAAACTGCCTATGGGTTTTATTTAGACCAATGAAGTGACTACGCTGTACGTATGAAAACATCTCTTCAGTTAAAAATGAGCCAGCAGCTGACCATGACGCCTCAGCTGCAACAGGCAATTAAACTGCTTCAGCTTTCGACGCTGGATTTACAACAGGAAATTCAAGGAGCATTGGAGTCTAATCCTATGCTCGAAGTTGAAGAGGACGACCATCAACACAGCAATGGTCAAGACACTGCAAATAACACCACAGACACAGCAGAAGCTAGCTCGAACACTACCGAGTCAAACACCCAGTCTTCAGAAGAACAGGTTCCAGAAGTTTCAGATGAATGGTCTGAAAACATACCCACAGACCTAGCCGTAGACAGTTCTTGGGACGATGTTTATCAGCATGCCCCATCAGGTATGTCAGCCCCATCAGATGAAGACCACAACTTCGAAAATCAAAATGCCACCACAGATAGTTTAACCAGTCACCTGCTCTGGCAATTAAATCTAACACCTTTTAGCGATCGAGATAGAGCCATTGCGATCTCCATTATTGATGCAGTGGACAATGACGGTTATCTGAATACAGGTTTTGACAGCATCTATGAGGGGCTGGACCAAGAGCTGTCAACAGAGGAAGACCCTCTGGAATTGGATGAAGTTGAGGCGGTACTGCACAGGTTACAATTGTTTGATCCGGTAGGAGTATGCGCTCGTGATCTTAGAGATTGCCTAATGGCTCAGCTCAGCCAGCTGGATGAAAAAACCCAGTACTTAAAAGAAACCAAAATAGTGGTTGATCAATTTCTTGCATTGCTGGGAAGCCGTGATTACAACACCATCATGCGCAAAAGCCGAATCAAAGAAGAGCAACTGAAAGAAGTTGTGGCGTTGATTCAGACATTAAATCCCCGCCCAGGTGCACAGATTGCACCCAGCCAACCTGAGTACGTAATACCTGATGTCATTGTAAAAAAAGATTTGGATAACGACAGATGGCTGGTTGAGTTAAACCCAGAGATCGCACCCAAGCTAAGGGTTAATCCGGGCTATGCATCTATGGTTAAGCGTGCTGACAACAGTTCAGATAACACCTATTTAAGAGATAACCTACAAGAAGCCCGTTGGTTTATTAAAAGCTTACAGAGCCGTAATGAAACTCTGTTGAAAGTGGCCACCAAAATCGTTGAACACCAAAGAGGTTTCTTGGAATACGGTGAAGAAGCCATGAAGCCTTTGGTACTGCATGACATTGCAACTGCTGTGGAAATGCACGAGTCCACCATTTCACGGGTGACTACTCAGAAATTCATGCACACCCCCAGAGGGATTTTTGAACTTAAATATTTCTTTTCTAGCCATGTCAGTACAGCGAGTGGCGGTGAATGTTCTTCAACTGCAATACGTGCAATCATCAAAAAGTTGATTGCCGCAGAGAATGTTAAGAAGCCACTAAGTGACAGTAAAATTGCTGCACTTCTTGGTGACCAGGGAATTAAAGTCGCCCGTAGAACCATAGCAAAGTACCGTGAAGCGATGAATATTCCGCCATCTAATGAACGAAAACAATTAGTGTGAAAGAGGGTAGCAACAATTAATCTAAATCAATCAGTAAGCTACTCTAACTATTAAGCTTATAGATGCTGACAGTTTTCATCGTCAGCATATTTTGGGGGACATCCCCGGTACGAAAGAGGAGACGCTTATGCAACTCAACATCAGTGGCCATCACATTGAAGTAACTGACTCTCTCAGAGAATATGTAAAAACCAAGCTTGATAAACTAGAGAGACATTTCGATCAGATATCGAATGTACAGGTCACCCTTAGCGTGGAGAAAACAAGACAAAAAGCTGAAGCATCAATGAATATTAAAGGTGGACAAATACATGCTGACGCCACTCACGACGACCTCTACGCGGCCATTGACATGCTAAATGACAAACTAGATCGTCAATTACTTAAGCACAAAGAGAAAAAAATAGACCGCGCCCACGGAAATTAGAAACTATGCACACCATTGCTGATATATTGTCGCCGGAACGGGTTTTTACTCACCTTGAAGGCAGCAGTAAAAAAAGGATTTTACAAGACGCCGCTCAATTGTTGAGCGATCAGGATTCAGAGTTAGTTGCAGACGAAGTTTTTGACCGTTTGATCGCTCGCGAAAAACTCGGAAGCACTGGGTTTGGTAATGGTGTTGCTATTCCACATTGTCGCTTAATGAATTGCTCAGAAGTTGTGGGGGCATTCATTAAGTTACAACAAGCTATAAACTTTGATTCAATCGATAAGCAGCCCGTCGATTTGCTTTTTCTCCTGCTAGTACCAGAAGAAGCAAATGACAGCCACCTCAACATACTCTCTCAACTTGCCGAAAAATTCGGCGACACAGCATTCAGAACCCGTATGAGGGAGACTACCGATAAAGACAATATATTTAACTTGCTAGCTGAATAACCTATTTTTACCACTCAACAAACAGGTTAGAATTTTACGTAAAGTCATTTACCCATTGCATAGGCAGCAAAGTAATGAAACTGGTCATTATCTCGGGTCGATCTGGTTCAGGTAAATCCACCGCCCTACAGAGTCTGGAAGATCAGGGGTTCAATTGTATCGACAACGTGCCAGTATCATTATTACCCGAACTCACTCGACTGCTTCATTGGGAAAATTCCTCAGCTAAAGCCGCAGTCTGTATTGATGCTCGCAATGCCCCAAAAGCATTAAAAACCTTTCCCTCAATGATACAAGCGCTTGATGAAGACAATATAGAGCATGAAATTGTTTTTCTCGACGCGCAAAAAGATACTCTACTTCAAAGGTTTAGTGCATCAAGAAGAAAACACCCTCTATCTGACGGGGGTATTTCCTTAAAAGAGGCAATCAGTAGAGAAAAAGAATTACTTGAACCCATCTACAATTTGGCCGATTTGAGTATTGATACCACCCATCTGTCACTGCAAGAATTAAGAGAGCAAATTAACCGACGGGTCGCCTTAAAAGAAAAGCAAGACATTGCCCTACTTTTTCATTCGTTTGGATTTAAACACGGTGTCCCTGTTGATGCTGACTTGGTTTTTGATGTTCGATGCTTACCCAATCCCTATTGGGATCCAAACATCCGTCAATACACAGGGCGTGATGAACCCGTGATTGAGTTTCTTAAGAAAGAGCCTGAAGTTAATCAGATGTTTCATGATATCCACAGTTATCTAGACAGATGGATTCCGAGCTTTGAAAAAAATAATCGTACTTACCTAACAGTTGCAATCGGATGTACTGGCGGTCAACATAGGTCGGTGTTTTTAGTTGAACAACTGTCAAAGGCCTTTGCTGGACGTACCGATAATATCCAAGTCAGGCATAGAGAATTGCAAGTCTGGTAATGGGTTAAAGGTTGAAGCATGCGAAAACCCTAGAACTGGATAAGATTACTTTAGATCAGTCTGATTATTGAAAAAGAAATCAATAGACAGTTAAATTCAAAGTCATACCAAGCTTTTGTTCACAACGAGTTACTAGAACAGGGAAAATCCAAAAAAATGATTGAGCAGCAGGTTAATATCATCAACAAGCTAGGGCTCCATGCTCGAGCTGCAGCCAAGTTCGTTAATGTTGCCAGTAAGTTCTCAAGCTCAATCCTAGTCAGAAAAGGCACTAAAGAAGTTGATGGTAAAAGCATCATGTCGGTTATGATGTTAGCTGCTAGCCAAGGCTCAGTTTTAGAGCTAATCATTGACGGCAATGACGAACAAGAAGCACTCGGAGCCTTACAAGAATTAATTACCAATCGATTTGATGAAGCAGAATAAATAGCTTCTTTCCTTCCTTTCGCTTTATAACTTTTCAATCCATGGTTAAACTCTTTTAATAATGTTTCGATTCAGCTCATAGTATAGAAACAATTAGTGTTAACAGACCCTAGTTGAATCCAATCTCACACACCAAGGGTTTTCATGGCCGGTTCTACCGAAAACATCCAAGAGCAGAGCGTTGTAAAACGTGTCACCCAAGCACATCTAGACGGTAGCTTGGGCGAGCTGGATGATTTGTTTTCGGAAGACTTGTCACCCGCAGACATTGCTCACCTATTTGATTCTTTACCCGACAAATTACGTAAGGATCTATGGAACCACCTTCCAGATGAGCTTAAGAAAGATGTTCTCGCTTACCTAAGCGATGATCTTCAAAACGATTTCCTTGCTGAAATGAGCACACAGGAAATCATCGAAACCACCCAGGATCTGGACAGTGACGATGTTGCTGACTTACTGCAACAACTACCTGAAAGTGATCGAGAAGAAGTCCTGGTTGGCATGGAGCCAGAAGAGAGAGCGGAAGTAGAAGAGCTCTTGGCCTACCCAGAGGACACCGCAGGTGGATTAATGGGGGCAGAGCTGGTCACAGTTCGGGCAGATGTGACCCTTGATGTGGTGTTAAGGTTTTTGAGAAGACAAAAAGAACTGCCCAGTCACTTTGATTCCGTATTAGTGGTTAATCGACACAACAAGCTCGTTGGCGCTCTGCCTTTAGTGACCCTAGTGACTAAAGAACCTGAAGCCCTGGTTCGAGAAACTATGGATTCTGATATTGAAGGCATTGACGCCATGACGACTGCTTTGGAAGTGGCGAACCTTTTCCAGCGTCACGATTTCGTCTCCGCCCCTGTTATCAATGAAGAAGGTAAATTGGTTGGTCGAATTACCGTAGATGACGTTGTAGATGTCATTCGTGAAGAAGCTGATCACACCGTCATGAGCATGGCGGGTCTGGATGATGATGAGGACACTTTTGCACCAGTCTTTCGTAGCACTCGCAGACGAGCAGTTTGGCTCGGAATTAATCTAATCACTGCCTTTCTGGCTTCAGCCGTGGCAGACGGATTCTCCCTCACTCTGGATCAAATTGTCGCATTAGCTGTTCTAATGAACATTGCCCCCAGCATGGGGGGCATTGCTGGAAGCCAGACCTTAACCTTGGTCATTCGTGGAATGGCGTTGGGCCACATCAGTACAGGCAACATTCGGTGGCTGTTAATTCGAGAAATTACAGTCGGCGCATTAAATGGAGTACTGTGGGCAGTAGTTATCGCCATTTCAACTTTGATTTGGTTTCGAGACCCTGGCATCGCCGCCATTATTGGAGCTGCTATTCTTATTAACCTGGTTATCGCTGTCGCCTGCGGGTCCTCCCTCCCGCTACTACTTAAGAAGCTGAATATAGACCCAGCCTTATCCGGCAGTGTTATTTTAACTACGATCACGGATGTAGTGGGTTACTTAGCCTTTCTTGGACTTGCAACACTCATTCTGCTTTA
This sequence comes from Gynuella sp., assembly GCA_028282465.1. Classification (GTDB taxonomy): domain Bacteria; phylum Pseudomonadota; class Gammaproteobacteria; order Pseudomonadales; family Natronospirillaceae; genus JANQHX01. Next base: position 16,660 of record JANQHX010000109.1, read on the forward strand.
GGATTTTCCAAAACCATGAATCAAGATTTTGAACATTACAACGACGATGACGAGGAGTTCATTAGCAAATCCCAAATCAAACGAGAGATGGAGGAGCTGCAGGTTCTTGGGGAAAAGCTAATGACACTTAACCATTCCCAACTGGAAAAAGTGCCATTAGATGATGTGATGATGGCAGCAATCGAAGAATCTAAACGAATTAAAAGCCATGAAGCACGCCGACGACATGCCCAATATGTGGGTAGATTAATGCGCAAAAAAAATCATGAAGAAATTCGAATTGCGGTTAGTCGTTTAGACTCCTCTTCTGAAGAATTTGCCAGATTCAATCAACAAATAGAGCGCTGGCGGGAACGCTTAATGAATGACAAAGACGCACTGTCAGATTTTATTAATCAGTTTCCGTCCACTAACATTCAACATCTGAGACAACTCGTTCGTAACGCGACCCAAGAGGCGAATAAAAAGCCAGACATCAATACTGCTAGGAAGAAATTGTTTCAGGAATTGAAAGAGATTTGTTTCGAAAGTCACAACATTGACTAATTACGAAAATGAATAGTCACGAAAATGGACAGTTACGAAACTAGATAATCTCGAATCATCAAAATATGAGGAATACCATCTTCAAGGTATTCTTCGCCTTTCACTATAAAGCCCAAACCAGAGTAGAAGCCTTTCAGATGAGATTGCGCTGACAATTGAATCTGAGTTAAATCAGGAAAGTGTTCTTCAGCAACCTTCATAGACTGTACCATTAACTGACGAGCCAGCCCTTGTTGTCTTTGAGTTTTCGCAACTGCCACTCGTCCGATAGCAACAATATTGGGCTGACTGGCGAATTTTTGATAAACCCTGGATACAGCTGCCACTTCAGATCCATGCTCTAGAAATACATGAATTGCCTGTTTATCTATGCCGTCCAAATCACTGTATGGGCAGTTTTGCTCCACAACAAAAACATCGACTCTCAGTTTGAGGAGGCCATAAAGTTGATCAATATTGAGCTCGTCAAAAGTGAGAGCACTCCAGTTATTGTCAATCATTATGACTATTAATCTGTTTTGAGGAAGTAATTTGCCCCCAAGGCAAATTACCAGAAAACTTATCTGACGCTTTAATCTCTCCTGCATAAAACCTGAAAGATTCACCAATTTTATAACTCAGTCCAGTTAACGATTCTATTTCCAACCCCTTAAAAGCTTTGTTTAAACTGTATTCTTTACCATCCAATATCCATTTTTGTAAGCCAGCTTTGATAGCCAACCCGGATGTGAAACCCATTGCCACTAAGGAATCCGGTACTTCCTGATGGCGCTGCAACTTAGTTTCTAATAACCACTGGCCTGCATCAGAATAAATTTGATCAAACCTGTAGTGATAAATGGACGTTAGCAAACCATCAAGAGAAGAGAAATATGCGAACGCATTTAGATCTTTGGCATAACTCAGGACTTTGGTTTTAGGCGGTATTTCGGCGGACTCCAATAGTGCTGTGGGTACAACAACCAGTGAAACCTCATTGCTTTCTGAACGAGTTATGCCTGGAAGGGTTTCTGAATAAATAATTTCTATAACATCAGCTTCAATGTTCATCTCAGACTTAACTTCATTCACCACACCTGAATAAAAGTCGTTTTTTGATACCCACACCGTAACCTGTTCCGAGATGTTTTTCCCATGACTCAGAGTTGAAGCAATTTGATCTTTAATACCAGGCCAAACTCTGAACACATGATTGGTATTACCTTTTGATGCCGACAAATCATTAGGAGCAGCGTGCGTGATTAAGGTTTTATTCTGCTGTTCAATTAATGGTATCAAAGAATTGGTAAACCCAGAGCTCGCGGAGGCCACAAACAAATTTGAACCAAGAGACGCGAGTTCAACCGCCAGCTCTTCGTTAGTGGTGGCCTGAGGAGCCCAGGTCTCAATGACTAAAGTATGACCTTCGATTTGCCAAGTACCTTCTAAAGCGTATTCAAGGCCTAACCTCAGGCCAGAAACCAAGGCGCGGTTTACAGCTTTAGAACCCGATTCAATTTGTATTACTTTGATTATGTTTTCTGCAAACACAGCTTGAGGCATCAATACAGTTTGAGCCGTTAAGAGAACAAGTAGAAAAGCGCGGGCGTAAATCTTTTGTGTAAAAATTTTTTTAATCGATAGCGACATAATTTATAACAATAATTAGTTTAGTCTTATATGTTATCAGCAATTGAACAGAATCTTAGAACTTATTTGCAGACAATTATTTGTGTAGCTTTTCATTTTCACTAATCAGCAATTTGGCAAGCTTGTGTATTATCTGGTCTTTAAACTTTTCGCGTATCTCCGGATTTAGTTTACCCATCAAGCGCCGATCTACTTGAAGCATGATACAGGTGCCTTCTGCTATCACGTCCGAACTTCTGGGTGTGTTCAAGATAAATGAAATCTCGCCAAAAAAGTCACCCGGATTCAACTTCGCTAACACAGCGCCACTATCTTCAATTTGAACCTTTGCCGCACCATTCATTAACACATAAAAGGAATTATCCAAGGTCTTTTCTTCAATAATTTTTTCTTGGTCCTGTGCTATAAAAAAGTGAGCATGCTCAATAACTCTTTCTCTTTCGAGCCGATTAAATTCTCTAAAAAATGGAATTTTATCCAGTACCAATAACATCTTTCCGCGGCTGAATGACTTCGTTTGTCTCATCTAAAATCCTTGTTCAAACCCATTAATTAAATCTAGTCGAAAATCTGTGTTTACAAAAAAACAATAATTCAAGGTTTGCAAACTAATATGGTTTATTCTAGGAATTTAAAATATGAACGGCGTTAAAAAAGTAATCGGCATTTGTGCTGAAGTGCACTATTATTAAGTGATCTAATTCAAATTATAACCTATCCATGAGCTGGCAATTGAATACTGAACTTGTTTCCTTTCTGAAGGCAGTGTGCGCTGAGTACAACGGCAACTACAAAACAACTTTAAATGTCTCGGACATGCCAACAGCTTTGGTTCATAAGTTAGCTAGCATATTGTCTTTGTTTCCTGACCAAAGCAAAGCCATTGGGCAAGCCGTTGAAGTACTTGAGCAGCAGTACCTGATTTTTATCTCCAGAGTTTTAGACGATGAAAATAGAGACCGCGCACCTAACGATAGACTGACGGTACGTGAAGTGAATACCCGTGCGGGTACAGAGTTAAGAAATATTTACTTAACGTCTGAATATGTGGGTTTTGCTATCAAAGAAGCCAATAGGCACATCAACAAAGTGTACCCTGTTGAACAGCACACACGCTTGGGATATGCCTTGCAAGAGGTTATTAAAATGTCTCGATCACATTCAAGAAATTGAATTTACTATCATCCATTGGTTCTGATTCTTCTTACCGCCGCCTGCCATTGTTTGTACCTGTCATCGCGCTGCTTTACAGACATGCTTGATCTAAAAGTATATTCAGACGACCAGTTTGCCGATAATTCCTCGAGGCTGGTATAACAGCCACTTTGATACGCCGCCAACATGGCGACGCCCAATGCCGTGGTTTCAGTTACATGGGGTCGCTCAACATCTGTACCCAGCAAGTCTGCTAGCCGCTGACACACCCAATCGTTATTCACCATTCCCCCATCAACTCGAATGGATCTGAGAGATTCCGCGCCATCCGCTTGCATAGCCATGGTGAGATCCCGAGTTTGAAAAGCAACTGACTCCAGTGCAGCCCTAACAATTTCCGCAATGCCTGTGTCTCTGGTAAGACCTAAAATCGCCCCCCGCGCATCGGGATCCCAGTAAGGCGCACCTAAACCGATAAAGGCAGGAACGAAAAAAACTGCCTGGTTTGGATCTGATTTAACTGCCCAATCACTGGTTTCTTGAGCGTGAGTAATAAGTTTAATTCCATCCCTAAGCCACTGAACTGCCGCGCCAGCAATAAAAATGCTGCCTTCAACGGCATAGCTGGTTTCACCTTTAATTCGATAGGCAATGGTAGTTAATAATTTATTGTTTGAAGTCAAAGCTTGCTTACCGGTATTCAGCATTAAGAAGCAACCCGTGCCATAGGTACTTTTTACCATGCCAGGGCTAAAACAACATTGCCCGATCAAAGCTGCATGCTGATCCCCTGCGATTGCTCGGATTGGCAGTGCCATTCCAAACAGCTCTTTATCACTGACTCCAAATTCTGCTGCGCAATCAGATACCTCAGGTAAAATTGACTTTGGAATATTTAAAATTTCCAATAACTCGTCATCCCAGTCTTGGGTATGAATGTTAAATAACAGAGTTCTAGAGGCATTAGTTGCATCCGTTTTATGTTCTTTTCCTGCCGTTAGATTCCACAACAACCAAGTATCTACGGTTCCGAATGCTAACTGCCCTGCTTCAGCCTTGCTTCTTGCTCCTTCGACCTGATCTAGAATCCACGCGATCTTGGTTCCGGAGAAATATGGGTCCAGAAGTAAACCAGTTTTTTCAATGAATTTTGTCTCTAGCCCAAGGTTTTTAAACATCAAACAGGCGTCTGACGTCCGTCGGTCTTGCCAAACAATGGCTGGATATATGGGTTCTCCGGTTCTTCTATCCCAAATAAGAGTGGTTTCCCGTTGGTTGGTGATACCAATGGCTTGCACGAAAGATTTGTCAGATTCGAGTTGGCTGAGGGCATTTCGACAGGTCGTTAAGGTGGTTTGCCAAAGGTCAGCAGGGCTGTGTTCTACCCAGCCGTCGCTAGGGAAATACTGTTTGAATTCTTTTTGGCACTGAGTGATGACCTCGCCCTTTTCACCGAACACAATTGCTCGGGTACTGGTGGTACCCTGATCAATAGATAAAAAATAACTAGCCATGAGCATTCCTTTATTTTTATTGTTTGGCTGTTATTTGAGTTTGGCGGTAAAGGCTTGTTAAATCAAAGGAATTGCTGCTCGCTGTCTAACTTGATCACAACGCCATCTATCACGGGTGTTACACCAGTGATGTTCATTAAATAAAGAGCGACCCACACCTGCCCATCTTGATCAATAAACTTTACCTGTTGCACCAGACCTTCTTCGCCGTGGGGTTCAGACCGCTCAAAACTGTAGCTGCGAGCAAAGAATATGGCGGGGTATCTGGACTCAACCATCCGCATAAAGTTGGCTGCAGACACAAATTGTGTTTTTATTTCAGAGGAAGCATAGCTAAACGCCTTTTCAGAATCTCGCTCCTTAAAAGCACTCAGCTGTTGTTCTATAACGCTAACCACGTCTTCTGTGGTCAATTTAGCCTGGGATTCCACCGAGGCGCATCCACCCACAACCACTAAAGCTAAGAAACTACCTACCCATATCACCGGAACTCGGAACATAGCATTCCCCCGAAGTTAAGCCTGATTACTAATACGAAGACAGTATTCATTGAGATCCGGCAATTGCCATCGAGTTCCAAAAAAAGCCCTCAGAAGGTAAACTCTTGTGAAAATTACCTACGACAAGCCTTCACATAAGTTCAGTCCATGAAGTTGACCCTTGCCCTGATTTTCGGTGGTAGATCCGCCGAACATGAAGTTTCCATTAAATCTGCTGCCAACATTGCTAAGGCTCTGGATCCAGATAGATTTGACCCCCAGCTAATTTTTATCACTAGAGCAGGACAATGGCATCTCTGCGAATTAGAACATTTGACCGAATACCAAGATCAAGAACGTATCTCCATATTAGAACAGCAGCCAAAAGTTGCATTACTCGCTAACGGTAGCGACAGCCAGTTAATTGAGCTGACCACCCGAGAGAGCCTACCCAAACCAGATGTTCTATTCCCAATACTTCATGGTCCATATGGCGAAGACGGCGCCATTCAAGGATTGGCTAAGCTAGCTGATTTACCCTGTGTGGGTGCAGATGTTCTCGGTTCTGCAGTTGGAATGGATAAGGGAGTAACTAAGAGTCTGTTGCGAGATGCAGGCATTAAAACGGCACCTGTTTTAGTGTTCAATCGCTGGCAACAACCCATTGATGCTCAAGACCTTGCTAGTCAACTTGGACTCCCTGTATTTATCAAACCTTCAAATATGGGCTCATCAGTAGGCGTCAGTAAGGCCGACACATTGGATGAAATAAGCTCAGCGGTGGATATAGCCTTTCAGTATGACCACAAAATATTAGTAGAAGGCATGATAACTGGCCGAGAAATTGAAGTCTCAGTCATTGGTAACGAAGAACCAAAGGCATCTATGCCCGGCGAGATTAAGCCTTCTGAAGGCATTTACAGTTATGACAGTAAATACCTGGATGAAGACGGCGCAGAACTGCTGATTCCAGCGCCTTTATCAGAAGAGATCAATAACAAAATTAGAGAAACGGCCATTAAGACTTATCAAACATTACAATGCAGTGGTCTAGCGAGAGTGGATGTGTTCTTGACTCCAGATGATGAAGTCTATGTCAATGAAATTAATACACTTCCTGGTTTTACAGACATCAGTATGTACCCCAAACTATGGCAAGCATCTGGATTTGAACAGGAAAACATCATCAGTTTGCTGATCGAGTTGGCGTTAGAAAAACATCATTCAAATCAAACGATTAATACCTTCAGGTAAAAATAGGCACAACAATGGAAAAGACACAAACCCACTCTCTTATCTCTCGCATGGGATTTGGTGAACTTCCTAATGGACAAGCCACTGAGATGGTGTGCCTGCGCAATGAAAAAGGTACTGAAGTTAGAATAAGTAATTACGGTCTAACCATCGTCAACTTCTTGGTTAACGATAAATCAGGTGACCAAAGAGATATCATTCTGGGTTGCGACACCATTACCGACTATTATCATCAACAGGCGTATTTAAGTTGCATCATTGGTCGGTATGGCAATCGAATCGCGAATGGCAGCTTTGAAATTAATGGCGAACATTTCCAACTGCCTTTAAGCTTGCCTCCCCACACTTTGCATGGCGGTACTAAAGGTTTTCATAGCCGTATTTGGCGTATTAAAAAAGCAGAACTCATTAATCGAATACCTACGGCAATTTTTGAATTACAGTCGCCTGACGGGGATGAGGGTTGGCCAGGAAATCTAACCTCTGAAGTGACTGTTTCGTTAGACAACGAAAACAACTTGAAGTGGGACATGCAAGCCGTTTGCGACAAAGACTGCCACATCAATATGACTCATCATGCGTACTTCAATCTAACCGGCAACTCTGCGGACACATTGGAAAGCCACGAATTCAAACTTCACAGCAACAGAATTACAGAGGTCGATGAAGAGGCTATCCCTTCAGGAGAAATTGTTGACGTCAGCCACTCTGGTTTAGATTTTACGGAATTCAAATCTGTGCAATCAGCCTACAATAGCAACGATTCCAGAGTAAAAATGGCAAGTGGTGTCGACCATTGCTTTGTTTTTGAGACAGAAAACACTGGATTATTGAAGTTGATGGCCGAGGCTAAAGAACAAAGCAGCGGATTACACCTGAAAACCTATAGCACTCAACCTGGTGTTCAGTTTTACACAGGTCAATTTATGTCAGGCACTCCTGCCCGTGGTGGCACTGAATATGGCACTAATGGCGGCTTCTGTTTCGAGCCTCAACATTTTGCAAACTCTCCAAACCAGTCTAATTTTCCCAGCACACTCATTCCTGCAGGCCAAACGTACAATCAAACTATAATTTATAGTGTTGAAACCACCGAATAAATGAGAAACCCCGTGACACTATTTACAGAATTAGGTCTAGCCCCAGAGCTGGAAAAAGCACTCGCGTCTATCAACTTTTCCGAAACAACCGACGTGCAACAACAAGCGATTCCCCAAGCATTAGCTGGTAAAGACTTAATGGTTTCTGCGAAGACAGGCAGTGGTAAAACCGCTGCGTTCTTGCTTCCAATGCTTCATCATTTTCTTTCATCACCAAAGCCTAATTCAGACACTCGAGGTTTAATTCTACTTCCTACTCGAGAGCTCGCTCTGCAAACTCAAAAAACCTTTCAACAACTTACTCGGTTTTGTTCCATCAAAAGCGGTTTAATCATTGGCGGAGAAGCCTTTAAGTATCAAGTCGCCACATTAAGAAAGAACCCAGAAGTGATTATTGCAACGCCGGGTAGGCTGGTTGAGCATATCGACAAAGGCAATACCTATTTAACTGAGCTGGAAGTGTTGGTTCTTGATGAAGCAGACCGAATGTTAGACATGGGTTTTGCTGAAGACATGAACACCATCGCATCAGCCTGCCACAAAGACCGACAAACATTACTCTACTCAGCAACTCTTGGTCATAAAGGAATTAAGCAGGTAAAAGGTGTATTGAATGATCCAGAAATTATCAAGCTAGATGACCATCGAACACAGCTTGAAAATATTGAACAACTGGTTGTTTTGGCTGATGAAGATGAGCACAAACAAAAACTAGTTGTGAATATTGTTAACAAAGAAAATGCGGAACGAGTGTTTGTGTTTTGCAAAACTCGAGAACAAACAAACAAGCTCACAAACTTTTTAAAATACAAAGACATTAAAGCTGAGTGTATTCATGGTGAAATTCCTCAGAGTGAACGAAAGCAAGTGATGAATAGATTTAGATCCGGCCATCTAAATGTATTAGTGGCTACTGACGTAGCAGCTCGTGGGTTAGACATACCTGAAACGGATCTGGTTATTAACTTTTCAGTTGCACAAAGTGGTGATGATCATGTTCACAGGGTGGGTAGAACCGGCCGAGCGGGTGCAACTGGAAAAGTTGTAACCCTGGTTAACAGCCTAGAATGGAACTTACTGGCCAGTATAGAAAGGTACTTGAAACAAAAATTCATACGAACTAAAAACTATGGACTGAATGCTAAGTTTTCGGGCCCAAAGAAACTAAAAAAATCTGGCAAAGCTGCAAGTACCAAGAAAAAACCAGCGAAGAAAACCCTAGCAAAAGGGAAACACGGTTCTAAAACATCCAACAAAAAACCATTAAAACAAGAAGCCTCAAACTCTGAAGATGGCGACTTAGCGATTAAGCCCGCCTTCAAAGTTAGTAAAGATGGAATGGGCGGCTTACGTAGAAGAAAAAATTGAAGTGATAACTAACCTGTTCACCGGTATCGGAATCAACCCATTTTACAGTTACCTGCGAATGCACTTATAAGAAATTATGTCCAACCAAGTCACATAGTTCCTTTAAAGCAGTTCTAAACTTTGAATCAAAAAGTAGAAGCCTAATTAATTCTTAGATACATTCTTTAACAGTTATTATTAAAGAGTTCTGTAGTTATTAACGCTGCAGAATCAATTTAAAGATTGCTGACATTTTTTACACTGGACTTGAAACTATTACAGCGATGCCGAAACTATTATCGGAATCAGACTATAAAATAGCCAAGTATTAAAGGCACAACCAATTGTGCGCGACCAGTTTTTAATTTCCCAAGCGAGAAACAAATGAAAACATTAGTTTTATTTTTAGGTATTGTTTTTTCTATATCGGCCACTGCACTGGAAGCACAATTAAGCTTCGCACAATGTGACAGATATCTACTGAGCAATGAAATGGTATTGAGCGACCAAAACAAAAAAGAAATAAGAAGCTTCTGCAGATCGAATTACAGAAATCCAACCGCTGTTCAACAATGTGAGCAATTCACCGGCAAAGGACTCATTAGTGACTTACGTATTCAGGCGAGCAAACAATGCCAACTAATTGTTCAAGCACAAGCGGAGCAGTAACAACAAGCTAGAACAAATTATCCATCCAGATTTATCCAATGAGGCTTAGACATTTCCTCGTTATAAAGTCTCAAGATATCTGGATGGTTATGCACCCTCGCATCCCCCCAGTTGCCCCATACCTGACCAAGCTGCTTAGCAACTTCTTTCCAATGCCAATTTATGTATGAGCTCGCTTTAACACCTGGATTATCATTGATTGCATTGAAATACCTAACAAACCAACAATTCCAATCTTTCACCCCCCTGGATGTACCCACATACCTAGGAGTAATTTCTCCCAGTAACACCGGTTTTTTTATGTCGTGAGCCATGGCAAGAAAACGCCTTAAGTCATTGCCTTCGAAGTCTGAGGTCGTGAAAGGATTAATACTCCACCAATCAATATGAGATTCATCTGGTTTGAACTGAAGCCCGTAATTCAAATCTTTGTAGTCCATGGAAAGATTCCAAACCCTGGCTATGTTCGGCTCCAGGCCCTTCTCAAGTGCGGCGGCGTTTACTTCATTTACTTTTTCGCTGATATAGTGAAAGGCATCAATAAAGGAATCGGGTTCATAGCCGTTCCACGCTGTGCCATTACACTCGTATCCAATTCTCAACAAAACAGGTCTTTGTAAACGCTGATAAAAATTTAGCAACTTGGCTAGTTGGTCATCCAGTTCGCCATTGCTAGCCTGCATTTCATAGTGCTTTTCTGGCTGTCCATCAATGGTCATGGCGAGCCCTACCTGTAATCCCAAACCCGGCTTCCCATCAAGCTGTTGCTGCAAATCAACAATATACTGATCAATATTATCGTTGAGGCCGATGTAACTCATATACAAACAAGGTTTGCTCTCTACGTTCTGCCAATACTCTTCAAAAGTTGACCAAATGTGCTGCCCTGCCCCGTGCAAAACTCCTGATTTAGGCTCTAAAACTGCTCCATAATAATTTCGATCTTGAAATACATTGGTTGATCTGGGCTGATTTGATTGAGAAAGCCAGTAGTGCAAAAAGTTGTTCATATGGAAAAGCCAAACCTCATTTTATAAGCAGTAAAATTGACTAAGGGAGGTTATTGTAACAGTAAGTGACTGAGATGCTTGCCTGCAGTATCAAGATTTCCCAAACAACATAAGCTGATAGGTCTACACTGACAAAGAAATAAACTGATAACAGGGTCATTATTCACCATGGAGAAAGTTCTGGTCATTGATGACGATAAAATCAGCCGACTATTTCTTAAAAAGCTGTTAAAAGAAAAATATGAAGTCATTCTGGCCGAGAGCGGAAATGAGGGACTTGATCTCGCCAGCCAACATTCGCCAGAGGCAATCCTACTGGATATTGAGATGCCTGAACTCAATGGCTATGAAACTTGTGAACGCTTTAAAAGTAACCCCAAAATAAACGATATACCTATCATTTTTGTTTCTGGAAAATCCAGCCTAGATGAAAAAATTAAAGGCTATAACCATGGTGGTGAAGACTATTTAATAAAACCACCAGACCAAGCAGAACTGCTAGCAAAGGTTAATGTAGCCGTTACAAACCATCAAAAACGAAAGGCTTTAGGCAGTTCTGCTGAAATGGCGGGTAAGATGGTTCAAGTTGCCCTGCGTGGTCAGGGAGATATGGGTACTGTCATTCATTTTGTAGAACAAGTGGGAGTTGTTCCAGACTTACAGGCGTTAGCCAATAGAATTCTCGCAGCTTCCGAAAACTATGGGCTATCTGCTGTGCTAATGGTTGATGTTGGAGATAAAGACTATCAGTTTTTCTCTTCTCAAGGTTCTGCCAGTCCTCTTGAACGCGACCTTATGCAAATGATGGATAAATCTGAACGTTTCGTAGATTTTGGCAAACGGACTCAAATAAATTTTTCCAGATTATCTCTATTACTTAAAAACATGCCCATTGATGAGGAAGAAAAATATGGTCGAATAAAAGATTTAATGCCCCCAATTTTAGCTGCCTCAAATGCTCATGTTTTCACCCTAATTAAGAAAAAAACAATATCCGATTTAAACCGCCTGCTTAGAAAATCGGTAAATACCATAGATACTTGTATGGCTGACCTTCACCACAGTGTTAGAGACAGAATACAGGATATGATTAAACTGACTTCTGCAAACTACAAACAAATGGAATATCACGTTCCTAATATGGGGCTTGAAGAAGATCAAGAGTCTTTCATTATGGACTCGATTGAACACGCAATGGATACCACCAAAAGCATCATGGATGCTCAACTAGAAATTGAGCAAGCATTCACACAGATTTCTACAATTCTGCATTTTGTTGAACAGAAACAAAGTAAACTGGAAAACTTATCTTCTCAAGAAATAGAATCGAATGAAGCTGAAGTCATGTCGGTCACCAATGATAAAGACAGTGACATAGGTAGTGTGGAGCTTTTTTGATTGGTTAGCCATTAATTAGGGGTTTTCTTACTTACTACCAAATGTCCAAGCGATAAAACGACTTTGTTTCTGTCCTTGAAACATCTTGATGACTCTAAAGTCTTTCACACCTATTTTTTTCAAATGCCCCTTAATTTTAAATAGATTGTCTTTTTTGGATACTAGTGAAGTGAACCATCCTACTTGGAATTTGTAATCTCGGCTTTCATTGATCATACGATTAATAAAACCCAGCTCACCACCCTTGCACCAGAGTTCGTTATTCACGCCCCCAAAGTTTAGTCTAGATTCTTTAATACCTAGATTTTTGATTTTTCGATTAGAGCCTAATACCGCTTCACTTTGTGAACTATGGAAGGGTGGATTACAGATTACAAAATCGAAATACTCATTATTTAAAACAATATCACTAAAAATGTGTTGCGATTTCTTCTGTAAACGAATGTCAATATAACGCTCAAACTCAGGATTATTTTTGAGGATATGTTTAGCCGACTGAATGGATGTTTTATCAATATCTGAGCCCACAAAACGCCATCCATAAACAGATTTACCAATGATTGGGTATATAACATTTGAACCGGTACCGATATCTAAGCCACATACGCTCGCCCCCATGGGTATTGTGTTCTTGTTAGATTCAGAAAGCAGATCGGCAATTTCATGCACATAGTCGACGCGTCCTGGAATCGGGGGACATAAATAGCCATCGGGAATGTCCCAGAAATCTATTTGATAATAGTGTTTGAGTAGAGCAGCATTGAGCGCTTTCACTGCACTGGAGTTTGAAAACTCAATCGACAACTCACTAGCAGGAGTGGTTACTAAAAAATTTTCTAAGGGTGGATGAGACGCAACCAATTTTTTGATTGGATAGCGGCCTTGATGAACATTACGAGGGTGCATCAGCTTGCATCAATGTCGTAATCGAAAGCACCCACAAACTTCAGATACTGATCTTTACCAACAGTGCCAATACTCATACTGTATTCGTAGTCAAACAACAGCACCACCCAAGTGATTTCTGAAACCTTACGCTTCTTGGCTTTACTTAGAAGAGGCGCCATAAATGAGCTAGAACAAGAACACTCGCTAACCGCAGTTTGCAAGCTCACGGTTCCCACTTGGGCACCATTGGTTTCTAAAAACTCTGGGGCAAAGTATTTCATCCGAAAATTTTGAGTCCATTGATTTGTAGCTCTGGATTTATTTCTGCTATAAGTTTCCTCAAAATACTCATCAGGAATATCTTTATAAGGTACCTCTGACACCCAGATTGAGACCTTGCCTTTTTTTGTGAAGTCGAATGTACCCTGTGTATCACTTCTATTATTCATAATTATCCTTGGAACATTCTAATTACTGTGGAATAGTTGACCCACTGCATGTGGCAAATCTATTTTTTTCTTGGCTTAACGTCATCGGCTATTGCCATCACATCTTGGTTGTAGAAGCTCTCTAAATAATTAAAAAGCTGTGGGTGTTTTCTCTTTAACATTTTGGGTCGTTCGAAAAAATATTCGGTGGCAACCGCAAAAAATTCCAAATAGTTAGTCGCGCCATAGTCTCTGATATTACTTTTACCCTTCTCAATCTGAGCTATTTTTGAATCCACAAATTGATTCCATTGACCCATGTCCACTAACTCGGCCATGCGTTCTGGAAAACCATCATTACTACCGTCAGACATATCTAATAGATGTGCAAACTCGTGGATACCCACATTGCGTTTGTCTTTTGTATTCTCAAATCCAAGATGAAGATGAGGCTTACTTAGGGCCATTTTACCGGCCATCAAGCCAGTACCGACCATGCCACTGATTCTTGAATCCGACTGAGAAACCTTAAACTGCTCATTAAAGGCTCCAGGAAGAAGAATGACTTCAGATAGATTCAGATAGTGCCACTTGGGAAATCCCCATACAGGAATAATTGCACTGGCTCCCACAAGCAACCGATCAGTATCGGTCAATTCCATGCCTTCAGCACAATCTATTTTTGTGGTCTTCCAAAACAATTGCACTCTCTGCTCAAAAACTTTTCGATCGGTTTCATTAAGAACGCGATAAAAAGCCACTTTGTTAAACAGAATCTCAGAAAAACTGGAATCCCACGGCTGGCCAGAATGATGTTCGTTACCCAGTCCGAATAGAGTTTTAATGATGCTTTTAAGCCAAGTCATTTATTCTAGATTTCTCATCACAAGACCATAGTCTTGAGCGTGCTTAACCAGTGTTGAATCCACTTCAACTAAAACTTCATAATCAGACCCTGGCACTACATCAATATCAAAACCATTTTTTGCCAGCTTCACATTGTCCATAACAAAGCTTGTGTTACCCGCCGGAGTCATTAATTCTAACTTATCGCCTTTAATAAATTTATTTTTTGCTTTTAAGTGCAGTTGATTACCGTTAACACCCACCACTTCTGCTACAAACTGTTGATGCACTCCAACTGAGCGGCCAGTCTCATAGTTTTGGTATTCATCATGAACATGGCGACGGTAAAAACCTTCGGTATAACCACGATGCGCAAGGTTCTCCAGAGTATTCATTAATCCTTTATCAAACGTTTTGCCTTCAAAGGCGTCATCAATTGCTTGTCGGTAAGTTTGAGCAGTACGCGCAACGTAATAATGAGATTTTGTGCGGCCTTCGATCTTGAGTGAATGAATTCCCATCTTCGCTAGCCTTTCTACATGTTGAATGGCTCTCAGATCTTTTGAGTTCATAATATAAGTGCCGTGCTCGTCTTCATAAGCAGGCATAAATGTGCCAGGCCGACCTTCTTCTTCTAACAGAAAAATATCGTCTGTTGGGCCTCCAATGCCAAGCGTTGGATCTTGAACATCATCAAATCCGGAAGTATTTTGTTCGACGTCTGAACCGATTTTATCAGCGGGTGGAGTCCATATTTTGGGATTCACTGGTATAGGGTCACCAGACTCATCTTCTTTAGCTTCATGAACCTGATATTTCCAACGACAGGCATTGGTACAAGTACCTTGGTTGGGATCCCGTTTGTTGATGTATCCACTTAACAAACAACGACCGGAGTAGGCAATACACAATGCGCCATGAACGAAAACCTCCAGCTCCATTTCTGGACACTGCTGACGAATTTCTTCGATCTCGTCCAGAGAGAGTTCGCGGCTAAGAATGATTCGACGCACTCCGTTGCGATACCAAAACTTCACACCAGCATAATTGACCACGTTGGCCTGCACGGATAGATGAACTTCTTGCTCAGGAAACTTGTCTTTCACCATCATAATCAGCCCAGGATCAGACATGATTAATGCGTCTGGGTTCATTGCAATGACTGGTTCGATATCCCGCATATAGGTTTTCACTTTGGCATTGTGAGGCGCAATGTTCGAGGCAACGTAAAGTTTTTTTCCTTGACCATGGGCCTCTTGAATACCTGTTTCCAAGTTAGCCAGCGTAAAGTCGTTATTTCTGACCCTAAGGCTATAGCGAGGCTGCCCTGCATAAACGGCGTCAGCACCATAAGCAAAGGCATATCTCAGATTTCTTAAGGTTCCAGCTGGTGATAATAATTCTGGTTTGAACATGAGCGGGTAAATCAACATTGGCGAAATTTTGGGCGGGGGATTATATCAGCAGTTTTCCGCTAAAAAACTGATAATAGAGCAGTAATTGCAGTAAACCTCATTCCCCAATAGGGCAAATGGGTAGCTCAGGGCACTGGGTACTGCTCTGGGCAGGTCTGCCCATTAGCTCTAGAGCACTACTTTGCCATTCAGCATTTTCTGGGTCGAGGAGTATCGCACAATTGACACTTTGGATGGCTTGGTTACCACAACCCTGCGAATTTAGAGCGTATCCTAGGTTATTCCATATACTGGCCTGAGTGTTATTGGCTTCTAACCCAGATAGAAAAAATGATGTGGCATCCCCGGGCCGACCATCAAAGTAGGCTGAGTTACCTGCCCCAAACCAGAGTTGCCAGGTATCTGGCCATCGCACCGCCGCTAGCTCCCATAGCGTCTTAACAGCATCAGGGTCAATCTGTTCCATATCACTAATGTCTAACCAGATAGTGCCGCCTAATGCTGCGGCGGGCAGTGAATGCGGAGGCAGAGGCACGGAGTTCCAATACCCTGACTTTTTCCAGCCTTTTCTAAAATGATGCCAGTGCATCCAACGCTCTTCCGTGGTTTCAGACCTCATGAGAATTAAGTCATTCTCAAGATCAAAACCAACTACGATGGCATAGTGCCATTTCTTGAGTGGCCCTATGCCTAGATCTAGCATCACCAAAACTGGGTTTCCCGCGGCTACTTCCTGAAGTAATTGCTCAGGTGTGATGGCATGATGATATGGGATTAGGTTGTTTCGTCTGAGCGTGGATCTCATTTCGACGGGCCAAGCACCCTTAACTTTCGGCGTCCAAACCTGAGGAGCTAGCTGCTCCGGAGTAATATCAGCGTCCGGATAATAAAAATCTATCACACCGGCAAGTGTTGCTGGCCCACATTGATACTTAGTTTGGGGGAAAAAAGGCACCGTTTTCAGATTCACAACATCTGGAAGAGCTTCGGCGATTTGTGATTCTAATACCAACGGTTGTCTGGCACATGCTGACAGTAGAAACAAAAAAAACAGCGAAGCTAAACTTTGCTGTTTTTTTAAGAAGGGTTTCACGTGCTTAGAGTAACGGTGTTATTCAACAGGTTGAATGAATGGGAAAATATCCGTGGCACCAATCACGTCGGTGATCACAAACACCAAAAACACAAGAAAAGCCAACTCTAAAATACCTTGGCCAGCTGGCATATCAGCCAAGGACTGATTAAGCTCTGCTCTCTCTGCAACTGTCATCGCGTCTATTCGCGACTGAACTTCAGATGGATCAATTCCCATGTCCACCATTTTCTCAACCAGCGCTGAATTGGCCATCCATTGAGCCGCTGGATCCACAACTGATTGCGTGGAAACCATACCTGCCTGTGCAACCATTGGTGCCAAAAACATTGCCATGGCTAAAAAGTAAGCTGATAGCCTTTTCATACTCTCTCCTTGAATAGGGAACACTAAAAAGTGAAGTAAACTAATATTTGGAGATAAAGTCGAGTACCACTTTCTCAAACCAATCATTATTTTCAGGAGCAAGAATATCCCCAACAATGACATGGTTTGTAGCGCTCGGGTCTGATACTTGAGGCTGCACCCTACTTTTTGGCTCGCTCCAATTTAAAAAGTGCTTATCAGTGAGTGTTGAATCCACAACTTTATCCTGATTGGAGTAAACAAAAAGTGTGGGAGTCTTGATTGATTTGAGGTCACTTCTATTTACCCAATCCAATAGTCCCTGCATTTCATTAGTTACAGAAACCGCATATCGAGTGGTCCAATATTTTGCTTGTAAATCATTTTTGGGCTCGAAGCTGCGCTCTTTACCTATCACCCAAGGTACCCAGGTTTTAGACCAAGGCCAACTGAGCAGATAACTTACTGGATTGTTCACTTTGAAATTTGGAGAAAGCATGATGAGATGACTGACATGGTCACTCACTCCCGGTTGTTGCACCAACCATGTACTCAAGGAAGCGCCCGTTGATGTGCCAATAATGATAATTTTATGTCCTAATGACTTGGCAATTTTATAACCATTCCAAATCTCCTGCCCCCAATCATTTGCAGTAACCTCGGACATTGCTGCAGTGCCCCGTCCATGCCCAGGTAAGCGTTCTAAATAGGCATTCGCGCCGAGCGCATTTGCAATTCTTTCTGGCATTGGGCTGATTTCCTGCCTAGATGAACTTAGCCCGTGAACGTATAACACAACAAACTCTGTCTTCTCGGGGGATTCCGGGTTGGCAAACACAACCTTTCTTTCAGCACCCTCAATTAAATCATCGAATGCTGCCTCCTGCTCCACTACATAATCACTTAATAGCTCTAGTCTTTCAGGTAGGTTGGGGTTATTAACAACAGGATTAAACTTTGGTCTTGGCCCTAACACGACCATTAAAATTAAGACAAAGATCAACCACCACCAAAAATTTACTTTGCCTATGAACAGATTGTAAAACTCAACCACTAAACTCTAACCTTAACAATAAACACATTATGATTTGCATTTTGCCCCACTAAACGACGATTTGAACACCGCAATTGTCGAAATGCTTTATTCCGACACATTTTTGAAATATTTAAACGGATTCATGTGGGCCAACCTAAGCTAATTAATATTAGTTAAGGTTTCTTGCAGTGTCAGTTTGGGGCAGCTATATCCATTTTTTGTGCGGTAGATGGTTGTAATTAAATGACTAAAAAAACCAAGCTGCCTAGTAGGAATACTATCCCGTAGCTCAAAGGCCATAAGAACTAGTCAATAAAAGGAACAAATAGGCCGAACCACATTTCTAATATTTTTATCATTCGATCACTCATAAATAGTATGAATCATTCTCTGACCTTAAAATCTATTAGCGAATTAGAATCATCATTTTGGCATGGTGTTTGTTGTTATTTTGAAGACCAGCAGTGCAATTGATTTAAAATTTTGGAAATTATTTAGCTCTGTGAAGTCCACACAAGCTCTTAGTCGAAAATTGCTGCTAATATTTATAGGTAGCAATTGAATGCGACTATTATTTCGAACTTGCCAATCATAGAGGAACCCACATGAGCGTTTCGAAGAAGTTTTTAAAAACAAAGAACTCCTTTAAGTGCACTTTCCGTCTGCCTAAATCTGCCGCCCCTGACTCTGAAAAGGTATTCATAGTCGGTGAATTTAACGACTGGGCACCCGAAGCAACCCCCATGCAAAAACTTAAGTCTGGCGACTTCAAAGCTGAGCTTGAGCTAGAACCAGGTAAGTCTTACCAGTTCCGTTACCTCATTGATAAAGAAAGAGATGTTTGGGAAAACGACTGGGAAGCAGACGCTTATGTGCCAGCACCTGGAATGTCAGTTGAAAACTCTGTCGTTCAACTCTAGGTTTAAACGCTTGCAACCAAGGGTTGTTGCTTTTCTACTGTACCTTGTATTTGCTTTAGCAGGCTGCGCGTCGTCTCCAACAACGTCTAACTCTCCTTACAATGATCCTGATGATCAACGAGACAGGAGAGATAACGCTATTGAAGAACTAGATAAAGCTACTCAGTGAACTATGGCAATTATGCCTAAGTTACATTAAAGGGCTTGAATGTCTTAAGCCCTACTTCCCTACTCAACACTGACTTCTACTGAATACTTTTAGCGTTTTTGAATACTCTTATAAACGATTATCTGCTTTCATCCTCTCTAGTGTGTCCACAATAGTTTGAGTCGTGGAATCCACTTCCAGGTTAACCATATCTCCTACTTTTAACTCGGAGAAGTTAGTAATTCTTAAGGTTTCTGGAATTAAGTAAACGGCAAATCGCCCATCAACTACCTCATTGACAGTTAGGCTGCAGCCATTGATGGCCGCAAAGCCTTTATTAAAAAGGTATTTACTCCAAGACTTATCAACTAACTCGAAACTGATCACATAATTATTCTGTGGCATCTCTATGTTGCTGATCTTAGCTTGTGTATGCACATGTCCGGATAGTACGTGGCCGCCCACTTCATCACCAAAGGTTAAAGAGCGCTCTATATTGACCTCATCTCCGATTTTTAGCGCCCCCAAGTTGGTTACAGTGAGGGATTCCATCATGACATCGAAGCTAACCAAGTCATCTTCAATACTCGCGACCGTCAAACAGGTTCCGTTATTCGCAACACTGGCGCCAACTTTTAATCCATCAAGCAGCTCATTTGGAAAAATATACTGAACTCTATTTAGTTTGGTCTCTTCCATAATGTTATGAACACTAAGGGTTTGCTGGACGATTCCGGTAAACATTTTTATGCCTCTATTGAAACTTTCGTCCCATTTTATCAGACTTATCAAAACGCACCTTATTCAGATTTAATGAATCTGACCATCTAATATCCTAATAGGAAGAATTATGTCTTTGCACTCATATCTAACTCGCTCAGCACATTTTCATTATCTGGCTTATCAAAAGTTATACGAAGGAATTACACAACTTTCAGATGAAGAATACCAAAAAGATCAAGGCCTATTCTTCAAGTCTGTCCACCTAACCTTAAATCATCTCCATCTAGTTGACATTCTGTGGCATAGACGATTGAAGCAAGAGCCTCCGCCAGAAAATATTCAGTCATTGGGTGATGAGCTATACCAAGATCGTCAAATTATCAAAGAGAAATTACTGAAAGAAGCTGAAGCGTTTTGGAAAACGGTAGAATCGTTTAATACGGATGATTTGACGACTCCTGTATTAATTAAAAGCGTCACAAGAGGCGAATATAAAACAACTCCTGAACTGATGATTGCAACTTTAGTAAATCATGGCACCCACCATAGAGGCCAACTAACTGCAATCCTTTCGCAGAAGGGAATTAGCTACCCAGATTTAGATTTACCTTTTTATCCGGAACTTAAAGAGTACGAGATTTAGAATTTAGTTTAGTTGCTTGGATGTGTAGCTCACTGACGTGGGCTGCCAAAGCTCAACCTTATTCCCATCTGGATCCAAAAACCAACCAAAATAGCCTTCATCAGTTATTTGAATGTCTCCAAGCACTCGACCACCACCTTCAGCTACTTGATTCAATGCACCGGTCAAATCATCAACAATCAGGTTCAGCATAAATTCCTTTAAGCAGGGCTCAAAATAATTACTATTGTCTTTGAACGGAGCCCAAACAGTGGTTTCATGAGCTGGCATCATTGCAGGACAAAAAGAATTTTGGTTTTTTTTGTCTACCTGAAGATCAAGCCAACGATGGTACCATTGCCCTAGTTTCTCTGGATTTGAAGATTTAAAAAACACACCACCAACGCCCATTGCTCTTGCCATAATCGCGTCCACCTTCCCAAATTATGAGTCAATCTGTTCTATTTTTTACTTCTCATTCTCTTATTCTGTAAAGAATTATTTTTTAAAAACGTGAGTTATTTTTTAACTGAAAATGAAGTAAATTTTAAAAGAGCAGGTTACAGACAATAAATATAGACGCAATTCATGTAGATTTGATAATACCAATTTGCACTAATTGGAAGCTTAAGATTTATTAAACAAAATAAAGGCGGGAATTTCGCTTCCCGTCTCAACAAAATCTTTAACATAAGAAAAACAAAGAGTGCGGAATTTTCTACCCGGATATAATAATTACTATACAAGCGGCGGTGAGCAAACCAAGTGTCCAATTAAATACTTTAAACACTTTTTCATTGGCTAGGTAGTCTCGAATTTTAGCGCCGACCATGGCCCAGAGTGAACAACAGGGTACAGATACTAGCCCGAAAGCTAACACCACCATAAATGAGCTTTGAATAACTTGTTCGCCAGGAAGACTAAACGCAGATATACCTGTAATAGCCATGGTCCAGGCTTTGGGATTTACATACTGAAATAGAGCTGCTTGGTAAACATTAAGGGGCTTACTATTTTGTTCCAATTCTGAATTGTTTTTTGAAGTGACTATTTTATAGGCTAAATACAACAGGTAGGCTGAACCTACAATTTTCAATACCTGTTGCAGAATGGAGAACTGCAAAAAAACTGCTCCCAAACCCAGAGCCACCACTGCACATAAAGAAGTAAACCCGATGGCGATACCCAGAATATGAGGCAACGTTTTACGATAACCAAAGTTAAGTCCAGACGCAGTTACCATCAAGTTATTTGGGCCCGGTGTAATAGTCATAGATATCGCAAAGGTTAACAAAGATAAGAAGTAAGTCAGAGTTAAGCCTGAATGAATTGGCGCCAATATCACTTCGTTCATATTTCTAAAAAACCTTTCATGTAGGTGACTGCTGAACCGGAAATAAGTGCCCTTTCTGCAGTTAGCTGACACTTCAAATAACCACCTCTTTCCGAAGCTTGGTAGGCGTTAAAAGTATTTGTACCTAATTGCTCGCACCAGTATTTGATAATTGCACAGTGCGCAGCACCCGTAACGGGATCCTCTTCAATACCTAAGTGCTTAAAGCCAAAATACCTGGAAATAACACTAGCAGCTTCAGACTGAGAAGCTGAAGTGACAATGACGCCATCTTTTTCAGAGTCGAGGTGAATAAAGTTCTTATTGAACTCTCGAACATTACTCTCCGTTGTCACTAACACCCAATTATTATCAGCAATTAGAACTTCTTCAGGTTCAAAACCAATGAGATCAGCAATAGATTTAGGTAATACTGATCTTTCGTAATTAAAGGCTGGTAAATCTAATTCATAACCATCTAGTATTTTCTTGACTCTTAACTCACCGCTTTTCGTGTGGAAAGACAGCGAGTCTGTTTGAGAATCCAGCTCTTGAAATAAAACATGTGCGCTAGCAAGCGTGGCATGTCCGCACAGAGGTACTTCAATGCTTGGTGTGAACCAGCGTAAATCATACTTGTCAGACTGCCCTACCAGAAAAGCAGTTTCAGAAAGGTTATTTTCTTTCGCAATATTTTGTAGAACCTGGTCATCTAGCCATTGCTCTAACATAACCACTGCCGCAGGATTACCCTTGAATAATTGGTTTGAAAAGGCATCCACCTGAAATATTTCTAACGTCACTTTTTAATCCCGTTATTCTCACTAATGAAATAGAGTTTTCTGTTTATCTTCTGAGTCATTTCGGCTTCCTTCATCTTCATCCGCTAGACCTAAGCCTCTCAGGTTCTAATCAGAACACCCTTGTATGCATACAATAGTTAAAAAATAGCTATAATCACTGACAATTAACGATACAATTCAGTGTATACTTCCATAAAACTAGGTCAATCGGATTTTTGTCACCATGACAATATGGACTCCCAAGCTGGAAATGGAAAACAGCGCCATTCCAAAATACAAAGCATTGGCAAACGCCATCTACGACGCAATTCAAAAGGGCGACCTAAAACCTGGTGATAAATTACCTACCCATCGGCGACTGGCTGACGAGTTAAAGGTTACGGTGGGCACCATTACCAGAGGCTATGCAGAAGCAGAACGAAGAAGCTTACTTGAGTCTAAAGTTGGCAGTGGCACTTATGTTAAATCTGGCAATATTAAATCTACCAGTGACTTTGTAATTTCAGAGATTATTGAATCGGATGTTTTGGATTTAAATTACAGTATTGCTTTAAGCCAAAACCAGGAGCAATTGTTAGCCGATGAGTTAAGCCAGATCGCTAATGATTCGCTATTAATGAAAAAATTAATCAGCTATCAACCCGAAGCCGGTATGCAGCACCACAGAGAATCGGTTTTACAATGGATGAATCTGACCGGTATTAAGGAACCTGAACTGGAACAAACACTGGTCACTAATGGCGGGCAACATGGCTTTTTTGCAAGCACCATGGCTATTTGTCGTCCTGGCGACACTGTGTTGTCTGCTGGTTTAACTTACCCCGGATTTAACAGCGTTGCTCGCCAATTAAAACTAAGACACATCGGGCTTGAGATGGATGAGTTTGGGGTCACGCCCTCTGCCTTGAGAGTAGCGTGTCAACGTTTTTCACCTCGAATGATCTACTTAACCACTCGACTGAACAACCCAAGCTGTGAGGTGATGAATCAGAAGCGAATCGACGATCTCGCGGACATTCTAAGAGAATATCAAGTGTGGGCTGTAGAAGATGATGTACAGGGTTGTCTACAAACGTCGGACACACCTTGTTTTTTTAACAGCCATGATGACATCACTGTATTTATCACTAGCACTTCAAAAGCGTTAGCCGGTGGCTTAAGAGTTGGGTCAATTGCCGCACCCAAAAAATTGGTTGAGGCCATTTCTCATATTATTAAAAGCAGTTGTTGGATGGCTGCCCCACTGATGGTTGAAGTCGCCAGTCGTTGGATAAATGGCGGCCAAGCCCAAACTATGATTCTAAATCAAAGACAAGAACTGAAACATCGACATGGTATAGTGAAAGAACAATTGGCTTTCGCGCACATGCAATCCACTGACACTGCCTTCAATGTTTGGCTCAAACTTCCTGAACCCCGTCAGTCGCAGGAGTTTGTTGATGCTTTGGCTAGGAAAAAGGTATTGGTAAAACCTTCACAGAGTTTTGCAGCCGGCCAGTTTCCTGCACCGGCAGCCGTTCGATTCTGTATCGGTGGAGAACTTTCTCGAGAACAACTCAAGAGCAGCTTAAGCATTATTCGTTCAGAATTAGATGCCACCGATTTTAACTTCGATTTTACTCACTAGGATATTTCATGAATTCAGAGACCAAATACGGTGTTGTATTTGCGTTAGGTGCTTATGGCCTATGGGGCGTATTACCTATTTATTTCAAGAGCATACAGTTTTTAGGCGAAGCAGAAATACTGGTTCACCGAATTGTGTGGAGCTTTGTTTTTACCCTCGCCTTGGTACTACTTACAAGTTTAAAGTCGAAAGTCACGGCCGCAATCAAAAACCCAAAGCTCATGCTTCTGTTGTTGATTACCTCGATCCTAGTATCAGCAAATTGGTTAATTTTTATTTGGACGGTTGCAAATGATCGGATGCTGGATGCGAGCCTAGGTTACTACATAAACCCTTTAGTCAATGTTGTATTCGGATTCATTTTTCTAGGGGAAAGGTTAAGACCAAAGCAAATGATCGCAGTGTGTCTTATGGTTGGAGGGGTTATGATTGAAATCATAGGTTTTCGATCAGTACCCTGGGTAGCTATTGTGTTGGCACTGACCTTTGCCAGCTATGGTTTACTCAGAAAAAAAATTCCCGTAGACAGTCAGACAGGTCTGTTTATTGAAACACTAATTCTGATGACGCCGGCCTTAATTTACTGGAACTTCTTTTTGGTGAGTGATTACAGTGATATTCGAATGAATTCTTGGTCAGTCAATACATTACTGCTAATCGCCGGGCCATTCACAAGTGTGCCTTTAATTCTGTTTGCAGCAGCGGCCAAAAGGCTTAGCTTTGCTTCTTTGGGGTTCTTTCAATACATAGGCCCCAGCGTCATGTTCTTACTAGCAGTTTTCATTTATGGTGAAGTTTTTACCACTTCAAAAATGCTGACATTTGGGCTCATATGGATTGCGCTAATCGTCATTTCATTAGACAGCATTCACAGTCACAAAACGAATAAAAAACTAATTGACGCAAACACGTAAGCTAAGGTCGCAGTTGCGTTAGCCCGATACAACTAAAGAGATTAGTCTAAAAAATATCAGATTAAGAGGATTTTGACTTTGAATGTTAATGATTTTTTCAAAGACCTTTGGCAAGACTATATAAAACTCGCACCTCAAGCAGAGATCATTCTTTCCGAATTTAGAACTATAGACCCTGGCGCTAAAAATGATCATGTGGCATTTCGAACATTTAATAATTGTGCAATTGATCTTGAGAGTCTTCAGCCACTTATTTTAAAGATGGGTTACAGGCCAATGGCTGATTATGAATTTACAGAAAAGAAATTACGCGCCCGCAGTTATATACATGAAGATAAAAGCCAACCAAAAATATTTTTAAGTGAATTGGAAAGACAAAAGCTATCACAAAACAGCCAGCGCATATTAGATGACGTACTGGAAACCCTAGATAAAAACTTTGATGATCAACAGGTACTGTTTAGTGGTATCCGATGGAATCCCATTTCTTACTCGACCTATTTAGAACTTGCAGAGGAAAGCGAATATGCTGCATGGCTTGTAGCCCATGGCCTGCATGCCAATCACTTTACTATTGCAGTGCACGAAATCCAAAAGTTCGACAACTTGCTGGAAGTAAATAAACTAGTTGAAGCCTTAGGGTTTGAGATCAATAAAGCCGGTGGTGAAATAAAGGGCAGCCCTCAGATATTCTTAGAACAATCTTCCACCATGGCCAGTAAGGTTGAAGTTAGATTTAGCAACAAAACTACCAGCATACCAGGTTGTTTCTATGAATTTGCAAGACGCTATAAAACCAATACTGGCGAATTATTTGAAGGTTTTGTGGAAGGCAATGCTAATCGAATTTTTGAATCTACTCATTAGTTAGTCGAGCCAAGCGTCTCAATTGCAGTGAAAAAGTTTCTGATATTAATCTTTTGTCTAGCGAGGGTAATGAGAGTTTATCAATCTAACAACAGATAAATGAACTCAACACCCAGAGTTTTATGCCTGTTTTCAGGCGCCCCTAGCCTCTGCGGCCAATAATCACAAGACAAGTTGGCCTGTAATGTCATACCTCTGCCCCAGTACTTTATTTATAAATCTTGCCCATCAAGAAGTAAGAAAAAACCTTGGATTCATATATCAACTGAAGCCAGGTCTAGGGAACCTCTGAACAAGTCCAGCATTGCTCTGCGGATGTCTAAACGCGATTTTTATCGCGGCGAAACTCGCAGGGAATGTCTAGACCTTTTCAAGAGTTTCAACAAAGAGAAAAACGCGTTTAGACCCGCCCTTTGGGTGGTTCGGCATTCCGACTTTCAGGCGGGTCCTGACTCTGCGTTGCCTTCTTTTGAAAGGTCCAGACATTCCTGAAAAAAGGCGCCTTGATTCAGAACCCGCCTGAAAGCCAGAGCGATACTGGACTTGTTCAGAGGTTCCCTAGCACATAAAACAACACTCACTAACCCTACTATTCAAATTCTGAGGTTCACAATGAGACTGTTCGGTTCCGCAATATTTACCCTTGCCATGGTTTTAAGCAGTACTGTGCTTTCAGCATCCTTCGACCAATTCAAGCAAGCAATTGACAGCAATAATATTGCTAGATTGAACGTTCTCACCCGGAACATAGATGATGTGAATACCGCTCGATTCAATGGAAAAAGCTTAATGGAGATGGCAATTGAGTCCAATAGTAAGGATTCAGCTCAGTTTCTCATTAAAAAAGGCTACAACCAAAGCAGTTTAACCAGTGCTTGGCCTGTGGCAGTGGGACACTTAAATAGAACTCAACTACTTCTTTCTTTAGGTGCAAGTGCTGACAGTCGAATCCGAGGCATTCCCGTATTGCATTTAGCAGCAGAGAAAGGCAATTCGGCTGTAGTAAAACAATTAATAGAAGCAGGTGCTGACGTTAATGCGAAAACATCAAAAGGTGCTAGCGCAATTATTGCTGCCGCACAAGCTCCAAAGAACCAACGAAAGAGCATTCTAAATCTTCTGTCAGCCAATGGAATGGACTTTCAAGGAACAAACGACAAAGGCCAAACTGCACTCCACCAGTATGCTATTGCTGCCAATCAAAAAGGTGTCAGCGCCATGCTCAAGGCTGGAATTGATCCAAAAGCTAAAGATCAGCATGGTCGAACCTATATTGATTATTTACTGGCATCAAATAATGGCCAACGCATTATTAAAAACCTTGGTATTTCAAATATTTCGATTGACCAAAAAATAACAGCGACCCAATTAGCTGCCGCTGAAAACCAAACTCTTGCACTGAGACAACTATTAGTAGACACCAAGGGTCAGCACGCGGTCAGTTTAAATTCTGATTTTTTGAAGAGAAAGTACTGGAACACCAGTTACATATTGAACCAATACGCCAGCATCACTAGTGATGAGCTCCTACAAGGAAAATCCTATTACGACTTGATACTTGAAGACTTTGACACTGGTTACTTTTTGATTGGGCTTGGGCATGTTCCAAGTTTAAACAGCCTAGAAGAAGTGTCGAAAGCAATTCCGTTGTGCAATGAGAGAGACCTCATGCCCATGCTTAAATCTGCCGGACTGGAGACGGAACATTTAATCGAAGGGGATTCCCATCACTCGATCTACAACTTCCTCCTCCAAAACTGCAGTGTCGAACAAAGCTTCTTTATTTCTTATGAAGACGCTGCGTCAATTGCTGCCGAATCCTTTGTGACAGACGCTGGAATCACTGAGCTTTATATACTGGGTAACTGGCAAACCCAAGACAAGAAGAATGTTTATTTGTTTGAAGAATCAGGACAGTTTACTCAACTATATAAGTCTGTAGGAGGTTACAAAACCGCGAAAGGTACTTGGAAGCCAACTTCCGCAGGAGTAGAGATTAAGTTTAACAACAACACCCATTTCTTTTTAGTTAGCTCTCTAGGTGAAACCATGGCGACTGGTCAATTTGGACCTTGGTATTCAGAGATTTATCGCCAGTAGACACCTATTTACACACTGACAAGACACCTCTAGGTTATGGAAGTCACACTAACCTCTACTTTGTGAGCGCTTTTGTGATCCACATCAAGCATTTGAATAGAGGAAATTCTCACCTGGATAAATGAATTTATTCACTTTTACTTTTATGAAAATAGTAGTATTTATGTAACTGCACAAAGCCCCGCAAACAATAACAAATAGCAACCGAATGGGCCTGTATATGGATATTACTAAGATAAGTGCAATTTTAATTATTATTGCCAGCAGCTTTACCCAACTCGCTTCTGCAAACCAAGCAGAGAAATTTGTTCAAGCCATTGATAGTAGCAATCTATCTAGGTTGACGGTTCTACTAAGATCCATAGATGACATCAATCAGGTGAGAATCAGTAACCGTTCGCTCTTAGAATATGCCGTATCTAAAGGCAACATCGAGGTTGCGAAATTCCTGATCGACAAAGGCCATTCGACCGCAAGTCTAGATTCAGCCCTTTTTACCAGCCTTAAAAGTGTTACGGGTTCCAGATTCCTCTTATCCTTAGGAGCAAATCCCAATACCAGAATTAATGGTGTACCCCTGATTCATCTAGCTACAGAACAAGGCAACCTTGAAATTTTATCTTTGCTTATTAACTCCGGCGCTAGAGTTAATGTAAATGATAGCCAGGGCAAAGGAATCTCCTATCGCGTACTGAATACTCCAAAGAATAATCGACAACAGATATTTGATTTACTGGTACGAAATGGTGCGAGCTATAGAAGCCAGAATGAAAAAGGGCAAACTTTACTACATGAGTTTGCAATTTCTGGAGACAATGAGGCTTTGAGTTTCTATCTGAATCAAGGCATTGATAAGAATGTTAAAGATCAAGCGGGAAATGCGTTCAGCTATTACCTACTTACAAATGATAAAGGGCACGAGACCATACAAGCATTACGTATTACCAATATTGATTTGCTAGACAAAGTTCGAGCCACGACACCAGCAGCCCTTAATGGTCAAGCTATGGCTTTAAAGAATCTATTATTGGATACGGAAGGGAAGTTTAATTTTGAAGTGGACAGTGAGCTTCTCATCCAATTGGATCTTGATGTTGCGTATGTACTGCACAAGTTTGCTAACCAATCAGCGGGGCATTTCTTGGCTGGCAGAAGCTATTACGAGTTTGTGGTAGATCACTTTGATTATGCATACTTCTTATTGGACATCGGCTATGTTCCTGACATCCAGGGTATTATTGACATGTCAAATTTAGCTGCAGCCTGCGAAGTACATGATATGATGCCGGTAATGCTGTATGCCGGTTTCACAGCTAAAACTAGAATTGAAAGTATTGGCAATGAAAACAGCATGCAAGGCTTTTTAGAGGAAAACTGTTCTGCTAATCAATCCTTTGCCATGACCAAACAAGAAGCGATTGCTGCAGCAACTCCTCATATTCTAAGTTCGGAAGAAAAGCTAAGATTTTAAAATTCCCTCTGACTCTCAAAAGAGTCAGAGGCTCCATAAAACAAAAACAACAAATGGAGTTAATATGGCTGGCATGCCTGTTATACCGTCAATTCCTGAAAGCTGCCCCAAAAATGGCGGCAAATTATCACGTGCCTTTGGCATTACTATGTTGCGTTTGATTGGCTGGCGTGTGTATGGCGAATTTCCCAGTCACTCAAAGATGATCATTGCTGTCGCTCCTCATACCAGCAACTATGACTTCTTTATTGGAATGTTTGCAAAATTTGCCCTTGGCATTAAAGCAAACTGGATCGCAAAGCACAGTATTTTCAAATGGCCGGTAAAAGAAACACTAACTCGGTTGGGCGGCATTCCAATTGACAGATCAAAACCTGAGGGCGTGGTTAGTCAAGTTGCCAACCTTTTTAAAGAAAAAAACCAACTAGTGATTGCGGTTACCCCCGAAGGCACTCGAAAAAAAGTGCCAAAACTCAAAACCGGATTTTTAAGGATTGCTAGAGAAGCGAACATTCCCATACTGCTTACTGGTTTTGACTACTATTCTAGAGAAATTATTTTCGGAGAAGTGTTTTATCCAAGTGAAAATATTGAAGAAGATGAGAGAAAGATTAGAAAGTATTTCTTAAAATTTACTGCGAAATATCCTGAACAATACTGTGACTGGGAATAAATAAGATATAAACAGAATTTGGTCAGCCATGGTTTAAATAATTACAACTATTAAAGCATTGGCTGACCAGACGGATAATTTACATAGGCAAAGGCACTAAATCTATAACACGACTTCTAGATTTATTAGCTTCCACATCCGATAACGGAATCATACCTTTATCAACCAAATATCCTTCTTCACCCATTGTTCTACTGGCAACAAACTCCCTCATGTATTGCTCTAAACCAGGCACGCTGGATATATGCTGCTTTTTAGCATAGAAATAAAGAGGTCGTGACACTGGGTACTCGCCAGAAACAATGGTATCGAAAGTAGGATAAGCACCATCTATTGAAGAGGCCTGAACTAAATGAGCATTTAACTCTAAAAAGGAGAAGCCAAAAATTCCTAATGCAGTTGGATCAGAAGAAAGCTTTCGAACGATTAAATTATCGTTTTCACCGGCATCAATGTAAGCGCCATCGGAGCGGATGGTGTGACAAACTTCTCTATACATGCGCGCACTTTTATTAATCAAACTCTTAATCCAGTCAAACTGCTGACAACCGGATTCCAAAACAAGCTCATTAAACGCATCTCGAGTACCAGAGGTTGGCGGTGGCCCAAACACTCTGATTTCCATTTTAGGTAATGAAGGATTAACATCACTCCAAAGTTTATAGGGGTTTTTAACCAGCTTCCCTGGACGCTTACCCGGAACCTGTTCCGCCAAAGCTAAGAAAATATCTTTTGTGGTTAATTTAAATTTCTTCGCATCCACTGAATTAGACAAAGTAATCCCATCATATCCAACCAATACTTCGATAATCTCGTCTACACCATTTTTGGCACAAAGCTGCATCTCAGACTTTTTTATTGGGCGTGAAGCATTTGCTATATCTGGCGTGGTCAAACCCAGGCCACCGCAGAAAAGCTTGATTCCACCACCTGTTCCGGTGGATTCAACTGTAGGGGTTGGAAAATCAGTAGACTTACCAAAGTTTTCCGCCACTTGAATAGCGAATGGGTAAACCGTTGATGAACCCACAATATTGATATGGTCGCGAGCGTTCGCCTGCATTGAAAGAAAGACAACACAAATAACAACCACTGATAGAAAAGACTTCATGACTATTTTCTTTATTCCGTTTAGATTTCTACCATTTAATACTATCAATCGAAGATTAATTTTTTCTTACAGTACAAAGACTTACTTCATGTATTGCTTTGCATGTAACAAAAATGTCACACTGCCAACCTATGCTCACGCGTTCAAAAAATCCATCCACCGAGATATAAAAATGCGAATAGCGATAACCCTAATAACCACTTTCGCAATTGCGCTAAATGCACAAGCCGAATCAAAAGTTGATGAAATCTACGACTCCATGTCTGAAATCATCGCTGATAGTCAGAAGAGCCAACAATTAATTGATGAGTTATCTGACGATGCCAGAACTGTTTACCTAGAATATCGTGAACAGTTGAAAATCAATGAAGGCCTAACGGTTTACAATGCTCAACTTCAAGAACAGATTGATTTTCAAAATCAAGAGCTGGCAAAACTCAACAAGTCAATTGACAACGTGACTTTAGTTGAAAGGCAAATTATGCCTCTAATGATGCAAATGGTTAAAAGTCTTGAACAATTTATCGATGCTGACCTGCCTTTCTCCATGTCCGAGCGCCAGGATAGAATCGCATTTTTAAATAGCGCTTTACTCCGTTCTGATGTCAGCATCAGTGAGAAATACCGCCAAGTCCTAGAAGCATACCTAGTTGAAATAGACTATGGTCGCAAGATTGAAAGCTACCAAGATACCCTTGCAATTGAGGGCGTAGACAGAGAAGTCGACATCCTAAGAATTGGTCGCACAGTTCTGGCATTTCAGACTCTAGATCAGTCTATTACTGGTGTGTGGAACCGCACGAAAAAAGACTGGGAAGTACTAGATAACTCTTACAAAAATCCGATACGTAATGCGATTCGCATGGCTCGCAAACAGGTCACTCCAGACCTAACCGTGTTACCCATTGCAGTGAGCCAGTAAGGAGCATCAAATGAAAACCGTTACTATTATTTCTTCACTGGTTATCGCTCTAAGCGCTACGTTCGCATCAGCAGAAACCTCTGTTGATAGTTTGCTAGAGGCTATTGAATCCGGCCGCATCCTAGGGCAAAAAGAAAATCGCGAAAGAGAAGCTCGATTTCTTGAAAAAAAATCTGAAAGAGCGGCACTGTTGAGCGAAGGCCAGCAGGAACAGGTGAGATTGGAAAATAAAAGCAATGAACTGGAAACGCTTTTTGAACAAAATGAAGTTGCTATTGATGACACTAAAGACGTGTTAGATAAGCGCCTCGGTTCTTTAAAAGAATTGTTTGGTGTTGTTCAAGGTGCTTCAGGCGATTTCAGTTCTGCATTAAATTTCTCATTAACCAATATCGAATTCGAAGGCCGCCAGGACTTCCTTCAGTCATTAAATGCCAAAATGGCAGACTCTACTGAATTACCAGAGATCTCTGAATTGGAAAAACTCTGGTTTGAAATGTCTCGAGAGTTAAATGCTTTGGGTGACATAAAGGTCGTTTCCACCTCTGTGTCTGACCCTGCTGGCGTACAAACAGAACGCGACGTTCTCAGAGTTGGCGCTTTTAATCTGGTATCTGAAGGAAAATACTTACAGTACATTCCTGAAACAGGCTCTGTTGTTGAGTTAGCCCGTCAGCCTAAATCGTCATTCCAAAATCAAGCAGCTGCACTCCAGAGCTCCTCTGCAGAAGTTTTACCCTTCGCTATTGATCCCACTGGTGCGACAGGTGGCTCTTTGTTAGGTGCATTAATTGATACTCCTACCCTGATGGAGCGAGTACAACAAGGTAAACAAGTCGGTATTGCGATTCTAATTATTGGTGCGATCGGTTTATTGCTATCCGTCGAACGTTTTATCACCTTGTTTTTCTTACGCAGCAAAATTAATTGGCAACTGAAAAATGTTGACAGTCCAGCTGATAAGAACCCTCTAGGCAGAATTCTTTTAACTTACAAAGACAATCTAAAAGAAGATCTGGAAGCCTTGGAATTAAAAATTCATGAAGCCGTTATCAATGAGATTCCAAAACTAATGAGAAATTTGGGGTTCATCAAAATTATTTCCATGGTTGCTCCGTTAATGGGATTACTTGGTACTGTTACCGGTATGATCATGACTTTCCAAGCCATTACACTCTTCGGTACTGGTGATCCTAAAACCATGGCAGGGGGTATATCGTCAGCTCTGATTACCACCGTTCTTGGTCTTGTCGTGGCGATTCCTACTTTGTTGTTGCACAGCCTGTTGAACTCTCAGGCTAGAGGTTTGGTTACGGTACTAGAACAACAATCAGCGGGTTTAATAGCAGAGCATGCTGAAAAAAGAGTATCTGAGAACTAGGTGTAACTAGATATGATGGATCTCTGGCAACAAATTCTTGGTTTTATGGACAGAGGAGGCTTTGTACTTTGGTACATTGCCTTTACCGCCATGGTGATTTGGCTGTTAAGCTTTGAGCGCGGTATTTTCTTTTTCGGCACTGCTCCCAAAATCATCAAAAAACAAGCTAATCAGTGGCAAGATCGAAAAGATAAAAGCAGCTGGTTTGCCCACCGAATTAGAGAAATGTGGATATCAAAACATAACTCTGACATAGACCGTGGCCTTTCATTACTAACTACGCTTATAGCCATTTGCCCATTGCTCGGTTTACTTGGAACAGTAACAGGTATGATTGAAGTGTTCTTCAACATGGGTAGTGGCGATGCCAGTAATGTAAAAAATATGGCATCGGGAGTCTCAAAGGCAACCATACCAACCATGGCCGGAATGGTCGTGGCACTGTTTGGCTTACTTTCAAAAACCATACTCGATGCTAAAGCTAAAAAATTGAAAGAAACCTATTCAAACTCTCTGGTTATTCATCACCAGTGAACACGGATTAAATTATGCGCAAATCATATTCTCAAATGAATGCAGAAGAAGAAAATGCTATCGACTTAACGCCGATGTTAGACGTGGTATTTATCATGTTGATTTTCTTCATTGTAACTGCCAGTTTCATTAAGGAAACCGGCATTGACGTTAATCGTCCAGACGCCAGTTCATCACAGCAAGTCGAAAAAGCTTCCATACTCATAGCTGTAAGAGACAATGGCGAAGTTTGGATGGATAGACGCCGAATTGATATCAGACAGGTTCGAGCTAATATTGAACGACTCAGAGCTGAAAACCCACAGGGATCGGTAGTGGTACAAGCAGATCAGAAAGCCACAACAGATATCGTGGTCAAAGTTTTGGATGCTGCCCGGGAAGCCGGAGTTTTTGACGTAGCTTTAGCAACGGTGGAATAAATAATGGTTTTGCGTTGGTCTGTTTCTTTACTGGGTGCTGCCATAGCCACTGGTGCGATTTTTCTGGGTATGCAGTTGGTCATTCAGTCTGGAGATAGATTGGATTTAGAAACTCAGGGTAGAAAGATCATCGACTTCGTTCAGGTGAAAACTCAACAACAACTGGTAAAAAATGAAAGGCAGAAACCTGAAAAGCCACCTGAGCCTCAAGCAGCTCCGCAAGAACAAATTCTTCCGGACTTTGACGCTGGGGATTTTGAAGTAAGCAGTGATTCGTTGAATCTAGGTTCCGTAGATCTAGGTAATAATATCGATATTGCTGGAGGTATCGCATTAGGGCCAGTCGAAGAAGATGCTGAATACTTACCTATTTTAAAGCCTCAACCCCAATACCCACCCGCAGCAGCAAAGCGTGGCATTGAGGGTTATGTGGTAGTTCAGTACACAGTTACCACTAAAGGTACCGTTAAGGATATCAAGATTGTCGAAGCCAATCCGGCAAATGTTTTTGAGCGAGCAACTCTGGGCGCTGCCAGAGGTATTAAATACAAACCTAAGTTGGTGGATGGTAAAGCTGTAGAAGTCGAAAACGTCCGCACCAGATATAACTTCAAGTTGCAAAAGTAATGATGAAATTAATATCCATTGTTCTAGGTATCAAATACGCAGTACTTAGTACGGTACTTTTGGCAGGGTTATTTTCATCTGCATCTATCATGGCAGAAGAAAAACGCACCCTGCCCCCATTGAGACCCAAAGCCTATCGTAATCTAGACTTGGCCCAACAACACTTAGATGCCAAAAATTTAGAAAAAGCCAAGAAGGAATTAAATACCTTAAAGCTGGGTGAAGCCAGGCTTAATGGCCAGGAAAAAGCTTTAATGTATAACCTTTTTGGTTACATAGCTTTCACCGAAGGCAAGCTTCAAGAGGCCATAGAAAACTACTTGAAAGTTGTTGAAGACCCTCAATCTGTTTCCAAGTCTATGGAAGAATCAGCGCTGTTTGGAATTTCTCAACTCTATTTCGGGCTAGAACAATACAAAAACTCCATTGAGTATATGGAGCGTTGGGAAAAGCTATCTAACAAAAAGAACACTCAGGCTAAATTATTAATCGCTCAGTCTTATTACCAATTAAAAGACTATGTTAGCGCAATCAATCCCATGCTTGCGGCAATAGAAATCAACAAGTCAGACCAAAAGTTGCCAGATGAAAACTGGTTGCTTCTATTACGTATTTTATATTTTGAGAGTGATCAGAAAGTTAAAGCTCTGAACACCATGATTGAATTGACTCAGCTGTATCCTAAAACAGAGTACTATTTACAGATGTCAATTCTTCATGGCCAGCTAGGTAACGAAAAAGAACAAATGGCGATATTAGAAAGCCTGGAAGAATCAGAAGAACTGACTGACCAGCCAGACCTACTAAATCTCGCGAGCTTATATGTGAACTTCGAAGCACCTATTAATGCCGTTAAATTGCTAGATAAGCATTTAGCCAACAACAATATTAAAAAAGACACAAGCAACCTCAGGTTACTTGCTAATGCCTTGGCTATGGCTAAGGAATTTACCAGAGCATCAGAGACATTTGAGTCTTTATTTCAAATGAATTCCGATGACGGTTCTTTTTTAATTGAAGCAGCTAGGATGGCTTGGATGGATGAAGACTATCAACGAGTTACCGAATTGCTTTCAGAAAAAAAATCATTTGATGATTCCCAGAGAGGAGAAGCCTTTCTATTGGCAGGCATGTCTTTCTTTTATTTAAAAGACTTTAACAATTCTAGAATTTCTTTTACCGAAGCAAAAGATTTCAAACCGCAGAGCAAGCAAGCAAGGCAATGGATTTCTTTGGTCAATAGTGAACAAAAGAGACAAGAAGAGATAGACAATTATCTCTAACGCTGCATTAAACCAGTTTGTAATAATTCATAACTAATTCTGTAACAAAACTACCCTAGTCTAGGTTCGCTTTTAAAAACAACGACTAGGGTAGTCAACAATGAACAAATTTAAATTAGCTTCAGTTGCAGTTCTTCCTGCTCTGACTCTAGCACTAACCGCTTGTAATTCTGACAGTGACAGTAACGACAACGATGATGATTCATTCGCTGCAGTCGTTTCCACTTGTCCTACTTCTGAATTCATCACTATTACTCCTGCTAATCAATTAGAAGACGGCACAAATGTTTGTGCTTTAAAAGGTTATCAAGCTTTCGGTGAGCTTACTCTTGATCCAAGCATTGTATGGGCTCTTGATGGTACTGTTTACATCGGTGACGACCAAGCTGGTACTGAAGAAGCTGAACCTGCAGAACTTCGTGAATATGAAGAATATCCAGAAGGTTATGTGGATGCTGTAGTTGAAGCTGATGATACTAACCACATCAACCGTGACACAAAATTAATCATTCCTGCTGGCACAAGAATCTTCGGCGCTGACGGCCCAGACGCATTGGTTATTCAACGCGATGCGCAGATTGAAGTTAATGGTACTTCAGAAGCTCCAGTAATCATGACTTCAGCTGCAGACATTGCTGGTACAGCTGCTGAAACTGACCGAGGCAAGTGGGGTGGATTGGTTCTAAATGGTAATGCTAACAACAACAAAGGTACTGACGTTGTTGGTGAAGGCTTCACTGGTGAATACGGTCTGTTAGGCGATGACACCTTTGACGGTGAAAGCTCTGGTGTAATCAACTACCTAGTTGTTAAGTACGCTGGTTATAAATTCACTCCAGAAAATGAATTGAATGGTGTTGCATTCCAGGCAGTGGGTTCTGGTACTGAAGTTGATTACCTGCAGGTTCATAACAACTCCGATGATGGTGTTGAATTCTTTGGTGGTTCTGTAAACGTTAAACACGTTGTTTTAACTGGTAATGACGACGACTCAATGGACTGGACTTACGGTTGGACAGGTAGAGCTCAGTTTGTTTACATCGAGCAGACAGGTACTGCTGGTGACAAGGGTATAGAAGCTGACTCTCACAAATCTCCTCTGGAAGCTGGTGAGCCACAATCAAGCCCAATGATCGCCAACCTAACCATTATTGCAGTAGACAATAACAAAGGCATGGAAACTCGAGTTTCTACGAATGCCGATTTCTACAATGCCATCGTTACTACTACAGGCACATGTGTAGACTTCGATGATGCTGATGACGTTAACTTTGAGAACAGTGTTTTAGAGTGCGGAACCGTTGTGGCTTTCGACAGCTCTCCAACTGTTGACGAAGCGGGTGAGCCTTCTGTTGACCAGGGCGCAGAAACTGACGTTATCAAAGGTTCTTCTCACGCTGAAGCAGACATCACAGTTCCAACAACTGGTGCGGCTGTAGCTGTTGTTTCAAACAATGCTGCGAATGATGACCTAGCTTCTGTTGATGCGTTCTTCGAAGATGCTGACTACTTCGGTGCAGTAGATGAAGCAGGTACTGACTGGACTGCTGGTTGGACTCACGCCTGGAAATAATTTCCTAAAAAAAATTCTTTTTCTAATAGGGTGCGTATTTATGCACCCTTTTTGTGTTTAGAGGTTGTAATGAAAAAACATAATTTATTAATGGCATCATTGATTGCGGTGCTTTCAATTTCAGCTTTCGCGGAGGATGAGGTTACATCCGATACGGAAACGGAAGACGCAATGGTTTCTGCAGAGGATGAAGTCTCTGCGGAGGAAGAAGTCATTGCTTCGGAGGAAACAGAGGCTGAAACTGAAAGCAGTGAAGTCGAAGAGCTCGATGTAATTGGGTATTACATTCCTAATGAAAAGAAAGAAACTACTCAAATTTCTAATGTTCTAAGCTTTGAGCAAATGTCGAAATCTGGTGACAGCAACGCTGGTGACGCATTAGCTCGTGTGTCAGGTTTAAGTTTGGGCAGCAATAAAAAAATTATTGTTCGCGGATTAGATGATAGATACTCTCAAGCTCTCCTAGATGGTTCGATTTTACCCTCCCCAGAACCGAATAAACGTATAGCACCCTTAGATCTTTTTCCAACTAACTTTATGGAAAGTATCCTGGTTCAAAAAACTTACTCACCACAGTTTCCTGGTGAGTATGCCGGCGGTTTAATCGAATTAAGATCTAAAACGTTACCTGACCTTCCATTTTGGAGATTCGGAGGCTCCATAGGGTATACAGAAGGCACAACTTTTGAAGATGGCAAAACCTATGACGGCGGGTCTTATGATTGGACAGGCTTCGATGATGGAACACGGGAGTTACCCGATACAATTCAAGGTTACATTGATGCTGGAAGAGAGATTGATGAGATAACCATTGTCGACACAGATGGCCTGACCCAAGAGCAATTAATTGAAGCAGGTAAATCCTTTAATAACAATTATTCAGTTAAGGAAGAACAAAACTTACCTAATGGAAGCATCTCCACTTCGTTTGGTAACCGTTGGGACGTAGGCCTTAACTCTTATGGCCTTGTAGGGTCAGTATCCTATAAAAATAGTACGAAGAATCAATCTGAAACCCGGGCTACCTATGCAGCAGCCGGCGAAGCAATTGAAGACTACGATTATGACTACACCACTAAAACTATAGAATTAAATGCTTTGGTTTCCGGTGGTATTGAATTGGGTTTTGATAACTCGATCAAAGCCACCATGATGTACCTTAGAAACACCACAGATACTGCAGCGGTAAAGAATGGCGATATTCTAGGTGAAGGCTATGACAATATTGAAACCCGGCTGGAATGGGTAGAACGTTCACTATTTACTTCTCAATTAGAAGGCAAACATTACGTACCCATCACTGATACTTCTGAGTTTTCATGGCGAGCAAACTATGGTTTCGGTCAGCGTAACGCACCAGACTATAGAACCACACTCTTTGAAGACAGAGAGGGTGATGGCACTTTTGTCTTTGATAATGACTCTGGAGTCAACACCAGGGAATACAGCGAAATTGATGATGCCATTACCAACATCGGAACCAGGCTGGACATTCCTTTCTTAAGGTTTCAACAGGAAGGTCGTGCTTATGCAGGTTTAGACTTTTCCAGTACAGAAAGAACATCCGACACACGCCGCTTTACTTTCAATTGGGAAAATACCCTAAATCAAGCTGACTTTGATGAGCTGCCTCTGGAAGAAGTTTATACCTCAGAAAACATTGAAAATGGCGCAGTTCAACTTTTTGATGCCACTCAAGCAACAGATAACTACAAGGCTGATAAAACGATTACCGCTGGTTATTTTCAGATTGAAAGTCCCATATTATTTAATGTCAGCGCAACTGCGGGATTTAGGGTAGAAAGCACAGATATGAGTGTGTCTACATTTGATCTCGATGACCCAGACAACAAAATTAAAAGCACTATTAACCAAACAGATCTTTTACCAGTGGTTACCGGAACCTGGCAAATCAATGACAGCATGCAGCTAAGGGGTGCATACAGTGAAACCTTAGCACGTCCTTCATTCCGAGAGTTGTCACCCAGCGCCTACTATGACATCGAATTTGGTGATCCGGTGCTAGGTAATGATGAGTTGGAAGTCTCTAATATCACGAATTATGACGCTCGTCTGGAGTGGTACGGCAATCAAGGGGACTCCTGGTCGATCGGCGGTTTTTACAAGCGTTTTGATAATGCCATTGAAAGAACCGTATTGGTGAGTGCAGATAATGTTTTCACTTATACCAATATTAAGGCCGCAAACAATCTTGGCATTGAATTAGAGGGTTTTTATTATTTGAGCTTCTTATCAGATCGACTGGCTAACTACTCATTAAGTGGCAACTTGACCTTTATTGATTCCACGGTGGAATTCACCGATGAGCAAAAGGGCCTACAGACTAATAATGAGCGTGCCATGCAAGGTCAATCCGATTGGTTGGCTAATCTTCAGTTTGCCTATGAAAACATTAATAAAGGCACTACTTTCGCTCTGTCCTATAACTATACCGGTGAACGCATCGCTACTGTAGGTACTGATGGATTAGAAGACATCATTGATGAGGCTCATGGTAGCGTTGACCTGTCTTATAAGTCGAATATTCCCGGTTGGACTGGCTATCAATGGGGTTTCAAAGCATCGAACATATTGGGTGGTGAAAGGAAATTCACTCAAGATGGTAATGTAACCCGCCAGTATGATGAGCCAATTGGATTCTCAATCTCCTTCACCCGAGCCTGGGAAGACGTACCAGTTGACATCTATGCTGATGAATAAACCCAGCTAGTCTTTAATTAAGAAAGCCCAGATTATTGGGCTTTCTTATCAACGTCACCTTCCTAATGCCAATATATCCCACTAGTCGTACCTTGATTCACTTGGTATAGTTAATCTCACAAAAACACATAAATCGGTTTCTAAGTGATTCCTCAATATAATCATTCACAACTAGCCAGTTCTCGATGGCGTCAGCAGGGTGCAGATACCCTGGGCTAGCTCCCACCTAATATTTCAAGTTTCCGCACCCTGCCCCTTCGTATTACATCATCTTTTTAAAACAATTAGATTTAGGAACAGGACAAAATGACTCCCGAGAGTTTTCAACAATATGCTGATAAGGGTTATAACCGCATCCCTCTCAGCCTTGAGGTTTTGGCTGACCTCGACACGCCGTTAAGCACTTACTTAAAGCTGGCCAAGGGAAAATACAGCTATTTATTGGAATCTGTACAGGGTGGCGACCAATGGGGCCGCTATTCCATGATTGGCTTACCTGCTAGAACTATTCTTCGCATAAATGGTTATGTAGCCACCATTCTTAAGGATGGAGAAGTTATTGAGGAAAGAACCGTTGATGACCCGCTAGCCTTTGTGGAGGAATTTCAAAGTCGCTATAAAGCTTTGGAATTACCCGACTTACCTAGATTTCATGGTGGTTTAGTGGGCTACTTTGGTTACGATACCATTAGATATATTGAGCCAAAACTAGAAGAGTCTTGCCCTCCAGATGAAATTGGCACACCAGATATTCTGTTTATGGTTTCCGATGAGGTGGTCGTATTCGACAATGTCTCCGGCAAAATCACCTTTATTATTTTAGCCAACCCTGACACTGAAAACGCGTTTGACATTGCAACCCGTCGACTGAAACAGCTGGCTCATGATTTGATCGTTTCACCATTAGAGGACGATACCAATGACCAGCACCTTAGGCAGGTGTCAGAAAAAGATTTTCATTCAAGGTTTGGTGAAGAAGAATTCAAATTGGCTGTTAGCGATATCAAAGACTATGTCATGGCTGGCGATATCATGCAGTGTGTCATTTCTCAGCGCATGTCTGTTGAATTCGATGAAAGTCCCCTGACCTTGTATCGCGCCCTGCGCATCCTTAACCCGTCCCCTTATATGTATTTTATGGATCTGGACGATTTTCATATTGCTGGCGCTTCACCTGAAATTCTTGCGCGATTGGAAGGAGATGAGGTGACGGTTCGGCCTATTGCGGGTACAAGATTCCGAGGCCAGGATGAAGCACATGATTTGGCAATGGAGAAAGAACTATTAGCTGACCCAAAAGAAATTGCTGAACATTTGATGTTGATCGACTTAGGCCGAAACGATGCTGGGAGAGTATCTG
This sequence comes from Gynuella sp., assembly GCA_028282465.1. Taxonomy (GTDB): domain Bacteria; phylum Pseudomonadota; class Gammaproteobacteria; order Pseudomonadales; family Natronospirillaceae; genus JANQHX01. The sequence goes on from JANQHX010000109.1 coordinate 58,944, forward strand.
AAATTGGTTCGGTAAAAGTAACGGATCAAATGGTTATCGAGCGGTATTCCCACGTCATGCACATTGTGTCCAATGTAAAAGGGAAATTACTGCCCGAAAAAACCGCTATTGATGTAATTCGCGCGACACACCCGGCCGGCACTTTAAGTGGTGCACCTAAAATACGAGCCATGGAAATCATTGATGAATTCGAGCCTGTTAAACGGGGAGTTTATGGCGGCGCTGTGGGTTACCTTGGCTGGAACGGCAACATGGATATGGCAATTGCAATACGTACTGCTGTGATTAAAGACGGAAAACTCAATGTTCAGGCTGGTGCTGGTGTGGTGGCCGATTCCGTTCCGAAATTGGAATGGAAAGAGACAATGAATAAAGCACGAGCAGTAATGAAAGCAACAGAAATGGCCGCCAATGGCCTGAAGCTGTCTTAAGGAGACTTAGCCATGTTAGTAATGATCGACAACTACGACTCCTTTACCTACAACATTGTGCAGTATTTGGGTGAATTGGGTTCAGACGTAAAAGTGTTTCGTAACGACCAAATAACCGTTCAAGAAATTCAAGCCCTTGAACCCGAGAAACTGATGGTTTCACCTGGACCCTGCACCCCCAATGAAGCAGGCATATCTATGGCAGCCATCGAACATTTTGCCGGAAAGATTCCTGTAATGGGTATTTGCCTAGGACATCAAAGCATTGGGCAGGTTTATGGCAGTAACATTATTCGTGCGAAACAGGTGATGCACGGAAAAACCTCCAGAATGCATCATCACGATGCTGGAGTGTTTGCAGGATTACCTCAGGCTTATGAAGCTACTCGATACCACTCATTGGTTATCGAAAAAGACAGCCTTCCAGACTGCTTAGAAATTACTGCCTGGACTGAAAATGAAGACGGTTCCTTCGAGGAAATTATGGGGGTTCGACACAAAACACTGGATGTTGAAGGGGTTCAATTTCACCCAGAGTCCATCATGACTGAATATGGTCATGAATTACTCGCCAATTTCCTGAAAAGATAGCCGGAATAAGACCCCGATTTTTGGCAAGCCGCCTCGGGGTCGTTACTATTAGCTCAATAAATTAAATCCCACATCAAGGATAGAGATTATGAACATTCAAGAGGCACTGGCCCAGGTTGTGGCGCGTCAGGATCTGTCTAGAGAAGAGATGTCAGATGTTATGAGACAGATTATGACGGGAGAATGCACGCCTGCGCAGATTGGCGGCTTCTTGATTGGATTGCGGATGAAAGGTGAAACGGTTGACGAAATCACCGCTGCGGTTTCAGTCATGCGAGAACTGTCAACTAAGGTAGATTATAGCCATCCAAATATGGTCGACACCTGTGGCACTGGTGGTGATGGTTCAAACCTTTTTAATTGTTCGACCGCATCTTCCTTTGTGGTCGCGGCTGCGGGCGCTAAGGTTGCAAAGCATGGCAATCGTTCTGCATCTTCCAGTTCAGGCAGTGCAGATGTTTTAGAAGCTGCCGGTGTAAAACTCGGCATTACACCTGAACAAGTCATGAAATGTGTTGAAGAAGTAGGCATAGGATTTATGTTTGCTCAGTCTCACCACAGTGCTATGAAGTATGCCATTGGCCCTCGAAAGGAAATGAAAACTCGTACCATTTTTAATATTCTAGGGCCTATGACCAACCCTGCTGGCGCCAAGAAACAAGTCATTGGTGTGTTTAGTTCTGAAGTTCAGAAACAAATGGCAGAGGTTCTGAAAAATCTGGGCTCTGAACATGTTCTGGTCATTCACTCCGACGACAAATTAGACGAAATATCCATTGCTGCACCCACCTCAGTAGTTGAATTAAAAAATACTGAGATCAAAGAATATCAAATTAAACCAGAAGACTTTGGTATCACTACCCAGTCACTAGATGGCCTACAAGTGAGTACTGCCGAAGAAAGCTTGGCGTTAATTAAAGCTGCTCTAGGAAATGAGAGTTCAGAAGCGGCTGATAAAGCTAGGGATATTATTGCGTTGAATGCGGGCGCGGCAATTTATGCTTCTGACATCACATCATCCCTAGCTGATGGTGTAACCATGGCTCAAGATTTAATTTCTACCGGCCAAGCAAAAGAAAAATTAGAAACACTGGTTACTTTTACTTCCGTATTTTAAGACAGCTCCTAATGAAACAAACACCCGACACTACCCCAACGATATTAAAAAAAATCATAGCTCGTAAGTTTGAAGAGGTAACAGAACGTTCTTCAAAAGTATCGATAGACGATTTGAAAGCTAAGTTAAAAAGCGCAGATGCTCCTCGCGGCTTTGTTACTTCGATGGAATCTAAAATTGCAGCGAACCAATCAGCTGTAATTTCTGAAATAAAAAAGGCATCCCCTTCCAAGGGAGTACTCAGAGAGAACTTTATACCTGCTGAAATTGCTCAGAGTTATGAAGCCGCTGGCGCTGCATGTTTATCTGTTCTTACTGATGCAGATTTTTTCCAAGGGCATGAAGAATACTTAATGGCTGCAAGAGAAGCTTGTTCATTACCTGTGATCAGAAAAGACTTTATTGTAGAGCCGTATCAAGTTTACGAGGCCCGCGCCATTAATGCAGACTGTATTTTATTGATTGCTGCATGCCTTGAAGATCAACAAATGGCGGATTTAAATGGTCTAGCACAAGAGCTAGGGATGGATGTACTCATTGAAGTCCATGACGAAGACGAGTTACACCGATCGCTGCCTTTAGGTAACAAATTGGTCGGCATCAATAATCGTAACCTACACACCTTTGATGTAACACTGGACACCACGTATAAAATGCTAGATCAAATTGGTAGCGACAGAATAGTTGTAACCGAGAGTGGCATACTGAATAAAGAAGATGTAATCGCCATGAAACAAAAAAACGTTCACAGCTTTTTGGTTGGCGAAGCTTTTATGCGAGCGGTAGATCCGGGTGAACGTTTAAAAGAGTTATTTTTTTAGCAGGGAGAAAATATGGAAATACCAGCACTAGTTAAAATTTTATTTTTCCTGTTTATCGCGCTTGCCGGATTGGTTTTTTTTGCAGAGAAAAACCCCGTGCATTTGAGTCCAGAACGCCAGGCAATGGTCGGAAAAATAATTATGGTGTTAATTGGGGTGGGGCTAATTGCTGCTTTCGTTCGAACTTGCACTGGCTAGCTTAGTTTGAAGGCATAAAAAAACCGGGTAAAACCCGGTTTTTTTATAGGAGAGAATATGGCGACGGTAAGTAAATGCTAGCTAGCCTAACGAGTTCCGTAAACCACCATGGTTTTACCCTTAACGGAAACCAATCCTTGTTCTTCTAGGGTTTTCAGTACTCTACCCACCATTTCACGGGAACAACCCACAATGCGTCCAATTTCTTGTCGGGTAATTTTAATCTGCATGCCGTCTGGGTGAGTCATCGCATCTGGCTGCTTGCACAAGTCTAGAAGTGTACGAGCCACTCGACCAGTCACATCCAGAAATGCTAAGTCACCTACTTTACGGGTAGTGTTACGTAGACGAGTAGCCATTTGTTCCCCAATAAAGTAGAGAATCGTTGGGTCGTCTTTAGCAATTTCACGGAACTTGGTGTAGCTGATTTCTGCGACTTCACACTCAACTTTGGTTTTAACCCAAGCGGAGCGTTGTTCCATATTATCGAACAGCCCCATCTCACCAAAGAAATCACCAGCATTGAGGTATGCCATTATCATTTCGCGGCCATCATCGTCTTCAATGACAACTGAAACAGTACCTTTAATGATGTAGTACAAAGAGTCGCTTTTATCGCCTGCATATATCAAAGTAGTTTTTGCAGGATAGCGACGACGGTGACATTGAGATAAGAAATAATCTAAATGATTACTCTCAATCTGTTGTTTTACATAGTTATTCATAGGTAGGCCGATAACTCTTTTTACGTCTGAAAATCATTATGAACCGGTTTCCCTGCCAATTCTATGGCTTAAGCTCAGTAGTATGATCTCGTTCGTATTTTTATACTTTTTCGTTATGATTCAATACCGAATCTTTAAAAATACAATATATACCCCCAACTGTAGCAATCAAGTAAATATTGCTCGAAGTAAGGAATTAAATCATGAAAGCAGAAATAAAGTGGTCTGGAGAAGCCAAATTCGTTGCACATTCTGGCTCAGGCCATGAAATCACAATGGATGGCCCACCTGATCATGGGGGACAAAACCAAGGCCCGCGTCCAATGGAAATGGTTTTGATGGGTTTAGGTGGATGCTCATCTTTTGATGTTATGAGCATCTTAAAAAAATCTAGACAAAACATTACAAATGTTAACTGTCAGCTTGAAGCAAAACGCGCGGATGAGGTGCCTTCGGTATTTACTGACATTCATTTACATTTTGTGGTTTCCGGGCACAATCTCAAAGAGGCTCATGTTAAAAGGGCCGTTGAGTTATCAGCAGATAAATACTGTTCGGCTAGCATTATGCTGGTAAAGGGTGGTGTCAATATCACTCATGATTATGAAATCATCGAGTTATAGTTTTTAATTTTCTATACCTAGCCAAACTATTATTGCTGCTCTTGCTTCAGATTAGTCACCCAATTTGTTCCATAACCTATCCTTGGTTGACTAGGTATTAATTGAGAAAGTACTAAAGAACAAAACGCAAGAGCAGCTCCTAAATAGAAAACAGAGGCTGGAGATATCAACCAAACTAATCCGAGTACTACGGGTAAAAATACCGCAGCAATATGATTGATTGTGAAACTCACACCTGCTGTTGAAGCAATGTCTCTTTCGTCAGCAATTTTTTGGAAGTAAGTTTTAATCGCTATCGCCATTGCAAAAAACAAATGATCAACCACATACAAAGCTGCCGCTACATATCCATTTTCTACCAAGGCATAACCCACAAACACTACGACCAAACCTAAATATTCGATTGTGAGCGCATTGCGTTCACCGATTCGACTTATCAGTCGTCCTATTGATGGCGCAAATAGCAAATTAAAAAAGTGATTAATTAAATAAAGCAAAGCGATTTGACTGACAGAGTAGCCAAACTTTTCCACCATTAGGAAACCTGCAAAAACTACGAAAATTTGTCTTCGTGCGCCACTTAAGAACGTGAGTAAATAAAACAACCAATATCTACTCCTTACCACCATTCTTTTATGCTGTTCTGATTGTTGTTGAAACTGTGGAAATACTAAAAATGCGAACACAGCAATGGCCATTCCTGCACCACCAAAAATTAAATACAGCCATTTATATGGCAGGTTTAACCATTCATAAAGCAACCAAATACCGCCAAAGGAAATAATGGCTGCACATGCTTTCACTGACATTGCTCGCCCCATAAATTCTGCAGCTTTTTCCTTGGGCAGCCATTGCAAAGTAAGCGATTGATTGACAGTTTCCATATAATGAAAACCAATACTCATGATGACGGTAGTGACATACAACCCCAATACAGTTGGAAAATAGCCTGTAATCGCCACCCCAAAACCTAAAATAAATAACGACAGTATTGCGAGACGTTGTTCCCTAATCAGTAGCAACGCAAACACGGCGGTGAACGCTAGAAACCCAGGCACTTCACGTAGACTTTGTAAAATACCTATTTCCTTTCCCGTAAATGAAGCCACTTCAATTGAAAAATTATTCAACAGAGCCATCCATGAAGAAAAAGCCAAAGGCACTGCAAAAGCGAGCAGCAACAAGAAATTTTCGCGGGTTACATATTTGTTCACAGCAACTTCCTATTCGGTTTACTTACCACAGACATCGCAGTTAGGGTTTTTGGATATTCTTAATTCTGTCCAAGAGCCAGACTTGCCATCAAATAATTGGAGTCTTCCACCAAGATTTGTTCCGACGCCAGACAGCACTTTAATGGATTCTAATGCCATTGATGTACCTATGATTCCAACAACAGGGGACATTATTCCATTTTCAGAGCAATTAAGATCAATGGTACCGATATGACCATATAAACATTCATAACAATGGCTATCTGGAGTTGTCAGTACTGTAGTGAGCTGCCCTTCCCATCCAATGGCAGCGCCAGTAACCAAGGGGACTTTTTGAGAAATCGCCGCCTTGTTGTGAATTCGCCTACTTTCTAAGTTGTCGGTTCCATCTATCATTAAATCAACAGATGGTAAGATTTGATTTAGCTCTTCGAGTGAAAGCCTGTTAGTAATGCATTCCACTTCAACAGAGGGATTAATGTTTAGTATTCCTTGTTTAGCAGACTCGGCTTTCATCAAACCTAATGCTTGATGGTTATGAATAACCTGACGCTGCAAATTACTCACTTCCACAAAGTCGTCATCTACCAAAACTAATTTACCCACACCTGCCGCAGCCAAGTACTGTGCCACCGGACTCCCTAGACCGCCCAAACCTAAAACCAACACTTCACTCTCACAGAGTTTTTCCTGACCGTCGATATCGAAATCAGGCAAAAGAATGTGTCGGCTGTACCTTAGTAGTTCATCGTCGCTAAGCATGAGTTATCTCGATTAATGAGGGCTTTTTTCCAAAAGTCACCCGATCATGACCGCCGTAGTCTTGCCGAGTTTCTATGCTCTCAAAACCATGGTGAAGCATCAGTAGTTTTAAATCGTCAGCTTGATTAAAACCATGTTCCAAAAACAAGTAACCTCCTGCTCGTAGGCATCGTAAAGCCTCGGGAATAATTATTCGATAGTCGTCCAAGCCATCTAAACCAGCAACTAATGCTGATTTTGGTTCGAACCTCACATCTCCTTCGCTTAAATGGCGATCCCCTTCTTCAATATAAGGCGGATTCGAAACGATGACGTCCAGAGAGTGGTCTTGAATGCCAGACAACCAATCTCCCTCTTGAATGGTGACATGGTTATATCCGCGGGCCTTCACGTTTTCAGACGCCAAGGTTACGGCTTCTGGATTTTTTTCTATTCCTAAAACAGTCCAACTAGGTTTTTCGCTGGCTAGTGCAATAGCTATAGCTCCAGTACCTGTTCCTAAATCTACTACGTCTGCGTGAACGTCGGTGACTACGTCTAAAGTTACTTCTACCAGAACTTCGGTATCGGGTCTGGGTATCAAAGTACTGTCGTTAGTCATAAGATTTAGTGACCAAAATTCTTTGTAACCAAGAATATGAGCGATTGGTTTTCCCATTTTTCGCTCAATAACTAAATGTTGAAAACTGAGTTGTTGATCTTCAGTAGGTGTTTTATCTGGCCAGGCGATAAAATGTGTAGCGTCTTTGCCGGTGGCATGTGATAACAAAACCTGGGCGTCTAATTCGGGGCTCTCGCTATCACATAACTCCCCACTCGCCCAGGTTAGCAGCTGAGCATAATTAAACTTGGTCATTAAGAGCAGCCAACTGCTCGGCTTGATGTTCATTAATTAAAGGCTGAATAACATTGCCTAGATCGCCTTGCATAACTTCATCGAGCTTATACAGCGTTAAGTTTATACGATGATCTGTCACCCGACCTTGAGGATAGTTATAAGTACGAATACGCTCTGAGCGATCACCGGACCCCACTAGACTTTTGCGAGCATCTGAAATTTCTTTTGCAGCTGACTCTTCTTGAGCACTCTGCAGTTTGGAAGCCAAAAGAGACATGGCCTTAGCCTTATTCTTGTGCTGTGAACGCTCATCCTGGCATTCCACCACAACCCCTGTGGGTAAGTGAGTTAAACGAATGGCGGAATCCGTTTTGTTGACGTGCTGCCCACCCGCACCAGAAGCTCGAAAGGTATCGATTCTTAAATCATTTTTATCAATATTGACCGCATCCATCTCATCGGCTTCTGGCATAATGGCAACCGTGCAAGCTGAGGTGTGTACTCTTCCCTGACTCTCAGTTTCTGGAACCCGTTGAACTCGGTGAGCACCAGACTCGAATTTCAGAAAGGAATATATATTGGTACCCACTACACGGCTAATTACTTCTTTGTAACCGCCATGCTCACCTTCATTGGCAGAAATTAATTCAACCTTCCAACCTTGTGTTTCAGCGTATCGAGAGTACATGCGAAATAAATCGCCGGCGAAAATAGCGGCTTCGTCTCCACCCGTTCCGGCCCTAACTTCCAAATAAACATTTTTGTGGTCATTTGGGTCTTTAGGTAACAGTAAAACCTGGAGCTCAGCAGTGAGCGTTTCCATTCTTGATTCACAGTTGGATATTTCTTCTCGACCCATTTCTTTCATTTCGGGGTCACTGTCTTCCGCAAGAATTTTAGCTTCTGCTAAATCTTCTTCAGTTTGCCGAAAATCTCCGTAGCACTTCACTACGGGTTCCAGCTCAGCATACTCTTTTGAATACTGTCTGAACTTGCCTTGATCGGATATCACATCAGCGTCGGATAACAATGCGGCTAATTCTTGATACCTGTCTTGCAGGGATTCAAGCTTTACTAAAATGGATTCTTTCATTTAGGGGATTTCAATAGGAGATTAATTGTTGTCGTCTAAGCCAAATAATTCATTTAACCATTCGGAGGCTTCTTGTTCTTGGCCGTCAACACTGGCTTGCTTAAGACGAATTGTTGGAGAATGAGCAAATTTATTGGTGAGAGAATTACCAAAAAACTTTAAAACTTCTGCTGGATCTTCGCCGTTTTCAAGTCTTTTGGCCGCTTTTTCTAGCTCCATATCTTTTATGTCAGATACATGTTGTCGAAATTGTCGAATAGTATTTACGGAACCCAAGGTTTTTAAGGATTCACTGAACTTACGAGTCCCCGCTTCAACAATTTCTCTAGCCTCTTTAGCGGCCTCCTCTCGATTGCGAACATTTTCTTCGATGACCTCTTTAAGGTCATCTACCGTGTATAAGTAAATATCAGAGAGACTCGCCACCTCAGGTTCAATATCTCTGGGTACCGCGATATCCACCATAAATATCGGCGCTTTTTTACGAGCTTTTAACGCACTTTCAACTGTACCCTTTCCCAAAATCGGTAGCTGACTGGCCGTGGATGAAATCACGATATCAGCTCTAGCTAAATTTTCTGGAATATCAGCCAACATGATTGCTTCGGCATTGAACTCCTTTGCTAGGGACTGAGCACGGGTTAGGGTTCTATTCGCAATGATGATATTGCCAATGCCTTTTTCTTTAAGATGCCGCGCCACTAAATCAATGGTTTCACCAGCGCCCACGAGTAACGCCGTACATTCTTTTAAGTCAGAAAAAATGTGACCACTTAAACTCACGGCTGCATAAGCAACACTAACAGGGTTTTTACCAATAGCTGTTTGGGTGCGAACCTGTTTAGCGACAGTAAAGCTGTGCTGAAACAATCGATTCAGTTCGTTACCAACTGTTTGGCTCTCTTGAGCCACAGCGTATGCCGATTTTAATTGTCCTAAAATTTGGGGCTCACCCAACACAAGGGAATCTAACCCAGCGGCTACATTTGCTAAATGAGTCGCTGCATCTAAGTTAATGTGTTGGTAAGCAGAATCGTTCAGCTCATCTACTGGTATTCCATGGTATTCCGCTAACCAGTTAAGAACGTCTTGATAGGCGCTGGCCTTTTCATCGTTAATAGCACAGTAGATTTCGCTTCGGTTACAGGTAGACAAAATCACCGTTTCTTTCACGTCTGGCAAAGAGCACACCTGTTGGTGGGCAATGTTCAAAGTATCTGGAGAAAAAGCGACCTTCTCACGAACTTGAACCGAAGCTGTCTTGTGGTTGATACCTAATGCCAATAGTGCCATAAAATAGTAAATATCCCGGGTGTTGCTATTGCCGAGTACAAAGGCGCGATATTGTACATCAATAAGGAACTGCTGAATAAGTCTTGTAGTCTTAAGTAATCAAGTAAACAGGAAATTAGGCGGAAAACTCCAAAACATGAGGCTTGGATCAAATATCTCCACCTGATCATTTCAGTGAAATATTGTTCGAGAACACCTTGTAAGCGTTAATTTCAAACCTTTCATCAAAGCTCAGCACCTTCTCATGACCTAGAGCTTTAGGGTATTCTCAGACACCGAACCCGTAGAAGTAGAATTATGCATAGATCTTTACTGGCCTTAGGCATTTCATACGCAATTCTCGCAGGCTGCTCTAGCCAACCATCTTCAGTTGCTGACACGCCTGAACAACTTGTTGAAGACGAAACCCAGACCCAGAACGTAGCCGAACCGGAACCGCAAATTAATTTTACACCTCTGGACGGCAGAACAGTTTTTAGAATTCTAGTGGCCGAAATGGCGCTGGATAGGCAAGAATATTACCTAGGCATGAATGAGTACCTGAATCTTGCCAGAGAGACTCAGGATCCTGGGGCCGCTCAGAGAGCAGCTGAAATTGCCACTCTTTTACGACAACCGCAACATGCACTAGAAGCTTCTGAGATATGGATTTCGGCTTTACCAGAGGAAGCTAGGCCTTACCTCATTGCTACTGGTGCTGCCATCAGAGTTTCGGATTTCAACAAAGCGGAGGCATTTTTTAATCAGCTTTTGCTTCTTGAACCAAACACCTCTATTGACGGCATGGTGGGTCAAGCAGGCAGCTTAGACGGGCCACAAAAACAGGCGGTATTCAATCTGTACTCACTTGGGGTGGAGTTAGCACCAAACAACGAAACTCTTTGGTTAGAAAAAGCCCGTGTTGAACGAGCACTGCAAATGTTTGAAGCCGCCTCTGGTTCTGTCGATGAAAGCATAAAACTCGCCCCCGGCGCTCAAAATTATCTTTTCAAAGCGCAATTAGAATTGGATAACGGTGAGGAAAGTAAAGCTCAAAAAACGCTTTTCAAAGCCTTAGAAACCTTCCCTTATGAGCGAGACCTAGTAATTTTTAACGCCAGAGTTAGCTCTAGTCTACAAAAACCTGAAGCCTCTTTAGAAAGCTTAAATACTTATTACGAATCCTTCCCTGAAGACCATGGGGTCACTGCTCTCTATGCGAGAATCGCTTTGGAGACTGAGGATATTGAGTTGGCTGAGCCTTTGTTTATGGATTTGCTTTCGGCATCCAATCATATTGATGAGGCAAATTACTTCCTTGCGATTATTGCCCAGGATAAAGGCAATGATGACCAAGCTTTGGCTTATTTTTCAAATGTCTCTAAACAACCTTATCTGGTACCGGCCGCTCTGGAGCGAGTCCGAACAATGGTTAGGTCAGGTGATGAAGAATTTGCACTACAACTCATCGACGACTACATGAATGCTCACCCTGAGTTAAATGTTCGTTGGCTGAACTTAGAAGCCGATACTCTTATCATGCTAGAGAAGAGAGAACAGGCTTTCACGGTTCTTTCTGAAGGCTTAATTCTTAATCCAGGAAATGAAACTTTACTGTATTCCCGTGCGTTACTCGCAGAAACCCTGGGTAAAACAGAAGTATTAATTGAAGATCTCAGCGAGATTCTGGCTCAGGACCCAGACAATGTAAGAGCCTTGAATGCCCTTGGTTACACATACGCAGATAAAGACATCAAATTGGATGAAGCAGCAAGGATGATTAACAAAGCGCATGAGCTGAATCCAAACGACCCAGCCATTATGGACAGTAAGGGCTGGTTACTTTATCGACAAGGTCAACTTGAAGCTGCTCTGGAATATCTACAAAAAGCGTTTGATATCACCACCAATCATGAAATTGCCGCTCACCTAGGGGAGGTTTTGTGGATGCTGGGTCGAACAGAAGATGCGCAAAATGTTTGGGATCAAGGGCTTATTGATAATCCTGATAGTCCGATTCTGGATGAGACAATGAAGAGACTGAAAACGGACTAGTTGGATGATTCAGATGGTAAGAATGTTGTCATTCGCATTAGTTCTGATTTTTATATCAGGGTGTGCACAGAAACAACGGTCACCCGTAAGCTCTAAAACTGAACAAGCAAATTGGTTGGCTCACGCAGAAGTTGTTGAACAAATTGATACCTGGACTCTTAAGGCCAAGATGGGCCTTAGGAAAGGAGAAGAAGCCACTAGCTTTAACATGCAATGGACTGAAGGAGAGGAGGATTTCAATATTCGACTGTCCGGCCCATTAGGTCAGGGCACGGTCAGAGTGTATGGAATGGAAGGCAGAGTTGTGATGGAAGATGGTGACAACAGACAAGTCGCCAAAAGCCTAGATGAACTCTGGTCGCGCAATAGCAACCTTCAGATACCTTTGGAATTTTTAAAGTATTGGATTCGAGGCATTCCTCACCCTGATTCAAAAGCAGGCATTAAACTTAATGGGGAAGGCTTGGTTGAACAGCTCATACAGGCTGATTGGCAAGTGGAGTATACGTCCTACCATACTGAAGAACCTCGCTTACCCCGCAAGTTGGTTGCATCCTCACAGGATAAAAGCGCTAAAGTGGTTATCAAAAACTGGGATCTAACTCTTAATTAAATTTATGGTCTCAAATTCACAATGGCTGGAGCTTACTTGCCCAGCAAAACTGAACTTACTACTGCATATTACCGGCCGCAGAGAAGACGGATATCACAACCTTCAAACTCTTTTTCAGTTACTAGATTTTGGTGATTCACTGGCTATAAAACTGAGACAAGACTATAAGGTCAATCTACTTAATCCTATCCCTGGCGTTGCCTACTCTGACAACCTCATCATTAAAGCCATAAGAGCATTTCAACGAAACAGCAACCTTGAAGCAGGTTGCGACATTAAATTAAATAAAGTGCTCCCCATGGGTGGAGGCATTGGCGGCGGCAGCAGCAATGCAGCAACAGCACTCATTATTTACAACCATTTATTAGGCAAACCCTTAGACACTGAACAACTGGCTGAAGTCGGCCTAAGCTTGGGTGCAGATGTGCCGGTATTTATCAAAGGTCACTCAGCCTGGGCTGAGGGTGTGGGCGAAAAACTCAAGCCCGTTACACTTCCATCAAAATGGTTTGTTGTGATACACCCTGGTGAACATATCAGTACCGCTGCAATTTTTAATCATCCAGATTTGACACGTAATACCCCCATCATCACAATACGCACCGCGCTGGCAGAGGGTGGTCATAATGACTGTGAAGTCATAGTAAGGAGTCTATATCCTGAAGTAGACCTTGCTCTGAAATGGCTGAATCAGTTTGCACCTTCCATGCTGACAGGAACTGGTGCTTGTGTATTCGCAAGTTTTGATTCAAAAGCTGAAGCCGAATCGGTTTTAACACAAATTCCCTCGTCCAATTGGAATGGTTTTATTGGCAAATCAGCCAACGTTTCAATCACTCATCGGGAATTGTCTCAGCTATAATTTCAGCACCCGCTGCAATCGCTACACTCTTAATTCGACTCACTGCATTCAAGGTGGCCCTGTGTCAAAAATGATGGTCTTTTCGGGAAGTGCCAACCCGGAACTCGCGAAAGAGGTTGTTGAACGCCTTTGTATCCCTCTTGGGGATGTAACAGTAGGCAAGTTCAGCGATGGCGAAATTGCATTAGAACTGAACGAAAACGTTCGTGGTGCTGATGTTTTTATTATCCAGCCAACTTCTGAGCCTACTAACGACCATTTAATGGAACTGGTTCTGCTTGCCGATGCTATCCGTAGATCTTCAGCTGGCAGAATCACTGCAGTGGTTCCTTATTTTGGCTACGCCAGACAAGACCGCCGACCACGCTCAGCCAGGGTGCCTATTTCAGCAAAAGTAGTTGCAGACATGTTAACTGTGGTTGGCGTAGATAGAATTCTTACGGTCGACCTTCATGCTGACCAAATTCAGGGGTTTTTCAGCATCCCGGTGGACAATATTTACGGTTCCCCGATTCTGCTAGACGACATCGAAAAGCAAAACTACGCCGACATGATTGTGGTGTCTCCAGACGTAGGCGGCGTGGTTCGAGCCAGAGCTATTGCCAAAGTATTGGATGCCGATCTAGCTATTATTGATAAACGCCGACCTAAGGCCAACCAAGCTGAAATCATGCACATTATTGGTGAAGTTGAAGGGCGTACCTGTGTGTTGGTAGATGACATGGTCGATACCGCAGGCACACTGACCCAGGCAGCTGCTGCCCTTAAGAACTTTGGTGCCAAAAAAGTCGTTGCCTATGCCACCCACCCTGTTCTATCTGGCCCCGCTATCGAAAGGATTGGCAATTCAGATTTGGAATTAGTGGTGACTGACTCAATTCCCCTCTCGGAAGCCGCAAAGAGTTGTGGTAACATCCGCCAACTTTCGCTAGCTGGGGTCTTAGCCGAGGCTATTCGCCGGGTTAGCAATGAAGAATCAATTAGCGCAATGTTTAGATAAGCCATTGTTTTAAAACACTTTTCTTGAGTTGCAAGCTAATGATAAAACCGAACCCTCTTTCCAGAGCGTTCGGTTTTTTAATAGTACATCACTGGTCGCGGTGGTGTGCGTGTTACTAAAAATCTATTGGAGTTCAAAATGACTGAAACATTTACAGTTATCGCTGAACCTCGCGAAGTGTCAGGGAAGGGTGCGAGCCGCCGCCTGCGTCGTGAGGGTTTAACACCTGGTATCGTTTATGGTGGAGCTAAAAACCGCAAGCCCGTGAGCATCACGGTTGAGCACAAAGAGCTAATCAAACACCTGGAAAACGAAGCTTTCTACTCACACGTACTGGATCTACAAATTGGTGACAAAACAGAATCTGTAATTCTACAAGACTTACAGCGTCACCCTGCTAAAGAATTGATCCTGCACATCGACTTTGAACGTGTTACCAAAACCACCATTGTTCACAAGAAAATCCCACTGCACTTCATCAATGAAGAAAGCTGCGTAGGGGTTAAACAACAAGGTGGTAAAATCCAGCACTCTTTAACTGAAGCAGAGATCACATGTAAAGTTGGTGATCTACCTGAGTTCATTGAAGTCGATATGGCAGAAGTGGAAGCAGGAACAGTTGTTCACCTGTCTGATTTAAAACTTCCTAAAGGTGTAAGTCTGCATCACGCGGAAAATGATCAGCCAATTTGTACTGTTAAAGCTGCCGCCGCATCTGCTGAAGATGAAGAAGAGTCTGCTGAGTAATAGAAGCTAACTTTTCTAAAGGGCCTATGGGCCCTTTTTTTATGTCCAATAAAAGGAAAATTCCATGGCCAATGAAAAAGTATCCATGATTGTCGGTCTAGGTAACCCAGGGCCGGAATACCATAGGACTAGACATAATGCAGGCTTCGATTATGTTGATGAGCTGGCGAAACGCCAAGGCTTGTCACTCAGCTTAGATAAAAAGTACTTTGGAGAAGTAGGGTCAGTATTTATCAACACTCATAAAGTATGGCTACTCAAACCCATGACTTTTATGAACCGTAGCGGCCAATCTGTCGCAGCACTCGCCAACTTCTACAAAATCCCAGTAGAAGAAATTTTAGTGGTACATGATGAACTAGACCTCCCTCCAGGCGTGGCTAAATTCAAAAAAGGTGGTGGTCACGGGGGACATAACGGCTTAAAAGACATCATCTCAAAAATGGCAAATAGCCGTGAGTTTAAACGGTTAAGAATAGGCATTGGTCACCCAGGCTCAGCACCTCAAGTGGTCAACTATGTGCTCAAAAAAGCCCCCGCAAATGAACTAGATCTAACCGACCAAGCCATTGATGAAGCCATTGTGCAGATAGACAAAGTTGTTATTGGCGATTGGACAAAAGCCATGACGGAAATGAATGGTTTCAAAGCAGGTTAAAATCAGTTTTATGTCACATAAAAATACTGCAACAGTAAAGAATCATCGTTAGTATCGAAGCACAAAACTTGGGAATGGATAGTATGAAGAAAATTTGGATATTCGCGCTTTTGATGACAACAGTGCTGAACTGGGCCAATGCTGATACCAAGATAATCAATGGCACTACTGAGAGAAATAATGACACCTCTGTCGTCGCAATATTCGATGTTGATTTTGGTCAATTTTGCGGTGGCACAGTAGTCGGTTCAGAGTGGGTACTCACAGCAGCACATTGTGTGGAAGACTATGGCCCTAGTGATCGCTGGCCCGCTGCAGATCTATATATTATTGTGGGTGACCACAGCCCAGTGAATTTCCCTGTAACTGGTACAACAACTGGAACCGTTGCCGTTGTATCTGAGGTTATTAGACACCCAGATTACAACATATTTAATGCTGATAACGATATTGCTTTATTGAGGCTTCAAACTCCTGTTGATGGTGATGAAAGAATTTGCTTACCGATTGGCTATTTAGGTGAGAATGAATCCGTTGATGTTTGGGGCTGGGGAAACACTAGACCCACAGGGTTCCCTAATTACCCTGAAACCCTGAAGAGCACTACAGTTACAACGTTTAATAATCATTCGTGCAATTCGTTTTATAACAATGACCCTGGATATAACGACCCAATAACAGATGGGATGATTTGCGCGGGATCAAAGCTAAGCCCAGTACTTCGAGATTCCTGCCAAGGGGATAGTGGCGGCCCATTGTTTCTTTCGGGAACAAAAGAACAGGTCGGGATAGTTAGTTGGGGCGAAGGCTGTGCCCAGCCAGGCTTCCCAGGGGTTTATGCTCGAGTCAGCGAATACACTTCCTGGATTTCATCTTATGTGGATGATGTAAGATTCTATGGCTGTCCAGCGTTGAGAAACTCATTTTCTTCCAGCAGTTCTAGCTCATCAAGTATCGGGGCGATAAACATTGTTTTCCTGATACTGTTACCACTATTTTTTATACGAAGAACTCGAAACGACTCGTAGATTGCAATAATTAACTTGTTTCTTAGCGCCTGAGCATCCTCATTTCCAGGCGCTTTATATTAAAACTTTTCTACCAGTTGATCGGCACATTTACTCAATGATTCAATAACTTTTGATTGTGAACTTTTTGCATCTGTCAAAGTAATCTTATCTTCTTCACTTATCTGGTTATTTAACAGTGTTTCTACGCCACTTTTATCGAAGGTCTTAATCTCACAAGTGCTCACCATGTCTGACTCACCATTAACAGTTCTAAAACCATAGCTAACAATTTCTATCGAACTTAATTGATGATCTCCTTTCTCAGACAAACTTTTATTCAACAGTTGTGCGAAAGTTATGTTCGAGCTTACATAGTTTTCGTTTATTTCTTTTTTTATGCCTTCATCTATAGCTACACCAATGGCCATGCCTACTGGCCCCATCGTTGAAGACAACATCATTCCAGCACCAACACCATTACCGCTATAAGAAATTTCACTAGTTTCTGGTTCAATTATTGAAATGGTATCTAGAGTAGTGCATCCAGCTAGAAAACAAAGGAGGATAAAATGTTTTAAGATATTCATTAGTTTCTCAAATTTGAATAGGTCATTAAGGTAGCTGATTACGAAGCTTAAAAGTTGAGTTTCTAAATAGATTCAAATTGACTTTAGTTGACAAAAAATTAGAACCCAATGATTACAAAAATAGATTGTAACAAATAATCTATTGAACATTATTTAATGCCTACTCCATTGGGCACGATTTCTTTACTCCAGTCAACATCCGAACAAAGAGGCGCATCACCTTGCTGATAGTAGTGAAATATCATGCTTTTATTAGATGCCTGTGCAGCCAATGCCATAGAATATCTCAACTTAGCTCTCTCATCATCAAACCTCCCTAACACATAAGCTGTTTTCGAGTTACCACAATAGACTAACAAATGGTAATCGTACCCTCCAGATCGTCCAGCCCAAACTGTTTCTGGTTGACATGTACATGTCGCAGTACCACCCCAACTAATTGCTGGGAACAAAATCAACATCAATGCAAATATTTTATTCATTTTGTAACTCTCCTAACTAAAACTTCATACCAATAGTCGCTCACATCCTTTAGATCATACAAACCAACGAACAACTTGGATAGGAACCTTTATAAAGCTAATTGAACAGCTCACACTATTATGATCAGAAATGCTTTATGCCATATAATGATTAAGTAACTGCTAACTCCATAACACAACCTAAACTAAATCACATAGTATTAACATTAGTAAGCCTTGCTGCACCTGCTTTTAAATCCGCAGAATCAACTCCAACCCGAACATTTGCACCAGCAAAGTGAGAAGCCAATATAATTGATAACATAGCATCATGTGCATCATCTGTATTTGCTATCCAAGCGTGAGTAAAATCACAAGAGGCATCTGTGCTATTAGCATCAGAAAAAATTATTATCATCTTATTATTATGTTCGTGTGAATGAGTACCCTGTGCGTAAATCCGACTGATGTTTACTTCACCACAGTCCTGATAGGTATCTGCCATGACCATTCCAGATAACCCCCATATGGGCAAAACCAAAAAAAATAATGATTGAGCTAATCTATTCATTTATCTATGTCCTTAAAGATTATTTAAAATTAATGTTGAGTTAGCGCGTTTATTTGCTTACGCCTTTAGTATTCTACTACCTTAAGTATCTAGCTCTAAGAAAGATCCCTTTCTTTAATCGACAATTCTAGACTAGACCTGCCCCCCTTTGTGTCCATGCGACCTCTTAAACAAGACAATATCTGAACCTGTCTTGCTTTTTTTACTTGATATATGCTCTGCTCTAATTCTTGACTCTAATCCAGGTACTAGGAACCGAACTCGACCATCGACATGATGTGATATTGTCCTCAAGATACACATAAACTTCTTTTTGTGCTGCGAAAGCAGCTAGAGCAAGAGAAGCCCTAACCTTGCCTGCATCTGTGGTAACATTGATAAATGTTCTAGTAGCACAAGAGGGCAAGCCGCTTTTAGGAGCATTTGGTGCGAATTCGACGTGAAGTACGTCCTGTTCCTGTAGAACGCTTATAGGTACAGCCCAACCAATACTTGCACTCCAAGCAGCGTCTGAAAAAAGCAAAGCCACAATTAGAATTAATTTAATATACACAATAATTTCCTCTTAAAAACTAAACAACACATATGCTATGGGCTGGCCTAGATAAATAAAATCCAAATACAACCATCTATTAAGTATCTCTTCAGAGAGTTTATTTTGTCTATCTAAAGAATAAAAGCATCATCAACCTCCAAAAAATAGCGGGCCTAACGACTAAAAACTCCCCACCTAAATCTTCTAATAATCTTTGTCTGAAATATTTACTCGTCAGAATTAATAATTTAAGTTCCAGAAAACATCTACTCTGGGAGCATCGCCCATACATTCACCATCGGTAATGTAAATAACCCGCATTTTCTTACTCTCATTCATAGCTGTCAGTCCAGCAGAATAGAATAGGTAAGACTCTGGTGATCCCAGCTCCATCGCATAGTGCTCTTTATCACTGCAATTCGAGTCAGTAGCTCGATCAGAGCTCTTTACGAAAACCCGATTACTGTTTTGAGAAAGCCCAACCTCAGTAATTGTTATATCCCTTCTAACACTACCCGCTTCTGTAAAAAGCGGCGAGATAGCTAAAACGAAAGAAACTACATATCCCAGCTTCATATTCTACTCCCTGTTTAATCTGTATTATAAAGAAGATTTCAATCTATTCATTTTTACTTAGCAAGTCACTACGTCAAAAATGACTATAAGAATTGCAGAAACTATTTTAAAAATCTAAACATGCTTATTAGAAAACTCTCTTGAAAACCAGCATCATTAATCATTTCATAAAATTCCATTTACACATTTAGAACTAAAAGAAAAAGGAAAAAACAAACTTCACAGACATTTAGTCCTAATACTGCTTTAATTTTAGTTAACCGAAAAATCCACAGACATGCGGTTTACAAAGCATTTCAAACTAGTGGAATCAAAGTTTATAGATAAGTCTTTACCTGTAACACCTGCTGTCATTGCTAGTGAATACATTTTTTCCACCCCTTCTGCACTGGCACCATTTTGTCCTGCTTGGACATAAAAGTATTTATCACCATTTGTACAAGCTTCAGTGAAATTCTGAAAGGTTATTACAAATGCGCCATCCGATAGCGGATATACCCTAGCCACTTTGGATGTATGCCATCTGGCATCAGAAAGCGACATTGAGGACACCAAAACTGAGATAGAAAAAATTAAATATTTCACGTGCAACCTAATCATGAGTCATAAAGAAATTAAATACTACTTGTCTAATAAAATTCTATAAAGGCCTATGCCTTGATACTCCAGCTTGACTGACCTAAATACAATGCTGGTTACTTAATCCACCCTCTTATCATTTCCTTTAAAAGCGATTTAAAAACCTATGTTGAGCTAGCACGTTTATTTTCTTCCGCCTTTAATATCCTGCTAACTCTTGAATAATGTAACCCAAAATAGTCACCGATCTCTTGCATACTGTACCCATCAGATTGATAAGCATTGAATATCGCTTCATCCCTGGCTTTACTACTCTTCTCGTAGTGCTGTAATGGCTTGGGTGCAGCCCTTTTTTGAGAGCTGGGTACTTCTGAGAGATGCTTATCGTCTCTAATTGACTCAAGAATTTGTTCGACAAACTCATCACTGCCAAGATAAACCTGATTCTTCAATTTCTTCCAAGGAGATGGTTGCCCTTTGCCTGCTTTCACAAAACTTCTATAACCTTCAATCGCTTTTTGTCGCCTTTTACCAAAGCTTGCGATAATCCAATTCACATCCAACCACTCGGGCTT
Organism: Gynuella sp.; assembly: GCA_028282465.1. Taxonomy (GTDB): domain Bacteria; phylum Pseudomonadota; class Gammaproteobacteria; order Pseudomonadales; family Natronospirillaceae; genus JANQHX01. The sequence goes on from JANQHX010000109.1 coordinate 79,458, forward strand.
TTCTACTTGACCACTAGTAGCCCTATAGCTACTCCAGGGCCAGTCTTTCGCTGACCTCACCATTTCAGCTCTAACCGGGTTTAACACAATATATCGGCACAACTCCAAAAGATAATTCTGTTTCTCTACTAAAATACCTTTATAACGCCCTTGAAACACATGCCCTACTCTATTATGAGCACGATTGAACTTCTGTGTGTAAACGCCATTCAATTGGCGCATGCCTTTTGAAAGGTTTCCATCAGGTGTTTCTATTAACAGATGATAGTGATTGGTCATTAAACAATAAGCATGACAAACCCAATTAAATCTTTCACAAACCTCTCCAAGCACTTCGAGAAACATCTGAAAATCATCGTCAGATTCAAATATATCTTCTCGTCGATCACCACGAGAGGTGATGTGATAGAGTGCCCCAGCATACTCAAGTCTTAAGGGTCTAGCCATGGAACACTCCTTTCTAGTAATCGACAGTTTCAGATTAGGCCAGGCTTAGACAAAAGACAAGACCTGACCCCCACTTTCGTGCATAAGCCTATTAACTTTAGATATCTTATTCACTTTTGTTGACCACCAGCGTATTAGGCAGCTCACTTTTTTCTTTATTCTTTCTCACTATGCTGCTATTTCACTAATTTAAAATACCTAGGAATATTACCACTCTGGTAACACTCTCCGGCTTCGTAATGTATTTTCATTTTCAGTCCAGCCACAGTAGCTGACATAGCAGCCGAGTAAAAGTAATCAGCCATTTCATCCGTCATTAGTAGCTTAAAATGTTTTTTGTTCTCACAAGTTGAGTTAATAGGCGTTTCCAGTACATCGACAAAAACAGACTTTGTATTATTGCTACTACCAACAAGCAGCACTGTAAATGTTTCTTCACTAAATACATTTACTGAAAAACCACTAATGAAAAGTGCAAAAACGAAAACTATTTTTTTCATAAATACTCCAATTTTTTATAAAAATATCAAACAGAAACCATTGAAAAAACACTAAAACTTAATATCGCCCTAAGCAAAAGGAAGCTGATCTGCCTTTTTTTGATGGCCAAGCCTAATTAAATCTTTTACAAATCTCTCCAAGCACTTCGAGAAACATCTGAAATTATTGTCAGATTCAAATATGTCTTCTCGTCGATCACCACGAAAGGCGATGTGATAGGTTCCCCAGCATACTCAAGCCTTAAGGGTCTAGCCATGGAACAATCCTTTCTGGTAATCGACAATTTCGGACTAGACAAGGCTTAGGCAAAAGACAAGACCTGACCCCTTTTTCTTTTCGAGAAGCATCAGAAAATCATTGTCAGATTCAAATATATCTTCTCATCGATCACCACGAGAGGTGATCTGATAGAATGCCCCAGCATACTCAAGTCTTAATGGTCTAGCCATGGAATAATCCCTTCTAGTAATCGACAATTTCAGGCTAGACTTAGGCAAAAGACAAGACCTGACCCTATTTTCACTTTGACCCCTTTTTCACTTTTCATTTTCTTACCAATACAACCGGGCTAAACATTATGAAAAGGCAGTTAAGTACTACGGTTATAAAAAAGACGTAGAATATCTGTATTAGACTCTGGTCTGCTAGCGCCCCCCACAAGTAGGGGACTGTAAAGATAAAATTCAGGAGCAAGCATAAATTGTATGAGAAGTCATTTATTGCGATCTCCGCACCACAATTTGAACAAATTATCTTTGAAGACCAGAAGTAGAAAAAACGTAATTTCTTGATACGGTTCAATTTGAAATTGCAACTAGGGCATTTACTCATTAATCAGACACCACCCAAAACCATTGTAACGATACTCACATTGTTCACTTTGGGTCCTCTAGAAACTAGCTCTAACGCAGAACCGTACCCGACTGCGGAATTTAAAGCCATTCCACTTACAAGTGCCGTCGGGAAATTAAGTACTCTTTTACCTGAGACCTTTGTGTTTAGACTAGTAAGAAGTACCGCATTGGCCGCCATTCTACCACTGAAGTAAACATGGCGTTCTTTCATCGCTTTGCCCGTATATTTTAAAGCCCTTATTAATCCTACTTCTTTAAACGCATTTTTAATTGCCTGAGCCTCAAATTTTGCTCTTGGGTCATTTTGTTCTTCCCGCATCCGATGCTGCAATAAATAAACGAATCCATCAACATATGATACGAATCCCTCAGTAAATAACTCTGCTTCACTTTTACCCAAATCCATAAAATCAAAAAATAGTTTGGTAAGCCCTGATTCTGATGTTGTGTCATCGCCCTGTAACTTGTTCGCGGCAATGTGCAAAGCCATGATGCCAATAGCCTCAGTTACTTCAATAGGATCACTTCCGTTAATTCTAGATATAGCACTATCATGCAATGCAGTACCCTCATCAAATTGACTCGCTAGAAAAACGTCAGTCTGAACTTGATTGTTTTCATTATGGTCCCAAACGCCACCCGTAAGAATCCCTACATCATCTGCGTAGTCGCGATAATTTTGCGATACAGTAACCCCTTCGCGATCATGATCACTTCCTGCTGGCTCTGCCAAAGTAATACTATCTCCCTGCATATCTTCAGCATGGTATTCATACCCACTAGGATCAACCAAATTAACCGGCAAATTCATCACATAAGCATACCGATTATAACTAATCGCATACCCCGGACTCTGCACCAAAATATCAGGCTGCAACATACGCCCAATTACCGGATCGTAAACCCGGCCGCCCATGTGAATTAAATCTAAGTGATTAAGATGTTGATGTCCGGTGTAACCAACTTTATCAGCCATGCCCTGCCAATCAACGGAGTCCACTAATACACCTGCCACATAAGTGGCCCGATATTCGATAATCGGATCACCAAATGGTGTGTATTCAATCTTTTCAATGACCTTACCCTCTTCGGTTAAGCGTAAGGATGCAGAGCCCAATTGATCATTAATGGTATAAGTAGTTTTGGAGGTATAACCTTTAGAAGATGATGACACCAGTTTATGAGTCACCGTAGTATTTTCAGAAACACGATGAACATGCTTAGTTTCGCCTCCTTCAACAACAACGTCCATCATGCCAGCTATTGTCCAAACGTTTTTCACTGAACTACCAATAGCATCGGTACGCTTAATCACTTGATTCGCGGGGCCGTAATTAAAATAGCTGCTACCAGCTGAAGAAGTTATTTCATACGGTTTATTAAAGGAGGTGTATTTGAAACTTTTAATTCCGTCTGACTTAACATTACCTGCAGCGTCATAAGTGTAATTTCTATTGATCCCACCAGGGGTAACCGATTTGAGTCTTGGTGAATTATTATAGGTTTCGTAGCTATAAGTCCCAGCGGTTGTAGAAGACTGAATATTGCCAAGCTCATCGTACTTATAGAGATATTGATTAACGCCGCTCCTAGTTACAGCCGTTAATTGGTTTGATGCGTCAGCCTCGCCTGATGCGTAGCCTGCATTTCTTGACTTAACGTAATAAAAGTTTTGGGTATATATTTGGCCGATTCTGACACCGTTATCGTCAACAGGTGCTACCTGATTAGTTTTGGAAGTCAAGCGACCTTCCAAATCGTAATTCATTCTAATATTGAAGAGCTGTTGGTTATTGGCTTTTTTCACAATTCTGTTGAACATCAAGCCCGTATGGCTAAAGTAATTAGTGGTCTGAGTTAGGTCACCTAACTTTAAAGTACCAACCTTTCCGAATTGGTTAATCGCTTGAATGCTTTCATAAACTTCTGATTCATTTTCTTGGTTGACGATACTGGAGACATACCCCGAACTGCTGTAATTAAGTTTCACAGTTAAATCGCCACTTGGGTAAGTGAGCGTGCTTAAGCGGCCATAGGAGTCAAAAGATCTATTAATGCTGTATCTACCAGCTGTGCCAACGCCTGGCGCATCATTGATATAGATGTCTTGCACATCATTCAGGCCTGCATGGTTGTAGCCATAAGTTTCGCTATATGATAGGGATGACGCTGATGAGCCTGTAGCTTCCAAATCTGCCATATTGCTTGGACAGCCGGTTGCTCTAGGTAACTGAAAAACTCCTGACAACTGCCCAAGTGATTTGCCACTTGAAGTTTGATCATAGAACCAACAAGTCGTATTTTCTTTTGTATTTCTACTGACTAACCTGCCTAGCATGTCGTAACCGAATTCTGAAGTAACGATATCTGTACGTTCATTACTGCTGGTTGCCACTTCAGAAAAGCCATTATAACTATATTGATATTTACCCCGTGAAGGATCGTCTTCAAAAGTAAGCAGACCTTTTGTGTTATAGCCTTTTTTAATGACTATTGATTTGCTATTAATTTGGTCAGTAGAGGTTTGCTTAATTGGATTTCCCAAGACATCAAAAATAACATCGACTTTACTCACCGCGCTATTGCCTTTATCGGTTAGGCGAGTTCCAATAGTTTGATTAAGGGTGTTTATTTGCGCCTCTTTCACTCTGACAACGGAATTTTCGTAGTAGTCTCTTGTTGTAACCTTTGTAATTCCGGTTATCGAATCAGGTGTGTAAGAAATAGTCTTTTTAAAATAACCTGGGGCGTCTTCCAGTATTAGTCGATCTAACTGGTCATACTCATACCTTGTTTTTTCTAAATCAGAAGGCTTTCCAGTACTTAAATTAGGTAAGTACGCTGGCACACTTCGCGCTCGTATTCTGCCATGCTGATCATATTCCGTGTAAATCGCACTGTAGGGAGATACCGTATTTAATTGGTACAGTTCTGTTGCTGTTTTTACAAGCCAACCTTTGGTGTTGAAATATTGGTATTGGTCAGGCTGCCCTGTGGTTTGGGTTAATAGATAATAGAATGACCCAGGCTCACAACCGATTAGCGAATCACCTCTACAAAAGTCTCTGGTAATGGTTGTAGTTGTACCGCTCGGATCATAGGTCTTGGTGATCTGACCAAACGTATCATATTCCAGTTGAGTGTTTAGGCTTTGAGAGCCCTCGCCAAATACAACCAGTGACGGGTTACCTCTTTTATCAAAATCACTATAAGTAGTTTTATGACCCTCTGCATTTGTTGAAGTTAGCAAATAACCCGTATCAGCAGCATAACTCATTTTTGTTACTCGAGCTGGCTCTGAACCATCAACAGGGGCAATACTTACTTGTGTGACATTTCCTTGCGCGTCGTATTCATAGGTTGTCTCTAAATCGGTGTGGTGATTGTTTTGCTGGGTAGTTTTATATAGCAGTCCGTTTCCGTAATACTCATAAGCATTTAAGAATGTTACTTCAGCTAACTGGCCCTCTGCTTGAATAGCAGTCTTCCAATTATTTCCTATCGCTTTTTGGACTACTTTTTCACTCTCTACTTTAAAGTTCTTGAACGGCTCGTATTTATTTGACTCATTATCTACGTAATACTTTGTTATCTGAGTTTGCTTCTGAAACTCACCAAGCCCGATAGTTTTGGTTATCTGTTTTTCCCGGCGCCAAGTCCTAGAAGTTTCATAAACATATTCAGTGACTTCCCGATTAATAACATTGTTCAAATCAGTGTCAGCAAAATCGAAGTAATCTGTAGATTTTTTGTCTAAGACGGTTCTATGCCAGGGTGTACTGGCATCGCTATCCACGCCCATGGCTTCGGTTGAAGACCACTCATACTCAGTGACTAGTGGGCCATCAAAACCACTGGATGCCGTTCCAGATGAAGATCTCGATCTCTGACTAACAGCTATATTACCGGATTTTGTTTGAAGCCCGTTGACGTAAACAGTAGAGCCATTAACTTCCAAATCAATTTCATCTATAGCATCCCATGCACGAGTATTGACAAATGGGCTTTTAAAAATATGTAGCGGTTTGCCTACAAAAGGCTTTTGCTGTGAGTAGGTAGTGGCAGTAACGATTGAGTCATAGTTATTTAAGCCCCTTAAACGATCCGTAGAAGAGATCACAGTTGCAAAACCAGCGTACCCATCTTCATTGTGAGAACGCGCCCCAGCATATTTATAGTATGTGTATTCACCGTAAGCATTCTGAAATGACGACACTAACCTTGTACTTGGGTTGATAGAATATTTTAAACCAGTTGCTTTGAAGTCAGTATTTGCTCCACGAAAATAAACATCTTCGTCAGTCATGGGCTTATAACTGAATCTCTGGGTTGGCTGATTACCTTCCTTAATCGTAGATATTTTTAGAATTTCGTGTTGGTTGTTTAACTGAACACTAAATTCATCGCAACTGCCATTTATACAGTTACCGTAATTAACTTCAGACCATATTTTATCTAGTGCACCATCTCCATTCACATCACGTCGTTCAAATAACTCTAACTCATTAGACTCTTCTGACCCTATAGGCTGCCCGTACTGATTGAAATGAATTTTATAAACATGTTCTTCAGATGAAGAAGCAACAGGGACTAACACTATACGCATTCTTCCCCCCCTTCGGATTTGGAGGGTAGATATTGTTGCTTCAGCTGTACCAATTACTAGAGTGACACCTTGTCTGCCTTGTTCTTTAATAAGCCTAACTTGTCCAGATAACTCCACATCAAATTCAATTTCATATAAATCGCTGAATAAACCATTCCCCTTACCCAGCTTATAATTAAAATGCTTGCCACCGTAGCTGTACAGATCGAGTACACCGTCATTATTTAAATCACCAACTCGAGGAACTTTTGAATCCAGGTTTTTAAAAATATCCTCGACTATGTATGAATCGGCTTCTTTAGAAAAGACCCTGTCAGTAGTATTAGGGTAAATACGTATCCCTAATTCATCTTTACCTTCAGGATATCTAATTTGGTCTGCCCTACCATCACCATTAACATCTGTGAAAAGAAAACGATCTGATTTAGTGTGAATAGAACATTGATAAGCGTTTAAGCCAACTGAACTATCATCACAACCTCCGGTAACAGGAGCTGAACCGAATGAATAAAAGCTTCCATCTCCATTTGCAAAATGTATTTGCACCTTGGTATTGCCTGATAGACCACCTTCATAATTAACTACGTCTGCCCTACCATCTCCATTTATATCAACAAGAGTCGGGGACCTTTTAACATCTCTATCACTAAAGTTTCCATCAGACGATTCTGACTGCACAGTTGCTTCGACATATGCTCCCTCAGATAAATTAAAGCTCACTCGATTATCAGTATCACCTCTTTCACAAAGAGAGTTTCTTAAGTTTTCAAATTGAATGACATCACTTATTCCATCGCCATCAACATCTGAAAATAGTAGATCACTTGTATCGTCATAAGCTGAGTCAAGGTATAAAGGTTGGCCATCTGCACCGACATTAGATAAAGAGCCACTGTCGTTGCCATAGTAAAGTCGAATTGAATTATTATTTCTGTTTGAATCGCACTTAAGAGCTAATGCATCAGTAAAACCATCACCATTAATATCGCTGAAACCGATATCCATTCCAAAACCATCGGTATCATAAACAATTGTGTCCGTACTAATGTTTTCTCCATTGAATTGATTAGCCCAATAGAAAGCATTTTCTTTGAAACACTTTGTTCCTGAGCACTTTTGAACCCAATCTATATAGGATGTATAAGAGTTTTTACTAAACTTATATCCCATAGTGTACTCGTCGATTACACTTCCGTTATTTAGGGTTCTAATTGATTTAAGACGTTTAGTCTTGGAATATCTGTAGCCAGCCCTGAAGCCCGCTTTTCTATCTGGCCTCTCTTCATAATTAAAATCTATACGGTAAGCACCATACTCAATTTTGCTAACATAGTGCTCACCTGATGTGTTATTTTCCTCATAGCTAATTGAATAACCCAGGGTACCAACTGGTAGCTTTTTATTTAGTGCCCAAAATTTTACTTTAGTGGCATCTCCAGCTACTTCTACTTTTGAATCTGAGGTATTACCAAACTCTTTTACTGTTCCATTTTTCTGGTAAACGATGAAGTGACTAGGAGCACCCTCTGAGCCAAACGCTTTAATTAGCTGTCCATTATCAATTTCAGTACGATATAAAATCCTACGACTAAATACGGTACCAGTTTCGCTTATTTTAACCAGCCTCTGCCCGTTGTAACAAAAATCATCTTGTTCATTAAACCTTATATAAGAGCTATTGGGTTTTGACGGTGAACATCGTGAAATTACCTCCAAACCTGATAGCTTCCAGCCCAGACCTAAAAGCCCATTTCCTGAATGAGAATCATAAACCAGTGCCAAGTTAGGCTGAATTCCTGCAGGCCCTGCTGGTACATCAATAGGAAAACGATAGTTTGCAGAACCTCCACTTGTAACAGTTAAACTTCCTTCAACACTACCCGGATAATTAGCTTCTTTAGGGCTTCTGGTTGGATTAAAAGGCTCCCCATTGCGATCTATCAGCCAGGTGTAGCCGTTGTCTGTATCGGTTACCAGCAAACCGTCTTGATTGCCATCAACGTTTAAGGCCTCAACCGTGGCGGTGTTAGAACCAATATTTTGAAAGGTATCTGTGGTCTCAACACTAGCAATGAGCATATTACTGTTACCATAGATAGCTAATGTACTTCCACTAGTACCATTTGGCATAAACAAGTAATCATTACGACCATCACCATTTAAGTCGGCAACTTCAAAATTACTTGTATTTAGGAGCGTGCCACTCTCTAACAAGTAGCTAGACGATGTTGATATTGTGAATGTGCCATCATCGGCACCAAGCAATGCAAATGAGTCTGCATCCTTATACTGAATCGGTACAGTCACACTAGAATGCAAAAGCAATAACTTTTCTTTTGCAATAAATACGTAATCGGTATGACCATCACCATTAACATCTCTCTGATATATATCAAAACTGTCATCTTGAAAGTTTGTTGCCAAGACGTTGGTAGACAAAATCGAAAATAAAAAAATGAGAACACTACTCTGGAACGGCTTCATGAGAATCCTTTCAAAGATTGTGAATGTAAATTTATCGTTAACCTATACAAATAGGTTTAAGAAGGCAAGGTTTAATAAGACTCAATTTAACTTGCACCAGTACTGTATCAATTAATTATGCGCGCACTTCTTCTGAACACGGCCCAATTTAAACTCGAGGTGGCGCTAGTTTCTTACAATAATTTCAGTTTTATGAAACTCAGTACAGTGTTAGAAACATTTAACAGGCGAGTGTTAACTTCGTTAATCATTCAACCTATAAATCTACTTATAGATGCATTTGGTAAATTGATTATATTCCTTAACAATTTAACGGTGCAGCGAATTGGCATAAATATATTTCACATTTTAATTTCCTGTATTATTAGTCATTCACCCTTATATTTTTTATATACTTTAATAGTTCGTTCACTAATTGAATTCCAAGAATAATTACTGAATAGCCTTTCGCAGGCTGTACTGGCTTCTATATCCAAGTCATGAGGGCTGTGTAATAAATCATTAATAGACTCTGCTAGCGTTCGAACATTTTCTTTTTCAACTGTCCGCCCCCCGCCTATATCACCAATCAATTGAGGTAATCCACCCACAGCTGTCGAAAGAACAAAACGCTTGTGGGCAATGGAAGAAAATAACACACCACTCTGCCCAATATCTCTATAAGGCAACACCACCAAGTTTGCTGCAAGATAATATTTCCAAACGTCATCATTAGGGATGAAAGAAAAGTTAGCGTTATGGTGAATATCTAATGTTACTAGCTGTGATAAGTCAGGAATATCGCTTTGTGACCCTGGCTTTCCTGCAACCAGTAAATAGATATTTTCATGGGTTGCTTTAACCGTTTTAACAGCCTCAACTAAAATATCCAAGCCTTTGTAGTGCTTGATCTCACCAAAAAAAAGTATGACTAAGTAATTACCTAAAATACTTAACTCATTTCTGGCACTAGTACGGGTCGCGTTTTTAGGAATATTCTCTGATTGCAGCGGACCATGGGGTACTACAAATACTTTTTTACTATCCTTTACCTTAAATCTTTTCTCTAGTATTTGAATGGCATCAGTATAATGAACGATTAAAGAATCAACTTGGTTATACAAAATACTTAATGCATCGTCGCCTTGATGATTAAACAACGGGTTCACATCATGAATTGTAAGAACAACTGGAATGCCCAGCTTCTGAACCTGTTTAACTAACCAGATATCTATTTTAGGAAGCATTGCCCATTGTATGTGTAACACATCTGGCTTTTGTTTTTTTATCTTTCTCAATGTTCGCCAGTGGTCTGGAAAGTAATGCAACCCTCTGACTAACTGTCGTAATTTCTTAATCTTACCTGTTTGAATTTTTCTGAAGCGTCGAAAATAATGATCAAGAAACACAACCTTTTCTGGCGGCTTAATCTTTGAATCATTGTCATAAGCGGTACTGATAAAAATAACTTCGTTACCACAATTAGCTAATGCGTCTGAAAGTGCGTAGCAATAAAATGGGGTCAAATTGGCTGGATCAAGCATCACAATTTTCATGATTCGCTTTCTCTTGTTTTTATATTTTCATTAGTTTTATTCGGTGAAAGCGTAGTTATTAATCCTTTTATAAAACCCCAACCGAGCCCAAGATGAACGGTGAAGATAATGGATGCATATCTTAAAAAATTTCCGAAATCATTTTTCTTCTGTAGCCTAATACCCTCACCCAGCACTAGCAGCACATAACTCATTCCCCCTATTACCCAAAGCCATCTTGTAAAGGTTGATATTAGGCATGCTGGAATGGTCAATAAAACTGCTAGGAAAAATACAGGCGGAATCAATAACTCTATAGTAAAACGTTCAAAATGTTTTCGAATGAACTTGGCACGCCCTACTCCGTATCGAATCATTTGTTTAAATAAGCTAGGTATAGTGCTCCTGGGGTAGTATTTGACAGCTAGGCGAGGCGAGGTAAAGCACTTCAAGCCATTTAACTCCAAACGGTAGTTAAACTCCAAGTCTTCAGCCGCATCAAATGTCTCATCAAATCCCTCGTATTCCTGAAAAATGGCTTTGCGGTACATAACGCCAATGCTTATCGGGCTGGTAAATCCTTCATAATTTGAATAGATATAACTTTCTGTGGAATGAGCCAGTGGTGATTCTCGTGAGAAGGCTACGTGTTTTTGAAAGTCATCTATATCAGGAGGATTTAGGGGTTGAGGTCGGCCTAGAACTTTGGCCCCTGATTTTAACGCTAATTCACTGGCAGAAATCAGTAATTTGTTGTTCGGTACATAGACATGCCCATCAACAATTAAAACGTACTCAAATCTTGCATGTGAAACACCGAGATTACGGGCGCTACTGGATAGCTTTCTAGGGTTATTTACAAGTTTTAAGTGATTATTTGGATATTCAGAAATAAGTGAATTAACAATAACAGGTGTTTGGTCGGTCGACAGCCCATCAATTACGATTATTTCAAATTTGTCGGGAGGGTATTCTTGATTCAGTAGGCTACGAAGCGTCGATTCGATAAATTTTTCTTCGTTTCTAACGGGAATAATTATTGAAATACCGATAACTGAGCTTAAATCTTCTTCACTGGTTACTCTGTCCATTTTTAAATCCTTTTAATAAGTCTTCCTGGATCTCCTTAGGCTAGTCCTCAGCCAGATCTCCAAGTGCACAATAAAAACACTTAATTAATCACATAAATCAACCAATCTACTTGAACGTCAGAGCGCTTATTGCGCCATTTACAATAGCCCAACAAAGGTTAAAAAAAATTGATTCAGCTGTCTATTTGAAGCTAAAAGCTATAAACTCCCGCCCCGTTTTTTAAGCCTTCTTGAAATATCTGGAGACAATCATGGGAATCAAATGCGGTATTGTTGGCCTACCAAATGTTGGCAAGTCCACTCTTTTTAATGCGTTAACTAAAGCCGGAATTGACGCTGAGAACTTCCCATTTTGCACCATCGAGCCAAATACGGGGGTTGTGATGGTTCCTGATCAAAGGTTGAACAATATTGCAGATTTGGTGAATCCAGAAAAAGTGATTCCTACTACTATGGAATTCGTGGATATTGCCGGCTTGGTTGAGGGCGCTTCTAAAGGGGAAGGCCTGGGAAATCAGTTTTTAGCAAACATACGTGAAACCGATGCTATCGCTCATGTGGTTCGCTGCTTTGAAAATGAAAACGTGATTCATGTGAATAACCATGTCAATCCGCTTGCGGACATTGATGTGATCAATACTGAGCTAGCGCTTGCTGATTTGGAGTCGCTAGACAAGCAATTGCTTAAGCTTCTGAAGAAGGCAAAGGGTCAGGATAAGGAGGCAAAAAAACTGGCCGACTTACTGGAGAAGGTGAAGCCGCATTTGGATGAAGCAAAACCGATTCGCTCCATGAATTTATCTGAAGATGAATTGAGTGTTCTAAATAAAGAGTTTCATTTTCTAACTATTAAACCAACCATGTACATTGCCAATGTTAATGAAGATGGCTTTGACAATAACGAATACTTAGACGCAGTGCGTAAACTGGCTGAAGAAGAAGGTTCTGAAGTAGTGGTAGTTTGTAATCAGCTTGAGGCTGAGCTGTCAGAATTAGATGATGCTGAACGTGACGAGTTTTTAGGTGATTTAGGCTGGGACGAACCCGGTTTAAATCGTGTGATTAGAGCGGGTTATGCTTTGCTTAACTTGCAGACTTATTTTACTGCCGGTCCAAAAGAAGTTCGTGCATGGACAACTAAAGTGGGTGCTACTGCCCCGCAAGCAGCAGGTGAAATTCACACAGATTTCGAAAAGGGATTTATTCGAGCTGAAACCATTGGTTACGATGACTTTATCGAACACAAGGGCGAAAACGGCGCTAAAGATGCAGGTAAAAAACGCGTTGAAGGAAAAGACTATATCGTTAAAGATGGCGACATCATGCATTTCTTATTCAATGTGTAAGGTGACCCGTGAGCCCAAATGTTTTTATCTACTATCCGCTGCGTGATCGTTTGGCAGCGGATTTTCTAAGGGATTTAATCATTCAGGAGTTTTCAACTTCGAGTGTTGGCGAACTCACCGACAAACTAGTGAGTAACCACCCATTACCTGTCTTTGAAATATATATTCCAACAAATGAATTGGAGAAATTTTTAAGTTGGATACCCAACCACCGAGGGGAGTTTTCAGTGAAGATCGAACTCCATGATAAAACTCAGTGGTTAGGGCGACAGCTTTAGTCTTTAGTCCAGCTGTTCAGAGAAATGTGTTACTGACTTTTTAATAACAGCGTCGTCTTTTAAAATTTTAAAATGCCCTAGCCCTTGGGTTTCAAGATATTCACACTGCCAGTGTTTCTTTAAGCTTTGCATTTCTGATTGAAGAGTTTCTTTATCATCTTTATCAAAAACTAATAGGCCATTGCTGGGTAACAATTGAGCGCCTTTTTCTACCGTAAAATGTCCCCAAAAATCGAGACCATTAAAAAGCTCAGTTAGGTATTCATCAATTCTTTTATTGAAAGTTCGAATCAGGCTATAGGATAGATTTAATTGATAACAAAAACGGGTCACTAAGGATGCTAAATCCAGATTGGGGGCGATTTGAACTGTGGTTTTGATATTCACTCCTAGATGAATCGCTTCAGTTGCAGCCATTCCTCCCAATGAATGGGCGATGAGCCCATCAATTTTATCGACTTCTTTTTCAATAGCGCACAGACACTCTGCAAATTCTAGAACATTGGTTTGACGTTTGTTTGGATGTTGATAGGCGTGCATCCCATGAGCAGGCGCATCGAAAAGCACGACTTTGAAACCCTCTTCCAACAAAGGTTGAACCCAGTGTTTGAACTGGTAGCCGCTCCCTCGCCAACCATGCACACCAACAATTACACCACGGGTATTATTCTTTCCCCACATACTGGCTTGGTGCTTGAGTCCTGCTGCCTCAAATTCAAATTGCCAATCCGCACTTTTCCAGAAGGCTTCTGTTCTCTTTGAAGGTTTAACACGAATCGGCGTAAACCAAAGCTTCATTAACCACTTAATGGCCAAATAGGGACTCACGACGTTGAGCCCGTTAAAAAAGCGGCCAGTCCACCGGTACTGCCAAGACATTACTTGAGATTTAGCTTGAATTATCTGTTCTGGAGGTGTGAGTTCGTTTAATTGGGTCATAGCAGTATTCATAATTAATTTAGGTTGCTAATTGTCCAGTTCATCTGTCAAACTGCCAGTGTCGTTTATGACATTTTAAGGGCCATATTCGCCATGAATCAGGTTAAGCACTCACACCAACTCCACTGGCATCTCGCTATTTTGATTTCTGATAATTGCCTAGGCTCAGGAGTGGGAGGTATTGTTGATTCGCTTATTGCCGCTAACTATTGCCATATTAAAAATGGAGGTGAAGGCCCTATTTTCAGCTGGACTCTTGTGTCAAAAAATGGCGAAGCGATTAAGCCTTTTAATGGTATGGATATCAGAGCCCAAGCCAGCGCAGATGACTTTTTGGAAAACAGGATAGAAGCTGACATCTTGGTTCTACCTGCCATCTGTGAAGTCATTTCGTCTTTGGATAAGGCTAGAAAGTCCATGGAAAGTTTGGGTAACTTTGTGCCTTTGATTCGAAAATTTCACGAACAGGGAAAACTAGTGGCTAGCGCCTGTTCTGGCAGTTTTCTTCTAGCCCAAGCTGGTTTAATGAATAACTTGCCCGCCCTAATGCATTGGAAAAGTGAGCTGAATTACCAAGCATTGTTTCCGACTTTCCCAATAGATACCAAATCAACTCTTGCAGACTACGGTCAAATTATCTGCACTATTGGCGGCAGTTTGGCTTACATCCAATTGATTTTGCATCTTGTTGGGAGATTGGCTGGACGACCTCTCGCGCTGTCTACGGCGAAACTCCTGATGGTGGACTTGGGCTGGGAGACACAGGTTCCGTATCGAGAGGCCTTAGACCCCACAAATCACCAAGACAAAGAGGTCAGACAGGCTCAGCAATGGATGACTAGCAATTTACAGAGAAACATTGCTATCGCTGAGCTGTCCAAAAAGTTCCATATCAGCGACAGACAGTTGAATCGTCGGTTTAAGAAAGCCTGTGATCAAACTCCGTTACAGTATCTGCAGTCTCAAAGGGTTCAGAGGGCCTGCCAGTTGTTAGAATCCACCTCATTACCTGCTAGTAAAATTGTGAGTTTAGTGGGCTACCAGGATGAGAGTAGCTTTAGAAAGCTTTTTAGAAGGGAAATGAGCTCAACTCTAGAAAACTACCGCAGACACTTTGCAAGGGCGAAGCAAGTGGAATTGGAAAATCACTCCGTAGTAGTCGACTCAAGTTCTGTAAGCCATTGATCTACCAATAAAAAGTTAAGAATTTATAGTTGACAGTGTCTTTAATATGCGCATAATACGCCCCCGTTGATGCAGTGGCTATGTAGCTCAGTTGGTTAGAGCACAGCATTCATAATGCTGGGGTCACTGGTTCAAGTCCAGTCATAGCTACCAACTCTATTGCTGGGGTGTCGCCAAGTGGTAAGGCAACGGGTTTTGATCCCGTCATTCGCAGGTTCGAGTCCTGCCACCTCAGCCAATTTAATTTCCAGCATCAACGCATATTTGATCCGCTCGTCACATCCAGCAGGTTCCGATCCTGCCACCTCAGCCAATTTCTGTATCAACATATTTTGATCCGCTTGTAGCATCCAGCAGGTTCGAGTCCTGCCACCTCAGCCAATTTAATTTCCAGCATCAACGCACATTTGATCCGCTCGTCACATCCAGCAGGTTCTCAGTCCTGCCACCTCAGCCAATTTCTGTATCAACATATTTTGATCCGCTTGTAGCATCCAGCAGGTTCTCAGTCCTGCCACCTCAGCCAATTTCTGTATCAACAGCTTTTGATCCGCTCGTCACATCCAGCAGGCTCTTAGTTTTTCCAACTTAACTAATTTCTATATCATCAGTTTTGATCCTTAAGTAACGTCCAGAAGATTCGAAAAGCATTTACGCTTTGCTCAAGGTATTCTTACTCATGGCTATTTTGCTCAACCTCAAATATCCATATTAACTTTCGCTCTTTGTCTCATTACTTATAGAGAACTAAATCTCTAAGCTTTTATTTTTCTACTGTCTTCCCGCTATCAATTGTTTCACCTACACTCATCGAAAATTAATGGGAGCGGCTTTATGTTTAATACCTTGATTCAGGTAGATGAATTAGTAGGTTTAATCGAATCTAATCAGTCTGTGCTAATTCTAGATTGTCGATTTAATTTAATGGAACCGGACTCGGGTAGTCAGATGTATTTACAGTCTCAAATACCCGGCGCCCATTATGTTCATTTGGATCAAGACTTATCTGGCGAACTCGTTCCTGGTGTAACAGGCAGACACCCCCTACCAACTAAAGAATCCTTTACTCAATTGCTTAAAAAGCTCGGGTTAACTAACCAGACACAGGTGGTTTGTTATGACGATGCTGGGGGCGCGTTTGCTAGCAGAGCTTGGTGGTTATTGGGTTGGGCAGGCGTTAGCTCTGTAGCAGTTTTAGATGGTGGTTGGCCTGCTTGGGTTAATTCAGGGAAAGAAACTAGCCAAGCTTATCCACACTCCGAGCCTTCTAATTTTGAGCCGGCTTTTAATGACAACTTATTAATATCTGCAGAACAGATTCAGGATCAATTAGAAAATCTTACCTTATTAGACGCACGAGCCAATGACAGGTTTCATGGTGAAAATGAAACTATTGATCCAGTCGCTGGTCACATTCCTGGCGCGCAGAGCATGCCTTTTATGGATAACTTAGATTCAAATCAAAAGTTTTTGAGCCCAGAATTTCTGCGTACAAGATTTTCCGAATTGAGTTCCAATTCTAATGTTGTTTGCTACTGCGGCTCCGGTGTAACGGCCTGCCATAATATATTGGCCATGTCGGTAGCGGGTCTTTCTAAGCCACAACTTTATGCAGGCTCTTGGAGCCATTGGATTACCGACTCTTCTCGTCAAATAGAAAAATAATGTTAGTAAAAGGAATATTCATGTTTCGACTTCCCGCCAATATCTGGTGGTTAACCCTTGCTGGCGCGTTAACTGTCTCTTCAGCGTCTATGATGGTATTAATTTCAGGTTTGCTGGGAGCAGAGTTAGCGCCAACCCCAGCGCTCGCCACCTTACCTCTTAGCTGCATGATTCTAGGCACTGTTTCAGCCACTATTCCGACTGCGCTTATGATGGAGAAATTTGGGCGAAAACGCGTTTATCTTTCCGGATCTGTGATTGCGTTTGTTGGTTCCATTATGGGGTTTTCTGCAACCTGGCTGGGTAGCTTTTGGCTGTTGTTGCTTGCGTCTGCTGCATTGGGCATCACGCTAGCAGTCAACCAACAATATCGCTTTGGCGCACTAGAGAGCCTAAAAGAAAGCTCAAATTCAGGATATGCATTGAGTTTACTAATGATGGGTGGAATCGTTGCAGCATGGTTAGGCCCTGAAGCAGGGACTTTTGGTAGATTACTCCTTCCCGAATTTGGTATTTATTCTGGTTCGTTCGTTATTTTGGCTGGACTACAGATTTTAGGTTTTGCATTTTTGTTAAATTTTAAAAATCCTGAAATTTCTAGCGCTAATAAATCTCAAGAAACAGGAAGACCACTTAAAAATATTGTATCAAGCAAAATATTTGTTGTGGCGGCAGGTTCCGCTGCTGTTGGTTATGGTGTGATGGCATTTCTCATGACAGCCACGCCTCTGTCAATGAACACAATTTACGGTTTCAGCGTGGAAGAGACAAAAACCGTTATTCAGAGCCACATTTTAGCAATGTTTTTACCGTCACTTTTCACAGGATGGTTAATGGCAAACCTTGGTATTAATAAACTGTTATTACTGGGTACATTGGCATTTGTCGCGGCTATTGTTGTCGCAAGTTTCGGTATTCAATATCTACATTTCTGGTGGGCATTAGTCTTATTGGGTATCGGTTGGAATTTCTTATTTCTAGGGGGTACATCACTGCTTCCAAATTCATATGAACCAGAAGAGCGGTTTAAAACTCAAGCCGCTAATGAGTTTTTAGTATTTGGCATTCAAGCTATTGCTTCTTTTTCAGCTGGTATTGTTATTTATGCATTAGGTTGGTTTGCGATGGTTTGGCTTTGCATACCCATTTTATTATTCATGTTTTACTTGTTATATCTACATTCATTTTCGGAAGCAAAAAAAAGCCACCCGTAATGGGTGGCAGATGCTCGCTTCAGGTATCTGTTTTACAGATTCGCTTACTTAAAAAACCTTTGTCTTCTGGATTTTAATATTAACAATAGAATTCCAAAGAACATGAATAATCCATCAGTAGCTCCGCCCTTACTTGAACCACTAGTTGTATTATTGGTTTGTGTGTTTTGCTGATTCGAACTATCACTTTGACCGGATGCTACTGCACCTAATAAATGAAGGTCACTGCCTGAGCCATCGTTATTGCCAACCAATAGATCCGCTTCGCCATTTCCGTCTAAGTCTTCTAACAATACTGAGGAACCTGAGCTGCTATCAAGTACTGGGCCTGGGGTATAATTACCCTGATTGTCTTGTAACATGACCTGAACCACGCCATTTTCGCTCATCACTGCTAAATCTGGGTCGCCATCACCGTCATAGTCTCCAGCTGAAATGGTTTGACTGTTTCCTGCATCTAAGGTTTCCGTTAATTCAACATCACTTTGTGTAGAATCTAACTCATAAATTTCAATAGAGCTGTTGCTCTCGTCTGCCACGTTAGCAACGACCAACTTATCCCAAACGCCATCGTTATCAGCATCTAAAATATTGACATCATTGGTTTGCGACGTACTGCTACCCACGTTCACGGTTTCTGAATTGTCAAATCCATTACCGTTCAAACCAGTTCGAGCTTGTGGGCTGCTCGATACGCGCTGATTTATATACAGCAAATTGTAGTAGCCATAGTTAGCTACAAAAATATCGTCGTCGCCGTCAAAATCAAAATCAAATACAAAAACTGCACGACTGTCATACTGGCCTAACTCAGCAGCCAGTGTGAAGTTACCATTGCCGTCGTTCAGATAAACTGTGTTTGCTTGATTACCCGCATTAGCAAAAACTAAATCCACTGCACCATTACCATCAAAGTCACCCAGAGCCACATCTCTTGACTCTGATGCTCCCAGAGAAGCTGCAGGCGCAAAATAACCTTGACCGTCGTTTTGCCAAACTGTATTTGCTTCATCTGAGCCATTTGCGAGTACGATATCTAAGGTGTTGTTGCCATCAAAATCTGCGATAGCCAAACTATAACTGTCTGCTGAATCATAAAGATAACTGTGAGGAACCACGGCGGAATAAGTGCCGTTAAATCTGAAAATTGATGAGGTCTCGCCAGGGCCATTGGCCAAAATAATTTCAGGCTTACTGTCGCCCTGAATATCTGCAACTGCCATAGCGCGAGTATTGGCTTCACCCCAGCCACTGATAGTGGTTTCTGGCTCTTCTTGAGCTGGATCTGCGAAGCTCACGCTTGAACTAACAGAATTGTTTGCAGAATTTGCTTCTGTTCCGGCGTTCTCAAACTCTGCAACTACATCGACTGAACTCGCTGTATCTGAAGTCAATTCAATCCAAACTTGCGCACTTGCACCATTACTCAAGGTAGAAATCAAACACTGAACACGGCTGGAACTAGTGGAACATTCTCCTGAGGTGTCTGTGATTGAGAATCCATCTAAGGAAATATTTACGGTGCCTGAGGTATCTGATGGGCCACTGTTATTTAGGGTATATACAATTCGTATTGAGTCACCGGCATCTGCAAGATTTTGTTGTGGATTAGAAGAGATAGACAAGTCACTTTCTATCACAGACGCCGTAACGGTCACAGTGAATGCTTGCATGGTATCGTGTTCGCCATCTGAAACCAGTATTTCAAAGTTAAAGGTACCTGCTTGTTCTGCAGTACCAGAAAGCTCTCCATTGTTATAGCCAATACTCAGCCAACTTGGCGCACCGCTTAAACCATAAGTTATAGAACTGTCGACATCTGATGCCTCTACCTCAAAGTTGATGTTGTCATCTAGTGCAACACTCAATGTGTTAGCGGATGAGATGACGGGAGCATCATTGACTGCCGAAACGGTGATTTCAACGTTGAAGCTATTACTATCCTCTATGCCATCTGAAGCCACAACCGGCACTGTAATGGTTCCGTTAAAATCGGCATCTGGCATGACCACTGAACCGGAAATCGAATAATTTATTCCAGCTGCCAGACTTAAGCTAATGTCATCCATTAAGTTGTCGGCGTCTGTAATAATAAGATCTGACACTACTATTTCGATAGAACCATCTTCAGGTACCGTCAGTGGATTTTGTCCAACGATCACTGGCGCTGAATTCGAATTTGGATCAGCCCCTACCGTCAACTCAAAGCTCTGACTAACTTCATCTGTTCCGTCAGATACTAAAACATTAAAGTTATAGGTACCCGCAATATCAGGTACTCCAGACATAACACCGGTGGTGAAATTCATGGCAAGCCAAGTGGGTGCACCAGATAATCCATAATTAACGATGTTTTCCACGTCCGTAGCCGTCACATTAAAATTAAAACTCGCGCCGACATTACCGGATGCATTATTAGCGGAAGTAATTACTGGAAGGTCATTGATGCTGTTCACTGTGATCGAAAGATTGAACATATCAGAATCTAATAACCCGTCATTCACAGTCACAGGGACTGAAAGTGTGCCATTGAAATCCGCATCGGGAGAAACTGTATTGCCACTCACGGAATAGTTAGCACCAGAAGCCACATTCAATGAAAAATCTGCTGGGTAACTATTATCTGGGTCACTCACTGTTAAATTCGCTAGGGCAATGGTTAGAGAGCCATCTTCATCGAGGCTCAATGCACTTTGTCCAGAAATAACTGGTTGGTCATTAACTGGGTGGACTGTAATGGTGACATTGTATGTGGCAGAGTCACTGGTTCCGTCATTTACTTTAACAGGTACCGTTAAATCACCATTGAAGTCGGTTGAAGGTGTGATGGTTTCATCAACCACTGAATAGTTGGTTCCGGAGGAAACCATTAACGAAAAACCAGTTGGATAACTATTGTCTGGATCACTCACGGTCAAATCATCAAGCGTCAGTGTTAGTGAACTGTCTTCGTTCACACCTAATACGCTTTGGTCTGTTATGGTCGGAACATCATTCACTGCTGACACAGTCACTGAGACATTAAAAGTATTAGAGTCATCAGATCCATCATTCACAGTGACGGGTATGGTGAGCGTGCCATTGAAATCGACATCGGGCGTAATTGTATTTCCGGAAACTGAATAATTAGTGCCAGTTGCCACACTCAATGTGTGATCTGTTGGCACTGTATGATCGGAGTCGGTTACCGTGATATCTGAGAATGAAAGGGTGTAGCTGTTATCTTCATCAATCGTGATAGCATTTTGCCCAGTAATGACTGGTGCAGAATTCACTACTGGAGCGGGATCAACGGTTAACGCAAAGCTTTGTGTAGTTTGCCCTACACCATCAGAAACCAATACGTCGAAATTGAATGTGCCGTCTGTATCTGGAGTGCCAGACATTACGCCGCTGGTAAAACCTATTGATAACCAGGAAGGGGCACTAGACAACCCGTAGTTAACTGAATTCTCTACATCAGTTGCTAGCACATTAAAATTGAAGCTGGTACCGACTTCCCCAGTTGCCGAACTGGCTGATGTTATTGATGGCAAATCATTAATGCTATTAACCGTTACA
Organism: Gynuella sp.; assembly: GCA_028282465.1. GTDB lineage: Bacteria > Pseudomonadota > Gammaproteobacteria > Pseudomonadales > Natronospirillaceae > JANQHX01. The sequence continues at coordinate 101,143 of JANQHX010000109.1, forward strand.
GAGACATCAAAACTGTCTGAAGTAAGTGATCCGTCATTGACCGTCACTGCAACGGTTAATGTGCCATTGAAGTTTGCAGTTGGGGTAATAGTTGAACCACTAACGGTGTAGTTTGGCCCGGTTGCAACGGATAAGGCAAAACCTGTTGGGTAACTGTTATCAACATCAGTAACAGTTAAATCGCCCAAGGTAAGAGTTAAAGAATTATCTTCATCAACATCCAATGCACTTTGCCCAGTAACCTCTGGCTTGTCATTTACTGCGTTGACTGTGACTGACAAATTAAAAGTATTTGAATCATCTATTCCATCGTTAACTGTCACCGGTACCGTTAAGCTTCCGTTAAAGTCTGCATCAGGTGTAACGGTGCTACCGGATACAGAATAATTCGATCCTGCTGATACTGTCAGAGTATGGTCAGTGGGAACTGTGTGGTCTGAATCAGTTACTGTTATGTCTGAGAATGAAAGTGTGTAGCTGTTGTCTTCGTCAATTGTAATTGCATTTTGTCCAGTAATGACTGGCGCAGAATTGCTAACTAAAGTAGCCGCCACAGGCCAACCGATGTCTTTAAATAACGCCTTTGTTAAATAAGACTCACCCGAGCCCGTGAGCATGGGTTCCATAACCTCGTTAGGGTCGAGGACAGTATCAAAATGAGAAACACTCGAACCACTTTCATATGAGCTCGGCGCGTACATCCTCACTTTGCCATTGGTCAGGCCAGATGTGAGAAAGCTGCTTTCAGCAGTGACTTCGGCACCAGACCAGACAAGATCGCCAGTATCCAAAATAGCAGCAGCTCTTAGCCCATCTGAAGCCATATCTTTTAAATTAGTGCTTGAAGAGTTGTCTTGTAAGTGCACTAGGTAATGATCGTCATAACCACCCGCTTTTTGCCCAGCACTATTGAGTAACGTGTAAAAACCCAATCCATGAGCAATTTCGTGAAGTACTGTTTCGTAGAAATCAATCTGAGATCCGGTCGCTGTACCTGAGCCATCATGGTAGTACCAACTCGCTCCTGACAAACAACTGGACGTGCCCACTTCACTGTTAAATGTGGCATTAATGTCAGGGTTACCTGGATCTAAATCACTGCCATAAAGTGCGTTTGCTAAGGCAATGGGATACCAAGTACCAGATAGCGGCGCACCTGAAAAATCTCGGCTGGAACCCGCTGCACCCGCAGACCCGAGAACACCGCTCGACGTTGAGCAAGTCAGTGCAGCGAATACCATATTAATCTCTATGGTGACATCGCTATCCAGATAATCAGCCCAAACTTGAGCTGCTGCTTCAATGGTGTCAGCTCTTTCTGTAGTGCAACCAGTATCAAAGGTTACGTTTATAACTGTACCTGTTGTTGCGCCAGTAACTGTGATCGGGCTACCACAGGTAGCGGCGTTTGCCGGGCCACTAAAGGCGAATAGAGAAACGAAAACAGAGCTTAGGAATAGAAATATGTTTTTCATTTATTCACCTTAAAATTCAGTCACACTGATAGAGCCATCACTATTGATGACCGCCACTGGTACCTGCTGAAAGCTATTGGAGTGCCTTAGCATCACTGACCCATCATTTTGAGGTTCTTCAATAAGTGCATCATGATTACGATTCGCCAAGCTCTTAGCTTCTTTGAGAACTTCGGGGTCAATACGCGAGTACATATCTATGGTTAATAGCTTGGGATGATGTCCTAGGGCAGCAGAGGCCTGAGATGAGAAAACGCTTTCTGGAGCTTTCTCATCAGCAATCTGAGTTGAACTAGTATTTGTTGAATCAGTAACTAGCTGCTGACTTTCTGTGACGACTTCGCTATCTGATATGAAACGCACAGTTACGAATACCATCAGATTCAAAAATACCAATGCAGGAATAATGAATAACAACTTTTTCATGCCCAGAAGCTCGCCACATAATAGTTCACAGTGCTCAATATATAACCATTAAGAAGCGTTAGTGACTGGGGGAAACGATTTCCTACAACTTAAAAAAAAACGTCAGACAGTCGGCGAATTTGCGGGAAGATTAGAGTTTTTGACAGGTATTTAAGAGTCAATGAATTGACTCTTAACACAAAGATGACCTAGGGTCTTTTCGACCAAGCCTTAGAGATTATTTCGACTCTTTTGGGCCTTGAGGGAAGTTCATGGGGAAAGGTTTAACATTGCCAGCCCCGGAGGTTTCATGCATTTTTGCCACCCCCTCTTTTTCAACTTCATCGATTCTGATAATGCTGTGCATGGGAATATAACTGCGTTTCACACCAGCAAATTCAGACTTTAACTTCTCCTCCCCTGGATCGACCAGCACCTGTGAGCGCTCACCAAAAATCAGCTCTTCTATTTCAATAAAACCATACATATCGCTTTGGAAGATACTCTGGCAATAGACTTCATAGACTTTGTCCTGATTGGCGAAAATGATTTTGTAGATGTTCTTGTCACTACTCATAAATCTATGAAAAACCTTTTAAAACTGTCGGGAAGTGAGTAAAGCGGCGCATTCTATCATGGGATCTGGAGCATGGAAGCTTCCACAGGTATAATCGCCGGCCCGTTTTTCCTGACACTGTTTTTATGGCCAAAAAGCTATACATCAAGACCTATGGTTGCCAGATGAATGAATATGATTCATCCAGAATGGCTGATCTGCTGGGCGAAAGCCACGACCTTGAAATGACCGATACACCTGCGGATGCGGATGTAGTGCTCATGAATACCTGTTCTATCCGCGAAGGCGCTCAGGAGAAGGTGTTTCATGAACTGGGCCGATGGAAAAAACTCAAGGCGAAAAACCCAGACCTTAAAATTGGTGTGGGAGGCTGTGTAGCTAGCCAAGAAGGCGAAGCCATCAGTAACAGAGCTCCCTATGTGGACATGATTTTTGGGCCTCAAACCCTGCACCGTTTGCCAGACATGCTGGACTCCACAGAACAGCCTTCGAACAACAAGATTACTGTTGTTGATGTGACTTTCCCCGAAATCGAAAAGTTTGATCACCTTCCCGCGCCGAAATCAGATGGCGTGACTGCATTTGTTTCCATCATGGAAGGTTGCTCAAAATACTGTACTTTCTGCGTTGTACCCTACACTCGCGGAGAAGAAGTCAGTCGACCATTTGATGATGTGCTAGCCGAGGTTATCCACCTTTCTGAACAGGGCGTTAGAGAAATCAATTTCTTGGGCCAAAATGTCAATGCTTACCAAGGTGTCAAATCGAACTCTGAAATCGCTGATTTAGCTGAGCTGATTACTGTCTCTGCGAACATTGAAGGCATTGACCGTATTCGGTTTACAACCTCTCATCCGGTAGAGTTTTCTGACACCCTGATTGACGCTTTTGCAGACGTTCCTGAACTGGTTAGTCATCTTCACCTACCTGTTCAAAGTGGATCAAACGCCATTCTAAGCGCAATGAAGCGGGGCCATACCAGAGATGAATACATAGACAAAATGCAGCGCATTCGCGCAAATCGACCTGATATTAGTTTCTCGTCGGATTTTATTGTTGGCTTCCCTAATGAGACCGATCAAGATTTCGAAGATACGATGAATTTGATCGCTGAAATTGGGTTCGATCATTCTTTTAGCTTTGTTTATAGCGCTCGCCCCGGCACGCCAGCTTCTGACTTTGAAGACAACACGCCTTTAGATGTGAAAAAGCAAAGACTTCAGCTACTACAACAACGGATTAATCAGCAGTCTTTAGACATTAGCCGCAAAATGGTGGGTTCAACCCAGGTAGTTTTGGTATCTGGTAAAGCGGAGAAGAACCCAGAGGATATGTGTGGCCGAACAGAGAATAATCGCAACACCTACTTTGAATGCTCTGATGAGAGCCTAATTGGAAAGTTTGTTCAAATAAGGATCACTCAAGCGTTTCCAAATAGCTTAAGAGGTGAGTTAGTTAACAAAGATTTAGCTTATTAATTTGATGTTAATAAATGTAACTTACAATTGTTCAATAAACGCTCAAAATGATTTTGACAGCTCAAAAATGCCGAGTATCCTTGGTACTAGTTAACTCAATGAGGTTCAGACAACTACTTTGACTTCCCAAATTGAACTGGCAACGGAAACTGCCAGCACTTCCTTTTCACTTGAACCCGATAACCCAATGCGTTTAGCCAATCTTTGCGGCTTGGCTAACGAACACTTGAAGCAAATGGAATCTCGCCTAGGCATTGTTATTTACAATCGAGGTAATGGTTTTGAGCTTCAGGGACCGGAACAAGTCATTGCTGCAGCAAAAGAAATATTAATTCGCCTGTACAGAGAAACTGAAGCAGATCCCGGTGTATCGCCTGATTTGGTTCACCTATTTCTGCAAGAGTCAGAAGTTGCAGATATGGTGGCCCACAATGAAGGTGAAGAATTGCCTTTTGATGAATCTATGGTGTCTGTGATTCAAACACCTAAAGCGGTGGTTAAGCCTAGGGGTTTGAATCAGAAGCAGTATGTTCATGCCATATTGCAGAACGACATCAATTTTGGCATTGGGCCCGCAGGAACAGGTAAGACTTTCCTAGCTGTAGCCTGTGCTGTGAATGCCTTTAAAAAAGACTTAGTACGCAGAATTTTACTGGTTCGTCCCGCAGTTGAAGCAGGTGAAAAGCTTGGCTTTTTGCCTGGCGATTTAAGCCAGAAAGTAGACCCATATTTAAGGCCTCTGTATGACGCCTTGTACGAAATGCTTGGCTTTGAGCAAGTCGATAAACTGATTGAGCGAAACGTTATCGAAGTTGCCCCCCTTGCTTACATGAGGGGTAGAACCCTCAGCAATGCCTTTATCATTCTGGATGAAAGCCAAAATACCACCGAAGAGCAAATGAAAATGTTCCTCACACGCATTGGTTTTGGATCAACTGCTGTAATTACTGGAGATCCATCTCAGGTGGATTTACCCCGAGGCACTCGGTCAGGCCTAGTGCATGCGCTGAAGGTGTTAACCAATGTGCAAGGTATTAGCTTTACTCACTTTGGGTCACGAGACGTGGTAAGACATCCCCTAGTACAAAGAATTGTGGATGCCTACGACAGCCATGATGCTGAAAAAGAAAAGCAAGCCAAGTAACGCTGATATGCGCCCGCTTATTGATTTGCAAATCGCGGTGGAAGATCAGGACATTCCAGCGTCGGAAAACTTTGAACTTTGGGTTACCAACACCTTGAAAAAAACGGGTGTTGGACGTGATGCAGAATTGGCAATCAGAATAGTCACTGCTGAAGAGATTCAGCAGCTTAATCTTCAATTCCGACGCAAAGACAAGGCAACCAATGTGTTGTCCTTTCCATTCGATTTACCTGTAGGTATTCCAGAAGAAGAAGCAGTTAATTACCTAGGTGATTTAGCAATCTGTGCTGAAGTAGTGCAGACAGAATCCAAGCAACAGGACAAACCCCTAATTAACCATTGGGCACACATGGTTATTCACGGCACCTTACATTTATTGGGTTATGACCATATAGATGATCAGGACGCTGAAATAATGGAAGATTTGGAACGGCAAGTGCTTCAAGAGTTGTCGATACCAGATCCTTACTAACAGTTTTAATGGACACTATAGAAACCTAGCCATGAGCGAAGATCGACCGACCTCTGTCTCTGGAAAGAAAAGCTGGCTTGAAAAAGTCGCGGACGCCTTTAATGACGAACCCAGAGACCGTAAAGAAATTATTGAAATCCTTAAAGAGGCCAATGAAAACCAAATATTGGATGATGAATCTTTCACCATAATCCAAGGAGCTATGAAGGTTTCCGAACTCCATGTCAGAGACATTATGGTTCCTCGGCCTCAAATGATTTGCCTGGACGATGAAGACTCAGCCCATGACATGCTAACTGAAATCGTTGAGTCTGGCTTTTCTCGATTCCCTGTTATTGGCGACAACAGCGATGAAGTTCAAGGCGTTGTGTTAGCCAAGGATTTATTAGCCTTAGGTATTAAAACCAAATTTGATAACCAACAAATGACGGCTCGAATCAAGGAAATCATGCGAGAAGTGATCTTCGTGCCTGAAAGCAAACGCCTTAACAGCTTGTTAAATGACTTCCGCAGCAATCGCCAACACCTTGCCATTGTGGTCGATGAATACGGCGGTACCGCTGGGCTAGTGACTATTGAGGACGTGTTGGAAGAGATCGTAGGTGAAATTGACGATGAACACGATGATGAAGCTGACTCCAATATTACGCCACTGGGTCAGGGCAACTTCAAGGTTGATGCATTAACACCAATTGATGAGTTCAATGAACATTTTAACTGCGAATTCAATGATGATGAGTATGACACTATTGGTGGAATTGTAACTCACAGTTTCGGTAGGTTACCCAAACGGGATGAAAGCATTGAAATTCAGGGAATGGTTTTTAAAGTTGCGAATGCCGACGACAGAAGACTAAGAAGCTTGGTGGTAATTATTGAGTTGGAATAATTATTAGTCTCTAAATAAAGGAAAAATTGAAAATTAAGGCAACTTAAAACCTCTGTCACAAGATCTTGTAAAATCAAAAAACTCGGATTACGTCACTTACAAAAAATTCTTCGGCTTTTAACAGTTAATATGGTTATATTATTTAACCCAATTAGTTAATGTACCGTTATGGATTGCCCTACCCACTTACCGTTATCAGATTATGAGGAGCTTTTAAGCACTTCCCAACTGGAAGTGGGTATGACCGTTGTTCGTATTGATATCCCATGGAAGCAAACTCAATTCCCATTAATGGGTTTTAGAATAAGTGACGATAAACAGGTTGAGCAATTACAGGTACTGAGTAGTAGAGCTGTCATACTGAAAAATACCAGAGTGAAGCCTAAATATGGCAAAAAACACTCTATTCCTACTAAGTTTTCCAGCCAAACCCATCAATACAATGCCAAGCGCTTTACCTCTGCTGATCTTGAAATCACCCAAGAACATCATCACAGCGCAAAAAATTATTTTAAGCGTTATGTTTCACAATTTGTTGCTGGACAAAAACCAGATTTCCAAGATTTAGAATATGCAGTTGAAGACTGTTTACAGTCTTTGCTTCAGCAACGTCAAGCCATGATGTGGATGACGAGAATTAAGAATAAAGACGAGTATACAGTTGAGCATTCAATCAATGTTTCAATTCTTTGTATGGCAGTAGCACTACAACTTGGAAAAGAGCAATCTAAAGTATTGGAATTTGGTTTAACTGGAATGCTCCATGATGTCGGCAAAATCCATTTAGATAAAAAAGTTTTATATAAACCCGGTCCATTGGATCCAGAGGAATACAAGCATGTGCAACAACATAGCCAAATAGGCTATGACATGCTTTCCAAAGACCCCAATATTATTCAACCCATTAGGACAGCCGTTTTACAACATCACGAGCGAGTTGATGGAAAAGGTTACCCTCTTGGATTGCAAAGCGCAGAAATATCAGTCATGGCAAAAGTAGTCGCCATTGCTGATGCTTTTGATGCAATGACGAGTCAAAGAGTTTACAACTTCCCTAAAACAACTCAGGAAGCCCTGGCCACACTACATAGATTTCGAGGTACTCAGTTTGACGAGCATCTGGTGTCTTTATTTACTGACTGCGTGGGTATTTACCCTGAAGGCAGTATCGTTGAATTAACATCGGGAGAAGTTGCCATCGTAATTTCAGTATCTAGTGAACATAAATTGTTGCCGATGGTTTTAGTCATTCTGGACAAGAATAAAAAACTTACTGATAAAAGAGTCATGGATCTGAATCAATACAGAGATGAACTGGGTTTTCCACAGCTTAGAATCAAAACTGCCATGGTTGACGGTAGTTACGGTATTTTTGCTAAGGAGTATTATTCTTATACCGCAACTGGCAATAAGGTACTCATGGAAATCAATAAACAATTATCCCATTACTCAGATGGATCAGCTTGAGCCAGTCTAGATTTAGCTTTCTGCCACAATACTTCTTTTTCTTCCATCTCTAGCTTTTCAAAATCAATACTTTCACTTTCTGAAATAGATTCCATTTCTTTAAATCTAGATCTGAATTTAAGGTTACTTTTTCGTAGAGCATCTTCAGAATTAATATTTAGTTTTCTGCTTAAATTTACCAAAGTAAAAAACAGATCACCCAATTCTTCTTCAATATTCACTATATCTTTGTTTTCTATGGCCCGTTTAAGCTCTTCTATTTCAGATTGAAACTGAGGAAAGACATCCAATGGGTCTGCCCAATCAAATCCTGTTTTAGCCGCTACTTTTTGAAGCTTATCAGCTTGCTGCAGAGCTGGAAAAGTAGAGGGAACGACATCCAGTTTTGATTTAGAAATGTTTTTTTGAGGTTTTAGACTTTTTTCTTCAGCTTTAATCTGATCCCATCTCTTATTTATTTCTTTATCGGAAATAGTCTGACCCGGAGTTCGCTGACTCTCTAAAGTGCCATCAGGAAATACATGAGGATGTCTACGTATCAGTTTTTCAACAACCAGTTGTACAACATCCTGAAACTCGAAATGTTTTTCTTCTTTGGCAAATTGAGAATAAAAAATGATATGAAATAACAAGTCGCCCAGTTCTTCTTTAGTATGATCAAAGTCTTGATTTTCGATCGCTTCTACAAGCTCATAAACTTCCTCTAAGCTGTGACTAACAATACTTTGCCAATTCTGTTTTAAATCCCAGGGACAGCCAGTCTCAGGATCTCTCAATCTAGACATTAAATATTCCAGATCCTGAATTTGATATTTTGGATGTGACATTACTTATGTTTCTTCTTTTTCTGAATAGAGCGTTGAACAGAAAACACGTTAGGTAAAGAACTAATCTGATTCATGAGCTTACTCAGAGTGTTCAAATTATCAATTTCTACAGTAAGCCTCATGTCTGCCATACTCTCCTCTTTGTGAGAAAGCGTATTAACCGCCGTAATATTGACCGAACTACTGGCAACAACCAACATTATGTCTTTTAACAATCCGGTACGATCGTAAGACTGGATTTCTAAATCTACTGGGTAGACGCTGGACGATTCAGAGCCCCAATCAACCTCTACAACTCTCCCCGGTTCTTCCGACTTTAACTGCAACAGATTAATGCAGTCTTGCCGATGTATAGATACACCTCGCCCAACGGTGATGTAGCCGACAATAGGATCACCTGGAACTGGATGACAGCAACCTGCCATTTGAGTGAGTAAATTGCCTACACCTAAAATAGTGATGTCGGAATCTGATGGCGCATCACTAGGCTTACGTACCTGAAATTCTTTTTGTTCTGGCTTTTCAATTTGATGTTCAGCAGCATGCACCACTTGCATCAGGCTCAGATCACCTGCACCTAAGGCAGCATATAAATCTTCAATGGTTTTAAAATTAACTTGTTGCGCTAGCTTATTCAGATCCAATGAAGGGATGCCGAAACGCACAAGCTCTCTCTTCAGCGTTGACATACCATCTTGAATGTTCTGGTCTCGATTCTGGGTTTTAAACCAGTGCTTAATTTTGGCTTTGGCTCTGTTGGTGTAAACGTAACCCAGATCTGAGTTCAACCAATCTCGCGAAGGAGTTCCATGTTTCGCGGTAAGAATTTCGATTTGGTCTCCAACCTGCAAACGATAGGTTAAAGGAACAATTTTTCCATTTGCTTTTGCGCCTCTACAAGCGTGGCCAACTTCCGTATGTACCTTGTAAGCAAAATCGATAGGTGTTGCCCCTTTTGCCACATCAACAACGTGACCGTCAGGAGTCATCACATAAATTCGATCATTCTCGGTATCTGCATCACCAAACTCTTCTACTAACTCACCAATACCGCCTAACTCTTCATGCCATTCGAGAACTTGACGCAACCAAGATATCTTCTCTTCATAACCTTTTGTTTTAGCGCTGGCCGACGCATCTGTACCTTTGTAACGGAAGTGAGCACATACTCCCATTTCTGCATCTTCATGCATATTAAATGTACGGATTTGAATTTCGATAACCTTGCCTTCAGGGCCAATCACTGCAGTGTGCAGAGAGCGATAGCCGTTAGCCTTAGGGTTTGCAATATAGTCATCAAATTCTTTTGGAATACTGCGCCACAGGTTGTGGACAATTCCGAGTACGGTATAGCAGTCTCTAATTTCAGGAACCAGAATGCGAACAGCTCGAACATCATACACTTGAGAAAAACCAATGTTCTTGCGACTCATTTTTCGCCAAATGGAGTAAATGTGTTTAGCTCGGCCATACACGTCCGGCTCTTCGATACCGGCCTTCGTCAGTTGTTCTTTAATAGAGTTGATAACCTTCAAGATATATTCTTCTCTATCAACACGCCGACCATCTAACAGCTTGGCTATCTTTTTATAATTCGCAGCTTCTAAATATCGAAAGGAAAGATCTTCGAGCTCCCATTTGATCTGCCCCACCCCAAGCCGATGAGCTAACGGAGCGTAAACATCAAACACCTCTCTTGCTACTTTGTACTTTCTTTGGGCAGGGGCATGTTTGACCGCTCGAATGGCACAGGTTCGCTCCGCCAACTTAATCAGAGCAATTCTCACATCGTTGATCATACTGACCAACATTTTGCGCACATTTTCTAACTGTGCATCTGACTGACCTAAAACGGTTTCTCTGGTAGTTTTGTGTTTTTGATGGATGTGGGCCATTTGAAGAACGCCTTCAATAAGCCTGGAGACGCCTGGGCCAAACTGATCTTGCACCGTTTCCATCTGCAACTTGCCCTCCCGGATGGCCCGGTATAATACTGCGGCCACTAGGGTTTCCTGATCCATGTTGAGATCTGCCAGAATTTCGGCCATTTCCAAGCCAGTGCGGTAGCTAGAAGCGCCTTCTACCCAGATATTTTCAGCTTCTATGGCTTCTTCTTCAGCAACCCTGGAAATTCGGCATGCATGTACCAGCTCCTCTTCGTCCAAAACATCAACTTTAGACTTAAGTCGCTCTAACCAGGACTCAAGATCAACCGTTCCATCCTGGAATACCGGCTGATCCTCTCTCACTTTAACCATGAATACTCTTCGACTTGTACAAAATAGAAACAACTATTCTTTATCAGGGGCATTAACTTAACGACACCTAAGGCAAAAAGCCAATTCAGAATATTGAATTAAGAATAGTAGATGACTGCTCCTGGGAAGGAGCAACAAGAGGCAATTCTAATACCATTAATGGGGTACTTATTTGGAAAAAACCCCTGTGGACAAGTATCTGTCTCCACGGTCACAGATAATGGCAACGATAGTCGCATGTTCCAGCTCTTGAGAAAGCTGAAGAGCCCCAGCCACAGCACCGCCAGAACTGATGCCACAGAAAATTCCTTCTTTTTGCGCAAGCTCTCTTGTGGTTTTTTCTGCAATATCCTGGGGCATGCTGATGACTTCATCGACTCTGGTTTCATCAAAGATGGAGGGTAAATATTCTTTTGGCCAGCGACGAATCCCTGGGATTTGAGCACCATCAGCAGGTTGCAGCCCGATTATCTGAATGTTTGGATTCACTTCTTTCAAATATGTCGACGTGCCCATAATGGTGCCTGTAGTACCCATAGCACTCACAAAATGGGTAACCTGCCCCTTAGTTTGTTGCCAAATTTCCGGGCCTGTTCCGCGGTAGTGGGCCAGAGGGTTATCTGGGTTTGCAAACTGATCTAAAACTTTGCCTTCTCCATTAGCTTCCATGGTTTTAGCCAAATCACGTGCGGATTCCATACCCTGCTCCCTCGACACCAGAACCAGTTCTGCGCCGTAAGCCGCCATGGCATCTTTACGTTCTTGAGACATGTTATCAGGCATAATCAATTTGATGGGGTATCCTTTAATGGCCGCCGCCATTGCCAGAGCAATACCCGTGTTACCTGAGGTAGCTTCAATCAGAGTTTGGCCTGGAGAAATGTCACCTCTGCGTTCCGCTTCAGAAATCATACTGAGCGCCGGTCGATCCTTAACCGATCCAGCTGGATTATTACCTTCAAGCTTCACCAACACAGTATTAGTGGTTTCACCTGTAAGACGTTGCAGACGAACCAATGGCGTATTGCCAACAAATTGTTCGATGGTTGGATAATCAGCTTTCTTAGTCACAGTGGTTACTCATCATGTTTAACATCTTAAGACCCAGATTTTCCCAGATCAGATCAAATTATCTGAATAGTTTAATCTGAATAAAGGCCTCTTGTTTAATAGCTTGAGGCTATAAGCTCATTCCGCAAAATTTGTCAGTGTCTGCTAACTCCCTTTCAAGCTAGAATTAGCAAAGATTTACCAGATAAGAAGACTTTCCATGCGTTTGGGGTTACACCGCAGAATTCTAATTGTTGCTTTAGTTCCGGCCTTTATACTGGGCCTGATTTTTACTCTTTATTTCACTTGGCAACAGAACGTACAACTCGACAACAATCTTTTAGACCGGGCTAAAGCGTCTGCCACCCGTCTCGGCGATGCCATGGAGTTTGGCCTTTATTCTAAAAATAATGAGCTTTTGCAAAAGCTAAGCCGTCGAGCACTTAATGAACCTGATGCTAGGTCTGTGACTGTTTACGACTTCACCAGCAAGCAAATTGCTCACGCTGGCCCCAACATGGCAGAGTCTTATTTACAAAACCAGTTTTCAAATGACCTACTGGTTATGGAAACTGACGACAGTGTCAGAATTCGCATCCCGGTTTCTGGCGAACGCATCAACGCCATGTCTGACGGCAAATCACCCTCAATCGAACTTCTGGGTTGGGCGGAAATCGAGTTTTCTACATCCAATACCCGGGTTTCTCAATATCAATCATTTTTACTAAATTTGGTGCTTTTGGTTGTTGCCATGTGTTTGGTAACCATCACCGCATTATATTTCAGTCAAGAAGTCACCAGACCTATCTTGAGAATGACACAAGCGGTGGCCAGGATTCGTGAAGGAGACTTGGACACTAAGATTGACACAGGCGCCGAGGGAGAAATTCAAGTTTTGGAAGAAGGCATTAACGCGATGTCCGCTTCCCTACAAAAAGCTTATAGAGAAATGCAAAGCAATGTGGATCAAGCTACCCAGGATCTTAGGGAAACATTAGAGACCATTGAAATTCAGAACATTGAATTGGACATGGCCAGACGAGAAGCCCTTGAAGCCAGCCGAATTAAATCTGAATTCTTAGCTAACATGAGCCATGAAATCAGAACACCGCTCAATGGCATCATAGGGTTTAGTAATCTACTTTCCAAAACCAGCTTAACTCGAAAACAGGAAGACTATATCTCAACTATTTTGTCTTCCTCTGAAGGCCTTCTTACCATCATCAACGACATTCTAGATTTCGCTAAAATAGAAGCCGGTAAATTGTTGTTAGACAACCGCTCAATGAACCTTCGAGAAACCATTGAAGATGTATTAACCATGTTAGCGCCAACCGCGCAAACCAAAGACCTGGAGTTGGTATCTCTGGTATACAGCGATGTACCCTTACAAATTATTGGAGATCAGCTGCGAATCAAACAAGTGGTCACAAACCTAGTTAATAATGCCGTGAAGTTTACGCATAAGGGCAGTGTTGTTGTGAGAGCCATGTTGGAGCAGGAAGAAGAACATGACATGGTTCTGAAAATAAGTATTACTGACACCGGGGTGGGCTTAAGCAAAGAGCAACAACAAAAACTATTTCACGCATTCCAGCAAGCAGATTCTTCTACAGCTCGTGAATATGGGGGAACCGGATTAGGACTGGCAATATCCAAACGCCTCGTTGAACAAATGGGTGGAGATATAGGTCTTGAAAGTGAACAGGGTAAAGGCAGTACATTCTGGTTCACACTCAATACTGAAGTGGATCAAAACCAGTCTCCTCAAACCATGGACGGATTGATCGATAAAACCATTTTACTGTTTGAACCGCATGAAATGACCCGTTTATCTTTAAGGCATACCTTATCGGCATGGGAAGCCAATATCATTGAAATTGAAACCCCTAACCAATTGCTAAAAGCTTGCAAGCAACGGCCAAATTGCCATGCCATTATTATTGGTTTAAATAGCCAGCAATCTAAAGAGCCCGGCATTCATAAATTAATAAAAAAACTAAGATCCGAACTTAATACCAAAACTATAGTACTGACCAATAGCATTGAAGCGGATATTTCTCACAAGGTAATTGAGCTGGGAGCCACTGCTACTCTTGGAAAACCTGTAAAACAAGCAAAACTCTATCAGCTTCTGGCTCAAGATATATCATTTGAAAAACCAAGGCCTGCCGAACGTGTCGAAAGTATTCAAATACTAGGTGACGCGGCCCCCAAAATATTGGCTGTTGATGACAACCCCGCAAATCTTAAATTGATATGTACCTTTTTAGATGCACTGGGGGCGAAAGTTAGTGCAGCAGCTAACGGCCAGCAAGCATATGATAAAGTGATGGCAGGGGACTTTGATTTAGTATTCATGGATATTCAAATGCCACAAATGGATGGCATAGAAACCACCAAACTCATTCGTGATCAAGAAAAAAATGGTAAGCGAACGCCCATAGTAGCGTTAACTGCTCATGCGCTTTCTGGAGAGAAAGAACATCTGTTACAGTCAGGTATGGATGACTACTTAACCAAACCCGTTGACGAGCAACAACTACTCAAAACAATTAGTAAATGGACCAGTTATAAGTCTCAACAGGAATCAAATAACAACAGCCAAGCAATTAAAAATATTCCTGAAAATTCAGACAAACTCAGTAAGCCAGTTGAAACCCATTCTGTAGATTTGCAATTAGCACTTACAAGGGCTGGTAATAAAGAAGATTTAGCAAAAGACATGTTTGGAATGTTGCTGGACAGCTTAGTGGAAGATGAGCAAGCTATGATTCAGGCTTATCATGAAGGTGATTACACACAGCTATTGGAACTGGTTCATCGACTCCATGGTGCAACGAAATACTGTGGAGTGCCAAAGCTCCAATCATCCGCAGCTAAAACTGAAACTTTAATAAAACAAAAGCATTACCGCCAAGTTGAGGATGCACTATTTATACTCTGTGAAGAAATGGGAGAAGTACAGCGCTGGGCAGAGGAAAACGATTGGAAACCGATGTTATTGCAACTAAAACAAGGGGTGACTGCCTGATTTTGTGATTAATAGTCTGTTTTTATTTGGGCGTAGTATTATTCGATAACAGCAAAGGCAACTGCAAATTCTTTTTCATCTGAAATGGAAAGATGAATAGTCGAAGCGCCCAGAGTCGCTAATTTGTCTTTAGCAACCCCAGACACGTCAACCATCGGAGCACCCAATTCGTCATTTAAGATTTGAAAATCGGCCCAAGACACACCTTTAGCTATACCTGTACCCAAGGCTTTAGATATAGCCTCTTTCGCAGCAAATCGCTTTGCTAGCCAATTAACAGCATCTCTTTTGACTAGATAAATCTGCAACTCATCCTTCGTTAGAATTCTTTTAGCAAAAGCATCTCCATTACGCTCAATTACGTCTTTAATTCTAGCGATTGAAACTATGTCGGTGCCTATGCCTTTTATCATATTCAGCGCTTAAGTAATTCTTTCATATCCCGAACGGCTAAATCCAAGCCGCAGATAACAGCCCTAGCTATTATAGAATGACCAATATTCAATTCATTAAACTCAGGAACCTGAACAATTGGTGTAACGTTATGGTAGTGCAATCCATGCCCAGCATTCACCACCAGCCCTAGGTCAGCGGCATATTTTGCGGCATCAATGATTCTGGCTAATTCATTGTTCCTTAAAACAACATCAGTTGCATCTGCGTATGCACCAGTATGAATTTCAATAGTAGGAGCGCCACATCTTTTCGCTGCATCAATTTGATCTTTTTCTGGATCTATAAATAAGCTTACATCAATATTTGCGGAAGCTAACTGATCGCAAGCTTTGGCCACAGTACTTTCCGATTCTAAAACGTTTAACCCGCCCTCCGTGGTAACCTCTTCTCGCTTTTCTGGTACCAAGCAACAATGTGCAGGTTTTGTTTTGACCGCGATCGCAACCATTTCGTCAGTGACGGCCATTTCCAAATTCAATTTGGTCTGTAAGGTTGCGGCTAAGAGTTCAATATCACGATCAATGATATGACGGCGATCTTCCCTAAGGTGGGCGGTTATACCGTCCGCACCCGCATGTTCCGCAATTAATGCAGCCTGTACAGGCTCTGGATAAATAGTACCTCTTGCGTTTCTCAGTGTCGCAATATGATCAATATTAACGCCTAATAAACAGTTTTTCTCAGCAGCCATTCTCGTCACCTTTTTAGAAAATACTGTCGAGAACGCAATGGTTCCCGACCTAATAATTTTTGTAATGTTTGGCGATTAATTTGCTTAGCGACAATCAGGGACATTTTTGATTGCCAATTATTTTCTCTTATCTGAACCAAGGTTTCTCCGGAGATTTTACGGGAATCAGCGGTTAACCTAAAACCTGATTCCACCTGATACTCATAAAATGATTCTGACTGTACCGCTCTACCATTGATATCTTTGAAATAGTCGATACCCAAACCTAACTCATCCAGCAAGATTTTTTCAAAATACCTTAGCTCTGGCTCATAGTTATCTGACAGTGCAATTGCATGCAATGTACTGGCATAGACGCCACAGAAACTCTCACTTAAGGTGTGTTTTATCAAAAGTCTGACTATCAGCTCATTCAGATAAAGGCCAGCATAAAGAGTGTTGCCCTTTAATGGAATTGCCTTGGCATCACTGCATGCAGAATTGATGAAGTTTTTATTACTGATGTCTAAACGGAGTTGCTGAAACATGGGAGTCTGGGACTTTGGAAGGCGGCTAAATAAATCAATACACCCTTGTTGATGAGTTAAGCAAGTTAGTGTTTCTATGGAATCATTTTTCATTTGACGATGAACAACAAAAGCAAACTGCTCGTTATTCATCTCTATAACCCAGGCTTCGAAGTGCCCGCTCATCGTCTGACCAGCCGCCCTTAACTTTGACCCAAAGGTTTAGCATAACTTTCTCATCGAACAATCGCTCCATATCTTTTCGGGCGTCTGTCCCTATTTTTTTCAGTCGTGAGCCTTTATCACCTATCACAATCTTTTTCTGACCGTCTCGCTCCACCAGTATCAAAGCATGAATATGCAATGTCTTGGAATCAAATTCCCACTTTTCGATTTCTACCGCAACATTGTGAGGTATCTCAGCACCTAGTTGTCTTACAATTTTTTCTCTCACAATTTCGGCAGCCAAAAAACGTTCCGTTCTATCTGTGATTTGGTCTTCTGGAAAAAAATGCATCCCTTCTGGAACATAACTTTTTACCTGATGCTCAAGCTGATCAATGTTTTGACCATTTAAAGCTGACATCGGGAATACCGCATCGAAGTCTCTAATCGACCTAAGTTCTTCAATAAATGGCAATAAGTCTTCCTTATTTTCCATTTGGTCTACTTTGTTTATGGCAAGAATGACTGGTGCCTGATTGTTTTTAAGTCTTTCTAGAACAAACCTGTCTTCGTCGGTCAGCTTGTTTTTGTCTACGATGAAAACAATTGCATCAACATCTTTTACGGCAGTGGTCGCCGCTCGGTTCATAAAACGGTTAATGGCTTTATTTTGCCCTAAATGCAAACCCGGCGTGTCCACATAAATAACCTGAGTGGCATCATTATAGGTTTTAATGCCAAGTATCTGCTGTCTAGTGGTCTGGGGCTTACGAGAGGTAATACTAAGCTTTTGCCCTAGTATTCTGTTTAGAAGGGTCGACTTTCCAACATTTGGTCTTCCGACAATAGCGACAAAGCCGCAACGTTGATTAGGCTCGATCATGGGCTAGCCTTTCAGGTTTTCAATTAAGCTTAGGATTTGTCTGGCTGCATCTTGTTCGGCAGATTTACGATTACCGCCTTTACCCGTCACGGGCACGTCATTAATAGCACTGGTACAAACAACTTCAAAGCGTTGGTCATGAGCTGCACCGGTAATGCTGATCACCTCATATTTTGGGAGATCGAGTTTTCTCCCTTGAAGATACTCTTGAAGCCTAGTTTTGGAATCTTTCAAGGTGTCTTCAAGCGTAAGCTCTTGCAGTCGCGACTGATACCAGTTCAGCACCTTGGCTCGAGCTTCATTCATTCCACTGTCCAAATATATTCCACCAATAATGGCTTCTACTGCATCAGCTAAAATGGATTCTCGTCGAAAACCACCACTTTTCAGTTCTCCACTTCCCAACAATAGGAAGTCTCCCAGCCCCCACTCTCTAGCTATTTCAGCTAGGGTTTGCCCCTTTACCAAGCGGGCACGAAGACGACTCAATTGCCCTTCTTTGCCTTCGGGAAATCGTTGAAATACATCTTCAGCAATTACAAAATTTAAAATGGAGTCACCCAGAAACTCCAGCCGTTCATTATTTTGGCTGGAATAACTTCTGTGACTCAAAGCGAGTTGCAACAAACCAATATCTGAAAACTGATAACCAATCGTTTGCTGTAAAGTAGGAAGTTTAGAAGATTTCATCAAGGTTGAGTTATGTACTCTTCGTTAAATACCACGACAGCGTCAATGTTGAATAGTACATGTACTCTGGTTTCGTAATTCAACACTAACACGGGTACGCTGCCTTTGGATTTATCGAGAGTAAGATTTGCCAAGTCAAAAGTAACATTATTAACCAACAAATTTTTTCTCATTGACTCCCTTAGCTCACGAATCGACTTATTACTACTTCCGGCTTCCAAAGATAAGTCTTTTACTAAAGCCGTTAGGTAAAAATGATCGTTGTAAATGGGGCCAAGTTTCACCAAGAGTGTTCCAAAGAATGAAACAAGCAAAATGATGAACGCGATCGACGCAATGGAAAAGCCACCTTGCTTGTGTTTGCTATTCATGAGTAATCCGACCTTCTAATCTAATAATCTATTTCGACCAAAGCCTGGCAAAGAATTAAATCCTCTCCAATGCATCCAGACTGCAAATGCTTTGCCTAGAATAGCCTGTTCGTCTACAAAACCCCAATACCTTGAATCGTGGCTATTGTCACGATTATCGCCCATCACGAAGTATTTACCCTCTGGGATCACTTCGCCTTTGGGAGATATCCAGGCGCCAGGTATATAAGGTGCTTGTCCGCGATTGACATAGATATCGTGTTCAACATCACCAAGAGTTTCTTTTAACAATAATGTTTGTCGACCATCTACTAATTGAACTTCAATGAATTCCGGTTTAATTTCTTGATCATTAATCCAAAGCTTTTTATTCGAATAGTCGTAATGAATTTTATCCCCTGGAACGCCGATTACCCGTTTGATAAAGGTTTTACCTCTGGCTTCTTCATGAGGTGGCTTAAAAACAATAATGTCGCCCGCTTCTGGTGTATCTACTGGGATGATCTGATGTCCTGTGATGGGTAATCTAAAACCATACGAGAATTTATTAACGGCAATAAAGTCCCCAATTTGTAACGTTGGCTTCATTGAACCTGAAGGTATTTGATAGGGCTCGATCAGAAAAGATCTTAATACCAGCACTATTGCAAGTACTGGAAAGAATGAACGAGAGTATTCAACTAACTCTGGAAACTTAGCAGCTTGCTCCTGGAGTCCAGGTTGGTCCTTGTATGTCTCGCCCAGCTCCTCCACCACTGACTTTCTTACTCGATGCACTAAAAGCACATCGAGCAAATAAACAGCACCAGTCACAAAATTTGCTAAAACGAGCAGTATAGCGAAATCCATACTCTTTTTGATTGCTAGATATAACAGGGGAAATAATAGAGTCACAAAGGCTCTACGCATCCAAATGTTGTAGTCTGGTTCTTTTATTTGTTCTAAAACTAAAGCTGCATCGGCTCTAGCTGCCACCAGATCCCTAGCTTTGAACTGGCGCTTCACTCCTAATGTACAAACTTCCAGAAGCCAAAGGCCACCGATCACAGTGGTTAGGATGGCTACCAGATTAAACAAATCCATTTTTATTCCTTAACTATCAACTTGTAAAACCGCCAAGAATGCTTCTTGAGGTATTTCTACACTGCCAAATTGCTTCATGCGCTTCTTGCCTTCTTTTTGCTTCTGAAGCAGTTTCTTTTTCCGACTCACGTCACCACCATAACACTTGGCGGTTACATTTTTACGCAAGGCCTTCACATTTGTACGAGCAATAACTTGGTTCCCTACGGCTGCCTGAATGGCCACATCAAACATTTGCCTAGGTACTAATTCTTTCATTTTTTGACACAAGGCCAAGCCGCGGCCGCGAATATTGTCTTTGTGCATGATTACCGCCAGCGCATCAACACGCTCACCGTTAACCATCACATCTAAGCGGGTCATATCTGCGGCCTCAAAGCGGTCAAACCCAAAATCTAGAGACGCGAAACCCTTAGACACAGATTTCAAACGATCAAAGAAATCCATAACCACTTCTGCCATGGGAAGATCATAGGTAATGGAAACCTGCCCACCCAAAAACTGCATATCTTTCTGAACACCTCTTCGTTCAACACATAATGTAATAACGTTACCTAAGTAGTCTTGGGGTACCAGAATATTGGCTTTGACTATGGGCTCGCGGATTTCAGCAGTGGATACTGAATCTGGCAGCTTTGACGGGTTATCAACATAGACTGTGTCGCCATTTGTTTTTTCCACTTCATATACCACGGTAGGAGCAGTGGTAATAAGATCTAAATCGTATTCCCTTTCGAGTCGCTCCTGAATAAT
This sequence comes from Gynuella sp., assembly GCA_028282465.1. GTDB lineage: Bacteria > Pseudomonadota > Gammaproteobacteria > Pseudomonadales > Natronospirillaceae > JANQHX01. The sequence goes on from JANQHX010000109.1 coordinate 121,817, forward strand.
CTCCATGTGCAACATACCGAGGAATCCACAGCGGAAACCAAAGCCTAATGCATCAGAAGTTTCAGGTTCGTAAAACAGGGATGCATCATTGAGGCTAAGCTTTTCAAGTGCTTCGCGAAAATCCTCATAATCATCTGAACTGGTTGGAAATAACCCGGCATACACCTGAGGCTTGATGGTTTGGAATCCAGGGAGTTGTTCGACTTCTGTGGTATTGGCGTGAGTGATGGTGTCACCGACTGGGGCACCATGAATATCTTTAATTGCAGCGCAAATAAAGCCCACTTCACCGGCTTTTAATTCACCGGTTTCTGTACGTTTAGGTGTAAAGATACCCACTGAGTCAACGATATGGTTTGACTGGGTAGACTTGATATGAATTTTGTCTTTCTTCTTCAGGATACCGTTTTGAACGCGTACAAGAGAGACAACACCCAAATAGTTATCAAACCAGGAATCAATGATTAAGCACTGCAAAGGTCCGTCAACATTGCCTTCAGGAGCAGGAACCTTGGTAACAATGTCTTCGAGAACCTTATCAATGTTCAAGCCACTTTTTGCTGAACATTGGGTGGCATCTGTTGCATCAATGCCAATAATTTCTTCTATTTCTTGAGCAACACGATCGGGCTCGGCCTGGGGCAAATCCATTTTGTTTAAAACGGGAACCACTTCCAATCCCTGCTCAATTGCGGTGTAACAGTTAGCTACAGATTGAGCTTCAACGCCTTGAGCAGCATCAACCACCAGCAAAGCACCCTCGCAGGCGGCTAACGAGCGGGAGACTTCATAAGTGAAGTCCACGTGACCAGGCGTATCAATGAAGTTTAACTGGTAAGTTTCTCCGTCTTCCGCCTTGTAGTTCAGGGTTACGCTTTGAGCCTTAATTGTGATTCCACGTTCTCGCTCAATATCCATGCTGTCTAGAACCTGAGCGGCCATTTCACGCTCACTCAGCCCTTCACAGTGCTGAATAAAACGATCTGCCAAGGTGGACTTGCCGTGGTCGATATGGGCAATAATTGAGAAGTTTCTAATATGAGATAAATCGCTACTCACAGGTGTTTTTACCAGCTAACCAAAAGGCGGTGGATTTTACTTCAATATAACCAAACAGGCCACGAAGACGTGGCCTGTTTGGTTTAAAAACAATGATTTACCCAAATTTAATTAATTCTGACCGGCAAAAACATCGGTGATCCATTACGCAAAAGCCTCAAAGCAAAAGCTCGACCTTTCGGAATTCTATCCAGAATGTCTTTAAACTCATCAACGTCATCAATTCGTCGACTACCAATCATGGTAATCACATCACCTTGCTGAACACCTGCATCAGCACCTGGGCCTTCTTCAACTACTGTCACCTTAACGCCGTTTTCACCCAGTTCTTCCTTTTCTTTCTCGGTGAGATCAACCACAACTAAGTTAAGAGCGTTATCAGCCTGGGTTGCAGGAGGATTGATTCTGCCGGCAAGTTGACCTTCATCTGGTAGTTCACCGATTTCCATTTTAATGGTGGTCTCTTTGCCATCTCTGAGTACAAGCAGCTCTACCTTGGTTCCTGGCTGAACTCTACCCACTGCTGGCGGCAGACCAGCTGAAGAAGTGATCTCTTTGCCTTCAAATTCCAAAATAATGTCTCCGGGTAAAATACCGCCTTCATCGGCCGGACCACCAGCGACAATTTCACTCACTAAAGCACCGGTAGGTTTATCCAACCCGAAGGACTCAGCTAAGTCCTGATCAATATTTTGGATCAGTACCCCCAACCAACCTCTAGCAACTCTACCGTTCTCTTTGAGCTGTTCGAAAACATTCACCACCAAGTTAGATGGAATAGCAAAGGAAACACCCATGAATCCGCCGCTGTTGCTATAAATTTGAGAGTTGATGCCAATAACTTTACCGTCAAGGTTAAACAACGGCCCCCCGGAGTTACCTGGATTGATAGCTACATCAGTCTGAATGAACGGAACATAGTTCTCACCAATGTTGCGCCCCATAGCACTGACGATTCCGGCGGTTACTGAGTAGTCCAAATTAAATGGAGACCCAATAGCCAGCACCCATTCTCCAACCTTCACATCATCGGAGTTACCCAGTTCTAAATGAGGGAAGTCTTCACCTTCAATTTTGAGTAGGGCTAAATCTGTTCTCGGATCTACACCAACAATGACAGCATCGTATTGGGTTCTATCTGTTTTCCAAACCGTAATGGTGTCTGCACCTTCGATAACATGATTGTTAGTCAGAATGTAGCCGTCATCAGATACTAGGAATCCAGATCCACTGGCCCGTCTTGGGCGAGATCTTTGTCCGGGCACATCGCCAAAGAAAAAGTCTCTGAATATTTCTGGAACATCTTGTTGAATACCACCATGAGGATTTGAACTACCAGATGAACTAGCACCAATTTTCACAACAGATGGGGAGTACTCGTCAACAAGCTCAGTAAAATCAGGTAGGGTGACTGTTGAGCTGACAGCCGATGTTGCCACTAGGGCAAAAAATAAAACAAACCAGACTTGTGACAAGTGAAATTTTTGAAGCGTATCGGTCACCCTTGCAACCTCCAGGTTATTAAATAATTCCCCTATAGATTGCGATTTTTTATAGCTGCTTCTAGTCGTCTTACTCGATATTTACAGACCTAATTGGCAAGTTTACGAGTTGAGGGTGATAACGACTTTCACACTCCCAATCCTTCGATTTTAAGCGAGCATAACCCAAGCCTGCCGCTAATCCAAAGAGTGCAAAAACAGCTGTTATCCAGTCACTGCTAAACAACCATTGGCTAAAAGTTGCACCAACAATCATGAGTAAAAGTGGCAGCCCATAAAGTAAAAAAGATGTTCTGATCAGAGCGTCTTCGGGAATACCTAAGGTGACCTCTTGCCCCATTAAATCTATACCAGGGCTTGGTAATCGCATTAGATTTTTTTTGAATTGTGCAGACTCGTCAAACAGCTCACCCATAACCGCTTGACCACAACCTGCTTTCGCAGAACAGGATTTACAGGCTGAAGCACGAACCGTTTCGACCCAGATGTACTGACCATCATCAGCTACCACCGTTCCGGTTTCATGAAGCATCCGCAACCCTCTTTAAAATTAATAAGTAACGATAGTTTAGACCATTAGGCCTTCATTAATGAATAGATTGGGCTATCTTACGGGCGGTTTGTTCAGGTAGTTCACCAACCAGGGTAATCGAGTAGTCGCCGACTTGCCGCATGACTGCGACGGTTGCGCCATAATTGGCAACCATATTATCGTAACTTTCAGATGGTTCTACAAAAATACTAAAGGTGCTGAGGCCATCGCTATAAATCAGCGTCTCCTTCCCTGGCCTACCAGAGGCCTTTTTTAATTCATAACCAACAGGTTTCCAATCTGGTATCCACTCACTATTGGTAGCTACTGTTTCAGGAAATCTAGGCACAAATCGAGTATGACTCACTAGTTCACGGTCAGTGGGTATCGCAAAGTCCGCATCCGTAAATTCCGGATTCATATTCAATTCAACGTATTGAAAGGTCTCTAACACTTGTTGATCCGCAGAGAGCATCTGTGACTTCAATAACATGTAATGGTCGTTAGAAATCCAAACCCGATAGCTGTATCTTTGCCTATCTTTCGGGATGATGGTCACCACTGTTGCATCAAGATTCGCAACTCTATCAGTAGAAGTGATCACGGAATCGTAATGGGATAACCCTTCCTTAAACTCTTTTTGATAAACATGAGCAAAAGGCCTAGAAGCAATGCTGTGATCAGTGTCTTCTAACTTTTTATCGTAATGAACACATACCACTCTGCCGCCACTGCGAAACACTTCCATCTCGCCACCGTTCAACATCATGATACGTTCTTCTTCTTTGTTATTCTTGAATCGGTATTTGATTTTCATCATCAACATACGGTCGCCAGATTTAAACACATAGCTACCTTGATAACTGAGCTTAGTGCCGGCCTCAATCATGTTAGCTACTAGCTGTTCACCAGTCTGTTGAGCATAGACTGATGAACTGACAAGACAGACAACAGCGAATATTGATGAAAACAAATACTTCATATCGACAAACTTATTCTTCAATCGTAGACACTTCAATTTCAGTGCTGCTGTCGATCGGCATAACCGCTCTACCACTATTAAAAGCTGCTTGTTCAACATGCTCTTTCAAGTATTTTTGAAGCCTTTCTTGAGTCGCAATCATGGAATCGCTTGCTTCTGTCTCAACCGCAGGATTGGTTGCAACGGGATTCACAACACCAGATTCATTATTTGCTACCGCAACATAGCGAGCGCTAAACAACACGGCCATAGTCACAGAAGCTGCAACGGCTACACTAGCAACACCTTTAAATAGTTTCTGCTTTGGTTTTGACGGCTCAACGTTTTGTGGAACGATTTCTTCTTCCAACCCGTCTATTTTTTGCCATAAACCATCGGTCAAATTCATTGGTTGTGAATTTGAAACTAAGTCTTTAGCTTCTGATATTTTTCTAAACTCATTTAACAATGACGGATCAGATTCCAACGATTTCATCATTCGCTGCACATCCAGTTCCGTAGCATTGTCATCCAGCCAGGCTGAAAAAGACTCTTTTGCTTGCTCAGTCATAACTACCTCGTTTTTCCAACTAGCATTAAATTAATTAAACTGCAGCCCGTTCTAAAAATGGCTGTATCTTCTTGTCTACTGATTCGCGAGCTCTAAAAATTCGACTGCGAACGGTTCCAATTGGTGTTTCCATTACATCAGCGATTTCTTCATAGGACATACCATCAAATTCTCTCAGCGTTAACGCCATTTTGAGATCCTCTGGTAACCCTTCTATGGCTTTGTAAACCGCTGACTCTAAGCGATCTCTACTCAGGGAGTTTTCTGGTGTGGTGTGGTCTTTCAAACCGTCACTACCTTCATAGAACTCCGCATCTTCAAGCTCGACATCTGACCCTGGTGGGCGACGGTTTTTTATCAAAAGATGATTCTTCGCCGTGTTAATCGCGATGCGATACATCCAAGTATAAAAAGCACTATCGCCTCTAAAATTATTAATTGCTCTGTAAGCTTTAATAAATGCCTCTTGAGCAACATCCTGCACTTCATGGCTATCTTTTACATAGCGACTAATAAGTGCCGCGATTCGCTGCTGATACTTCATTACCAGCATGTCGAATGCCCTGCGATCACCCTTTTGCACTTTTTTAACCATTTGCAGGTCAGCTTCCTGACTCATGGATCAACGTCCCCCTTTTTTTCAGCCGATCCCTATAATCACTTAAACTGACCCCTATCCCTAGGAAAAGTTCAGTTAGGTCAACTGAAATGACTAAATTTATTTAATATAATCCTTAGATGGCCCATTGTTATTAGATGTAACACGGCAGATTTAACAGACCGGATCACTTTAAATGCCCCGCAAACCCTCTACTAATCAACACTTTGACGCCCTTATCATTGGTACAGGCGCATCAGGTTTAACCTTGGCTCTTCACCTTCCTAAGGAATGGAAAATCGCCCTTGTTAGCAAAGGCACCCTGGATACAGGTTCCACCCAATGGGCTCAGGGAGGGGTTGCAGCGGTTTTGGATCACGGCGATTCCATAGAAAAACACGTTCAAGACACCCTCACAGCCGGCGCCGGGCTTTGCAACGAAAGTGCGGTTAGATTTACTGTTGAAAACAGCACAGAATCCATTAAGTGGCTGATTGATCAAGGCGTTCCATTTACTACAGACAGCGAAGCTGACTTCGGGTTTCATCTCACTCGCGAGGGTGGGCATAGTCATCGGCGCATCATTCATGCAGCAGATGCAACAGGTAGAGCCATATCTGACACACTAATTAAAAAGATTAAAACCAAAGACAATATCACTTTATTGGAAAAACATACGGCGGTAGACATCATCACCAGTCGTAAACTCGGCTTACCTGAAAACAGGTGCCTAGGTGCGTATATTCTGAATCAGCAATCAGGAGAAGTTGTCACCATTCATTCTCAATTTGTTGGCTTATCTACTGGAGGAGCCGCAAAAACTTACCTCTATACATCAAACCCAGATGGCACGTCCGGCGACGGCATTGCCATGGCCTGGCGAGCGGGCTGTCGAGTATCTAATATGGAATTTAACCAATTTCATCCCACTTGTTTGTACCACCCCCATGCCAAAAACTTCTTGATTTCAGAGGCGGTGAGAGGAGAAGGAGGACGGCTTCTTTTACCAAATGGCGAACGCTTTATGCACAGGTTTGATGAAAGAAAAGAGTTAGCACCCAGGGACATAGTGGCGCGCGCAATCGACCATGAAATGAAGCGACTGGGTGTCGATCATGTGTTTCTGGACATTAGCCATAAAGATGACGACTTCATTAAGAGTCACTTCCCGACTATTTATAAAAGATGCTTAAAATTCGGCATTGATATCACCAAGGAAGCCATTCCTGTAGTACCTGCTGCTCACTATACCTGTGGTGGAGTGAAAACTGACCATAGTGGCAGAACCGATATTCCTGGGCTGTATGCCATTGGAGAATGCGCCCACACAGGTCTACACGGAGCAAATCGACTGGCGAGTAATTCGCTTTTGGAATGCCTAGTTTATGCATCTTCTGCTGCTGAGCACATGAAACAAGTCTTTAACAAAGGTCTTTCAGATGTTGATATTCCACCTTGGGATGACACTCAGGTGACAGACTCTGATGAAGACGTGGTGATTTCTCACAACTGGGACGAAGTACGTCGTTTTATGTGGGACTATGTGGGCATTGTTAGAACCAGCAAACGACTGAAGCGAGCCAAAAATCGTATTGGTCTACTACAGGATGAAATTCTGGAGTATTACAGCAATTATAAAGTCAGTAATGATTTGCTGGAATTGAGGAATCTAGTCATGGTCGCACAATTAATTATTGAAGCAGCAATATCTCGTAAGGAAAGCCGGGGCTTGCACTTTACCCTAGACTTTCCAGACGCACTGCCTGCTGCTGCAGAGACCATACTTACTCCAGATCTTTAGACGCTACACCAGTTCTGAGAGCAATACGAAGTAACCGTATTTGCTCTCTATCCGCAGAGTCAGGAAACAAATTCACTCGGTATCGTTTTCCACCTCGTTTAGGTTTCAACATCAACCCAGTCAACAAAGATGTGACAAAGGTGCCGTCAGCCAACACAACCTCCACCACTCTTCCATCCTTGAAGTGAATTTTTCCTACCTTTTCTTGCCATTCCAGAACAGTTATTGAGTTGTTGTGAGCTAACAAAAACCAATTTTTAATACAATGGACAAACCCCAGTACTAACAATAAATCCAAAATGAGGTTTGCCCACAAAGGCATTTCTGTAAACAAAATACCCAGAGCAACCATGCTAAAAACAAGCCATAGCCACCCCAGAATAAATAGAGATGGGAAAAGTTGAAGAGTAATTAACTGATTAGGATTCAGGCCGGTGGAGTTCAAGAATAACCCCAACAATTTTGGCTATTTCTGGGTCTTCAGGTTTACGATTCCCTAAAAACCACGCAAACATATCTTGATCTTCACAGGTCAACAATTGTTCGTATCGCTGCTGATCTTCTTCACCTATATTGCGAAAATGTTTTTCTAGAAAAGGCACTAAAATTAGATCCAGCTCCAGCATACCTCGGCGGCTATGCCAAAACAGACGATTAAATTTTTCTTCAGAAACCATTTGATTAGTTTTTTGTTATCCCATATAGAAAGAATATTATAACCCGCTTATACGAATTGAAGGTATCACCATGACCGAAAAACAATATTGTCTGCCGGAACATCTGGGAATAGTCAGTGTAAAAGGCCAAGACGCTACAAAACTTTTGCACGGACAAACAACAGCCGACTTTGAGAAAGACTTTACTGGCAAAGCAATATTGGGGGCAGCCTGTAACCCAAAAGGTCGAGCCTACGGCAACTTCTTAGCAGTGGGCATTGAGCAAGACATACTGCTCATTATGGATAGATCCATCATTGACAACTTTATCAAAACCCTGAATAAGTACGCCGTTTTCTTCAAAGTAGAGCTAAAAGACGCCACTAAGGAATTTCATTTAATTGGTGCCTTTGATAACCCTAGTGAGTCAGAACATTTTGCAGTCGCGCTAAAGGACAAACAATTGGCCATAGCTTTCCCTGGAAATCGCCAACTATGGTTAGCCAATCCACTAACATCTGGCTACGAAGAGCTTCTTTCCAGTTATGAAGACAAAGCTAGCTTTTTAGAGAAAGCAGTTTGGCAGGCAGCGGACATAGAGTCTGGCTTACCCTGGATTGATGCTGACAACATAGACAAGTGGATTCCCCAACAAATAAACCTGCACGCTTTGGAAGCCGTGAGCTTTACTAAGGGGTGTTACACCGGCCAAGAAATTGTGGCTCGCCTCAATTACCGTGGAAAATTAAAAAACTGGGCTCATTTTATTACTGCAGAAACAGCTATTGAAACCCTTGTGATTCAGAATAAGGATGGCAAAAAAGTTGGTGAAATCATTAATCTAGTCAACCATGAAGACATGCATTGGGCATTGGCAAACCTAACGGAATCAGAAGCAGAGTTTGACCTGTTTTTAGATCAAAATGGCAATCCTCCCTGCACCCTCCAAAACCTGCCCTATACTGTTAAAACCAGTAACTCTTAACCCGGTCGAGCCCTATGCAGCTGCAGAGATTGATGCAGCTTTGCACCCTAGCGCTTTAACATCAGTTCCGGGTTGAACTAGCCCGGAACCCAATATGGCCTCATTAGTAGAAACTGTTCGCGAAGACATCATCGACGCAATAGAAAAAGATCAGCTTACCTTGCCCACATTGCCCGAAGTGGCTATGAAAGTCAGAGATGTTGCTGAAAACCCAGATGCGATCATTGCGGATCTAACCAAGATTATCAGCCAAGACACGGCTCTAGCGGCAAGAATCATTCGTGTCACCAACTCTCCTTTGCTGAGGGCACCTCAGGAGGTTAAAGACCTTACCATGGCGATCAGTCGCCTGGGCATGAATTACACAGCCAATCTAGCCATTGGTCTAGCGATGGAACAAATGTTTCAGGCCACCTCAGACATCATTGATCAAAGGCTGCGTGATATCTGGCATACCACCACTAAAATCGCCAATCTGGCTTACGTCATTGCCCAACGCCACAGTAAAATTCCCCCCGACGAAGCCACGTTAGCGGCACTAGTCCATCGGCTAGGTGCGTTGCCAATTCTGACATTTGCTGAAGAAAATGATTCATTGATACAAGACGGCATATCCCTAGACAAAGTAATCAGCGCGCTGAACCCAGAGTTAGGCTGCTTGATTCTTAAAAAATGGGACTTTGCTGAAGAGCTGGTTGATCTTCCAAAGTCATTTGAACAGTTTACAGACGATTCCCCCGAGCTTGGTTACGCCGATATAATCCGCGTCGCGAACCTGATCCACTTCAGCAAAGATGGCGTCACTTATTCAGACGTTGAATGGGCATCTGTACCCTCTTTCGGGAAACTTGGCTTGGAAAGCAGTCCAGATGGAGAAAATATTCAAGCCATCATTGAAGCAGCTAATCAGAGCGAGCTGTTATAGAGAACTGCTAAGAATACCCGGGTATGAACTCGGGTTAACTCGTTTGTTTCTCAAGATCTGATATGATTTTTAATGCCTGCTCTTTGGTTTCTCCGCAAAACCAAGGTTCAGGTTTTAAGTCGCCACAGATTTTAGGACGCTCTGGACTGGTAAAAATCTCACATCGCATTTGATCATTCAGATGCACACATCTCACCCCAGCAGGCTTACCCTCTGGCATCCCAAGAAAAGGTTTATTGATGGATGGTGCAATACAACAGGCGCCACAACTACTACGACAGTCCATATTTTTAGGAGACTCTGATTAACTACAGTGCTGCACTGCGGATATCTAAACGTGATTTTTATCGCGGCGAAACTTGTAGGAAATGTCTAGACCTTTTCAAAAGTTTCAACAAAGAGAAAAACGCGTTTAGACCCGCCCTGCGGGTGGTTCGGCATTCCGACTTACAGGCGAGTCCTGACTCGGTGTTGCCTTCTTTTGAAAGGTCCAGACATTCCTGCAAGAAGGCGCCTTGATTCAGAACTCGCCTGTAAGCCAGAGCAACACTGGAGTTAATCAGAGTCTCCTTTAAAATACCAATCTTACTTTCCAGCGATCATTATAGAAGCAACATGGAACTATTCACACAAACACTGGGTTCTGGCGAACCATTAGTCATTTTACACGGTCTTTTTGGAGATGGAGACAATTGGAAATCGGTAGCCAAAGCCCTGTCCAATCAATTTGAAGTAACCTTGGTCGATTTAAGAAACCACGGAAGATCTTTTCACAGTAATGAAATGAACTACGCCATCATGGCGGAAGACATCGAAAAACTTTTGGATAAATTAAGTTTGAAATCGCCTCTTATGTTGGGGCACTCAATGGGGGGCAAGGTTGCCATGCAACTGGCGTTAATGTCACCGGAAAGCATTCAAAAGCTAGTGGTGGTAGATATAGCGCCTAAAACTTACGCGCCAAATCATAACAACGTATTTACCACTTTAAATGGGATGGATATTGGACTCTACAAATCCCGTAAAGAGATAGAAGAAACACTGAAGCAAGGAATTGATGACAGTGCGGTGAGAAGTTTTTTAATGAAGAGTCTTTTTAGAGACGAACAAAAAAACTTCGATTGGCGTTTCAATCTTCCTGCACTGGAAAAACAATACTCTAACATTGCGGCATCACCCACGGATGAAGGTACCTTTACTGGCCCAACACTATTTATAAAAGGCGGAGACTCAAACTATATTCAAGCAGAAGACCAACCAAGAATTTTAGAACTGTTTCCGAACGCGAAAGCAAAAATTATTTCCGGTGCCGGACACTGGCCGCAGGCACAAAAGCCACAGGTATTTATTAAAATACTTTCTGACTTTTTACAGGCTGGCTAAAACTCCATCTGATCGTTTTTCTTAATCTCCTCCAGCAGGTTTTGCACCCTGCTTTCCCCTACTTTTGTTAATAATTTATTTCTGAAAACCATACCTTCTTGTTCATCAATTAATTCACACTGTTGTCTTATTTGTTCTAGATATGGGTCGTGTCTAATAGGCACACCCAGAAACACTTGCCAATCGTTAATTGTGGCTTTGTGATCCAACACCATTTCAAGAATTTCAATAACATTTTCTCGTCGAATTAAGTAAGTGACTCGACGTAACCTTGTTAGTGCAACAAACATTGCCATCACTAAAATCAGAGTGATAAATACTATGAATATTAGCTCCATATTGCTTTTTTATACCCCCTTGGTGGTATTTGGTTAATACCCCCTGGGTATCCCCATTTTCAATTCAAATAGGCGATTTTGCATTATAAATAAGCACAAAATCACCACTTCTGTGCCATTTTGATTTTGCACTCGCACCATCTAAAAACTTTCATAGATTTTAGGCATCTCGACCAAACCATAACAGTGCAAAATCATAGGTCTTTTTTTTTACCTAACCTTGGCACAGCCCTCGCTATTACCTCTGTGTACGCAAAACTATCAACTACTGGTTACAAAACCCGATTTTTTTAGCGATAAAAAACCATCTCGAAAGAGAAAAACACGGAGTTACGAATGAACATTTTAAAACTGACTAAAGCAATTGCTCGCGGTGCCATTGTCGCTGCAACTGCTTTAACTGTTACCACTTCTTTCGCAGAAGTTGGTGAGCCAGAAAAAGAAGATCTTACCTTTGGTTTTATTAAACTTACAGACATGGCACCTCTAGCCATTGCTCTTGAAAACGGTTACTTCGAAGACGAAGGCCTTTATGTAACTCTAGAAGCCCAAGCAAACTGGAAAGTTCTTCTGGATCGTGTCATTGATGGTGAATTAGATGGCGCGCACATGCTTGCTGGCCAGCCTCTAGGTGCCACCATTGGTTTCGGTACCCAGGATCACATCATCACTGCTTTCTCAATGGACTTAAACGGTAACGCCATTACTGTTTCTAACGACATTTGGGACAGAATGAAAAAGCACGTTCCACATGAGAACGGCAAACCGGTTCATCCAATTAAAGCTGACTACCTAAAGCCTGTTGTTGAAGAATTCAAAGAAGAAGGCGAGCCATTCAAAATGGGCATGGTTTTCCCAGTATCTACCCATAACTATGAATTGCGTTACTGGTTAGCCGCCGGTGGTATTCACCCAGGTTACTACGCTCCTCACAAAGGTGATATCTCAGGTCAAATTGATGCAGACGCTCTATTGTCTGTAACGCCTCCACCACAAATGCCAGCCACTATGGAAGCGGGCACAATCTACGGTTACTGCGTGGGTGAGCCTTGGAACCAGCAAGCTGTATTCAAAGGCATTGGTGTACCTGTTATTACTGACTACGAAATCTGGAAAAACAATCCTGAAAAAGTTTTCGGTGTAAGCAAAGGCTGGGCTGACAAGTATCCAAACACTCATATCCGTGTTGTTAAAGCAATGATTCGTGCCGCTCAATGGTTGGACGAAAACAACAACGCTAACCGCCCTGCCGCTGTGAAGATTTTATCTTTACCTGAATATGTAGGTGCCGACTACGATGTTATCGCTAACTCAATGACTGGTACTTTCGAATACGAAAAAGGCGACAAGCGTTCTGTTCCTGACTTCAACGTGTTCTTCCGTTACTTCGCAACTTACCCATACTACTCTGATGCCATTTGGTACCTAACTCAAATGCGTCGTTGGGGTCAGATCGAAGAGCAAAAACCTGATAGCTGGTACATGGATATCGCCAAGAAAGTTTACCGTCCTGACATCTATGCAATGGCTGCAAAAGAGCTGATCAAAGAAGGTCTGGTAAAAGCTTCTGATTTCCCAGATTTCGAAAAAGAAGATGGTTTCCGCCCACCACAGACTGAGTTCATCGACAACGTAGTTTACGACGGTAAAAAGCCAAACGAATACCTAGAGCAATTTAGCATTGGTCTAAAAGGTGCCGACAAGATCTAAGTCTTAACGTCACAACCCAAACGAGCACCACTGCAAATGCAGTTGGTGCTCTTCATATTTAACGGAGCTTAAGCTAATGAATATCGCCGCCACGATACAAAAGCCTTTTGAACCTTGGATCAAGTTATTCAAAGGCGAACTACCCAAACAAACCATTGCCTCAACGATCAAAGCCATAGTGACACCTATGATTGGTATTTTAGTTTTCCTAATGTTGTGGGAAGTGGGTGCCAGCAGAGTTGAAACATCACTAGGAACCTTTCCTGGTCCTAAAGAAGTCTATGTACAAGCAGGAAATTTAGTTGCAGACCACAATCGTTTGAGAGAAAAAGAAGCAGCATTTTATCAGCGTCAGGAAGAACGTAACGCTAAAAAATTGGAAAAAAATCCTGACGCCGAAATCAAAATTAGAAAGTTCAATGGTAAGGCAACTTTCTTTGATCAAATAGGCACATCACTAATTACAGTAATGAGCGGTTTTATCATCGCTACCATCATTGCAGTGCCGTTGGGAATTGTTATCGGTTTAAGTCGAACACTTAACTCCGCCCTTAACCCAGTGATACAAACTTTCAAACCCGTTTCACCATTAGCATGGCTGCCCCTAGTGACCATGGTAGTGTCTGCTGTTTATGTGTCAGACGACCCAATGTTTGATAAAGCATTCCTAAATTCAATGATTACCGTAACGCTTTGCTGCCTGTGGCCAACTGTTTTAAACACTTCTGTCGGTGTTGCAAGTGTTAGCCAAGACTTGCAAAACGTTAGCAAGGTGTTGCGTTTAAGCTGGTTTACTCACGTATTAAAAATCGTTTTACCTTCCTCTGTACCCATGATTTTTACTGGTTTACGTTTATCGCTTGGCATCGCCTGGATGGTATTAATTGCAGCTGAAATGCTCGCGCAAAACCCTGGCCTGGGTAAATTTGTATGGGACGAATTTCAAAACGGCTCCTCTGACTCTTTAGGCAGAATCATGACTGCAGTATTGGTTATCGGTTTCATCGGCTTCTTGTTAGATCGAATCATGCTGACGATGCAGAAAGCCGTTAGCTGGGATAAAAACGCAGAAATTCGTTAAGCCAACACAAATTATTGGAGATTTAAAATGAGTAAACCACATTTAGAATTAACAGGTGTTGGCATTGAATTCCCAACCCCAACTGGTCCATTCCGCGCACTGACTGACGTAAACCTTAAGATCGAAAAAGGCGAATTTATTTCCCTGATTGGTCACTCAGGTTGTGGTAAGTCAACAGTACTGAATATTGTTGCTGGTCTTTATCAAGCAACTGAAGGCGGGGCAATCTTAGATGGTAAAGAAGTTAATGAACCCGGACCTGAAAGAGCAGTTGTGTTCCAAAACCATTCTCTGTTGCCTTGGTTAACGGCTTATGAAAATGTTGAACTGGCGGTAAAACAAGTATTCAGAGGCAAAAAATCTAGAGTAGAAATGAAAGAGTGGATTGAACACAATCTGCATCTGGTGCACATGGATCATGCTATGCACAAACGCCCTGACGAAATTTCCGGTGGTATGAAACAGCGCGTAGGTATTGCTCGCGCTTTGGCTATGCAGCCATCTGTACTGCTTATGGATGAACCTTTCGGCGCCTTGGACGCCCTGACACGTGCTCACCTGCAAGACTCGTTGATGGAAATCCAGTCTGTACTAAACAACACTGTAATTATGATTACGCACGATGTGGATGAAGCAGTTCTGCTGAGTGACCGCATTGTAATGATGACCAATGGCCCGGCGGCAACTATTGGTGAAGTGTTGACAGTAGATCTGGAGCGTCCAAGAAGCCGTCTCGAATTAGCAGACGACGCAAAATACAACCACTACCGCTCAGAAGTATTGAAGTTCTTGTATGAGAAGCAAAAAAAAGTTGACACTTCTCAACCAAAACTAAAGGTTGTTGAAGAAGACGATTCTTCAGATGAAAAAGAAGTAGCGTAAGAAAATTTCTTAAAGCTAACCAATAGTACGACCATTCTTTGCCCCAGCTTATGCTGGGGTTTTATTTCTCTAAGCGCTTCTTAACTTTCTAATGCAACTCATCATCCAGTTCGGTAAGGCTTAATATACAATTATTGTCTCCACTCAAATCACCGTTTCTACTTGAATTTATCCGTATCAACACCCGTTTATTGGTTTGGTTATTCAGTACAATTTTCTCAAACTTCGCACCGTCCTTGAATACATTGGCTAATTCGTTCAGTAAAGAAGGGAAATCTAGATTGTGGGAAATATGGTGGAATGGGCGCCCGACATCACTAGCCAATAAATTAAAATGCCGATTAGCCGCTGGCGAATATTTTCGGATTAGCATCTGATCATCCAGAAATACAATGCCCACATCCATGTTATTAATCAGTGTGTCCAAGTCACTATTCGATGCAGTCACTTCTTCAATTTTTACTTGGTATTCCGAATTAACTGTGTACAGCTCTTCGTTTACAGATTGCAATTCCTCATTGGTACTCTGTAGCTCTTCGTTGGCAGCTAGTAATTCTTCATTTGAAGACTGCAACTCTTCGTTCGTAGTTTCCAACTCTTCAATTGACAACTGGAGGCGCTCTTCAGAATATTTAAGCTCCGCTTCCAACTCCTTAATTCTTTCGTTAGCAGCCTCATCAACGTTAAATTTGATTGCAGAATAGTTTTCATCGTCAATAGAAATTGCGCGTTCTTTCTGAATACACAAAAGATAATAACTACTATTTGAATTACTACTTCTTAATCGTTTTACTGAAACCTCGCACATACAATGATTATCATTAGATAGGGTGACGGGAACTTCTTTTAAAACCACATCCTCATCAGACCTATCCGCCTGTTGCAATGCTGAAGAAACAGGTATGGTTAGAGGCTCAATCATTACATCTAAAATAGCGTTGGAAACTCGTCCCCTAGTGGGTCTGAGTGTAAATTGATTGATGTCTCCATAGAAGTGAAGAATGTTTTTATCTGAGTCCATTAACACAGATGGCGGAAGATAATCCTCTAAAATCTTTTCCAACAGCACGTTATAGGCTGCAGCATTATTTTTCTCATAGCTTTTCAGGATACTGTCAACCGACGGAGACTTTTTCTTTTCTGAAAAATCTTTAACTTGATGATTAGTCTCTCCTATCAACTTAGTTTGAGAACTCACCTTGCGGTAAATCCGTTGCCTCTCATTGACTATGTCCATTAACTTAGCAACAGCGGTATTCACTTCAGAAGGACCCAAAAACAAATATCCTCCCATACGTAAAGCGAATGTCAGCATGAGTAACACCCGTTTTTGTGTATCCGGCTGAAAATAAATTAAAACATTGCGACAAATAGCGAGATGAATATTACTGAAAGGTGGGTCGGTTAAAAGATTGTGGACTGCAAATATCACCATTTTACGAATTCTCGGAATGAGTACGTAATAATCCCCCTCTTGAGTAAAATAGCGATTAAATCGGTCTTTCCCTAAGTCGTCTACAATATTAGGTGCAA
The DNA here is from genome assembly GCA_028282465.1 of Gynuella sp. Lineage (GTDB taxonomy): Bacteria > Pseudomonadota > Gammaproteobacteria > Pseudomonadales > Natronospirillaceae > JANQHX01. The sequence continues at coordinate 138,334 of JANQHX010000109.1, forward strand.
ACTTTGCCTGACTCGCCAATGCAATGGTTTCTGGATCTACATCCGTAGCAAACACTTTAACATCCACATAGGATTCAGATTTTTGCATATACTCGTCGAGTAATATTGCTATGGAAATCGCCTCTTCGCCTGTTGAACATCCAGCAGACCAAACCCGAACTGTTTCATTTTCTGCGAGATTGTTAATAATGTCTGGAATTACTTTATTTTCTAATTCCTCAAAGGCTTTACCATCTCTGAAAAATCGAGTGACACCAATCAGCATATCTTTAGACAATAATTGCAGTTCTTCAGAATTCTGTATGAGGGTTCTCAAATATTCTCGAATATCTGTTGTTTGATTAAGACCCATTCGTCGCTCAATACGACGAGTCACAGTCTGCGGCTTGTATAAGGAAAAATCTATTTCATATTCCTTTTCTAACAACTTATATATTTCTTTAAGAACAGCTTCCTCCTCAATAATGGGAGGCTTATTTTCGGCATTCGCAATTAACGGGTGAGTTAAATAGCTTTGCAGTTTTTCAGCGAGCTGCTCTGGTGACGCAATAAAATCTGCACAGCCCGTTTGAACTGCACTGAGTGGCATACCATCAAATTTAGCTGAGTCGGAATCCTGAACCATTACTAGCCCACCGACTTCCTTTGTCGCGAGAATACCTCGGCTACCGTCACTTCCTGTTCCTGAAAGCACAATAGCAATACTCCTATGCTGAGCATCCTCTGCGAGCGATCTGAAAAAGATATCAATAGGGAAATTAGGCGTGCGGTCAGGGTATTGGTCAGAAAGCAGAAGTCGACCTTCACCAATCATCAGGTTTTTACCTGGCGGTATAAAATAAATAGTGTTCCCTACCACCTCACAACCGTCTGTGGCACTCACAACATTTAGTGAGGTAACCTTATCAAGCAGCTCAACCATGACAGATTTGAAATCTGGTGCTAAATGTTGAACAACAATAAATGCTACTTCGTGGTTTCTTTTTATCCCTTGGAAAAAGCTTTGTAATGCTTCAAGCCCGCCAGCTGATGCACCGATCGCCACGTAATACTTCGGAGAACTATTTTTTGTAGTCATAATGGTAATCCCTGTTTATGCCTCATACTGACTAATGCTTAGTTGCTAGATATTGCTGTACATCAATAAAGGGTGATGGCTCATGAAAATAGAATCCTTGAATGACCGGGCTGCCAATTTCAGACAGCTCCTCAAATATATGCTTATTTTCTACGCCTTCAGCCACCAATTCCATGTTCAAAGATTTTGCCAGTATGATTAAACTAGTGCAAAGCGCGTGGGTATTAAGATTATCTAAATTCATAATAAAAGTTTTATCGAGCTTTATTTGATCGACATTAAACTGGGTCAAATAAGCTAATGGGCTAAAACCTGTACCGAAGTCATCGAGGGACAATTTTACACCCATGTCTTGCAGAGCTTTCATAACCTCCAGAGCTTGCTGTTCATTTTCAAACAATGTGGTCTCAGTTATTTCAATCGTCAGATTCTTCGGATGCATACCATGAGCGTCTAAAGCACACTTAATCTGCTCTACAATCTGAGTATCTTTAAATAACCGAGGTGAAAAATTTACCGAAACACTCGCATCTTCATCTAACAATTTTTGATCTAACAAGCTCTTTAAAGATCGCAAAGACTCATTTATTACTTTGTTTGTTAGTTCGCCAATAAGACCCAACTCTTCAATAACAGGAATGAACTTTTCAGGAGCAGATTTAAATCCATCATTGTTTGGCCAACGCAACAGCGCCTCCATTCCAATGAACTTGCCTTCATCTGCCCTGAATTGTAATTGGAAGAAAAGCTCAAATTCATCATTTTTAAAAGCATCACGAGTGTTGTTTCTCAACTCAATTTTTTCTTCTAGCTCAAGTGATAAACTTGAAGAATAAAAACAATATCTGTTTCTACCGCTATTCTTGGCATCATAAAGCGCAACATCGGTTGATTTTAATACCTTCGCAATATCAGCTTCTGGCTGATCAACGATGCACACTCCAATACTGGCAGAAAGATAAATAGTTTTATTGTCTAACTCGATAGGCTTAGACACTGAGGTTAAAATTTCATCACAGATTTTAGAAACCGCTGTTTTAGCACCGCACTCAGTGAGAATAACAATGAATTCATCTCCGCCTACCCTCGCAACCATGTCTTTTTGTCTAATACATGAGTGCAACCTTTTACCAATGGTGATGAGAACTTTATCGCCGGCATCATGCCCTTTTGTGTCATTAATTAGTTTAAAACCATCCAAGTCAATACTGAGAACAGTGATCGCATCATTGGGCGCTAAATTGATTAAGTATTGTTTTAGGGTTTCATAAGCAATGGTTCGATTAGCTAGTTTCGTAAGACTGTCAGTATTTGCTAAAAGCTCTAACCTTTGCCTCTGAAAATGCTTGTCAGTGACGTCCTCCATCAACAGAACCAGCCCATCCGTAAAATTGGCAGGCTCTGCAATGAGTCTCAACCAAGTCTGTTGGTCTTGGCTGAGTTGATAGCTAAACATGGGGAATTCAATTTCAAATTTAACATTGTGCTCTACAGCACTATGAAGATCCTGCACAAACTCATTAATACGCTCTGGAGGTATGATGTTCAACCAGTTAGTTTCTCTGAGCAGGGTTTCATCATACTCAATGAGTTCGAGCCACTTTTCATTAGCATAAACACATTGCCAGTCATGATCTGTTTGCATTAATCCCATTGGGCTGACATCGGTAATCGCTTTAAAGCGTCCAAGTTCAGCATTTTTTTGAGTTCGAAGCTCTTGGAGCTCAGTAACATCGCGAATATTTACCCACCAAATATCAGGTTTACCAAATACATTTCTGAGTTCAATTTCTAAATAATTAATGGCGCCGTCTAGCTTTAGCAAAGTGTGTTTAAAGCTTTTAAAGCTGTCGTGGATATCTTGCTCGCTTAAATTCATCATTTGCTGAAGCTGTATCAAATGGTAATCCGGTAGGTACTTAATGATGGAGTTATAGATTAATTCAGAAGGCGGGATATCAAATAAATCAGATGCTGATTGGTTACAAGCTAATATACAGAGATCTTGATTAACCAAAACAACCGAGTCGCGAACATTATTCATAATCGACAATAAGCCTTCATCAATTGGATAGTTCAATAGATTGGGCTTATTGACTGATTTAGATCCTTTTTTTGCATTCGCTTCAAAAAAACTTTGAATACCAATGCGTGCTAGTCTTTTACACAATGGGTCAGATCGGGTAGTTTCAGTTAGCTTAAAGGTTGGCTTGCTTTTGGATCGAAACAATATAATAGAGCCGACATTAAAAGGCTCATAACGCATAGGAAGAATCAGTATGTGCCCTTCTCCCATTTCAGGAAAAAGATGATCACATATATCAAAGGCTTTCTGCCCTCTGAAGGTTTTAGCATGACCATGATTGATTGCACTTAGTAGATCAGGAAGATCGCCTATGAGTATTTCATCAAGATGCCTACTATAGTATTTTTCTCTATCATCCAACCCTGGTGCAGTCCGATAACAAAAATGGGCGGTATCAGAGTTGAACTGTAATATAATACAACTTGCATCACTGTTCATAAGATGCATTAAAGGCTGTGCCGCATGGCAGGCAAAAGATGCCTGAGAACTAAAACTAAGCTCTAAGTTCTGAATTATCTTTCTAAGAGCTAAGTCCTTTCTTCGGAACTCCATCTAACCTTACTCGCTAATGACCAAGACTAAATAAACACGTACTTAACTAACAACAAGCGGTAATTATTGGCGATCTCCAACGAAGGAACTTACTTAAACCATGCAAGTTCTGCTGCTGCTTTTGTACTCAATATGTTTTTAATTTTCGAATCTCAATTGTGAAGTGCAATGTAAACAACTCCGCTGTTGTTGAATAACCATCGGTTCAGGCAACACCAACCTATGGTTCAACCCCAACTAAGCTGTGCTACGAACATCGCAAAAATAGTTTAGTATAGATTCGACGAATATCCTTTCATGAACCAGATAAGCTTTCATTAATAGCTAGCCAAACGAGTTGTTGGCGCACACGTATATTGTGCTTAATCTTTATTAACCCTGATGAATTATCTAATTTCTATTAACTTCTAACAGATCAACATCGTTAAACTAAAATAAATTAGGCTAATTATCAAGTTGTAGTTATTAGGCCATTCTGTGAATTAGAAAAAATAAAAAATATGTAAATTCATAGAAATCTGTTTCTCAATCTAATATTCGAAACTTTTCAACTCAACATTCAAATTTTTATTTACGCATTAGATTATTGTTACCAGAGAGGAATCTTTGGAAGATAGTTTTGGTTCAAAATAAAGCAGCCAGTAAATCTTGGCATCTAGGTCGATAGCTTTCCTTAAATGCTGTGCATAAAAAAAGGAGCGGCTTTGCCACTCCTTTATCAATGCTTTGGTCTTTCGTTTATCTTCAGACCGTTCTGCGGATTTCGATTTTTCATGCACTCCACCCTTTTTCATTATTGGGTGAAACGCATGACCATTACGTCTTTTTTGTTTCGCCATTATGCTCTCCTTTTAAGAAGCCATTTTGAACCACTTTGCGGACTCAACCTTTTTCAATCGTCTTTTAGCTTGACGACTGGTTTCTATAAAGCCAGGCCCTTCTGTCTGTTCTGTAAAACAAAACTGCTTGGGTAACTGGGTGTATAGAGACCTTGGTGGTTTACTCCATTTCATATTTTTTAGCGCATTGCCAGTATCAAAGCTGTGATAATAGATTTCTTCCATGCCAAGTTCGTGAGTACAAAACCAAAGGGCACTAGTGAGTAAAACCTCCTGCCATTGATTAGCAAACTGATTTATCAGCTCATCAATACCCTTAACGAAACCTGGCAAATTATTTTTTAAACCATAGATATAAAGTTCTTGGCGATCGTATATTATGGCCCATTCTGCACGACGCTTCGCACTCACTAAACTGCGAAGCAAGTCTGTTTGAACTTCTTCAATTAATACCTCTCCAGTACTAAAGTCCATATCCATTCGAATCCAACCTAGCGTCGCTTCTTTTTCTTGCGAAATAGGATGTCCACAATCGAAAATATTATTTGCTTGCTCTCCAAAAATCGCCTCCAGCTTTTTAGACCACTGCTTAGAGAAATTAACTTGCAACACCAAGTTTTGACCAGGTCTTGAAATTTGATAATCAGAATACCCTTTGGTGCTTCCCCAAGCTCCTAAAGTTAATACATAAGCATCGGTTTTTGGTTGCCACAAATATTTCAAGTTATCTCGATACAAATACCCATCCCCTGAAACCAATGTTTTGATAACAGGCTTAGTTAATAGTTTGGCATATACGGAACTCCTAATGTCCTTCACTGCTACCCGCTCTCTATTGCACATAAACTGCATTAACAAGAATGCCGCATATTTGTCAGGATAGTAATGAAAGAGCGTTCGCCCACCTTTCAAACAATATAAAATTTCTTCTATTTCCTCCTTGTTCATCACTGTTATCCTTTTACACAGATGACCTGTTTCAGCGTATGCAGCACTTCCACTAAGTCAGTTTGGTTTTCCATTACTTTATCAATGTCTTTGTAAGCACTAGGAATTTCATCGATAACTCCAGTATCTTTTCGACATTCCACGCCTTTTGTTTGTTCTGCCAGATCGCTTCTTTTGAAAGCTTTTCGAGCAGCTGTGCGCGTCATGTTTCGACCAGCACCGTGAGAACAAGAGCAAAAGGATTCCGTTGAGCCTTTGCCTTTAACAATAAAAGACTTAGCTCCCATGCTACCGGGAATAATTCCCAGCCTACCTTCTTCAGCATTGATCGCACCTTTTCGAGTGACGAAAACATCCGCACCATAATGATGTTCTTTTGAAACATAATTGTGGTGGCAGTTAATTGCCTGCCGATCAATAATGAATCCTGGCAGAAATGGCTCTATGGCACGGAGCACCAGCTTCATCATCTCTTCCCGATTAAGTCGCGCATATTCCTGAGCAAACTCAACCGCATGAAGGTAATCATCAAAATTCGCAGAACCTTCTGAGAAATAGCTTAAATCCCGGTCTGGCAAATTTCTCAAATGCACTTCCATATCTTTCTTAGCTTTTTGAATAAAATATCGACCAATGGCATTCCCTATTCCGCGGCTGCCACTGTGCAGCATGACCCAGACATCTTTGGAATCGTCTATGCATATTTCAATAAAGTGATTACCACTTCCTAGTGTTGCCATCTGCTTAGCCCAAAGAGTCTGTGGGTGTTTCATTTGCTTCAGTAACTGCGGATGCTTTTGAAACAAATAATCCACTTGGCTTTGCAACCTTTTACACACAGGGCGTATAGATACGGTTTTGTGAGCACGCTGACCCACAGGTACAGCTCGTTCAATAGCGAGTCGCATTGGTTTTAAATTATCCGGTAATTGCGCTGATTTAAGTGACAAACGCACCGCCATCATTCCACAGCCAATGTCCACTCCTACCGCAGCAGGAATAACCGCACTCTTGGTTGGGATCACAGATCCTACCGTTGCACCAACCCCACAATGCACATCCGGCATTGCAGCCACATGGGAATGAATAATGGGCAGTTGGGCAATATTTTTTAATTGGGTCATGGCATTGTGATCAATCTCTCTGGTAAAGATTTTCACCGGCTTATGACCGTTTTGAGCATTTTTATTTAGCTCTAGTTTTACAGGCATCTTTTTACTCCTGTATTCATTAACAACCCTCCGGCGCCAGAACTTTCTTCTAGGTGAAGAACATCCCTACCTAATCTCGGCAGTGTTAATCAATACAAAAATTTATGATTACCTTCCGGCCATAAAAAAACCCTGACTAGTTTCCCAGTCAGGGTTTTCTGACTTGGAAGGCATTTGTTTGTTGCCTTCCAAAAGTGATGTTCTCGAAAGGCGTTTAGTTTTCGCTGTGTCCTAGTGGATAAATCATATTTCGAGAACTCCTGTTAATTCGGTTTAGTTAGTTGCTCTTCTGAGCTGAGCGGCATTCTATGCTCATCAGATTTGTAGTCAACAGTTAATTTCTTTTTTTATTCGCGCTTGGCGATAATTTTTATACTTAGTATAAACTTCATTATACCGTTTCAAGTTTTCACCAGATAATTCTGCTCTTCTTAGCTTACGCAGAATGTCTTTAAACATGTAACCCGATCTAAAAAAGTAGGGTCTAATTTCAACAAAGCAGAGCGCAGCTTCTATTGTCTTCTGATCAGATTCTTCTATTCTTGTTAAAGCTCCAGCCCAGCCACCAGGAAACGCTAAGCCGGAATATCGAGCATGGAATATTTCACAAGCTTTTCGCCACTCTCGTAACTTATGTTTATTTACATGTCGCTCTTTAAAAGTTCGATGAATGTTTTTATGTAAACGATTAATCTCTTTCTCTGAGGCCTTAATCTCTTCATCGTAATGGCCCATAAAACCTCCTTAAACAGCGAGATAAGAATCCTTCCTTATCTCGCTCTAGTTATTTAGTTAAAAGATTGGACATGTTCAGCACCTGATCCAGGCCACCTACCACTTGAATTTTTTCAACTCTTTCAGAGATTTTTTCCAACGCTTCCAGTTCTTTTAAACGCAATAACACAGGGTTGTTTTCCATCACTTTCGCTGTGTTGTGCAAAGATCTAGTTGCAGCGGTTTCTTCCCGTCTTTTAATCACATTGGCTTCAGCGGATTTTTGAGCCTGAACCACTTGGTTAAGAATATCTTTCATATCGCCAGGCAATATGATGTCTTTCACACCCACTTGATCCAGTTGTACACCCATTTTCTCCAGTCGCGTTTTTGATTCGTCGGCCACTACTTTTGCAATAGCCTGTTTATCTTCTAGCAACACATCCAAGGTTTTGGTGCCAACCGCTTCTCTTAACGCCAGTTGCAATACCTGGTAGATAACATCTTTACCTTTGGTAATTTTAGTCACAAAGGTTTTCGCGTCATTAACCCGGTAGGAAGCGATCAGGTTATATCTGGTAGACACTTTGTCTCTAGTCAGAATTTCCTGAGCGGCCACTTCGGTAGTCTGCAACCTCATATCTACCGCATCAATGTGCTGAGTTTTACCTGTTGCCCAAAATCCGTAACGACCAGGCTTCAGTTCTTCCACCAGCTTACCGTTTTCAAAACGCAAACCCACATGTTGTTCTGCAATTACGGCATGAAGGGCTCTGATTTTATAACCCTGTTTTTCCAAACCAGCTTCAACAATTTGCTGCATGGTCTTTTCAGGAATGCGCACATCTTCGGCAACATTATAGGTTTTCAATTCAAAATCGGCGGCATCTTTCCAGTACATTACTTCCTGGCCAGGCGTTACTAACCTTATTAAGGTTCCGTTTTTATAAATCAAATGAACCTGATCGAGTTCACCTTTCACCACTAATAATTGTGCTTGCAACTGTTCCTTCTCTAAAAGAACCTTGCTTTTTTTATGTCGAAATTCTGGCTCAACCAAATCGAAGAATTCTGCGTTGTACGCATCGGCAAAATCCCAGAATCTATGTACACCGGGCATCAGCACTTTTTCAAACCGGCCTTCTTTAAACAATAGGGCCCTTTCGTTATCTGATACCACAATTCTTTTTTGAAACATCATTGTTAGTTTTCTCCTTTTTTATTTTCTCGTACATGAGATCAGCCCTCAGTGACACAAAGGGGAAATCACCTTGTTACCGTTAGGCGCTAGAGCGTGCGAATTAGAAGTCCTGCTCATTTCCAATTCGCTGGCCCAAGCCCAGATTTATCGAACCAGTCGAAACCAAATTCAATTCAATAACAGAGGGCTCAATACAGCCTCTATGTCAGCTGGAGTACTTGAGAACTTCCTGGAGGAGGTTCTGTTTCTTCACGGACTGTCTTTTTTAAGTTTCCAATTTAGCTTTGAAAGAGCTATGGAGTTTGGAGTGGGACTCGAACCCACACGCCATAAAGGCATCGATCCTAAGAGTCGACTGCTATACCAATTCAGCTATCCAACACTTCTTGAACTGGATTCGAACCAGTAACCCGTAAGTTATTAGCTTACTGCTCTACCCGATTGAGCTATCAAGTCAGTGAACTAAACGAATTGCTTCGCTGGCCTTTGGTACACCCTGCTTCAAAGAAGAGGCGCCGATGCGATCAATACGCTATCGCTAAAAGCCAAAGTTCGATCTGTATATACCAAGGCTTGTGCCATGTTTTCTAAACACAGACACAAAAACCCATAACCCATTGATTTATAAAGGATAAAAATTTTTAGCCTTAGCATTCAAGATAAAAACCACTGATAGTCTTTATAATCTGTTACGATCTATTTCGATAATCTTAATTCTTTTTGGATCAATATATGAAAACCGTAACCATTGGGCTTTTGGGTACAAAATTAGATAATAGAGGAAAGGGTCAGAGCCGCTGGAAAAGGTGGCGACCCACCTTAGGGTTGAGCCAACAACAAGAACTCAAAGTCGACCGCTTCGAGCTGTTACATGAAACCCGAGATCGAAACCTAGCTGAGCGTACCGCTGCTGACATTCAAGAAGTCTCACCAAACACGCAAGTAGTATTGCATCCTATTCGAGTTCGAAACCCCTGGGACTTTGAAGAAGTATATGGAACTTTATTAGATTTCTGTCGCGACTACTCATTCAAAAACAATGAAGAATATTTATTACACATCACTACAGGCACCCACGTTGCGCAGATTTGTTGGTTCTTACTGTGCGAAGCCAACTACTTGCCTGCCAAGCTTATACAAACATCACCCTCTTCCGCAGAGGAAGACACGGTCAACAACAGTATTGGCAGCTACCAAATTATTGATTTGGATCTTTCAAAATACGATGCCATTGCCAAACGGTTTGAACGACAAACAGAAGATGACCTCAGCTTTCTTAAAAGTGGTATTAATACCCGCAACAAAGCCTTCAATAAAATGATTGAACAACTGGAGAGGGTCGGCAGCAGATCGAGCGCACCGGTATTAATTACAGGCCCCACTGGCGCTGGTAAGTCACAGCTTGCGAAGCGCCTGTATGAATTAAAAAAGCAAAAATGCCTAGTGCAAAAACAATTTGTGTCCATCAACTGCGCCACGCTTAGGGGCGACAACGCTATGTCGGCCTTGTTTGGCCACACCAAAGGCGCATTTACAGGCGCCCAAACAAAGCGAGACGGCTTGTTAACCAAAGCCCATCAAGGGGTTTTATTTTTAGATGAAATTGGTGAGCTCGGCAGTGACGAACAAGCCATGCTACTGCACGCCATTGAAGAAAAATGTTTTTATCCTGTCGGATCAGACACCACCGTACAAAGTGACTTTCAATTAATTGCTGGCACCAATCGCAATTTATATCAAGAATCTGAGGCTGGAAATTTTCGAGCTGACCTGCTGGCTCGAATTGATTTATGGAGTTACCAACTACCTGGACTCGCCCAACGTCCTGAAGACATTGAACCCAATATTGACTATGAGTTGTCTCAACAGGAAAAAACCAAAGGCCATCAAGTTACGTTTAATCAAATCGCACGAAAAACCTATTTAAACTTTGCCAAATCTGTAGACGGAAAATGGAAAGGTAATTTCAGAGACTTAAATGCTTCTATTCAACGCATGACCACATTGGCAGAAGGTGGGCGCATTACCAAAGCCGATGTTGATCAGGAAATCGCAACACTCAACAAACGCTGGGAAGAACACAGCACTAAAGCCGACGACATTAATTTAACCCATTACCTGGATTCACAAACCATAGAAGCGCTTGATCTCTTCGACCGCATTCAACTTCAACAAGTCATTAATATTTGCAGACAATCTAAATCGCTGTCTGAGGCAGGACGCACCTTATTTGATAAGTCTCGCCTTAAGAAAGCCAGCACCAATGATGGCCATAGGTTGAGGCAATATCTGAACAAGTTCGATTTATCTTTCAATGATTTTTTAGATAAATAACGATCTAAATAGATAAATTGTGATTCATCAAAAAGTCAGTTGAAAATAATTTTTTCCTTTATAATCAATAACTTAAATTAAATTCAAAACCTGGCACTCAACTTGATATAGGTAACACACAGAGAAAATAGATAAGTTGCAAGTTGAAAAATAAGGAATAGAAAAATGAATTACGAAGTGATGAATGTGACTAAAGGCGTGCCAATAAAATCCTGGACCGTTGGCGTGCAGTTTGATGACAAAGCTCGCCAACAGCTTCGTAATATTGCAGAACTGCCATTTGTATATAAATGGGTGGCCGCCATGCCAGACGTACACCTAGGAAAAGGCGCCACTATAGGATCAGTCATACCCACTAAGGGTGCTGTTATACCAGCAGCCGTGGGTGTGGATATTGGCTGTGGAATGATGGCAGCAAAAACCAACTTAAAAGCCAAAGACTTACCCGACAACCTTTTCGGAATTCGAAGTGCTATTGAAAAAGCGGTTCCCCATGGTCGTTCTGTAAAACGTGGCAAACGTGATATCGGTGCCTGGGGTAATTTGCCAGATACCACTGCGAACCGTTGGAAACTCGAGCTAGAAAATAAGTTTAAAGAGCTATGTGACAAACACCCAACATTAAAGAACACAAACAATGCTCATCACTTAGGAACCTTAGGCACAGGCAACCATTTTATTGAAATGTGCTTGGATGAAAATGATGACGTTTGGGTCATGTTGCACTCGGGTTCTCGTGGAGTTGGTAACCGAATCGGCACCTATTTTATTGAAAAAGCAAAAAAAGATATGCAACGCTGGTTTATTAATTTACCTGACACAGACCTTTCGTATTTTCCTGAAGGCTCAGACTCATTTAACGACTATGTTGAAGCCGTAGACTGGGCACAAAATTTTGCACGTATTAATCGTGAAATTATGATGGAAAATACACTCGCAGCAATAGCAATAAAAATGGGTCGTATAATTCACGGAGACTTAGAAGCTGTGAATTGCCATCACAATTATGTGCAGAAAGAAAATCACTATGGGCAAAATGTCTTAGTGACTCGAAAAGGAGCCGTGAGTGCAAAAGAAGGTCAACTGGGCATTATTCCCGGCAGCATGGGTACTCGCTCTTATATTGTAAGAGGCTTAGGTAATGCAGAATCTTTTTGCTCCTGCTCCCATGGCGCTGGCCGAGTTATGTCTAGAACCCAAGCAAAAAAACAAGTAAGCCTGGAAGAACACATAAAAGCTACCGCCCATGTGGAATGCCGAAAAGATGCTGATGTGGTGGATGAAACTCCAGCAGCTTATAAAAACATAGACCAAGTCATGGAAGCCCAAAAAGACTTGGTAGAAATAGTTCATACACTGCGGCAAGTAGTGTGCGTAAAAGGTTAAGGAGCTGAGTTATGGAAAACTCAATTACTCAAGAAATAAAAAATAGACTCAACCATGTAGAAAAAGAACATAATGTGAAAATTCTATTTGCAATAGAGTCCGGTAGTCGAGCTTGGGGGTTTGAATCACCCAACAGCGACTACGACGTACGATTCGTATATGTTCATCAACCGGAATACTATTTAACGATAAACGACGTTGCAAAACGAGAGGTAATCGAATACCCCATAGTGGATGAAATAGACATTAACGGTTGGGACTTAATGAAAGCATTGGACTTATATTGGAAATCTAACCCAGCCATAGTTGAGTGGATTCGTTCGCCCATCGTTTATTCAGACAACGGCAAATTAATCTCCACATTGCAAAACTTATTGCCAACCATGTATAACTGTGTGAAAGGTATTTATCACTATAAAAACATGGCTTTGAATCAATACACAAAGTATCTGAATAAAAGCCAAGTAAAACAGAAAAGCTATTTGTATGCACTCCGAGCATTATTATCAGTGAAATGGATTGAAGAGCAAAAATGCCCAGCGCCCATAGAGTTTTCTGAACTACTGAAAAGTATTGAACTAGCCCCTGAGCTAACTAACTGCATTAACCAACTTGTGCAGATAAAAAAAGCCAGTGGCGAAACTCAAGCAACAGGAAAAATTAAACTCTTAGACAATTTTATTTTGAGCGAGATAGGTAGGCTAGCTGCGGTTCAACCAAATCAAAAAATTGAATCGAGGAACCTAGACAATCTCAACAAACTGTTTAGGAGTTATATTTACAAGCACTAAATAAAAATGTCATTTAAAGATTGGGGCAGCAAATGCCCCAATTTTTTATTCAAGCTGCCAGTAAAATGATAATGCCCAACGCACAAATCCAACTAAAGGTATTGATAAGCGAACTCATTATTTACCTCCTGTAATGTCTTTATTTAAATTTATACTTTGGTTTGGAATAATCAAATTAGGAATGGGTTTTAAACAATTAAACATAAAGATTTAGCCAGCTTTGCGTATTAAAAAAGAGCTTAGAGTCACATCTTCTGGAACTACATATCCAGATGCGTTGGGGAGCACCATGCCGCCAGTTGCCACCCATGTTTGCATTACGGTTCATCCCCAGGAGCCTGGGGAACTCGCCATTTCTTTACCGTACTCTAACTCAATGATCGGTTCATCCCCAGATGTCTGGGGAACACACTTTTTGAATGAAGGGCTTTCGCAGGTGTAGCAGTACATTCCCAGATGCCTGTGGAACACATATTGTTAAGGTTACCAAGCACCTGTGTTGCCGGTTCATCCCCAGAGGCCTGGGGAACACGGTATACTCACCATACAGCACAGATTCAACAGCGGTTCATCCCCAGGGGCCTGGGGAACACCTAGCTAATTTCCCCATGTTCATGATTTGATCCGGTTCATCCCCAGGGGCCTGGGGAACACATCCTCATGAGGCTCCGCCAGTAGGTGGAATCCGGTTCATCCCCAGAGGCCTGGGGAACACTTGGTGACTGTGAGCCATTTACTAACATCGTCCGGTTCATCCCCAGAGGCCTGGGGAACGCGCCGCGCCCTTGGGTTGACGGGGCACAAGCCCCGGTTCATCCCCAGAGGCCTGGGGAACACAAGTGCTTTCGCGGCATAACGGTTTCCTCCCGCGGTTCATCCCCAGAGGCCTGGGGAACACGGGGAGAGGTCATCTGGCAGAAGAAGCCCAGCCGGTTCATCCCCAGAGGCCTGGGGAACTCGTTCAGCATTACAAAATAATCTCCTGAATTTTCGGTTCATCCCCAGAGGCCTGGGGAACTCTGACCATCAACCCTGCTCAGTTAATTACTGACCGGTTCATCCCCAGAGGCCTGGGGAACTCTTTTTTGCCTTCTGCAATCGCATTACCAATCACGGTTCATCCCCAGAGGCCTGGGGAACTCTATCCAACAAAACCAATATCACTTTTATAATTCGGTTCATCCCCAGAGGCCTGGGGAACTCAAAAATTACTGCGGCGGTTAGCATGACGCCGCCGGTTCATCCCCAGAGGCCTGGGGAACACTATAAATAGAGTTAATGCCATAGCTGCCCAGGCGGTTCATCCCCAGAGGCCTGGGGAACACATAAATCCAACACAGTCATCGGAGCTCGTATACGGTTCATCCCCAGAGGCCTGGGGAACACCTGGGCTGTATATTCCGCTAGGAAATGTTCATCGGTTCATCCCCAGAGGCCTGGGGAACACTTTATTGTGCTCATGAGGCATTTGCTTTAGCGCGGTTCATCCCCAGAGGCCTGGGGAACACATATGAAATTAAATGAAGAAATCCAAAAAAGGCGGTTCATCCCCAGGGGCCTGGGGAACTCTACAGTGATTGCCATATTCCAAAATTTCGCCCCGGTTCATCCCCAGGGGCCTGGGGAACTCACTCATAATCCCCCTTAGTAGCCATGCACCCGCGGTTCATCCCCAGGGGCCTGGGGAACTCCAGTTTTCATATGAGATCCATCAAATTGATTTCGGTTCATCCCCAGGGGCCTGGGGAACTCTTTGAGTATTGAGGCATGGAAGCGTCGATGGGCGGTTCATCCCCAGGGGCCTGGGGAACTCGAGCAACAAAAGCGACCGCTTTTGTATATACACGGTTCATCCCAAGGGGCCTGGGGAACTCTAAACCCTGTCAGTACTGCTATTTTTATCGCACGGTTCATCCCCAGGGGCCTGGGGAACTCTTTATCTGGTTTGGTTTTTGATATGTTTATAACGGTTCATCCCCAGGGGCCTGGGGAACTCCGCAGAACAGTTGCCAGAACCGGCTTATAAAACGGTTCATCCCAAGGGGCCTGGGGAACTCGACCCCGAAACTAATGAGGATCGTATGGAGCGCGGTTCATCCCCAGGGGCCTGGGGAACTCAATATTTTATTATCACGGCGACTTAGATCTACCGGTTCATCCCCAGGGGCCTGAGGAACTCTCTCTGCCATAGTCCACATGAGACTTAGGATACGGTTCATCCCCAGGGGCCTGGGGAACTCTCTGTCAACACCGTGCAAATCAGTTGCAGTGGCGGTTCATCCCCAGGGGCCTGGGGAACTCTCTGTAAAGCGGCCCACAGGAATATATTCTGGCGGTTCATCCCCAGGGGCCTGGGGAACTCACATCACCGGGCGCTATTTCTTTGTAATTGTCCGGTTCATC
>JANQHX010000014.1 GCA_028282465.1 Gynuella sp.
TGTTTAACCAGGGTTTCTACTGTGACATCGTTTAATACATAGCCTGAGTCGTCGATGATGCCGTCTTGTCCATGGGTGGTAAATGGGTCTAATGCCACGTCCGTCATAATGCCTAAGTCAGGGAATTTATCTTTAAGTGCCTTGACTGCTCGCTGTGCTAAACCGTTTGGGTTGTAAGCTTCTTCTGCGAGTAGAGATTTTGCAGAATCAGGTGTCACCGGAAAAAGCGCAATCATTGGAATTCCCATTGCTACCCAATCGCTAGCTTCTTGCAAGAGTAAGTCGATACTTAAGCGCTCAACCCCAGGCATAGAAGGAACCGATTCTCTCTGGTTTTCGCCTTCTAAAATAAATACTGGATAAATTAAATCATTAGGGGTGAGTAGGTGCTCGCGCATTAAGCGTCGAGAAAAGTCGTCTGCACGCATTCTTCTCATGCGGCTGTAAGGAAAAGATCTCATGGGTGAAGTCCGTTTTTTTTGGTTACTTTACCAGAATGGATTGGCTGGAACATCTGTGTGAGTCAAAGGCTCAGGTATTGGCCGAACTGGCCGATACCTTCTTAAGGTTAAGGCTTAAGACAATCGCAAAAGTAACGGCAAAGGTCATTCGAGTGAAACGCCTTTTCATAATTCTATTAAATTTGATACTGCTCAATGGCTGTATTAGCCCAAATTTAGTCGCTTTGGATGAAATGTTTAGCGATGAGGGGGCCAGAGATTATGCATTCCTGGTGTGCATGGCGAGTAGTTATGATCAAGCTGGTTATTCAGATATTAGCCGACAGCTGAGCCTTCAAGCTTTCAAAATTTTCGAAAACAGTCAGCAAAAGGCCAAAGTGTTCGCTGTGATGTATCGAGAATCCAAGAGAATTGGTCAGCAGATTCCTTTAAATGCAGCTGGAGATATCTGCAGTCGATGGCGGCGTTCTCGTACCTTGAATGACTTAATGGGTTATCGTTATTAGTCATCAGTTGTTCAAGGAAGCTTCAAGTTCCTCCAGCTCCTCTTGTAGAGTCATCCACTTCAACTCCATTTCTTCACACTGGGTTTTAATCTCCCGTTGATTTCTTAATAGGTCTTGGAGCTCATCTTTCTTATCATCAGCATATAAAGCCTGATCTGATAGTTTGTCTTCAATAACCAGCAACTCACTTTGTGCTTCTTCCAGTGCTTTTTCTGTTTTGGAGATTTCTTTTTTTATTGGGCTCAGTTTCTGCCTTATTTCCGCTTCAACACGTTTCAGGGCTTTTCGATCTATGGTCTGGCCTGATAATTCAACATCCTCGCTTTGGGTCATGCGTGAATGTTGCCAATGTCCTTTTTGGTAGTCGTCAAGATCACCATCAAAGTCAGACACTTGACCACTATGGACCAGCCAATATTTATCAACCGTGTTTCTCAACAGGTGTCTATCGTGTGAGACTAAGATGACGGCACCGTCAAACTGCTGCATGGCCATGGTTAATGCGTGGCGCATTTCCAAATCCAAATGGTTAGTGGGCTCGTCCAGCAATAGCAGGTTTGGTTTTTGCCATGCGATGAGAGCTAACGACAGCCTGGCTTTTTCACCACCGGAGAATTTTTCAATTTGGCTGTCAGCCTGTTCGCCCTGAAAACCAAAACCTCCCAAAAAGTCTCTCAGCTTCTGCTCAGCAACATGCTCAGGTTCGAGCTCAACCAGTCTTTGAAGGTGCAACAAGGGTGAAGCATTAGAATCAAGGGACTCCAATTGGTGCTGTGCAAAGTAACCCACTTTGAGGTTTTGACCCTTTTGAATTTCTCCTTGAAGCGCATTAAGTTGACCCGACAAACTTTTAACCAGTGTTGATTTGCCCGCTCCGTTAAATCCCAGCAGACCAATTCGATCACCCGGGTCGATTCTAAGTTCAATTTGATCAAGAACTGGGCGTTCATACCCAAGGCTCACCTGTTGGTAGCTCACTAGTGGGCTGGAGGTTTTATCGTTTTCTCTAAAACTAAAAGCGAATTGGCTATCAATATGAGCTGGTGCTATTTGCTCCATACGCTCAAGCTCTTTCAGTCGGCTTTGCGCCTGCTTGGCTTTGGTGGCTTTCGCTCTAAATCGGTCCACGAAAGACTGAATTTCCGAGATTCTTCTCTGTTGCTTTTCAAAAGCCGACTGTTGTTGTGCTAGGCGTTGGGCTTTCTGCTGTTCGAATTGCAAATAATTTCCTTTGTAATTGAACAGAGTCTTGTGTTCGAAACTCAAAATATGATCAGCAAGGTTGTCGATGAAATCACGGTCATGAGATATAAACAACAAGGTACCTTGATAGGCTTTTAGCCAGCGTTCGAGCCAAATACAAGCATCAATGTCTAAATGGTTAGTGGGTTCATCCAGCAACATCAAGTCAGAGGGTGTCATTAGGGTTTGTCCCAAGTTGAGCCTCACCCTCCATCCCCCAGAAAAACTGGAAACAGGATGATTAAATTGATCAACTTTAAAACCCAGCCCGGATAGCAATTGCTCAGCTTGATTTGATTTGCCGTAATAATTGCTGGCATCCATGCGTTCATGGATTTTAGTCAAACCCACATTATCATTTGGATCAGTCTCCAGTAGTTGCTTTTCAAGGCTTCGAAATTCCTTGTCGCCATCGAGTACAAAATCCAGCGCCGAGCGTTCGGTGTTTTCGATTTCTTGTCGCATGTGCGCAATTCGCCAATTGCTGGGTAATGACAGCTCCCCCTGATCATGAGGTAGCATGCCGGTCAACATGGCAAACAAGGAAGACTTTCCACAACCATTAGCACCAATAACGGCAATTTTCTGGCCATCGTAAATTTGGCAATTACCATCTTCAATTAATGGCAGGCTGCCTCTGTATAAACTGATATTCTTAAGTTGGATCATGGTCGCGAATTTTAGGTGGAGCTAGCTCTGAATGAAACCATTTGATGAGTGCTGGAAATATGTTGTTAACTGCTATCAGCAACCTGGAGTTGAATCCATACTTCTGGAGCTTCAGGAGACTGATGAGCTAGATATCGTTTTGTGCCTGTTCGTATTTTGGTTGCTTTCGAATCAAATTGCCATTTCTAAAGAATCTAAACAAGGTTTGCTTCATCACCAATCTTACTTTTTAGAGGTTATCTCTAGTCAGCGCCAGTGGCGATTTCAGAACCGATCATTGATGAAAGGCGATGATAGATATGATGAGCATTATAAAGAACTAAAGGGTATAGAGTTAAGTATGGAGAAGCTTTATTTAAAACTGCTTCATACAAATGTCATGCACCAGCAACCTTGCGAAATAAAGGATTGCCTGGATCGCCAGCAGTTGCTAAATCTATTAAAAATTTCACAAGTGTCGATAGACGAGCTCGATAAAAAATTGAGTGGGGTTGTTGTTTAAAGCGAGGGTAAAACACCCGAGAACGGGTGTTTTAATAGGTTGATCTTATGCGTCTTCTTCAGGATTGAATAAGCTTCGATCACCTGCTGCAGGCGCGGTGTTAACTACTGGCGAGGTTGGTGCTTCAGGTTTTTTAGCTTCTGGTGCTGGAGCTGGCTTAGGTGCTGATTCAACTTTAGGTTCAGCTGGAGCAACAGGCTTAGGAGTGGGAGCTGGCTTTGGCTTTGGAGCGGCTTTTTTAGCTGGAGCTTTCTTTGGAGCTGCTTTGGTTTTAGGGGCCGCTGGTTTTGCAGTTGGCGCTTTGGCCGCAGCCTTTTTAGGCGCCGCTTTCTTCGCTACTGCCTTTTTCTTAGGCTTAGCTTTTTGAACTTCGGCTTTTTTGAGTTCTTTTTCAACTTTAGCCATCGCTTTTTTAAGGGCTGCATCTGCTTTTGCTGATGCCTTCATTGAAGCTACCGCAGTTTTTGCTGCAGTTAACGATGTTTTAGCTTCTGCAACAATTGATTTAGCGGCGGTTGCTGCCGTTCTTACCTTGGCTACAGCTTCCCTTGCTTTTTTCTTAGCTGCAGGTGTTTTAGCTGTTTTTACTTTAGCACTGGCTTTAGATACTTTGTCTGCTGCTGCTTTGGCTTTTTTAGCTGCGGTCATTGCAACTTTTTCGGCTTTAGCTACTGCTTTCTCTGCATCGCTCAATTCCTTAGCTTTCAGCTTATCTAGCTGAGCTTGAAGCTTCAGAATTTCAGCTTCAATTTTAGCTGTCATACTCACTACCGCTTTAGCGGCTGCCTTGCGTTTTGCAGGTGCAACTTTCTTAGCAGCTACCTTTTTAGGAGCGGCCTTTTTCTTTGCAACTACTTTCTTTTTGGCTGGGGCTTTCTTAGTAACCGCTTTTTTCTTAGCAGCTGGTTTGCGACCAACAGCTTTTTTTGCGGCAGTTTTTTTCTTAGCAGCAGGCATTCTACATTTCCTCGTCGAGTTTTCTGGGGCGCTTAACATTGATTATTATAAATGCTGTGCAATGAATATCCAGATAGATAAATCCTGTCAACAAAAATTTAATACAAAGAGTGATTAAAGGATAAAAAAAATGCTTTAGCTTAAATTGTGGATAGGAATGAGCCGTTTTAACGTAGAAATGAGTTTATCGAAAAATGGGTGTTCTAATTAATTCTATAGCTAAAGATTTTTTATCCGAGTTTCAAATTGAGTGTTTTTTCACAGTTGGCTCTCGATAGTTAGAGGTTGAATGCCATAAACGGCCATAGAGTTTACTTGATAGAACTATCTTTCGATTTCGAGCATTGGATCATCAATTATGACTGATGTGTGAGGCTGCCAAGAGTTTGTATTTAGTCGGTGTGAGGCGCAGGGCTTTGCTCTCGAATTTTACCTATACGGTTATCTAGCCACTCAATCAGGGGCTGCCATTCCAGTTCATCAGAGGTTTGAGTGTTTTCTAAGTCGTGGATGCCCAAACCATACTCTGAAGCACGTACGTAGTATTGGGTGTCGCGAAGAGTGGCGACGAAAGGGATTTTGAGACTGTTAAGGAAAAGTTCCAGCTTGGTGTATACCAGGGTATTTTTTCTTACTCGATTTGCGAGCGCTGCAATATGTTTTGGCCTGCTTCTGAATGAAGAGCTCAGAAGCACATCTTTTATAAAAGTGGTGGTAGCTCGAATATCAATGGGAGATGGGGTAACTGGCACTAAAATGATATCTGCTTCTCGAATCAAATCATTCAGGAGCAGACCTCCTAATCCTGATGGTGTATCAATAATCACTCGGGATGTTTCGGGAGGAAGATTTCTCAGTTGCCAGGTTCGCGTGACTTGACCTGAATTCTTCTTAAAGGCAGCAACACCATGAATGGATGGTAATTCGGTATGCCTGGCTGCTAACCATTGGTTGCTTGAGCCTTGAGGATCAAAGTCAATTAAGCATGTTTTATGCTGCAGGCCAGCGAAGTAGCTTGCCAGATTTGTGGCAAGCGTAGTTTTTCCACAACCTCCCTTCGCATTAGCAACGAGTATGCGTATTGGCTGAGGTTTTGATATAACCCGTGCCTTGATTGCATTTTCTGTCTTTATGCTTTGATCCGACATAGTCGTGGCTGAATTACCGAGTCCAAACATTAGTGTTGTTTAACAACCTCATGCTAACAGTTAGCGTTTGATTTAAGAATAGGTGAATAATTTCTAACTTGTCATTATTTCCCTGAAATAGATGGAAAGACGACTGAAAAATCTCTCGATCGCCTAAATGGCTTTCCAAAAAACTAGGGTTTGAGAAGAAATAGGTAGCCATTAGAACCCAGTGCTAAATAGTTGCTGCCTATCTTGCCGACCGACAAAATGGACGTACTGGAATACTGGTTTTTTCCGGTTCTAGGAACTTGCCAAGCTTTCATTAACTTTCCTGTGCGAGTGTCTCGAAGTTCAACTCGTCGATTGGTCATGCCGAGTAATATCAAGCGATCATTATTTAAAAACAGAGAATCTGTTACCTGGTATCTGTATGTATTTAATTCAGAAATCTTCCTACCGTTTGCTATGTCCCAGATAATGCCGTTTTCCCGTGCAGAAACGGTAAATGCTAAACGTCCATTTTCTGAAATTTTCACTTCTCGAATAAAATTGTCGAACTCAAACTCATGCAGTTGCCTGCCATTGGATACGTTCCAGACTTTTGCTTTGAGGTCATCAGAACCGGTGACTGCCACTAAACCATTAGCGCTTATGTCGGCGGCCGTTACTTTTCCTTGATGCGCAAATCTTCTTAATACACCGCCATTTTGAATATCGAATAATGCCGCGCTGTTGTCATCCATTGCGAGTAACGCAAGTCGACCATTAGCGTTTAGTGACACTTCATTGATGTCGGCAGGTGCGTACCATTGCCAGATGGCTTCGCCTGATTCAGCATCCCAGAGCACAATAGTTCTATGGTCGGCAGTCGCTGCGTAGCGCTTATCTTGAGAAATATCTGAGGACAGTATTTCTGAAAATGTACCTTGGGTGTGGTTCCAGTTAAATCGTCGGCTGAATTTTCGGCTGTCCCAAAGACTGCCTCCATGGTGAATCGAACCCAACACTACCATTGAGCCATCGGAAGCGATGTCACCGCTGTAAGCACCCTGCTGGGCATACTGCCATTGCCGCTCTGGCTTTGAAGGTCCACAGGCGGTTAACAATAATGACAAAGAAAGAGAAATCAGTGAGATTCTCATAAATACCCATTCGATAACCTGATATTTATGAGTTTAGATGAACCTACGGTCTTGCAAGTCCGCAGGTTTTATTGGGAAGAGATTATTTAAGCAACTTTTTCACGATGAACTTCATGTAGTTCTTCGATCAACTTGTCTTCAAGCTGGAATCTAAGCTCGAGGGCTTCACCCAGTTCAGACATTTTGGGTTTGAGAAGCTTAAGGTTGTTTTCAAAGTGCTCTTCAGTGGCGAAGGTGTCATTGAAGTCGACGGCAATGGAGGTGGTTTGTTCAATTTGGGGATAGAGCTTGTTGTATAGCTCCACACCGCCATCATCGAATTCTTGTGCTTCTTTGATTAGCTGTTCATATATTTCGAAATGACCGGCTGAGGCGTAGTCCATAAGGATCTGGCAGAAATCCTGAACTTTTTCTCTTAAGGGCTTATCTTGAGTGGAAAACTCATCTAATCCTCTAATAGAGAAGAATAGTACTAGCATTTCCTGTCGTTCAGATAACCATCTATCAATGGCGTCGTGTACTCCGCCCCAGCGTTCTTTTGCGCTTTTACAGCTTTCTAACATCTTGTGCTTCCTTACCGGATGGACGCCCGGCTTGTCTGATACCGGGCCATTATCTTTATGGGGGTGCTGGCTTGCAAGCAAACCATGAAATACAACTCACTATTACTATCAAAAACTATAGGAGACAGAATCTTGACTCGCAAGAATAATCCTTATCAGTTGTGATATTGACACCAGAAGTTTTAACGATTTAGCCGTTATTTCCAGCTGGCAGGGCGTAAGTTTTTGCCGAAATCACCCTTCCATAATTGAAGAAGGAAAAACAACGTGTAGATTATAAAAATAACCAGTACCCATCCTGGAATGGTTAATCCAAGAAAAGACCACTGTATTTCTGCGCACTCGCCTGAGCCGTTAAGCACTGTCTGAACCATCTCAAAAAATGGAAACGCTTGCATCATGTAACCTAGGTCTGGGCCGCAAGTGGGCACTAACTCAGGAGGTAGGTTTTGAATCCAGATATGGCGGGCCGCGATAAAGATCCCGAAGCCGGAGGCAATAAGCCCTGCTATTGCGTAAATACGGTATCCCAGTTGCCCAGGCCCATGCAAAGCTGCGATCAAGCTGATGATTGCCCCGGCTATCAGGGCTACTCGTTGAAAAATACACAGTGGACAAGGCAGTAAATCCAAATGATTTTGAAAATAAACAACCGCGATCACAATACCCAAAATGGACATCCCAAATGCTAATAAATTCAATCGTCTGGTATTCCAGAACCACTGCAACATTGCCTGTAACTCCTGCTCATTAATCAACTGGGCAATCTTAAGCGAAAACCGTGAATGTGACTAAACTTAACATTGATCTGATCAGGGATATTGAGTGCAAAGATGAAAGTTTTAGCGAGATTTTGCGTTTTGTTGACGATGGTTTTAGCAGGTGGGGTGGGCGCTTCCTCTTATGTTAATTTGACTCCAGAATTTGTGGTGAATTATGGGGATGCAGGACGAGTTCGATATTTAAAAGCGGAGATCACGTTGCGAGTGAGGGACGATGCCGCGGTTGTGGAAATTAATCATCATGCTGATGCCATTCGTCATGAATTAGTATTATTGCTGAGTCGACAAACCAACACCACGTTAGGTTCATCAGAAGGAAAAGAGGCGTTACGTAATCAGGCCTTAAAAGCCATACAAGACATAATGCTGGCAGAGACAGGCCAAGTAATGGTGGATCAAGTACTGTTTACCAATTTCTTTATCCAAAGATAATGGACGATGAAAAAGCGTTAAGCCTTTTAGTTAGAAATTGTTTGCGGCTTTTTTCATTTTCGAATTATGTTCCGACAACCCATCTTCTTTACCGGATTGCCAAGCAGCCGCCAATACGTCTTCCATATGTTCATCGAAGGGGCATGGGTCTGTGTCTCTTCCTGATAAGCCTGTCATAAATCCTTTTTGATAAGCTTTATTAAGAGACTCCAAGCTCCACTTTGTTCTTCCAATCATAAGCTTTCCGTTCACTCGACTGATTTTTTTATCAGCTCTTTCTATTTAAACCTGCTACGAACGGAAACAAAGTGTAATAGATTAGTCAGAATTCGCCTGGTAACTGGGTCATAAAAAGACTGTGAATTGGTTTCAGTGTGACCTGGCTCTCAACCCAATGAACCTAAAAGTACAAATCACTCAGGTTTTTGTTTTTGATAATTTGCGAGAAACTCGTCAAAACTTATGGAGTCCGATGCTTCAATTTCTTTTTGTCTCAACAAAGATTTTTGAGCTTCCTGAACCAAAGCGGCTTGATGATTGTTATTTAACATTTCGGATAACAAAGAGGATTTGTGTTTTTTCGCCCATTCAAGCATCAAGTCTTTGTAGCTCATGCCTTGATTAATGGCGTCGTAAATTTTCTGTGAGGGCAGCGTGGTTGGATCTTCTAGACGCTCATGAACGTGATCAAAACAGCTAATGTATTTGTTATCTTGAGTTAAGCCTGTCATGACTTCACCAACTTGCTTCAACTCTTGGAAAAGATTTTTTGCAGTATTCAACATATGGAAGGGTTTGTTTTCCCCTTCCAATTGCAGATCAGGCTTGCGACCAAATGACACCACTGTATTTAGGTTGCGTCTCAAACGACTGCATTCTTCGTCAGAAAGAGTAGGGCTATCGCTAATCAGGCACCACATCAGAAATACATCCAGAAAATATATTTGTGCTTCGCTGATGCCTAGTGGTTCAAATGGATTTAAATCTAGGCAGCGCACTTCAATATA
>JANQHX010000016.1 GCA_028282465.1 Gynuella sp.
TTATGAATCTTAAAAACAACTGCGTTCTGATTACCGGCGGCAGCGAGGGAATCGGATTAGAAATCGCTAAACTGCTGACGGCTAATAACAAAGTCATCGTCTGTGGGCGCTCAGAACGAAAACTCAATGAGGCTCAGCAACAACTGCCGAGCCTAATCACCATTCAGTGTGACATTACTAATTCTGAAGATCGAACCAACCTAGTTAAGACGATTAAACTAAAGCATCCGGAACTGAATCTACTGATAAATAACGCCGGTGCCAGACAACCAACTGACCTGATCAACCGCTTGGATTGGAAGTTGCCACTGGAAGAGGATTTAAAAATTAACTTTTTGGCACCCGTCTTACTATGCCAAGATTTATTGCCCGTACTCAATCAGCAAACTCATCCAGCCATTGTGAATATGACGACGGGTCTAGTGCATTTACCTAAAGCAGCTCAAGCATTTTATTGCGCAGCTAAAGCCGCCAACCGGTCGTTTACCCAAAGCCTTAGATGGGCTTACAGGAAATCAAACCTGAAAGTTTTTGAAGTGATATTACCTTTGGTAGACACTAACTTTCATCAAGGTAATTTACCTAACAGCCTTTCCGCCATGACTCCTTTAGAAGCCGCAGAAAAAACCCTGAACGGCTTAGCAAAAGACAAAGAGGAAATAAAAATTGGCAAAGCTAAGCTGGCTCAGTTTTTAGCACTATTAGCCCCCCAAAAAGGGTTAGCGATAGTGAACAAGTGAAAGTGAATTAGATGTAATAGGTTCCTTAAATTAATTGTTGGGTAAATAACTCTCTGAGTTTTTCTATGTTATTCACACCGGCATAATTGAGGCGACAAATAAACGCAAGCTGGCGATGTGGCCCAGGTTCATTAATGGGTAAGGCGGTGAGATCAGGTGACTGAAGCATCAACTGATCAACCGCTAATTCAGGAACTAAGGTGGAACCCATCTTTCCAGCGACCATTTGAATTAACGTGTAGAGACTGGTTCCTTCCAGTGACCGCGAGCCCTGTTTAAATGGAAACTTACAAACTGCGAGGGCATGGTCTTTCAAGCAATGCCCATCTTTCAAAAGAAGCAACTCAGACTCAGCTAGATCCTCATGGGTAACTGAATCCAGGCCTGCTAATTCGTCACTTTGGTGGCAGATTAGAAAAAAGTTTTCATCCCAGAAATGGAAACTATGAAGCCCAGACACATCATAGGGTAAGGCTAAGACGCCTATGTCTAAATCGCCCTGGCGCACTTTGCTGACTAGCACCTCAGACTGATCCTCTTCAATGATCAAATCTAACTTTGGAAACTGCCTTCTAACTTCTGGTAACACTTTCGGCAGCAAATAGGGCCCAATAGTGGGAATGACCCCCATGGAAACAGGGTAACTCAATGGCTCCTGGGTGGTTCGAGCCATCTGATTAAGATCATCCATTTGCACCTTCACCTGCTCGGCTCGGCTCAAAAACTCCCGACCCATGGTGGTAATCAGTACCTTTCGATTGTCTCGCTCAAATACCTGAAAACCCAACTGGGTCTCCAGCTCTTGAATTGCCGTACTGAGGGCAGATTGGGAGACATTGCATTTTTCCGCAGCCTGTCTGAAGTGTCGTGTTTCAGCCACTGCGAGAGCGTAAGTAAGCTGCTTAAACGAGATCATTTCTAAAATTCTCCACAAACGATTACCAAGGGTTCAACACTTCAAATGCAACGATAACTGACGAAAACAATACAAACTCCAATCAGGGCCTATATACGCTGTGTTCAATTTTATCGATCACTACTATCTATTATATGCGATTTAATAAATTAATCATCAGCCCTACTATTTACACATCGAAGCATTAAACGCTTTCAATCAAGCACAAACTCACTCAATCGGAGAGACGACTCATGTCCATTATCAACAAAGAAATTCCAGAATTCGCAGTACAAGCTTACCAAGCTGGCAAAGAAGACTTCTTTGAAGTGACGTCTTCAGATGTAAAAGGTAGCTGGTCAATCTTCCTGTTCTATCCTGCAGATTTCACGTTCGTATGTCCTACCGAGCTGGAAGACATGCAAAAGCATTATGCGGAGCTTAAAGAATTAGGAGTGGAAGTTTATTCGGTATCCACTGACAGCCATTTCGTTCACAAAGCTTGGCATGACTCGTCAGATGCTATCGGCACCCTTGAATACCCAATGCTAGCCGATCCAACAGGTGTGATTACTCGCGGCTTCGACGTCATGATTGAAGAGGCGAATCAAGCACTTCGTGGAACTTTCTTAGTGAACCCAGATGGTGTTGTGAAAGTAGCTGAAATTCACGACCTGGGAATTGGTCGATCAGCTAAGGATATGATCCGTAAAGTGAAGGCGGCGCAATACGTGCAGAACCATGACGGTGAAGTGTGCCCGGCAGCATGGGAAGAAGGTGAAAAAACACTGACTCCAGGACTGGATTTGGTAGGCAAAATCTAAGGAATCGCTGGAAGCCGAACGGTTCGGCACCCCGACTTGAAGCCGGAAGCAAACTGGCTTCAAGCCTTTAAACCTATCTACACCCAATGTGCAACACGCAACGAATTCGACGCTCCCTTGCTTCAAGCTTCCAGCGTCCTCAAAAACAAGGCGGACAAATCATGTTAACCAACGACATCAAACAGGCTTTAAAAGGTTACACCGCCGATATGGCGAACAATGTAGCCTTGGTTATTCAAACCGGTGAGCACAACAAGCGTCAGGAGCTTGTGGATTTCTTAAAAGATTTTGCATCGGTATCAGACAATATTGAAGTTCAGGAAAAAGATACTGGCTTACGCAGCCCAATCAGTTTTGCGCTGGAAGTTAAGAATGAGCCTACGGGAGTAGTGTTCAGTGGTATTCCTGGTGGTCATGAATTCAATTCTTTAGTACTGGCGGTTCTTCATGCTTCTGGAACCGCAATGAAGTTAGACGACAGTATTAAAAACATTATTAAAGGCGTGCAAGAGGAACTGAAGTTTGAGGTGTTTGTGAGCCTTAGCTGCCATAACTGCCCAGATGTTGTTCAAGCGTTAAATCAATTTGCTCTGTTAAACCCTCGAATCTCCACCGAGATGATCGACGGCGGGTTATACAAAGATTTAATTGAAGAAAGAAATATTCAAGGAGTGCCTTCGGTATACATTAACGGCGAAAGCTTCGCCAACGGTAAGATCGACACAGCAGTGATGCTGGAAAAACTTATCGAAAAATACCCAGACATTACTAAAACCTCTGCAAGTAGTGAATCCTTACCTCTGCAAGACGTCACCGTCATTGGTGGTGGACCGGCTGGTATAGGTGCTGCCATTTATTCTGCACGCAAAGGTTTAAATGTGACGGTCATTGCTGATCGCATTGGTGGCCAAGTGAAAGACACCATGGGTATTGAAAACCTAATCTCAGTGCCATCTACCACTGGGCCAGAGTTAAGTAATAATTTGCTAGCTCATATGAATGAATATGACATTACATTGCGGGAACACTTCCGTGTTGAAAAAATAGAAAAAGGCGACATCAAAAAGCTTCATTTATCTTCTGGTGAAGTGATAGAAACTAAAACCATTATTGTTGCCACTGGCGCCAAGTGGCGAGAGCTGGGCATACCTGGTGAAAAAGAAAATATTGGTAACGGTGTAGCCTATTGCCCACATTGCGACGGACCATTTTTCAAAGGAAAAGACGTGGCAGTGATTGGCGGTGGTAACTCAGGTATTGAAGCTGCACTTGATTTAGCTGGTATTGTTAAATCTGTGACGGTGTATGAATTTATGCCAGAGTTGAAAGCAGATCAGGTTTTGGTAGACAAAGCAGAGTCCACAAACAACATCACTATTTTGAGGAATGTAGCCACTCAAGAGGTGTTTGCTGAAAACGGGAAAGTCACTTCATTACAATATCAAGATAGAGAAACAGAGCAGGTTAGGACCCAAGATCTATCTGGAATATTTGTACAGATTGGTTTGGTACCGAATAGCACTTTCATAAAAGACATCGTTGAAACGACGAGGTTTGGAGAAATCGTTATTAATGAGAAATGCGAGACTTCGGAGCCAGGTATATTCGCGGCAGGTGATGTAACAACTGTGCCTTACAAGCAGATCGTTATCGCTATGGGTGAAGGTTCAAAAGCATCACTGTCCGCTTTTGAGTATTTGCTGAAGAACTAAACTCTTTAAACTGATCTCACCAACTCTTAATTCAACCCATCTTTATTGGCGTAAAGGTGGGTTTTTAAGAATCAAAAATTAACAATTTAGCTTCCTTGCCGATTAATTCGTTTTAAACCATCAACTATGGTTATCAAATCCCCGTAGTAAAAAAAGGTCAGATAACCATGACTCTACGCTCGTTATTATTTCTATTAATGACTCTTTCCCTTGTTGCCTGTATGGAAGATAGTGGTGATGACGGAGATGACATGGATACCGATGACAACACCGCAACCGAAACGGAAACCGATGTGTCTGAGTACTTCCCCAAAGACATCAGTCTAGCGTCACCCTTTTCTGAATCCGGCTCAATTAACGCTGCACCTGGAGCAGGCCTTGATTCTGACACCGCTCTGGTAGACGGTGTGTTAGAAGGAACAACAGAGCTAGATACTGTATTGGACTTCCAAAACTTTCTCGGCGCGGCAGTGAATGCCAATTGTTATGGTCCAAGTTTAATGTGGGCTAATCATCCAGACGATTCGAATCCTGCTTCCGGTGAATTACCTGGCGGTGATTTGATGCTTTGGCAATCGGAAGATTCACAGGGTAACGCTTGCGCCGTGGCCCAATTAAATCAGCAACTACAACAAACCAGCAAACAAACCCTGACAGCTCTGCTTCTCATGGCGGGTACTGTCCAGGTCGCCTCTGCTAGCAGTGTTGATTTACCAGAAGCCAGTAACAGTATTGATTTAACCGATGAGTTTAATGCCCTGTCACTGTCAGATACCACTTTCGATTCAGTGACGGTTGAGCAAAATTCTGATGCTAGTTGGCGTTACGAAATGGAGTTTAGTTACAGCGGTGGTTCCAATGATTTAGATATTACTATTACTTTGGATCACAACGAAACTGAGGCTGAATCAGACAGTGATTCTGAAGAATCAGATGATGCCTTCGAAGGTGTCTTGGCCTATGCCATATCAGCAACAAATGCAGAGTTTGGTGGTGGCAACTGTATGGATAGCAATCGCACCTTTAATGCGTCACTGGCCTATGAATTGGAAGGCGATGCAGTTGAACTTCAGGCCAGGTCTGCCACATTCTGCGGGGCAGACGCCTATGGTTTTGTTGAAGACTCAACTTCAGATGAATTTGGCCAGGTTGATGACGACAAGATTTATGATACTGATGCCAATGGTTGGAGTGAGAACTTTGCTATTTTCGTAGCGGATTACGACATTGAGACTTTAGATGGTGAATACAGTTACGCTTGGCAGGCCGGTCGAGGTGATAGCCATAGTAGAGCGCTGAACATTGCTATTGATGATACCGGCTCAGGGACTGCTTTCGCTGGCTTTGCTAATCCAATTCCAAGTTACGATGGTGTGATTAAAGGTATGATTTGTAATTGGGCTGGCCCAGGTAATAGCCATACCCCAGTGCTCTATGCGCAACAGCAAGTATTTAGCTACAACTCAACCTCTGGCGCCTATGAAGTGGACAGCGAGAAGATCGATTATCTGCCTACTAACTCCTGTAGCTATGATGGTAGCGGCACGTTCACCATAGATACAGATTTAGACAGCGACCTTAGCGATGAAACGGCATTAACTGCCACCTCAGCTGATTTGTTTGGGGATGGCACCTCGGATCTGGAAACTCTGTTTTCAGCGGCGGGAGTGGACTTACCAGAACCCATTGGTGGCTGGCCTAGCGAATCAAATTAAATCTAAGTAATAAAAAGGCGCTAATTTAAGCGCCTTTTTTCAAACGTTATTAATTAACTATTGGTCTACAGAATCTCTTAGAAACACCCACTGGTTTTCACTACTCTGCTTTTTAGAAAAATAATAGCCGTCGACATTGAAGTCTTTTAAACCTTCGACTGCGGTGATCCTGTTTTCTATAATATAACGAGTCATGAGTCCCCGAGCTTTTTTTGCGAAAAAGCTGATGATTTTGTACTCACCATTTTTGCGATCTTTAAAAACCGGTGTGACCACTCGATGATTCACTTGCTTTTCTTTAGCCGCTTTAAAATACTCATTTGAAGCAAGATTCACCAACACTGGATTGTTTTTGGTATCCAACGTTTGGTTAATCTCATCATTAATGGCGTCACCCCAAAATTCATAAAGATTTTTACCTCGGGTGTTTTCGAACTTGGTTCCCATTTCCAAACGATAGGGCTGGATTAAATCCAAAGGTTTCAGCAAGCCGTAGAGGCCAGACAAAATTCTCAAGTGGTTCTGGGCAAAGTTAAAATCATCTTCGTTAAAACTATTGGCATCTAAACCCTGGTAAACATCACCGGTGAAGGCCAGTACCGCCGGGCGAGCATTATCGGTATTAAAGGGCCGTTTAAAATCTTGAAACCTGTTGTAGTTTAAGGTTGCTAACTTATCACTCAGTTTCATTAGGCTAGCAATGTCTTGAGGAGCTAACTCTTGGAGTTGCTCAATCAGTTCTTGAGATTGCTCTAGATAAGCAGGCTGCGAGAATTTTTGAGTAGGTAAAGGGCTTTCGAAATCCAGACTTTTTGCAGGGGATATGACTATTATCATTTGGTAGCTTATTTAGAACACTTAATTTATCAACGAAAATTTTAACACTCCAAGGAAGCCTTAACATCCATGGGTTTTAACTAACAGCCATTTCCTTAATGACATTTACGGTTGTTGTACAAAGCTTTATTAAATCGGTTTCGGTAATAACATACGGCGGCATCATGTATATCAATTTACCAAAAGGCCGCAGCCAGATACCATGTTGAACCAACGCTTGTTGTATTTGGTTCATATTTACAGGCTGCTTCATTTCGATAACACCTATAGCACCTTGAACTCGCACTTCAGTGACAGACTCTAACTCACTCGCCAACGCTAGCTCTTTTTTGAGGGTACGTTCGATTTGAGAGACCTGAACTCGCCAATCGTTTCGAATTAATAACTCCAAACTTTTATTGGCCACCGCACAAGCTAAAGGGTTTCCCATAAAGGTTGGGCCATGCATAAACACACCCGCTTCGCCTTCACAGATTCCTCGGGCAACGCGATCAGTGCACAGGGTTGCCGCCAATGACATATAGCCGCCGGTGAGGTTTTTGCCAAGGGTCATAATATCAGGAGAAATATCTGCATGATTTGCTGCGAACAATTCTCCACTACGGCCAAAGCCTGTGGCTATCTCGTCCAGAATCAAAAGCACATTGTATTGGTCGCAGAGTTTGCGTAGTTTCCTCAAATATTCAGGGGCATAAAACCTCATACCACCCGCACCCTGAACAATGGGCTCAATGATTAAACCGGCAATTTCTTGGTGATGCTTTTCCAGAATTATTTCGACAGGAGCCAAATCATCATCCGATATTGTTCGACTAAATCCAGCGGGTGGCGCCGGTGCAAAAAATTGCTTAGTCATGGATTCTGAAAACAAATGATGCATCCCATTTATTGGGTCAGTCACCGACATAGCACCAAAAGTGTCGCCATGGTAACCATGCATAAATGACAGCATCTTGTTCTTATGACCCTTACCTTGAGATTGCCAATATTGCACGGCCATTTTCAAAGCGACTTCAACGGACACCGAACCTGAGTCTGATAAAAAAACTTTAGTTAAGGGATCTGGCGTTAATTCAACGAGCTTTTTCGTGAGATTGGCTGCTGGCTCATGAGTCAAACCACCAAACATAACATGACTCATTTTTTGAATTTGATCAAAAGCAGCCTGATTTAATTCTGGATTATTGTAGCCATGAATCACACTCCACCAGCTGGCCATACCATCAATCAGTTCTCGGCCATCACTCAGTTTGATTCGCACACCAGATGCGCTTTCCACTTCGAAAATTAGATTTTGTGATTCAAAAGACGAGTAGGGATGCCAGATATGATTCTGGTCGATATTAAGGGTATCAGTCATTAATGAATTTGTTGTAATGGTTAGAGTAAGCCAATTTCCCGTAGCCGTTGTTCCAGATATTCATTGGCAGTAATGGGCTCATATCTTTTTGGATTTTCATCAGTGACACAATTAGGAAGTGAGTCAATGATGGTGTCAGAGTTGGGATGCACAAAAAACGGAATGGAATACCGGCTGTACTTGGCTGCATCACCTTCTGGGTTTACCACTCTATGAATGGTTGAAGGCAGTACATGATTGGTAAGCCGTTGCATCATGTCACCGATATTGCAAATTATGGTTCCTTCGATGATGGAAATAGGTACCCACTCGCCCGTTTTCGCCTGTACTTGAAGACCATCTTGCGCTGAACCAACCAGCAAAGTAATTAAATTTATATCCCCGTGCTCTGCTGCTCGAACACATTGAGTGTCGGTATTTTCAATAGGAGGATAATGCAGTGAACGCAAAACACTGTTACCTACATTCACTCGATGATCAAAATAATTTTCTTCTTCACCCAGGTAAAGTGCGAAAGCAGAAAGCATTTTATTTGCGAGTTTGTCCAAGGCCTCATAAAGTGCCAACATCGTCGACTTAAACTCTGGTAATTCCTCAGGCCACACATTTGGATCTAGTTGTGGGTCTTGAGTTTGAGACTCCATAGCTAATTCTCGACCCACATGCCAGAATTCTTTTAGATCAACATGCTTGGCATCTTTAGCAATTTCTTTCCCGAAGGGTGTATATCCTCGTTTACCGCCATTGTCTAAAAAATATTTTTCTTTCACTTCTGTTGGCAAAGCAAAAAAACTTTCCGAAATTTTTAAAGCATCTTCGATAACTTGAATATCGACACCGTGTTCAGTAATACCGGCAAACCCCCATTCTTCATAGGCAGCACCTAATTCTTTTAGAAAATTCTCTCGGTCAGATTCGAAACGAGATATATCCAAAGTTGGAATAGAAAGGCTCATGATTCTTCCCTTACTCTTTATTATTCTCTTTCTTTAACATAAGGCACACCAATGGCTTTTGGCGGGTTAGCGCGTCCAATAAAACCTGCCAACAGAATAACGGTTAACACATAAGGCACCATTTCAATAAACTGAACAGGTATTGTTCCTAAGCCAGGAATTTCTGTACCTTGCAAACGAATTGCGTAAGCTTCTAACAACCCGAACAAGAAGCATCCCATCATGGCCTGAACTGGACGCCACTTCCCAAAAATAAGAGCAGCTAACGCAATATAGCCTTTACCTGCACTCATGTTAGGAATGAATTGTGCGGTACTTGAACCGGTGGACAGGTAAGCACCGGCAATTCCTGTTAATACCCCACATATAATCAAGGCACGGTATCTTAACCAGGTCACCGAGATACCTGCGGTGTCTACTGCAGCTGGGGCTTCACCCACTGCTCTTAAACGCAGTCCAAATCTAGTTTTAAATAGTAGATACCATGCCAGTGGCACCATCACAAACGCTAGGTACAGCATTAAGCTATGTCCGCTAAGCACTTCTGAATACAGAGGGCCAATTAGTGGAATATTTGAAATAAATTCTGCACCGATAAAGTCTATAGACTCAAATCTAGCATTGCCTTGAAGGTTAGGAGTTTGCCCTCCCTGACCAAACCAGAAACGACCTAAAATAACCGTAATACCAGCCACTAATATGTTAATGGCCATGCCTGAAACAATTTGGTCGCCTCGATGGGTGATAGTGGCAAATCCGTGCAACATGGCTAGAACAATACCGGTCGCCATCGCAGCAAAAAGACCAGCCCAAGCCGAACCGGTCACAGCTGCTGTTGCTGCAGCGGCAAAAGCACCGGCTAACAACTTACCTTCCAAGGCGATGTTCACAACGCCAGAGCGCTCAGAAAACATTCCGGCTAATGCACAAAGAACCAAGGGAGTCGATAGCCTCAACATGGAATCCATGGGCAAGACTATCCAATTAAAATAAAACTCAAGCATGACTCACCTCCTTCTTAGCCACAGCAGCTAAATAGAGTTTTTCCACATATGGCTTGAGCATGTATTCCAGAGCCCCACAGAAAAGAATAATTAAACCTTGCAGCACAACGATGATTTTGGAATCGACACCTGGGAATTCAAACGCCAGTTCTGCACCCCCTTGATACAAGAAGCCAAAAAGTAAACTAGCCATTACGATTCCGATAGGGTGGTTCCTACCCATCAGTGCCACTGCGATGCCAGTGAAGCCAAATCCAGCAACGTAATTCAATTTCAATTGATGCATTTCACCGGAGACTGTATTCAAAGCGAAAAAACCTGCCAACATGCCAGAGATCATCATGGCCATAACGGTGACTTTTACAGCATTCACACCAGCATATTTTGCTGCAGACGGATTAGCACCAAAGGCGCGTATTTCATAACCCCACTTGGTGTTCCATACAAACAACCAAACAAACACACAGCACACCAATGCAAATAAAAACGATAAGTTCAGAGGTGAAGGGGTTAATTCTATGCCTAAGGGTTTTAACACTTCATATATTTTGGGAATTAAACTGGCTTCAGGAAATCGAGCACTCTCAGGTGCCATGGAGAATTCAGGCTTAAGCACTTCGACCAGCATGTAGCCCATTAACGAAGCCCCAATAAAATTAAACATGATGGTTGTAATAACAATGTGACTGCCTCGCTTAGCCTGCAAATAGGCAGGAATAAATGCCCAGCTAGCACCGAACAAACCGGAAAAAACAATCACCAAAGGAATCACTAAAATTGCAGGTAACACATTGCCTAGAGACAGTGAGATGAGCGCAACACCTAAACCAGCCACATAGGCTTGACCTTCTCCACCAATGTTGAACAGTTGGGCATGAAATGCGACCGCAACCGCTAAGCCCGTAAATATAAAACCGGTGGCGTAATAAAGGGTATAGCCCCAACCTTCATCGTATCCGAAGGCGCCTTGCCACATAACTTTTAGAGCTGACCAGGGCGATATGTCGATATAAACAAACACCAACGCCGACACTAAAAATGCCAACAACACATTAAGTACAGGAATTAACGCGAAATTAACCCACCCGGGAATCTTATGCTGACTCATTGGCTGACCTCCTGTTCAGCATCTGTGGTGTGTGCATTTGCCATCATCAAGCCAATGGTCTTTTCGTCGGCATCATGACCTGCCATTTCACCAACAATTTCACCATCAAACATCACTAAGATTCGATCAGACAGACTCATAATTTCATCTAATTCAACGGATACCAATAACACTGCTTTGCCTTGATTACGCATATCCACAATGCGTTTATGTATAAATTCAATGGCGCCGATGTCCACACCTCGGGTGGGCTGGCCTACTAAAAATATGGACGGGTCTTTTTCTACTTCTCTGGCGATGACCAGTTTTTGTTGATTGCCTCCCGAGAAACTAGCGGTTTTTAAATTCGGATTCGGAGGACGAACATCCCACTCGTGCATTTTTTCTTGGCAGTCATCTAGAATTTGCTTTTTGTTCTGCAGAAGCTTTCCGTTATAAGCACTCTCTTTGTGATGACCCAAAATAAAAGCTTCTTTGGCTTCGAATTGATTGATTAAGCCCATGCGATGCCTATCCTCAGGAACATGACCCACGCCTAAGCCACGCAAAGTGAATGGGGTCTGACCACCGTCAGGGGTAATCACTTCGCTACCTATTTTTATCTCACCGGCATCAAAATCATCTATACCAGATAAAACTGAAAGCAGTTCAGATTGACCATTGCCAGAAACGCCTGCAATACCCACAATCTCGCCAGCATTCACTTCAAAATTTAGGCCTTTAAGACGCTTAACCCCTTGAGAATCGACATAATTCAGATTTTTAATGGACAAGGCACAATCACCCACAGACTGTGATTCTTTTTCAACTTCAAAGCGAACCTTACGACCCACCATCAACTCTGCCAAATGCTCGCGATTGGTTTCAGATGTTTTCACATGAGCGACCATTTCACCTTGGCGCATCACCGACACATGATCGGTAGCGTCCATAATTTCACGGAGTTTATGGGTGATTAAAATAATAGTGGTGCCCTGTTCTTTTAAAGCATGAAGAATTTTAAAGAGATGATCGGTTTCTTGTGGCGTAAGCACACCAGTGGGCTCATCGAGAATAAGGATCTTTGCACCACGGTACAAAGCTTTAAGAATTTCGACCCGTTGCTGTAAGCCAACAGGTAAATCTTCAACAATGGCATCAGGGTCTATTTCTAAAGAGTAATCCTGCTCAAGCCTTCTTAATTCGTCTCTGGCAGCTGACATACCATTTTTTAGCACCATCCCCCCTTCTGCACCTAGCATAAGATTTTCGAGTACGGAAAAGGTATTTACCAGCATAAAATGCTGATGAACCATGCCGATACCAGAAGCAATGGCAACTTCTGAACTGGTAATTTTAACGGCTTTACCATCAATTAGAATTTCGCCTTTATCAGCATGATAAAAGCCATAAATAATACTCATCAGGGTAGACTTACCGGCGCCATTTTCCCCCACGATTCCGTGGATAGTGCCTTTCTGTACCTGAAGATTGATGTTTCTATTGGCGTGTACTTCGCCGAATCGTTTATCAATGCCCTTTAACTCAATAGCGAAGTCATCGGCTTTGGGAGTGGTCATAAATCAGTCTCATACAAAAATGGCGACACCGTGGGTCGCCATTTTGAAGGTTTCTATCTAGGTAATAAACAGTAATTAAAAGCTAATTACATCTCGCAGGAGTTAGTCGACATGTAATCGTGAACCTTAATTTCGCCACTAATGATTTGGGCCTTTACCTCTTCCACTTTAGCTTTCATTTCAGCAGTGATTAACTTTTCGTTGTACTGATCCAGTGCCCAGTCTACACCGCCATTTGCAGTATTCATCACCTTGAAGCCCGGCTCCCATTCACCCGCCTGAGCTTCTTCCCAAGTTGTATAAGCAGCAATACCCACTTTCTTTAACATAGAGGTGAGCATAGTGCCTGGCTGAATATAGTTTTGGTTGGAATCCACACCAATCGCCAACTTACTTTCGTCTTTAGCTGCTTGATAAACCCCCATGCCCGTGCCGCCTGCTGCTGCAAACACAACATCTGCACCCTTAGAAAACTGTGCTTTCGCCAACTCAGCACCCTTGGCTGGGTCAGACCAAGCAGAAGGCGTAGTGCCTGTCATATTGGCAAATACTTCCGCTTCAGAGTTATAGAACTTAGCACCCTGTTCAAAGCCGCAGGCAAACTTACGAATCAGTGGAATATCCATCCCCCCAACGAAACCAACTTTGCCAGTTTCAGATGCCATGGCAGCCAAAACACCTACCATGAAAGAGCCTTCATGCTCAGCGAATACAATTGACTGAACATTAGGCAAATCAACCACCATATCGATAATGGCAAATTGTAGATCTGGAAATTCTTTGGCTACTTTTTCAACAGCAGACGCGAAAGTGAACCCAATGGCAACGATTGGGCTATTACCACGCTGAGCTAACCTACGAAGCCCCTGCTCCATTTGCGCTTCATTCTGGGGTTCGAATTCACGAACCACTACACCTTTGTCGACCGCAAACTGCAAAACACCATTACGATACACTGCTTCATTAAATGACTTGTCGTTCTTTCCTGCTTGGTCGTAAATAACTGCGGGCTTAAATTCTAGCGCCATAGATACAGTGGCTGTAAGAGAGATTGCAGCTGCTGCTGCGATTTTAAAAAGTACCTTCATGGAGTTCCTCATTATTAGTAGTGTGCCGTTCCATTGGATAGATAAGTTAGCAACTTGAAATCAAAATTTGAAGCGAGGCTTATCTCAAGTAATGGATTTGTTTTGGCCTTCGAGGAGATAAGCAACTGGCAAGCCATAATCCTCACTATTTTAATAACTAGAAAATATATCTGACATGACGAGTAGATTTGTTCCTTAAATTCTAAGTGTGGCCACAAAAACCTCTGGAAATGCCATGGCAACTGAATTTCCTAGGCTAAGCTTTTATCAATAAACAGTTTTATGCGGCATACATATGGTGCAAAACCGACGGAACTTTACGATTGGCATTCTCGTGAGCCAGGTGAGCTATTACACTTATCCGATTTGCCATGGGGTATCTTTGGCTACAGAACAACAGGGCTGTAACTCCTGCGTCTTTACCCTTGCTCCCAGTACAAAAGATCAAGACATAGAGTTCATGGAGGCGGAAGTCTATGACATAGACCAAAACTCCTTGACTAAAACCTTAGCTCAAATAGACCACTTAAATATAGACGCGCTAATTATCAACTCAGATGTAGGAAACTTTATTGACCATAAATTCCTCGAAGATTTCCTGGAGGAAAGACCGCATTTGGCAGCGGCCACTGTGGGATTCAGGCTCGCTAGAGCCACAATGGTGAGCACGGACAACTATCAATCTAGTTTTGAGGCATGTGAATATATCGTAGCCGAATTGGGCAGGAGCAAAATAGCCTACATTAGAGCCCCAGAAGACAACGAAGAGGGGAATGATAGATACCAAGCATACTTAGATGTATTACAAAAGTATCATCTGCCATTTGATGAAAGACTGGTTGGTCATGGCGATTGGTTTGCTAAATCGGCAAAAATTGCAGCACAAAAAATCATGGATACAAAGGTGCCGTTCGATGCGCTAGTAGCAGCTAATGACAATATGGTGAATGGCGCATTAGAAGTAATACCCCATTCAGTGAAGGTGTTTGGCTTTGATAACAATCTATATTCTGAAGGCTTAGGTTTCTCGACTGTTGCGCAGTCGTACAGTGATCTCGCAAACGCTGCCGTAAAAGAAGTGCTGAGCCAACTATCAGATAACCCACCAAAAAGTCAGGTGAAAGTACCTGGGCAATTAGTGATACGAGAAAATAATGACCAGGGCATGCACCTAAACCAAGTTTACGTTACCAACGAGTACGATAACTTTAAAAAAGGTCAGCTGAGGTTAGAAAGAGATGCCGACCTGCTAACCTTTTCCCATGAAGCCAACAAAGAGGTTTTTATAAGAGACCTAGTGTTTTTTTGGGAGACTCTCTGTGTCTGCCTAAAATCCACCACCTATTTGAAAGACTCAATGCCTGCAATTTTCAAGGTGTTTGAACATATATTAGGTTCCGAGATCGAACTTCAGATTAATATCATTCCATGGCAGCGATTCATTCTTCAGTTTCATAAAGATGCTCGGCATTTAGAAAACTTCAATGATGAGGTTGACCAACTGTTTTTCGAACTACAAACAGTCTCTAGCAAAATTATCGAGAAGTCTTTTGGTCAGTATAAAAAAGAAGATGAGTCAATGAACTATGACATCACGATGATGGGTCAAAAATTGCTCTCTAGTCAAAATGCCCATAGTGCTGCTCAGAATTATCGAGTATTTATGAAACTCACTCGTTCAAGTTTTGCTTACATCGCATTGCTGAATCAAAGTGATGTTGAGATTTTTCATTTAGAGAATCCTGATCAAAATTACAGCTTCTCCCTTAACCATCAAAACTGTTTGGACAAAGACCTTAAAACTGTTTTAGGTGATGAGCTTTACTCCGAAACAACCCAAAACCAACACATGCTAGTTATGCCAATTGGTTTAGGCGATCAGATATTTGGATTTAGTTTAGTACCTCTTTCTGATGACTCTAGACTCTGGCCAATATTTCGAGCGACACAACTTCATCTTTCCCAAACCTTTATTAATATTCGACAGCTGGAAATCAATAAACAATCGGAAGAACGAGCTTTAATTGCCAGCCAAGCAAAAGGGGAGTTTTTGTCTCGAATGACCCATGAGCTCAGGACTCCAATGAATGGTGTGATTGGTATGACGAGCTTGCTGTTAGACACTGACCTATCAAAAGAACAGATGGATTTCATCAATACCATCCGCACCAGTGGCGACACCCTACTCAATTTAATTAACGAAATATTGGATTTTTCTAAAATAGAGGCGAATAAACTATCCATTGAAAAAACCAGCTTTAATTTAATTTCCTGTATTGAAGATGCACTGGATTTAGTTGCAGCGACCGCAACGTCAAAAAATCTAGAATTAAGTTATGAGATTACTGAAGACATTCCCCATTGGATAGTGCAGGATTCAACAAGAATTACTCAGGTACTAAGCAATCTACTAAGCAACGCTGTAAAATTTACCGAAACTGGGTATATTCGCCTAACGGTTTCTAAGTTAACTCATAATCAAATAGAAATTTCAGTGGAAGATAGCGGCATCGGCATTGCTGAAGAAAATATTGCAAGAATATTCGAACCCTTCACACAAGAAACTAGCAGCACTCATAGAAAATTTGGAGGTACGGGACTAGGGTTGGTTATCAGTAAGAATCTAGCCCAACTGATGTCAGGTGATTTGATAATTGAACGAACAGACGGAGGTGGATCAAAATTTTGCTTTGTTTTTTCTTATGACCACGCAGGGAAAAATATAGAGCAGGAGAACTGGGAACACACAACGTTCATTAAAAA
Organism: Gynuella sp.; assembly: GCA_028282465.1. GTDB lineage: Bacteria > Pseudomonadota > Gammaproteobacteria > Pseudomonadales > Natronospirillaceae > JANQHX01. The sequence goes on from JANQHX010000016.1 coordinate 16,562, forward strand.
CACTGAGATCCAACTAATCGACTGCAGCCCAATTATAGAGAGAAACATTAAATCCTATTTCTCTAACCAACAAATTAAATTAACCAAATCGTCATTCGCCGATATCACCAATGTTAGTGATAAAAAGATTTTGTTATTCGATATTAATGACAATAAACATGAAATACTTAATTTCATAAGAGCCAAAAGCAATATTCAAGCTGTGCTGTTGATTAACTTAAATGAGAAAAATCCTCTCCCTAACAAACAGCAAAACGTTAAGGTAATTAGAAAGCCTTTTAAGATTTCATCTTTTAGTCAGGCCGTTCAAGATATTCAATCTAGCATTGGCCACATGGTTAAAAAGAAAACCAAAAAATCAGAGATCAAATCAGATTTTGCAAACCTGCATCCTCTGAAGATTTTATTAGCAGAAGACAATCCAGTTAACCAAAAGGTATCTAATTCAATACTGACTCGCTGTGGTTATCGAATTGACATAGTAGGCAATGGCAAAGAGGCAGTCGAAAGCTGTCTAAGACAGCACTATGATGTAGTGCTGATGGATGTATTCATGCCGGAAATGGATGGTACGGAAGCCACGAAAGTTATTCATGACAAAATACCTAAGGATAAATGGCCATACATAATTGCAGTAACCGCCAATGCCCAAAAAGAAGATAAAGACCAACTATTGGCTAGCGGCATGGATGACTATGTGCGAAAGCCAGTTATGATTAATCAGTTACTACAGTCTTTAGAGAAAGCACATGAGGCGACTTCTAAGAAGCATTAATCAGTAACTCCCGTTAAAACAGGAGTTACTTGTATTGATATAAGAATACCAAGCTACATTACTGATATCCGATATCGTTATTCAAAAGACAGGCTGAAACTACCCACAACATTTTCTAGTGAGCTATTAGAGTCCGTGACAATAATGTCGAACTCACCAGTTACTCCATTTAGACCACCATCAATATCAAAAACACCATTCTCTGATTCTTCGATGGCATTTATGGTGGGTAGCTGATTTGAAAATACTGTAAAAGCATCAAAATCTGGGTTACCAAATGGCCCTCCAAATTCAACATCAAAAACGTTATTAAGGCCGCCAGCATAAAGGAAGGCAAGCCTGATATCTTCGCCTTGATAAGTAGATTTTATCCCTACGACATTAAAATATTCTGCAGTAGTTTGAACTTCGGATTCTTCCTGTATCTTGAGATTAATAGTAAGACCACAAACATCAGTGACTTTTTCTAAAGATGAATAGCTATCAAAATCTATTTCCAGCTCACCAAAATCACTTTGAATCTCATCACTAATTTTCGAATACCCTGATGCATACGCAACATAATTTTCGCAAGTTGCCACGACCCTAAACTCATCATCGCCTTGGTAATATTTGACTTCCAAATTTGGCTCAGAACAGTTTGTTTGAGCAGTGTCTAGGCTGGTTGATATATTCGTGAGTAAAGATCTGATAGGCTGCCAACCGTCTTGGTAGCAGTAAACCTCATCAACATCTCCGTCTATATTACGAATGTAATTTATTCCTACCTCTGAGCGTTCAGAATTTAAAACTACACCGTTCTCTAGGGATTTGGTTGTTGTGAAGACCCTTTTACCCCAAGTACTGAAGCTTGCCAATTGAGTGAGATTTAACTCATCCACCTCTGGAAGATTTGGATCAATAATAACGAAACTCGGAACTATTGGATCAAGATCTAGAACTCTAATTGTCAAATACTGAGTCTGAGCACCTATTAAAATGCCATCGGATAAATCCATGTCCGCTCTAATGTCAATGGTATTCGCATTTCCAGTGGTTTCAGGTGCGAAAAAAGTAATGGTGTCTGTGTCTCCACCAGTAAATGGCACTTCCTCACCTTCAAAAGTAACTTCCCAATCGTAAGTCAGGTCGTTAGTTGAATCACCACGTACATTCAAAGAAACAGTGACTTCTTCACCTTCATCCACTGGCTGGATATTATTGCTAAGTGGAGTAAAGGTAATGTTCTGAGGGCCCCCACCTGAGTCGCCAGAGCCTCCTGAACTTGAACCGCCACAAGCAGTTAGCGCGACGGATACAATTACTGCGAAAATTCCATTTTTAAATCTATTAAACATTTTTGGTTCCATTGCTTAGTTACTTTGCCAATTAACTAAAGATGTTAGCTTTCGTTAGGCAAAAAAAAGCCGCTTTCAGATGAAGCGGCTTTTAGTATTGTTTATAAATTGAATTACAAGCTCTTAGCAGCCTCAACTACCGCGTCAGCGTTAATGCCGAAGTGCTTGAACAGTTCACCTGCTGGCGCAGATTCACCAAAAGTTTCCATGGCGATGATCTTGCCGTCGAAACCAACGTACTTGTACCAGAAGTCACCGATCAGAGCTTCTACTGCGATACGCGCACGCACTGCAGAAGGCAATACGCTTTCTTTGTATTCGTCAGATTGAGCGTCGAAACGGCTGGCAGAAGGCATAGATACCACACGTACTTTCTTACCTTCAGCTGTCAGAGTGGCAGCAGCGTCAACAATAATGCCTACTTCAGAACCGGTAGCCATCAATATTACGTCTGGAGTGCCTTCACAGTCTTTCAGTACATAGGCACCTTTAGCGATGTCAGCGATCTGGGCATCAGTACGCTCTTGATGTGGCAAGCCTTGGCGAGAGAAAATCAACGCTGAGGGGCCTTCACTGCGCATGAAAGATTCTTTCCAGGAAACGGCAGATTCTACTGTGTCACATGGACGCCACTCTTCCAGGTTTGGTGTGTTACGCAGAGATGCAACTTGTTCAACTGGTTGGTGAGTCGGGCCATCTTCACCCAGACCAATTGAGTCGTGAGTGTAAACAAAGATGTTTTTCAGACCCATCAATGACGCCATACGTACAGCGTTACGGGCGTATTCCATAAACATTAGAAAAGTTGCGCCGTAAGGAACCAAACCACCATGCAGAGATACACCATTCATAATGGCGCTCATACCGAATTCACGCACACCATAGAAACAGTAGTTACCTGAGCCGTCTTCAGCAGTAATACCTTTGGCACCGCTCCACAGAGTCAGGTTAGAACCGGCCAGGTCAGCAGAACCACCGAACATTTCTGGCAGTAATTTACCAAATGCTTCAATGCTGTTCTGAGAAGCTTTACGGGAAGCAACGGTTTCACCTTTAGCAGCAAATTCGGCAATAATTTTGTCAGCTTCTTCAGCAAAGTTAGCTGGCATATCGCCTTTCATACGACGCTCAAATTCAGCAGCCAGTTCTGGATATGCAGCTTTATAAGCTTCGAATTTCTTACCCCAGTCAGCTTCCAGAGCACCACCTTTTTCTTTTTTGTCCCACTCGGCGTAAATGTCCGCTGGGATTTCAAAAGGAGCATGGGGCCAGTTTAGGCGTTCGCGAACCAATTTGATTTCGTCGTCACCCAGAGGTGCGCCGTGGCAGTCTTCTTTACCTTCTTTGTTCGGAGAACCAAAACCAATAATGGTTTTACAGCAGATCAGGGTTGGCTTGCCAGTTTCAGCTTTAGCAGTTTCAATCGCTTGAGTGATTTCGTCAGGGTTATGACCGTCAACCTTAGGAATAACCTGCCAGCCATAAGCTTCAAAACGCTTAACTGTGTCGTCAGTGAACCAACCTTCTACTTCACCGTCGATAGAGATGCCGTTGTCATCGTAGAAAGCGATCAGTTTGCCCAGACCCAGAGTACCGGCCAGAGAACAAGCTTCGTGGGAGATACCTTCCATCATACAACCGTCGCCCAGGAAGGCGTAGGTGTTGTGATCTACGATTTCATGACCGTCTTTGTTGAACTGACCTGCCATGACTTTTTCAGCCAGAGCGAAGCCCACAGCGTTGGCAATACCCTGACCCAGAGGGCCAGTAGTAGTTTCAACACCAGGTGCGTAACCGTATTCAGGGTGACCTGGAGTTTTAGAATGCATTTGACGGAAGTTCTGCAGCTCTTCGATTGGCAGTTCATAGCCAGACAGGTGCAGCAGAGAGTACAACAGCATAGAGCCGTGACCGTTAGACAGTACGAAGCGGTCGCGGTCGTACCAGTCCGGGTTAGATGGGTTGTGCTTTAGAAAATCGTTCCAAAGTACTTCGGCGATGTCGGCCATGCCCATTGGGGCGCCTGGGTGACCAGATTTTGCTTTTTGAACGCCGTCCATGCTTAAAGCACGAATCGCGTTTGCCAGATCAGACCTTGATGGCATGAATAACTCCTCGGCTGGTATCAATTAATGATTGGGATTGTGGGATTTCAAAGACTATTTCAAGTATCTCTCTGCTGATTTAAAACGTATCTACTAATAGCCGAAGTTTGCTAGTGGTAATGAGTAAGTTTTAAACAGAACCGAAGGCTAACAGAAGAATACTTGAAATAATCTTTGGCTCCCGGTTTTTAAGGCGGCGTATTTTCGCGCAAGCATATGACAGGGTAAAGGCGAATTCGTAGTTTTATTACAAAGTATTGATTCCGGCAGGGAAAATCAGAGTTTTTCTGTAATTTTTCTCCCAAACCAAACCGAGTTTGTTCAAACCATGCACAATATTTGCGTGAAAATGACGATCTAAAATTGTGCATTTCCGGGCCTGCTGTTACTTTTTTTAATAACTAAGGAAATCGGTAACCAGAGATGGAAATCAAGCAATTGCTAATTAACCTTATTTTGTTTGGTGTTCTGCCCCTCTGGGGAATCGCTGGTTTTGTCGACTGGTGCTGCCACAAAGCCAGTAAAATTGAGCAAACTTCAGGTTTAAAAGAGTCTCTAATCCATTCACTGATGGGCGTTCAATTAGGCATCCCCATTCTTTTGGGGCTTCTTTTTGAAATTAATGTACTGATATTACTCATCTGTATTGCCGCCTGGGTAGCCCACGAAATGGCCGCGCATTGGGATGTTCATTACACCACGCCACTCCGAAAAATTACTATTTGGGAAGTTCATGCTCATAATTACATGGCAACCTTACCGCTGTACCTACTCATCTTGATTGGTGTCATCAACTGGCCAGTGGTAGTTAAGCTTTTTACCTTAAACTGGCAAGGCCAGTTTCAACTCAAACCCATGCCTTACCCCCACGGCGGCGATCATTATTTGACCGCCTACCTAGTGTTTATGGGAACTTTATGCGTATTTCCTTATCTGGAAGAAAACTATCGTTGCTTTAAAGCTTATTTAAAAAACAAGCATCTAAATGGGGTAAGCCACTGAATATGAAAGCCTATATCACGAGCACGGGTTCTTATTTACCCGGCCCAGCGGTTAATAATGACGAAATAGAAGACGTATTAGGGCTTATTAATGACAGGCCCAGCAAGTTAAAGAAGCGGATTCTTAAAGCAAATGGCATAAAAACCAGACATTACGCCATTGATAAGGAACACAAAACTTTATTTAACAATTCCACCATGGCAGCCCACGCGGGCAACATTTGTTTAGATAAGGTGGGGTTTTCTAAAACCCGATTGGGCATGCTGAGCTGTGCAACCACTCAAGGTGATCTTGTAATTCCGGGTTTCGCGAGCATGGTACAGGCAGAGCTGGAACTGCCCGATGTCGAAATTCACAGCAGCCACGGCGTGTGCTCATCTAGTTTGATGGCAGTTAAAACAGCAATGAATAATGTATTGCTGCAAGAACAAGACTCTGCCTTAGTTATTGCCAGTGAACTGGCCTCAAGACTCTTTAAGAATACTAGATATGAAGCAGCAGGCGCAGACGCAAACCTAGACTTTAACGCTGAATTTTTACGCTGGATGCTGTCTGACGGTGCTGGCGCCATGTTGATACAAAGCCAACCGACTAAACACTGCCTACAGATTGACTGGATAAAAAGTTTTTCTCACGCAGATACATTACCGGTTTGTATGTCTGTGGGCATGCCATCGGAAAAGTCTGATACAAGAACATGGCAAGACTTTCCTAATTACTCCGAAGCTGAAAAAGCGGGCGCAATTTTAATAAGGCAAGATGTTCGATTACTGGAACACGCAGTTAAATTAGGAGTGGATGGCGCACTTAGATTAATGGAAAAAGGCATTTTAGATCTCCCCAATATTGACCATGTGCTGTGCCATTATTCTTCTCATCATTTTAAAGAAAAAATATTCCAGATGTTGGAAACCGCAGGCGCTTCAATTCCTGAAGAACGTTGGTATACCAACCTCTATGAAAGAGGCAACACAGGTTGCGCTTCAATTTTTATAATGCTTGATGAATTCCTAAAAACTAAGTCCATTAAAAACGGTGACAAAATTCTTTGCATGGTCCCGGAGAGTGGTCGATTTAATAATGCTTACATGCAATTAACAGTGGTGTCTGAACAATGAACAGTAGCGTAGATTTGCCAAAAAAAACCGTTATCAGCGAACTGGCTCAAGAGTGCTTACGCAGACTCATGACCACTTGGTTTGAATTTGAAAGAGACTTAAATAAAGTTCCGATTGTAAAGCGTTTAAATTCGGGCACTTTTTCTAAAGATGATTATGAAGCTCTACTAAAAACATTACGTCAGCAGGTTATAGAAGGAGCCCGTTGGATGACTCGTACCGCCTCAAGCTTCGAGAGTAATATGGTGGATGTACGAGCCCATGTAATTAAACACTCTAAAGAGGAGCACCAAGATTTTAAACTGCTTGAGAAAGACTATTGCATGATAGGCGGCAAACTGGATGACATACTTAAGCACCCCAAAAATCCAGGTTCTGAAGCATTACATAGCTACCTAATGTATCAGTCCAGCTTACCCAATCCTATTAATATGCTTGGAGCCATGTGGATCGTTGAAGGCTTGGGTGAAAAAATGGCCGCTGACTGGGCCGACAAAATTTCAGACCAGCTAAATTTGAATGGCAAAGGGGTTAGCTTTATGAAATATCACAGCGCCCATGATGAAGAGCACATGCAGCTACTTTATCAGCTGCTGGATCGGGTTTGCCAAACTGAAGGTGACGTTGATGCACTGGTTAAGAATGCAGTGATAACAGGCAAGCTATATGCAATGCAATTAAATGAAATCGAGCATGACCTCCCCAAATAATTCTTCAAACATATCTGGGCTCAGCCCATTTTTAAAAGCTGTTGCCAATGACAACAGCTTTAAAATTTCATCAGATGCAGTCAATCTTTGGCTTAAGGATTTAAACAATCCGTTGAGATGGATACTTCGACCGCTTTTACAGTTTTTGTTTTCTGTTCTACTGCATGTCATTTGGTTTTTAAAAAGATTACCTCTACCTCAGTTTAGAGCACATAACTTTTTGCAAAAAATGATTTGTTGGTTTTGCCGAAATTTCGTTAGCCCAGAAGCCAATGCTTTGATACTTAGGCATTACACTACAGAAACAAATTTATTAAATTTCATCAGAGACAACACTCCTGGTGCTGAATCGGTTGAACCTGTAAAACTTTACCCTAAAACCATTGATGATATGTTGGTGGCATCTTTCGTAGAACACGACCAAGAGTTATTTCGTTTTATGTCTGAAGTGCCACATGCAAATAATCAAGCAGTACTAAAAAGCTTTAATTGGACTCACTGGCAAGAGATGGATAAAAGCATTGCAGATCAACCAAAAAAATGGAGCCAGGTGTTAGATTTTGAAACTTCCCATGCGCTATTTATGTGTTTATTTTGTTTGTTGCTCACGGCAGAAGAATACAGAGACGCAATTAATGGGTTCAACTTGGATCACTCAATTGCTAAACGCATAGGAGATCTAGTGGGTGACCCAACATTACCCGAGCTTGCTTATAATAAATTTCCGCTATACTTGGTTGGGCCTTGGAATCTCAGTCAAAGATTTTTGATGCATGGATTTTTCACTGAATATGTACATGAATACTTGGATCGAATCAGGCAAGAACAAATCTAATTCGCTAATTTAAATGCCGCTCCTCATCATATAAAGCAACCCATTCCGGTTTAAATACGATGAGCCCAGCGACAAACATGCCATTCAATGTGGCTTCCGGCAACGCAATTAACGGCACAAAAATCCAGAACTGTTCAATCACAGTATCCAATTCATATACGCCAGCAACTGTAAAAACCATAGTCATTAACAAACCTGATGCGAGAACAGAAACAATGGCTCCCAGAAAGGCGACAAAAAAAATAAAAGCAAAGGGGTTAAACAGGTCTAATCGGCGCTGGAGCTTCCATAAACCATAGGTACATAAAATGGGAACAACGCCAGAAATCCAACCGTTCAAACCAATACCCTGCCAAGCTTCAGTACCTATCCAAACCATGCCGATTAAAGATAAAAAAACCGCACTTATGGCTAATTGCCATCCAAAAACAAGATGTAAAGCAGTCACCATAAAAAAATGAATGCCGAGCCCTTCATGAACACCAGCGCGGATAGACCAAATACAAACTAACAACACCAAAGCGAAGCCAAATCTATGTTGTAGACCAGCATTTGATGACAGATTTTGCCAGTCCATAAACCGCCATGCTGCAATTAACACCATCAAAAAAAGCAGGTTAAAGCCGTTAAACCACAGTGGCGAAAATAGCTCGGATGAAATATTCAATTTTTAATGACACCGACAAAAAGAAAACACTTTAGGATATTCATTCTACGAATATTACTTGTATTAGAAGACATTAATTTGAGACATTTTTTTGGATTAATTTGGTGAAAAACCAGAACTAAGGCACAAGCATTGACCATAAATACATTTCCTTGTTCGTTCATTTTTCTCATGTATCAGCTAATTAATCCTTTAATTTTCAACGATCTATCTTTGATTCAAATCAATTGACAACTCTACTGGCACAGGCTTCGCAATTTATTTTTGAGGCAAGTATACCCTGTTAGTACAAGTTAGCGGGGTCTAAAGATTACCTTGGGAACATTCCGCTGCTGGTAGGATTTATAAAGCTGACGACCGTTACAGCAAGCTTTTAAAAGCCAACGCAATCATTGGGTGACTCAGGGTTGACTGCCAAACTGGGAGGAGCAAACCAATGAGAATAATCATTTCAATCGCCATAGCACTGTCCATGATGACTGGCATGGCGCAGGCCAAAACCATAAAAATCGCTATTGGCCACCAAAGCATGTGCACAGACACTTACACCGCGGGGATCGTGGTTAAAGAACTTAAACTGCTAGAAAAATATCTGCCCAGTGATGGCAAATATGCAGACGCCAAATTCGACATCAGCTGGAGCGACTACTCCTCTGGTGGCCCTATCACAAACCAAATGATGGCTAATAAACTTAATATTGGCGTGATGGGCGATTATCCATTAATTGTGAATGGCGCTAAATTTCAAGAAACCGATTCACTCCGAACTAAATATGTTGCAGGCACGGGTTACAACCTGAAAGGCAGCGGTAACGCAATTGTGGTTCCTGTGGGATCTGACATTTACTCCATCGACCAGCTGAAGGGCAAAGATGTTTCTGTGCCCGTTGGCTCTGCAGCTTGGGGCATGCTGTTAAAAGCCATGCAAGACAACAATATTCCTTCTGGTTCTTACGGCCTTAAAAACCAAAGCCCAGCAGTAGGTGCCGCAAACATAGCAGCTGGCAAAATTGATGCTCACGCAGATTTTTGTCCTTGGTCTGAAATCATGGAATTCCGGGGCACTGGTCGTAAAATCTTCGACGGTAGTGAAGCTGGCGTACCTTACCTGCACGGCGTTGTAGTCAGAGAAGATTTTGCTGACGAATATCCAGAGGTGATCATTGCTTTCGTAAAAGCAATTTATGAGGCAGGCGAATGGATTCGCAAGGACCCAACCTATGCGGTAGATATGATGGAAAAATGGACTGGCGTAGAAAAAGAAGTGCTGTATATTTACTTCTCTCAAGGTGGCCACCTAACACTAGAACCTTCAATTAAAACAGCCTGGGTTGATGCATTAAAATTCAACCATGGTGTTTTAGTTAAAGAGAAAGCTATTCCGCCTTTAGATTTTGATGAATGGATTACTGAAGAGTATTTAGTAGACGCCTATAAGGAAATGGGTGTTGATTACGAAGCGGACAAAGCCATTATTGTTGATCCTGCTGTTGCTAATGCTGGGCTACCCAATGAGATCTGGCATGCCCGCGATGGAATCTCTACCTACGAATCTCTGCCTGAATTTTTAAAAGCTGTTTCTGATTTCAGAGCCACCGGAGCCAAGCTTAATTCAACCTATGTTTACGACCAAGTAACGGGTTTAAAACTGTTCGGCAAAACCGCGTTCTTTGTGAAAGACAAAGAAGGCTTTGCAACTTTCCTTCGCAAGCCTGACGCCGATGCTTACGCCGCAAAAAGCGGTGGTACTGTTATCGACTTCGAAACTGCTTTGGCTTCTTTATAACAAAAAAAGAACACCATCTGTTGCAGCTCGGTTTTCGAGCTGCACGTTCAAGCAAGTTCATAAACACGTCAGGAACAGCGGAAAAAATGACTCAAGCAACAGTTAATTCCAAGGAAGAGCTCAGCCAAACTGAAAACAAGAGCAGCCAGATTAGATTAGTGATGGTTACTTGGTTAAGAAACAACATTCTTCAGTTGTCAGTTGGTTTTTTGGCTTTGACATCTGGACTCATAGCCTGGCACCTGCTTACCCTTTTTAATTTTAATTTCTTTATTAATTTTGAGAATGTTCCCTCACCCATCAAAGTATTCTCGGCATTTTTTACTCACCTAGGGGACAGTGAGTTCTATATTCACATCATCGTTAGCATAAAACGAATTCTCATTGCTTACTGCTTTGCAGTGGTTTTAGGTGTTTTAATTGGCGTTGCTACTGGCCGCTCAAAAATTGTAAGAGCCGCAGTTCTGCCCTACATAGAAATCATTAGACCTATTCCAGCAGTAGCGTGGATTCCCATGGCTATTTTAATGTGGCCAACGGAAGAATCTTCCATTATTTACATCACTTTTTTAGGCGCTCTATTTCCAATTATTTTGAATACGGTACATGGTGTTGAGCAAACGCCTTCAGTGTTAATAAGAGCAGCTCAATCACTAGGCGCGAATTCATTGCAAATATTCTGGCATGTGATTTTACCAGCAGCGCTACCCAGCATTACTGCTGGACTAGCCATTGGCATGGGCATTAGCTGGTTCTCATTACTTGCAGGTGAAATTATTTCTGGTCAATACGGAATTGGTTATTTCACTTGGAATGCTTACTCACTCATTAACTATCCAGACATAGTCGTGGGTATGTTAATCATAGGGGGCTTGGGTACCCTTTCTACTTTTTTAGTGAGAAAACTTATGCAGCCAGCTCTTCGTTGGCAAAAAAGAGTAAGGGCCTAAAATGTTCAGGCTGTTCCTAAAAGAAAAGCTTTACTGGACTTTGCTCGTCACTTTCGCCGTAACAGTCGTTTACTACATCGTGCTTTTAGCAACTGCCATGATCAGATTTCAAGACATTCCCAACTATGTGAACTTTTATAGTTGGCTTGATAATGTCATTGTTATTTTTCAATCAACACCATCCTTTACAGACGCAATAGGAATTGTCAGTGAAGAATGGTGGTTTGAAATAGGCTTCATGAATTATGACTTTGGAATGGGCATCTCCGAATGGAGTCTCTACTTAGTTCCCTTTGGATATTTAAAGCTTTTTATAGCCATTTGGCTTTTCATTATTAATTTATCTTGGCTGAGATATCAGAAGAAGAATTGCCGGATAAAGCCTTCAAGAAAAGTCCAAACGACCAGCTCGATTGGCGCTGCACTTATTGCCGCAAGCTCCATTTCACTTTCTTGGGTAGTTTGTTGCTCCACACCTAGCTGGATAGTTGGACTGGCGATTCTTGGCCTGGGTGTATCCACTTCACTGTGGCTCGAACCACTAGGCATTTACCTAACTGGTTTTGGATTTCTATTTTTAGTGTTAGCTCTGTTAGCGCCAATCATTTCTAACAGAAAGACTCAGGAGAATCTTCTATGACTGTTGCTGCTACAGCTGTCGTTAAAATGCCCAAGAAACAACAAACAGGAAAGAAAATTGATAAAGGGCAAGTGTCTATTAACTCAGTAGAGATTTCTTTCGGCAAAGGATCGGACTACAACCTTGCTGTACAAGAAACTAACCTAGAAATAAAACCAGGGGAATTCGTTTGCATACTTGGTCCATCAGGATGCGGCAAGTCAACTTTGCTGAATTCTGTAGCCGGATATATCAGCCCAACCAAGGGTCAGGTTTTGGTAGACGGCTCAGAGGTTAAAGGTCCCTCTCCAGATCGCGGAATGGTGTTTCAGCAGTACTCTTTATTCCCATGGAAAACCGTCAAAGACAATATTGCTTTCGGGCCCAAAATAGCAGGACTAAGTGATAGTGAGTGCAGCTCTATCACCAATACTTTTTTGAGCATGATTGGTCTTTCCAATATAGCCAATAAATACCCAGCTGAGCTCTCGGGTGGCATGCAGCAAAGGGTAGGCATTGCACGAGCCTTGGCTAATTACCCCAGTGTTTTATTGATGGATGAACCCTTTGGCGCATTGGACGCGCAAACCCGATTGATGATGCAAGAAAACCTTCTAAAAATTTGGTCGGAATTTGGTATTACGGTTCTGTTTGTAACACATGATGTGGATGAAGCGATCTTTCTTGCAGACCGAGTGTTAGTAATGAGTGCTAGCCCTGGTGCCATCATTAAAGATTTGAAAGTAGATCTACCTAGACCTCGTGACCCAGATTTAGCCACCGACGATAATTTCGTTGCACTTAAAAAACAATGTCTTTCATTAATTAGAAGTGAAAGCATGAAAGCTTTTGAAGAACATAATCATTAGGAGACAATGATGAAACCTTTATACAAAATTATATTGGCCGTTGTAATTCTAATTTCTTCCTTTGCCAAAGCAGACACAGTTAATGGCGTAGTATTAGATAAGCCAGAATCTTTACCAGAGTTTAAATTAAGCGATCAGTTTGGAAATCATTTTGTAAAAGACAATCTCAATGGCAAATGGTCGATGATATTTGTGGGCTTTACCAGCTGCCCTGATGTTTGCCCTTTTACCCTGGCTAACCTTGAGGCAGTGCGTGCGGAGCTTACCTTCAAAGTCAGCCCAACAAAAATCCCCAATATTGTTTTTCTCGCAGTTGATCCAGACAGAGATAAGTCCGTTCTTAAAGACTACCTTTCCTGGTTTCACCCAGAATATATAGGCATCACTGGTCAACGAGAGGAAATTGATACTCTGGTGAAAGGTCTTGATGCTTTCTACAGATTTGAGAAACCAAAAATACCTGGAGGGCATTATCAAGTTTCACATAGTGCCGCAGTAGCTATTGTCAATCCTGATGCCCAAATAGTCGCAAAAATCAGCCCGCCTTTTAAGCCTGAACAAACAGCGGATTTTCTTTATCAGGTTTTGAGAAATCGGATATAAGTTATGAAAGTTTTTCTGCTTGTTGCCATATCAATTTTACTTTCGTGCTCTATTAAAGCAGACATGATCGATAAAACCGGTATGCAGCCCTGGGAAATTTGTGCATTGTGCCATGGCCTTACCGGCAACAGTGCAACCGCACGCTTTCCAAAACTGGCAGGACAAAAGCCTCAGTATATTAAGAATCAGATTAACGCATTTTTAACAGGCACTCGTACGAATGACGGCGGACAGATGTCCAGTATAGTTACTGAGGTTAATGAGTCAGAAATAGAGCTTATTGCAGATTATTTCTCCCAACAATTAATTGAATCAGATACGCCCAATTCTGAAGCACAAGAGACACAAAATAGGCCACCTGCGTTAGTCTCTAACTGTTTAAATTGTCATAACACAAAAGAGGACGATGCCATTCCCCATCTTTCTAGCCAGCACAAAGGTTACTTAGAAAAACAATTAACAGATTTTAAAGAGGGTAACCGCACTAATCCTATTATGACCGGCATTGCCCAATCACTGAGTGCCAACGACATAGAAGAAATAGCTGAATACTTCAGCAAAGTAACTAGAAAAACATACGAATAAGCAAGTCAATCACTTGTACTAACAAGTATGGCCCGCGACTTGATATAACAAGGTATAACGAGGTCTAAAGGCCCATTTAAGTGCTCACAGGATCTGAGCAAGAGAGAGGACAACATGAGAATTTATAGTGAAGAAATTGGTACTTCACCGCTACCACTGTATGTTCAAATCAAAGAAATTCTTAAGAAGCTCATTCTAAATGGTTCTTACGGGCCCCATGAAAAACTGCCGTCAGAAAATGAGCTGATGAAACGATTTGGCGTTAGCAGAATTACTGTTCGTCAAGCTCTTAGGGACTTACATGCAGAAGGCTTAGTATTTAGCAGCCAGGGCAAAGGTACCTTTGTTAGCAAGCCCAAAGCCGTGCAAGACGTTTTAAAGCTAGAAGGCTTTGGTGAAGCCATGCACTCTAAAGGCTACGATACTTCTGCGACGGTTTTAGATATAAACGATCGCTGCCGACCACCAAAAGCCGTAAAAGAAGCATTTTCTTTAGAAGGTAATGAGCCCGTATTAGAAATAAAACGAATTCGATATTTAAATCATAAACCCGTTTCTTATGACATTTCTTATTTCCCAGAAGCCTTGGGATATCGACTAAAGAAACTCGATTTAACCCAGGATATTTTTCCAACCATTGAAAACCAGCTTGGTATACCACTGGGTCGTGCAGACTATCGCTTAGAAGCGCAACTTGCGGACAGTTCAGTAGCAAAGCTTCTGGAAATAAAAAGTGGTAGCCCAATCATGTGGGTGGAACGACTCACACATGATCAATCCGGCAACCCAGTAGATTTTGAATATCTGCACTTTGTGGGTGATGCCTACCAATTCCATTTTAATGTTGAAAGACAACACAACGAGGTGTCGCTATGAGTTTGCCTGAAGACATTCAAGTAACAGACATAGATGTTTTAGTGATAGGGGGCGGAACGGCAGGCCCTATGGCCGCGGTAACAGCAAAAGAAGAGAACCCAGAGTTAAGCGTCATGCTTCTTGAAAAGGCTAATGTTAAACGCTCTGGTGCCATTAGTATGGGAATGGATGGGTTAAATAATGCAGTAATTCCAGGGCACGCAACCGTTGAAGATTATGTGAAAGAAATCACTATTGCTAACGACGGCATTGTTTTGCAAAAAGGAGTGAAGGCGTACGCCGAACGCTCTTTCCCAATGATTGAAAAACTGGATTCGTGGGGCGTGCACTTTCAAAAAGATGAAACTGGTGATTACGATGTTAAAAAAGTTCATCACCTGGGTACATATGTATTGCCCATGCCAGAAGGCCACAATGTTAAAAAGATTCTTTACCGCCGCCTTCGTCGTAATCGCGTTATTGTTGAAAACAGGTATCAAGCAACACGCCTTATGAAAGACAAAGACGGCGTTATTTCTGGCTGTGTGGCAATTAATACACGCACGGCGGAAGTCATAGTGATCAGAGCCAAGTCCGTCATTATGTGCACGGGTGCTGCAGGCAGAATTGGTTTACCTGCTTCCGGTTACTTATATGGCACTTATGAAATGCCGGCAAATTGCGGGGATGGTCATGCCATGGCTTACCATGCTGGGGCAGAATTAACTGGGCTTGAGTGTTATCAGATTAACCCACTGCTGAAGGATTATAACGGCCCAGCCTGTGCCTATGTAACAGGCCCTCTTGGCGGCTACACAGCCAATGGCAAAGGCGACCGTTTTATTGAATGCGATTATTGGTCGGGTCAAATGATGATGGAGTTTTATAAAGAACTGGAAAGCGGTGATGGCCCAGTATTTTTGAAACTTGACCATTTGGCGGAAGAAACCATTCAAGAAATCGAGCACGTACTCCATACCAATGAACGTCCGAGCCGTGGCCGCTTCCATGATAGTCGAGGAACTGACTACCGAACCAAAATGGTGGAAATGCATATTTCAGAAATTGGTTTCTGTAGTGGCCACTCTGCTTCCGGTGTGTGGGTTAATGAAAAAGGCGAAACCACAGTTCCTGGTTTATATGGTTGCGGCGACATGGCATCCATTCCTCATAATTATATGTTGGGTGCTTTTGTCTATGGACAAATCTGTGGCGAAAGCGCCGCAGCATTCTCAGCTGATCGTGCATTTGCTGACATAGACATCGAGTTTGTAATAGCAGAAAAGGAAAGGCTTTTAGCACCACTCAATCGCACTGACGGCATACCACCTAATCAATTCGAATACAAAGTCAGACGTTTGGTGAACGATTATCTTCAACCACCCAAAGTCACCAAGAAAATGGATATCGGCCTGGAACGTTTAAGGGAAATGAAAAAAGATATTCCCTTTCTTTATGCCCGAGATCCTCACGAATTACTTAGAGCGAATGAAGCGCAAAGCATTTTAGATTGCGCCGAAATGGCGGCTGTAGCCTCTATGTATCGGACAGAAAGTCGCTGGGGTTTGTACCACTACTATGTAGATTACCCAGAAACTAATAACGAAGAATGGAACTGTCATGTTCAGTTATACAAAAACCATGTGGGTGAAATGGAGTGTAAAAAGATTCCTGTCGCACCTTATGAGATTGAGCTTGATGACACGGAAAAAGATGCCTACAACCAGCTTCGGATAAAAGAAGCGGTTTAATCAAGGAGAAGACACATGCCAGTTGCACAACAGATTTCAACCGTACCCGTCATTGTCGATGACGATAAATGCATTGCCGAAAAAGGCTGTCGTACCTGTATTGATGTTTGCCCCTTAGATGTTTTGGACATTAACCCTGAAACCGGCAAAGCCCACATGAAGTATGATGAGTGTTGGTATTGTATGCCTTGTGAAGTGGACTGCCCAACCGACGCCGTGACCGTCGAAATTCCTTACCTGTTAAAGTGAGCCTTAGTATGATGACTTTTGATGATCCGCTATTGGATTCAATTGCACAACGACTAGAAGATGACGACGCAGGCATTAGGCGCGTGGCGGTGATGGATTTAGTAGACAGCCCAGAGCCTGAGGCCGTTGATCTATTAATTAAAGCATTAAATGATGAGAACTCAGATGTGCGCATGGAAGCGGCTAAGGTTATTGATGAATTTGATGCCGCGGATATGACAGATGCGTTACTCTCTGCCCTAACATCAGACGATGAAAACGTTCGTAATGCAGCGGCTCATGCGTTAATGGATTTAAAAGATCCCTCTGCTGCACCCGCCTTAATTGCTGCCCTTACAACTGACTCAGCATTTGTACTCTCAGGTATTTTAAAATCTCTTAAACAATTAAAAATACCAGATGCCATTCCTCATGCCATTCAACTGATTGACCACAATGATCCAACAGTTAGAAAAGAAGCCATTGGTGTTTTGGGCTATTTAAAAGACCAAGAATCATTGCACTACATCATTCAACTTGCCATCAATGATCCAGATGACGAAGTCAGAAGAACATCTGTTGGCGCTCTCGTATTTGCCGAGCCAGAAGTGGTTGAAGGCACCCTTGTTTCAGCACTGGGAGATGGTCACTGGCAAGTGAGAGTAGAGGCAGCCAATATCTTAGGTCGCTTAGCGATCAAAGCATCCGTTCCAAACTTAATCACCGCTACTGAAGACGACTTTTGGCAAGTTAGAGAAAAAGCAGCTCAATCTCTGGGTAAAATCTCTGACCCAGCTGCTATTCCAGCACTGGGAGTTTGCTCTACTAATGCCATCAGTAATTTAAGAAAAGCTGCAATTGCTGCTCTGGGAGAAATCGGGCATCCAGATGGTTTGGCTTATATTGCTCCTGCCATGGAAGATAACGACCCAGATGTTCGTAAACTGGCAAGATGGGCAGCCACCCAAATTGCAGCATAAGAAGGAGGTTGACCCATGACCTTTGTCGTTACTGAACAATGCGTGCAATGCAAATACACCGACTGTGTCGATGTTTGCCCAGTGGAATGCTTTCACGAAGGACCAAACTTTTTAGTCATTGATCCTGAAGAATGTATTGATTGCGCACTTTGTGTACCCGAGTGTCCAGCGGAAGCGATATTCGCTGAAGACGATCTTCCAGAGCAGTTCGCTGAATATACGGAGCTTAATGCAGAGCTTAGTTTGATTTGGCCAGTCATCACCGAGGCCAAAGATCCCTTGCCAGTGGCAGAGGAGTTTAATGGCGTGCCTGACAAACGTAATATGTTAGTGGTTGAAGCCGATGTCTGAAATTCCAAAACTTATTAATCAGAAGAAGAACAGCCAGCAGTTAGAAATAACTTGGACAAA
The DNA here is from genome assembly GCA_028282465.1 of Gynuella sp. Classification (GTDB taxonomy): domain Bacteria; phylum Pseudomonadota; class Gammaproteobacteria; order Pseudomonadales; family Natronospirillaceae; genus JANQHX01. The sequence continues at coordinate 34,748 of JANQHX010000016.1, forward strand.
TGGAGACAAGACTTATTTAAGCTTTCAGGAGCTGAGAAAGTTTTGCCCATGCAGCCAATGTCGCGCCCTAGGTCATACCGGGGTAGATATCATTACTGACAATTACGACATAGAAAGGATTCACCCAATGGGAAGCTCAGGCCTTCAGATAGTATTTAAAGACGGCCATGACAAGGGTATATACCCGTGGGCCTATCTAAAAGCTATTGCAGAAGACAGGGCATTGCAGGTACTTTATGGCACCTGATTCATTAAGACAGGCTGCCCAATTGTCATTTAGTTTTTCTAATAAAGTCAGGTCATATTTTCCTGGCTTTATTTTTTGTCTCCTTATCGTTATCGCATCTGTCTACATTACTGAGCATTATGGAGGGCCAGCTCTGTTAATGGCCTTGCTGTTCGGTATGGCATTCCATTCTTTGTCACAGTATCCCGAATACAAAACTGGTATTGAATTTTGTTCAACGACCTTACTTAGACTTGGGGTTGCTTTACTGGGAGTTCGAATCTCACTAGACCAAGTGTCTGAATTAGGAAGCCTCCCCCTTATTAATGTTGGGGTCACATTACCCGCTACCATTATTTTTAGTTTGCTGTTTGGAAAGTTACTAAACTTAAATTTGTTTCAGAGACTTGTTGCTGGTGTCGCTGTTGCCATTTGTGGAGTATCTGCAGCCTTGGCAGTGGCAGCGATCATTCCTGGTAAAGATAAAAACACCAAAAACCTTCTTGCGATCGCTGTTGGCGTGACAGGATTAAGTACATTATCCATGATATTTTATCCTGGCCTGGCTAAGACTCTGGGGCTAGGCATTGAACAAACTGGGGTATTTCTAGGGTCGTCTATCCACGACGTTGCACAGGTAGCAGGAGCAGGTTATTTGCTGTCTTATGAAGTTGGAGATTTAGCGACTTATACGAAAATGTTGCGAGTCGCGCTCCTAGTGCCAATTGTATTTTTATTATCCTTAATATTTAAAACTCAAGAATCTAACCAATCGAAATTACCATGGTTTTTAATTGTGTTCGCCTTGCTGGCTGGAATTAATAGTTTGCACCTGATTCCTCAAGTTGTTGTGGAATATGCCACCAATGGCTCTAAACTATTTTTAATGCTTGCGCTTGCTGCGATGGGGGTTAGAACCAACCTTCTCGAAATGGCATCCGTAGGTTGGAACCCATTTATTTTATTACTGCTAAACTCACTATTTATAGGTATCTGTAGTTTGGGTTTTGTAATGTTGCTTTGATTTAACTTTCAATAGATTCAAAATATTCACAACTCGCCTCTGTTAGCTTTTTCTTAAGAGGCGAGAATAATCACAAGGGTTATACAACTACTATTTTGCTTTTAACCACTGAACCAGTTCTAGTCTTTCCTCATCTGTCATTTGAGTCATATTCGCCATTGGCATGTCTTTAGACACATAAACTCGATTATAAATTTTGTCTTCACTAGCTCGCACCTGCTCTATTGTATCCATCACAAATCCTAATGGCGGTGCAGTAAACATTGTGGAGGTTGGACTGGCGCTATGGCATTCCACACAGTGTTTTTCAACGATAGCCATTGCTTGAGCATCAGAAATAATTGCTTCACTCGACGTTGGCACAGCTTTCGGAGCAATCAAAGCCATTACCACTACAAACGCAATGATACCTGAAACGAAAACCCAAGGTTTATGTTGCCCTATGTGCTCTAAGTTAAAGTAATGGCGAATCCACATACCAATTGCAAACAATGCGGCTAATACCAGCCAGCCATAATCATGACCATAGGTAAAAGCAAAATGATTACTGATCATGATAAAAATAATTGGCAGTGTGGCGTAGTTGTTGTGTACTGAGTGTCTCTTTCCTCGTAAGCCATATGATGGGTCAGGCGTTCGACCCGCAGCCATTTCTTTAACCATATGCCTTTGGCCGGGTATGATGACAAAAAACACATTGGCAGCCATGACAGTACCGACAATGACACCCACATGGATGTATGCTGCTCGGTCAGACAAAAAAGTATCAAACCACCAACTGAATGCTGCTACCAATAAAATCATTGTGGCAGCAAATAATTTTCCATTTTCCACTAATGGTGTGCGACACAATACATTATAAATGGAATACCCAATGATAATACTGGCGATGGACAATCCGATGACTGTTGCCGTATTGAAGTCGGACTTCATTGGATCAACAAGGTAAGCTTCTGCACCAATATAATAGAGAAGAATTAATAGCAGAGTACCGGTAATCCAAGTGGTGTATGCTTCCCACATAAACCAATGCAACGTCTTTGGCATTTCTTCGGGGGCATTCTGATATTTTGCAACCTCATAAAAGCCACCGCCATGAATAGCCCATAGGTCACCTTTTATACCTTTATCTTTCTTCCATTGGGGTGGCTCGCGCAAACTATTATCTAACCATACGAAATAAAATGACGCTCCAATCCAGGCGATGCCTGCAATAATATGAAAATAACGAAGCATTAAGTGCAACACTTCTAGCCAATAGGCGAGCATGGTTTATCTCCTTGGTCTTTTTTCTTAACTCTATTGCCTTAACTCTAAACAAAGCGTTTACAGCTAGATTAAAAATTTTGCCAATCGTTTTGCTTGCAAAAGGTATTTAGTGGTCTCTACTATGAACTTTTTCGCCTAAGGCCCAGGTCTCAAAAATAGCTCTATCGTCACCTAACATCATCAGGGCAAACAGTTTTTCATGAATAGTTTTAGCTTTATTTAACCTTAACTCAATCAATGGCGTGGCAGCGTAATCAAGCACCACAAAATCGGCTTCACATCCAATCTGGAAATTACCAATAGTTCCCTCTAAGTCCAATGCTTTAGCACCGCCTAAGGTGTTTAAATATAATCCTTTGTATGGTGACAGCTTATTATTTTGAAGCTGCTGAATTTTATAAGCTTCATTGTAAGACTGAAGCATTGAAAAACTCGAACCGCCACCAACGTCTGTTCCAACACCTACCTTGATTTCTTTCGCTTCTGAAGACTTCAAATTAAATAGGCCAGACCCAATAAATAAATTAGATGTTGGACAGTGTGAAATAGCAGCACCATTCTCACTCAGACAATTAAGTTCTCTATCACTCAAATAAATACCATGAGCAAATACGGATCTCTTTCCAACAAGTCCGGCGTCTTCGTATACCCCTAAATAGTCTTTTGAATCTGGATACAGTTTCTTTATCCAATCACATTCATCAACATTTTCTGATAAATGAGTATGTAGATATAACCCAGGATATTCCTCTAACAAAAGCGCACAAGACTCCAATTGCTCAGGAGTAGATGTTACTGCAAACCTAGGTGTTACCGCATAACTTAACCGGTCAACTCCATGCCACTTCTCTATTAGTGCTTTGCTGTCGTTATAACCTGAATCCACGGTATCCTGAAGATAATCAGGGCAATTTCGGTTCATCATGGCTTTACCTGCGATCATTCGCAGCTTTTTATCCTGAGCTTTGGCAAAGAATGCATCTACCGATTGAGGATGCACAGTACCAAATACTAATGCGGTAGTAGTGCCATTTTTAAGCAGCTCTTTAATAAAAAAATCTGCAATTTCTGAAGCATGCTCATAACTTTCAAATTGCTTCTCAGTGGGGAATGCATATTCTGTGAGCCAGGTTAGAAGCTGTTCGCCATAACTCGCTATCATTTCTGTTTGAGGAAAATGAATATGAGTGTCGATCATCCCGGGAATAATCAACTTGTTTTTATACTCAACAACGTCTAAACCCGAATACTCGGACATTATATCCTCTGCACTGCCAAAGTTTTCAACTTTGCCATCATCAACCACCAATGCGCCATCTTTAAAATATCGAATTGCATCTTCGCCACTTGTTGCAGGATCATCAATGCAATCCATTATTTCTGATCTAACTATGAAAGGCATCTCAACTTCCCCGGTAAGTGGAATAACCATATGGCGATAATAGTAGTGGTATATGATAGTGACTGTTGTCGGTTACCTTAAACACTATCTCTGCGTAAGGGTAAAAATACGATATAGAACCTTTATCAAAATACTCATTCAAGATAAATTTCATTTTATAGGTGCCCACATCAAGAGTATGGTCAGCCTCAAGCAAGTCTGTAACTCGACCATCTGAATTAGTAGTACCACTGGCTAATTCTATAAAGTCATCACCTCTAAGCTGATAGAGATATAGACTCACACCTTGCGCAGGCTTTCCTGTTGCTGTGTCTAACACATGAGTAGTAATTGGGCTGACGCTCACAAATTTATTCCTTAAAAAGTTTTTCCAGCCGTAGCTGAGTAATCTTTAACTGCTCTGCAGCGGCTATATTTATTTCCACACCTCTTTCATTGGGGAGCCTAGCAACTAGTAAGGTCAACATTTCTTCAGCCGATTTACCTGTGGCGCATACAATAAATATGAAGCCAAACTTTTCTTCATAAGCCGTGTTTTTCTCTGCCAAAGACTGAATCGTTTGTTCGGTGGCTTGTGCTACCAAGCCTTGCTCTGCAGCTGCGATGGACGAAGTCGATTGATACTTTTCTTGTAAACTCGCGACATCACCAATTTTAGGATGCCCTGAAAAAGCTTGCAGAAAATCAGTTTCTTCACAACTTCTCCATATATCTTTACTTTTAAACTGCATCTCTTTTTCTGACGCAAATGGCCTAGCATTTACCATACCCTGTATCCATTTTTCAGATACACAGCATTGCTCAAAACATTTCGTAGCATCTAAGTCAGGCAATAGATTTAATTGCTCCAGATTCAAACTGGCTCTCCTTTAATGACCTGTTTAATCTCTCGCCACTGCAACCCTTGACGAATACTTTGTTGGTCTTTTTGATACAACTGGATTAGCTGCCCCGCGATAGATACCGCTACTTCCATGGGGAGTTTTCCGGGAACCTGAGACAGCCCTACCGGACTATGAATAGAATTAATTTGTTGGGCTGAAAAGTTTTTATGTGCAAGCCGGTTTCTGAATCTTTTAGCCTTTACATCAGAACCAATCAAACCTAACCACAGATAATCATCCCGCTTTAAAATAGCTTCTACTAATTCAAAATCTAATTGATGGTTGTGAGTGAGAATAAGTTGAGCAGACTCAGGGGAAGCATCTGCTACTTGATCGACTGGATGAGGATCAACCACTGCGACCACGTTTGATGGTAAGTGATCAGGGAACAACTCAGCTCGCTGATCAATCCAACGAACCTTTATGGGTAGGTTTGCAAGAATGGATATTAACGAATGGGCGATATGTCCGGCGCCGTACATATCTAGTTTTAGGTTTTGGTTAATTATGCACTCAAACATAATATTCACAGAGCCGCCGCAACACTGCCCCAGGTCTGCTCCTAATGGAAACTGCTTTAGAATTTGAGTGCTCTCATTACTGACCAATAACGCTCGCGCCTCTTGAATGGCTTTAAACTCAAGGCGCCCACCGCCTATGGTGTCATAAATATCGTCTCGGGTGACTACCATCTTAGTACCAGAGCCTCTGGGTACAGACCCACTAGCACCAATCACTGTCAGTAACACAAATGAATCACCTTGCTTTTGCAATTCATTGCAAGCTTGGCTCCATTTCCAGCTATGGAACCCTCGAATTGAATTTAATGCTTGTGATTTGGAATCTGCCATCATTGTTACTCCTGATTCCAGCGTTTGGCTTGTTGTACAGCTTTAAGTATTTGTTCGGAAGTAGCGGGTGGATCCAATGGTGGCGCCCATTGATAGTCGGTTATACTGGCCACTGCGTCCCTTAAAGCACACCAAACACTGATGGCTAACATAAACGGGGGTTCACCCACAGCCTTGCTTCGAAATACAGAGGTTTCTGGGTTAGCAGAATCATATAGCTCGACATTAAATTCAGCAGGCGTGTCTCCTATTGCTGGAATTTTATAAGTAGCAGGATTAAAACTTGCGAGCTCTCCTGAGTCCTTCCACTTTAAATCTTCGGTGGTCAACCAACCCATTCCCTGAATAAACGCGCCTTCAATTTGGCCGATGTCGATAGCCGGGTTTAATGAGTTGCCCACGTCATGGAGAATATCCGCCCGCATCACTGAACTCTCGCCAGTCAAACAATCTATTTCTACTTCGGTACAGGCAACACCATGGGCGAAGTAAAAGAATGGATGACCCGATGCGGTTTCTCGATTGTAATGAATTTTCGGTGTGGCGTAGTATCCATTAGCAGATAAGGATACACGATTCATATAAGCCAAATTGACCAAATCCTTGAAAGTCAATTCACCCTTTTGATGAACTACCCTGCTATTTTCGAATACAACTGAATCCTGTTCGGAACCAAAATGTTGGTGTATAAAATCAATTAATCTGTTTCTAATTTTGTTGGCGGCATTTAGCGCTGCCATACCGTTTAAATCGGCCCCTGATGAAGCCGCAGTGGGTGACGTATTTGGGACCTTATCTGTTCGGGTAGCTGACACTTGCACAGAATCTAAATCGACACTGAAAACTTGCGCTACTATTTGAGCCACTTTGGTATGTAACCCTTGGCCCATTTCAGTACCACCATGGTTTAAATGAATGCTGCCATCGGTATACACGTGCACTAATGCACCGGCCTGATTTAAATGCTGAACCGTAAATGAAATTCCGAATTTTACGGGAGTTAGTGCTAGCCCTTTTTTGATTACCTCAGACGTCTTATTAAACTCGATAATTTCTTCTCTTCGAGATTTGTAACGACAGCTAGTTTCTAATGCTTCCATCATTTCGAGCACAATGTGTTGCTCAACGGTTTGATGGTAAGGAGTTTGATCGCGGCCCGGTTGATAGAGGTTTAACTTTCTGATCTCTAATGGATCTTGACCAACCTTTCGAGCAATATCGTCCATCATTGATTCTGCAACTATCATCCCTTGTGGGCCACCGAATCCACGAAAAGCGGTATTACTTACAGTGTTGGAAAAAGCTCGGTTACCAGTAATGCTAACCGCTGGATAGTAGTAAGCGTTATCAGCATGGAACATGGCACGATCCACAATGGCATCAGACAAATCAGGTGTATAACCACAATAACCAGTCACAGTTATATCTGCACCCTGTACCAAACCTCTCTCATCAAAGCCCACTCGGTATTGATTGAAAAATGGGTGTCGTTTACCAGTCAACTTAAAGTCGTCTGCTCTTGCTAATCGAATTTTTACCGGCTGACCAGTGTAATGACTTGCCACCGCAGCCAAGCAAGCCCATTGAGCAGCTTGAGTTTCTTTGCCACCAAATCCGCCACCCATTCGACGCATTTCAACCGTCACCTTATTAAAAGGTAGATTCAAGACTTCTGCGACCAGATGTTGGATCTCTGTTGGGTGTTGAGTTGAACATTGAACGAACATACCACCATCTTCTTGTGGGTTAACCAACGACACCTGCCCTTCTAAATAGAAATGTTCCTGACCGCCCAACTCAAATTCACCAGTTAACTGGTAAGGGGCATTAGCGATCGCTTTTTCTGCATCACCCCTTTGCATTTTATGCGGTGGTCGAACCCATTTCTTTTGTTGAATAGCTCTATGAATATCAACCAGAGGCTCTTCAGCTGAAGTTTCTATTTGAGCCTTTCTTGCGGCCCTGCGAGCGTTGTCATAGCTGTCTGCTACAACTAGCATCAACACCTGTCCATGAAACTCAATTTTTTCATCGGCAATTAATTTGTCACCTGGAAATACCGGCCCTATGTCTGATTTCCCTGGTATATCTTCAGCAGTTAATACTGTCTTAACGCCTTTTAGTTTTTTTAAGGATTCAATATCTTTTTTTACTACGCGGCCTTTACTGATTTTCGAAATAACAGGGTAAGCATGTAAACAGTTTTCCGGTGCAATATGGTCATCAATATAGGTGGCTCTTCCCGCAACATGGTTGATGGCACTCTCATGCTTTTTATTGACACCTACTTGAGCATTGTCTGCTGGAATTTTAGTTTCAAAGTGCCGCATGTTTTACCCTCACCACTTCGTTTGAACTTAATTCATACCAGCATCTGTCAATAAGATTTCGAGCCACTTCCATTCGATATTCAGAGCTAGCTCTAACATCTGACATAGGACTAAAGTCTTTATTTAAGTGATATACCGCTTGATGAATATTTTGTTGATTGAAGGTTTTATTTATAAGGTGCGATTCAAAATGAGGAGCACTTACCGGTACAGCGGCAACCCCGCCCCAACCTGTTTTAATAGAAGTAACTATTTGCTCTTCACCGTCTAAGGTTAATTTAACTGCCACACAAACAGCGGAGATATCATCTTCAATACGCTTGGAAACTTTGTAGAAAAATAATCTTTGGTTTTCGATTTTCTTGGGAACAGACACAGAAACAATCACTTCATTAGCAGACATCACAGTGGTTCTGTAGCCAGTAAAAAAGTCATCAACTTTTACCGATCGCACTCCATTGCTGCTGGCTAGATTCACTTTAGCGCCTAGAGCAATGAGTAAGGGCGCCGGGTCACCAATGGGTGAAGCATTGCCTAAACTCCCTCCCAGAGTGCCAGCATTACGAACTTGCAGCGAGCCTAACCGGTGAAAGACTTCTTGAGTCTCTGGAAAGCTGTTATAGAAAATGGGCAAAAACTGGGAATAAGGCAATGCAGCACCAATGATGATTTCATCGTCAGTTTCTTCATACTTCCTCATTTCATCAACCGCACCTACGTAAACCAGAGCTGGAGTAACAGACAGGTTTTGCGAAAACTCCAAAGCCAAGTCTGTGGCGCCCGCTACTAACCTAACACCAGAGGTTTCGCTTTTAATCTCGCAAAGTTGATTTAAGTTCTGTGGTATTAAGCAGCTCTTGCCTTTCATTACGAGGGAAGGTTCTGGGCCCAATAAAATTTCAGATAGAGTACTCAGCACAGTTTTTGTGTCGATAAGGCTAACTCTTGGATATTCATAACATGTCTGGGCTGCTTCAAGAATTGGGCGATAGCCAGTGCATCGACATAAGTTACCGCTTAAATACTCGATAACTTTTTCCTGCCCGGGATATTCAGAAAATGTTATGTACATGGCGTACAGGCTCATTACGAAACCCGGCGTGCAAAAACCACATTGTGAGCCATGACAATCCACCATGGCTTTTTGAACTGGATGTAAGTCTGATTCGGAAATAGATAGCTTGGCAGGCGTTAAGGCCTCAATAGTCACCACATGCTTTCCGTGACAGGCAGCCACCATCAGTAAACATGAGTTAAGGCTTTTATAAACCAACTCCCCATCCTGATTTATTTCACCCAGTAATACGGTGCATGCCCCACAATCACCAGAAGCACAACCTTCCTTTGTACCATTAAGTTGCTTTCTAGTGCGCAAATAATCAAGCATGCTCATTGATGGCTCAATGTCATCCACCGTCAGCCGCGAATGATTCAGCATAAAACTGATCATTTCCAATCTCCCCTACCTATCTCTTCGCATAGCCACCTTGAATGGAACATTGTTTGGTGGCTGAATAATCTTTATATGCCTGTTGATCAATCACTACAAGAAAGCAGAGAATGTACCAATCCTGACCAATTGGTCAGGATTAAAAATAACGATCAAAATACTCGTTAATGTACCGAGTCACTGAGCAACCTGGACTTATCCAAATTTATGCGTATAGCAGTTTATTTATTCATTAAGCTTTTACTTTTGGCTCCCCATGCCAAAGCCATTGAGATCGAGTTTATGCTTGAGGATTTAAAACCCTGGAGCTATGAAAATGAGCAAGGCGAGGCCAGTGGCACCATCATAAGATTCATTAATGAGCTGAGTAATCGTATGGACTTTCAACCTAAGTTCGTATTCTATCCCTGGGCAAGATCTGAACGTTACCTCGCAAGAACAGACTTAGATTCTATTAGAGCCATACCTGGAATAGTCAGATTAAAGAGCCGAGAGGATAGATATTCATGGGCATTTCCAATCGGCCCCGCTCACTATGCGGGCCTTTATCGGCTGGCTTCTCGTGAAGAATTAAGTGATATTCAACATGAGGCTCAGATGATTGAGTCTGATTGGACGCTAGGCGGTATTCGTGAAGATTTTACTGTTGAATATTATGAAGAACGTGGGAAGCGCCAAATCATTGAAGTGAACAACCATCAACAACTGGTTCAAATGTTAATAACCAATCGAATAGACTTTGCCTCCTTTGCTGTACCTAATTTAAATAGCTTTACTCATCATTCCGAGATAACGCCTAATGATCTAGTTCCGATTGAAAATAGCCTCAGCACGCTGATGACCTGGATGGCTTTCAGTAAAAATACGCCAGAAAGCTTCATAAATGAAATTGCTCAAACTTTCGAAGAGATTCTTGAGGACGGAACAGCAGATCGGCTGATGTTAGAGCCTGATTTATTATAGGCAAGCATTAAGCTACGGCTAAAAAACACCAAAACGAGTTCGATGATCCTAGTTTCATAGCAATCCCCTTTGGTGTTTTCAAGAAAAGAGATGAGAATGTCATCGGCAAAAATCTGTCACCAATTCAGAGAACAGAGCTTCATTTATTGATCTATCACCTATATTGATCGTTACAAATAAAAAACAGGCACTAATTCTGTGGGTAAACTAATAATGTTAAGCTATTCATAACCTTAATGGGGCCTGAATATGCACCTTATTATCTACACCAGTGTTTGCAATGAACATATCAATGTTAATGAAGCATTATTAAAAATTAGAGAGAAAGCCCTCAAATATAATTCCGTGAATCGCATTACCGGCGCTCTCTTTTATCATAACGGACGTTTTCTTCAGATAATGGAAGGGATAGAAGATATTCTTGAAGAGTTAATGTCTAAAATTTCAAAAGATCATCGCCATAGTGATATTGAACTGATCGTTAACGAGCCCATTAATGATCGCAGCTTTAACCAGTGGCACATGGACAGTTTTAATCTTGCAGAAAAGCAACAATTGAATGAAGCTGAATTACAAGAGATTAAAGATATCTACACTAAATATAGCGCAATGGACTCTCAAATCGCAGTAGACTTCTATAAACGAATTTTAGAAGTAAATTATTCAAGAAATAGGCATGAGCATACTTGTCGGCCACTTGTCTAAATTTATAAATACCCGTTAATATAAATACCTCCATTCAACCGAAGCCCATCATTACTATGATAATTCGATCAGCGGAAGTATCGGATGCACTGGGAGTTAAGGAAATATACTCCCAAGAACATGCCATTAGCGGAACCTTACAACCACCTTTTCCTACTCTAGAACAATGGAAAGCTAAACTCAGCCATAAATCAGAGAACTCAATTACCTTAGTGGCTGAAATTGATGAAAAGATAGTTGGCCATTTAGTACTTCTCGGATACTCAAACCCAAGAAGAAAACATGCAGCCTATTTCGGAATGGCAGTACATAGAGATTTTACTAAACAAGGTATTGGCTCAGAATTACTGAATGAGGCCATAAAAGCCTGCGACGATTGGCTTAATATCAGCAGAATCGAGTTAGAAGTTTTTGCAGACAATGCAGCAGCCATTGCATTATACAAAAAGCTGGGTTTCAAGAAAGAAGGGGTGTTGAGGAAGCACAGTTACAAAAATGGCAACCTTCTTGATGTTTTGGTAATGGCGAGAGTTAAGCGCTAAGCAGAGCAGCAGCTAAGCGGCCATGCCTCTCCATTAAGCTCTTCTTATCTGATGGAGACTCTCCATTCTCAATGAGAATTTCACCAGCCACCATCAGTAAATCTACTTGCTGCGCACCACATAACACCAGTGCCGCGAGAGGGTCTCCTGCTCCTGAGAATCTCAATTCATCTAATTTAAAACAAGCTAAATCCGCTTGCTTATCTAGTGCAATTTGACCGATATCTTCTCTACCTAAAACCTTAGCAGAACCCTGAGTCGCCCAGTTCAATACCAATTGGTGCGTTATTTTTTCAGCACCATATTTGAGTCGTTGCTGTAAAAATGATTGTCGAACTTCTTGAATTAAATTAGAACCATCATTACTGGCAGAACCATCGACAGCGATGCCTATATGGCAACCCGCGTTTTCTAACTCCAAAGTAGGGCAAATTCCTGAAGCCAACAGCATATTAGAACTGGGACAATGGGCAATACCGATTTCTGCTTTACCCAGACGTTCAATTTCTTGATCATTGAAATGAATACCATGGGCTAACCAAGTCCCCGGGCGCAGCCAACCCACTTTTTCTAGATAATCTGTTGGCCGCATACCAAAAGTTTTGAGACAAAAATTATTTTCATCCAAGGTTTCAGCTAAATGAGTGTGCAGACGAACATTTTTACGAGCCGCCAGTTGAGCAGAGTTAATCATCAATGATTCACTCACCGAGAAAGGTGAGCAAGGAGCCAATGCCAATTGCTTCATTGCACCTTCATGTGGTTGATGGTACTTGTCGATGAGTCGCTCTGAGTCTTCTAAAATAGTGTCTTCATTTTGAATAACTGAATCTGGTGGCAACCCTCCACTCGCCTCTCCTAAGCTCATCGAGCCTCTAGTGAGGTTTGCTCTAACACCATATTTTTCAGCAACTCCAAATTGGATATCAATAGCGCTTTCAAGACCTTTAGGAAAGACGTAATGATGATCGCTAATTGTGGTACAACCCGACATCATTAATTCCAAGGTTGCTAATTCAGTGGCCACTTCAAGTAATTCTGGAGTTAAGCCCTTCCAAATTTGATATAGAGTTTTCAACCAAGGAAACAAGGGTTTATTGAGGGCTGAAGGTACCGCACGGGTTAAGGTTTGATAAAAGTGATGATGAGTATTAATTAGCCCCGGTAGGATGACCAACTCAGAAGCATCTATGGTTCTATCAACCGGATAAGAAGGTTCATCACCCAGCTTCAGTAGTTGAACGATTTTTGTATCTTCAATAACAATTCCACCCCTGCAATCTTCAACAGCAGATTGATGGATAGCTAGAGGATTTTTAAACCATATTCTCATGTCGATTAGTTTTCTTCAGTGCGGTATGCATAGGTCGCGTCAAATCGACTTCTAATCCAGTCACCTGCCATTACCTGGGGATACTTAGGTGGATTAGAATCTGACTGACTGTTAGGTAAACATTTAACTTTGGTTTCGTAATCTGGCTCCACAAAAAAAGGAATAGAATAACGATGCACATTTTCATTAGAGGCGGCCACTCGGTGAGAGGTTGAAACATAACTATCGTTGGTCCATCGCTGCATTAAATCACCAATATTTACCACTAAAGCACCTTCTACTGGGGGAGCATCAATCCAGCCTTTAGTTTTGTGTTTCACCTGTAGACCACCCACTGAGTCCTGTAGCAACAGTGTTACGCATCCGTAATCAGTATGAGCACCCGCACCATTGTCGTGATCTGGATTTGGGCGTGGCGGATAGTGAATGGCTCTTAGAGCACTGACATGAGTATTGAAATGTTTAGTGAAAGTATTTGCTGGCTCTTTCAATGCAACCGCAACAGAAGTTAATAATTTTTGTGACGCTTTAAATGCCTCAGAATAGTATTCTAAAAATGTTTCTTTAAATTCAGGAAAATCTGGGTATTGATTAGGCCCATACATGGATGGGTACTCAATTGCGCTTGGATGATCGATCGGAATATCCAGCGCCATATCAAATGTTTCTTTCCAGTCTTCTTGACCACTCTCATCTAATTGTTCTTCACCCAAGAAACCATAGCCCCTGTGGTTTCGACTTTTAGTAATTTCAATTTTTCTTTTTTCGGAGAAAGATTGATCAAAGTAATCTTTTATCACACGAAACATTCGATAAATCACAGCCTGTGGTATACCGTGATCCACCAGATAAATAAATCCAATTTCCCTGCAAGCTGAATCGAGTTTTTGAATTTCCTCGGATTGTATTTCGAAATCACTAGAATGAAGCTTTTCTAAATTGATTATGGGTAGAGACATGGTTAAGTGCTCGAAGCTAATGACGAAAAAGCCTCTGGTTTTATCCAGAGGCTTCGAAAAATTGATGCCGTTGCTAGCTCAGCTTTAAGCTTAAGCATCAAGCCTCTTATGGGAATTATTGAGGAATGGTGTCGTCTATCCCTTCAACATACCAGTTAACGCCAGCCAGCTCTTCATCTGTTAATGTGTGACCAGCAGGAATCACTTCTTTACCTGTGTTGTCTTTTAGTGGGCCTGTGAATGGATTTAACTCACCGGCATTCGCTTTTGCAATAGCGTCTTCCACAACTTTTTTAACATCTGCAGGCAGGTTGTCATTGATTGAACCGATAGACAGCATATCTTCTTTGAAACCGCCCCAGTAATCTTCAACTTCCCAAGTGTCATTCATGACTTCATCAACGGTACGAATATAGTGTGCAGCCCACTCATCAACAACTGAGAACATGTGAGCAGTGGGGCCAAATTCACTCATGTCAGAAGCTTGACCAATTGCCTTTAATCCACGCTTTTCAGCGGCAATTACTGGTGCAGGTGAATCGGTATGCTGAAGAATTACATCAACGCCTTGATCCATCAAAGCATTGGCTGCATTTGTTTCTTTAGCAGGATCAAACCAAGTACTTACCCATACAATTTTAATTTCTACATCTGGATTGACTGATTTGGCAGCCATATATACAGAGTTGATGTCGCGAATTACCTCAGGAATCGGGAACGAAGCGATATAGCCAATAGTATTAGTTTTGGTCATCATGCCCGCAGCCAACCCAGAAATATAACGACCTTCATAAGTACGAAGTACATAAGTAGAAACGTTATCACCACGTTTATAACCTGTGGCGTGCTCAAAGGTTACTTTAGGAAATGACTTAGCTACTTTCACAGTTGGGTTCATGAATCCGAAAGAAGTGGTGAATATAATGTCATGGCCGGATTGTGCTAAGCGGCGAATAACGCGTTCAGCATCGGGGCCTTCTGCGACATTTTCCACATAGGTTGTTTCAACCTTACCTGCAAAGTGCTCTTCCATAAGTTTTCTACCGCGGTCGTGCTCATAGCTCCAACCATGGTCACCAATAGGGCCAACATAAACAAAGCCAACTTTCATTGGGTCATCAGCAAGGGCAAAAGCGCTGGCAATTGAAAGTACAGCTGCTGCCGCATAGCGAGAAAGGGTACGTAACATTTTAGAATCTCCTTCGAGGGCGTTACAGGTTTAGGTTTCTTTAAGCAGCGCATGCACTGCTGTTAATTTTATTTTCAGCTTCAGAGTTTAGTCCGTCACTTTAATTTCTACCGCCTTATTGATCGGCGCAGTTACTTTTTCAAAAGAAGCAACCAAGAACTTTTTTAGTCAAATGCTTGGAATTAACAAGCACTCAACTCAAACAAAATCAGGAGTTAGTCTCCCGCTCTAAATGGTTTACCTAAGGACGCTGGTGTAAATAGCTTTTGCTTGATAGGGTCTCTAGAAAGCATAACTAACACCACAATAGTCACAAGGTATGGCAACATTGCTAACAGGCTTGGTGATATTTCAAAACCTAGCCCCTGAATAACTAAGTGTAGTATGCTCGCCAATCCAAATAACCAAGCTCCAATTAAAATTCTTTCAGGTCGCCAAGTGGCAAATACCACTAAAGCTAACCCAATCCAACCTTTACCCGCGGTCATGTTTTCTACCCAAAGTGGCGTGTAGGCAAGAGATAAATAAACACCAGCCAATCCAGCCATGGCACCACCAAAGGCAATAGCCATAAATCGAATTTGAATAACGGGCAATCCTAAAGCTTTAGCCGCATGAGGGTTTTCACCAACCGCTTTTAATTTAAGACCAGCCCGAGATTTATAAACAAACCAATAGATTCCACCAAACAACGCAAAGCTTAAATAAACCAGCAGGTCGTGGGTGAATAGCATTTTACCAATGATAGGAATTGAACTGAGAACCGGAATATTAATGGAGTGAAATCCATCAATAGATTGCCCAACAAATGAGTATCCAAGAAAGGCTGACAACCCTGTCCCAAAAATAGTCAGAGCTAATCCAGTAGCGACTTGATTAGTATTTAGAATTTGAACGGAAAAACCGAATAACAGTGCCATCATCATGCCACCGAATACACCCACTAACACACCAACATAAACATTGCCCGTTAGGGTTGTCACGATAAACCCAAGCACTGCGCCCATCAGCATCATGCCTTCTTGACCTAGATTCAGAACTCCGGATTTTTCACAAATTAATTCACCCAGTGCAACCAATAATAACGGCGTTGCAGTTCTCACCATCGCAAACAAAATATTGGTAATTAATTCCATGTCCATTATTTTGCTCCTTCTGCTAGGGCATTGGGTACTTCATCGGCTTTAGGCTTTTTCCATTTGGGTACAAACCTGTGAGTAATTAATAAATCACCTGCCAGTATGAAGAGGAGCAACAACCCTTGGAACAAACTGGTTAATGCCATGGGCAATCCGAGGAACATTTGCACGAGTTCCCCACCTAAATATAAAAGCCCCATTAAGGTGGCGGAAAAGATAATACCGATAGGATGGAGACGACCTAAAAATGCAACAATAATTGCTGCGTACCCATATCCCGGTGAAATTGATGGGGTAAGCTGACCTATTGGCCCAGTCACCTCTATAACGCCAGCAAGCCCAGCTAATGCACCACTGATGAGTAAGCAAAACCATGTAATCGCTTTAGCATTAAAACCTGCAAATCTGGCCGCATGTTCATCCGCCCCTCGCACTCGAATTCGAAAGCCAAGATGCATTCTGGATAAAATAAACCAAACTCCAATACAGGCGATAACTGCGATAATAATTCCAAGGTGCATTCTTGTGTCTTGCCAAATGATAGGCATGGCTGCTGACGAATTAAACATGGCTGATTCTGGAAAATTAAAACCCGCTGGGTCACGCAACGGGCCATGCACCGCGAAATTCAATAGGTTCAGTGCAACGTAATTCAGCATAATAGTAGTTAGAATTTCGTTAGTGTTGAACACAGTTTTTAAGAATGCTGCAATACCAGCCCAGGCCGCACCCGCAACAACACCAGCCAACATAACGGGTACCAAAACCCAGGGAGAATTCACATCCAAAAACTGCAAACCAGCCCAACCGCCAATTAATCCACCAAAAATAAATTGACCTTCGGCACCAATGTTCCAAATGTTGGCCTTGTAACAAATGAGTAGTCCGGCAGCGATTAGCATTAATGGGGCGACTTTAACAGCCAGTTCAGAAACTCCGTACAAGTCCTGCACAGGAGCAATAAAAAAGTTATAGAAAACTTCTAGAGGAGATTTGTTTAACGCCAGAAAAAATAAAGTCGTGATCACCAGTGTTGCGCCAATGGCTATAAATGGCGACAGCCAACGCATTAATTCTGAGGCTTCTGCTCGCTTTTCTATTTTAAAATTCATGCTGCCGCCTCCTGTTCATCAAAAACACCCGCCATCCATCGGCCAACTTCTTCTATGCTAACGTCGGTGGCGGGTTTAACAGGAGATATCCGTCCATGGAACAGCGCGCACATGCGATCGCTGATTTGAAACAGCTCGTCCAAGTCTTCTGAAATAACAACCACAGCTGCGCCGTTATTTCTTAATTCGATAATGGATTCTTGAATGGCTTTTGAAGAACCAAAGTCCACCCCCCAAGTTGGATGGGCAGCAATTAATACAGTAGGCTCCTGCAAAATTTCTCGACCAATAATAAACTTCTGTAAATTACCGCCGGAAAGATTGGAGGCGGCTGTTTTACTGTTGTGACATTTCACATTGAAAGTAGTAATGATGTCATTGGCAAACTGTTTAATACCCTTAAGGTTGAGCTTGCCAAATTTATTTCCAATATTATTTGTTAACAGTGCATTTTCTTCTAAAGAAAAATCTTCTACTGCACCCCGGCCATTTCGCTCTGGTGGCACATAAGACATTCCAAATTCACGACGCTGGGCGGGGTTCAATGCACCAATGTCTTGCTGGTTGATGGTTAGGGCTTGCTTCTGCTGTATTTGAATCTCGCCTGATAAAATACTGAACAGTTCTTCTTGCCCATTACCTGCAACACCAGCAATTCCTAAAATTTCACCTTTTCTTATTTCCAAAGAAATATTTTTTAGGTTGACTCCAAATGGATCTGAAGTGAAGTAATTCAGCTTAGTAATGCTCAGAGCTGTCTCAGACCCTAGTACTTTCTCGTATTCTTGCTCTAACTTGGTTTGCTCACCCACCATCATCGAAGCCAGGGTATCAACAGATGCGGTGTCGACATCGGTATCACCGACCATTTCACCTTGACGCAACACCGATGCTTTGTGACAAAGCGCTTTTACTTCATTTAATTTGTGACTGATAAACAGTATCGAACACCCTTCAGCGGATAAGGTACGGAGTACATCAAAGAGTTTGTCGACTTCTTGAGGGGTTAATACAGAGGTGGGCTCATCCAAAATAAGCAGTTTTACGTCTTGTATTAAACATCTAACGATTTCCAATCGCTGACGCTCACCTACGGATAAGGTATGCACCAGTCTATCTGGTTCTAGGGGCATGCCATATTTGGTTGAAACCTCGATAATCTTGGTGCTCAACTCGGTGATACCTAGAGGCTCTTCATCACTCATAGCTAATGCAATGTTTTCAGCAACAGACAATGTTTCAAATAAGGAGAAATGTTGAAACACCATACCAATACCCAATTTTCGGGCATCGGTGGGAAGCTTGATATCCACTTCATGACCTTCCCAAATAATGGAGCCAGAATCAGCATGGGTTACCCCATAGATTATTTTCATCAGGGTACTTTTGCCGGCACCATTTTCGCCCAGCAAGGCATGTATCTCACCTGGCTGCACGTCAAGAGTGACGTTTTTATTCGCAATACAGCCGGGGTATTTTTTGGTGATATTCCAAAGACTCAGTCTTGGTTCTGTGTCACGCACCGAGTTAATCCAATTCAGTTAAATGTTAATTAAGGCAGCTCATTGCAATTTTCTGACCATTTGGTCAAGTTTTTGAATGCACCATTGATAGGGCCTGCAATGGCGAGTTTTTCTCTGATTACCTGCATGAAATACAGGCGTCACAGATCATCTCGCACAATGCAAGTGCACTCAATTGGCATGCGTCATAAAAGGGCACAAATCTTTAAAAACTCGATATACAGAATGCAAGTGACCCAATGCCAGACCAAGTATCCGATCAACTACTTAGCAAAAGGTACGTTTCATGTCCCAGAACACCAGAGACTTCATTGGTTATGGAGCCACTCCACCACACCCGAAATGGCCAGGTAATGCCAAAATTGCCGTTCAATTTGTAATCAACTACGAGGAAGGTGGAGAAAACTGTGTTTTAGATGGAGATTCAGCTTCGGAGAAGTTTTTATCTGAGATTGTCGGGGCCGAAGCATTTGTGGGTCAGCGTCATATGAGCATGGAATCCATTTATGAGTACGGTAGTCGAGCTGGCTTTTGGCGCTTACACAGACTTTTTACTGAGCGCGATATTCCAGTCACAGTTTATGGTGTGGCTCAAGCACTGCAAAAAAATCCCGAAGCAGTGGAAGCCATGCTTAAGGCAGACTGGGAGATAGCCAGTCATGGACTGAAGTGGACACATTATCAAGAGATGTCGGAGTCAGCGGAAAAAGCCATGCTTGAAAAAGCCGTAGAAATTCATACAGAGGTGACAGGCTCACGACCATTAGGTTGGTATACGGGACGAGATAGCCCGAATACCAGGAAAATCGTTAGTGAGTTTGGTGGTTTTGCATACCATGCAGATTCCTATGCCGATGACCTACCTTATTGGTGCTATGACTTCGATGAACCTTTGCTGACCATTCCCTACACCCTCGACAGTAACGATATGCGTTTTGCCACACCCCAGGGTTTTAATGCTGGCGATCAATTCTTCAATTATTTAAAAGACAGTTTCGACTTCTTATATGAGGAAGGTACCGAGTCACCCAAAATGCTCAGCGTTGGGTTGCATTGTCGACTCGTCGGTCGTCCCGGCAGAGCCATGGCTTTGAAAAAATTTTTAGATTACGTGCAGAGTCATTCTCAGGTTTGGCTTTGCAGAAGAATAGACATTGCTAATCATTGGATTAAAACTTTTCCTGCCGATGAAAAATAGCTTCGCTTTCCTATGACTGCGTGAAACTTCTATTTATTTCTCCAAGTTCAAATATGTGTGCTGGCTTAAGACTGTTGTTCTGTCTAGTTCAGTAGAGTTGCATTTGTGTAAATCTAGACCAAAGGGCCTTTTGTTTGCAGCACAGGAAGGAACTTTGTCTTGGCATCAACTAGGCAGCTGTTTAGTCTATGCGGCTAAACATTCAGAGCACTATTAGTAAGAACATGATAAAGACCTCCTGGTTCAACGAGATAAACACTTCTAATCTACGTGGTGATATTTTTGGCGGCGTCACAGCAGCGATTGTTTCATTGCCATTAGCCCTAGCCTTCGGAGTTGCTTCTGGAGCTGGTCCAGAAGCCGGGCTTTATGGGGCAATTATCATTGGATTATTTGCTGCTATTTTTGGTGGCACACCGACTCTTATTTCAGAACCTACAGGCCCCATGACTGTTGTAATGGCAGCAGTAGTGACCACCATGGTCGCGGAAAATCCAGATCAGGGTTTAGCAATGGCATTTACTGTCGTCATGATCGCAGGTTTATTTCAAATATTTCTGGGTATGCTCAACCTTGGTAAATACATAACGCTGATGCCTTACAGTGTCATCTCGGGGTTTATGTCTGGGATCGGTTTTATTCTTATCATTTTGCAACTGCCGCCACTGCTGGGTCATGCTAACCCCGGTGGTGGTGTTGTGGGCAATATACAGGCATTTCCTTCGCTCGTAGCCGACATCAGCTGGTTTGAACTGATACTAGGGCTTTTAACTCTGGTACTGCTGTTCCGCTTTCCAAAAAAATGGGCCTCTAAAGTACCGCCCCAGTTAATCGCTTTAATTCTTGGCTCTTTAATCGCTATTACAATTTTCAGTGGTGCCGATATTCGCACTATTGGTGAAGTGTCATTGGGAATACCTTCTTTTATTTTTCCAACTTTTACCGCTGACCAAATTACCCAAATGGTTGTAGATGGAATTGTCCTGGGCACACTGGGTTGTATTGACGCACTTTTAACTGCGGTTATTTCTGATAGCTTGACTCGTAAGGAGCACAAATCGAATAAAGAGTTGGTGGGTCAAGGTATTGGTAATCTATTGTCTGGCATTTGTGGCGGTTTACCTGGGGCAGGAGCAACCATGGGTACCGTGGTCAATATTCAAGCTGGAGCCAAAACAGCAGTATCGGGCATTACCCGCGCTCTTGTATTGCTTATTTTGGTCGCATTTGCAGCGGATCTCACCGCTTATATTCCGCTGGCAGTGCTTGCCGCCATTGCTATTAAAGTAGGTATAAACATTCTCGATTGGAGTTTCTTAAAACGCGCTCACAAAGTTTCTACTCCCGCTACTGTTATTATGTATGGGGTAATGCTGCTTACGGTATTTGTTGATTTAATTGTGGCGGTGGGAATTGGAGTTTTTATCGCCAACATCATTACCATTGAAAAACTCAGCAACCTTCAAGCTAAAAACATTCACGCCATCAGCGACACTGACGATAAGATTCCACTTACCAGCCAGGAGAGAAGTATTCTTGAACAGGGTAAAGGCCGAGTGATGTTATTGTATTTCAGTGGCCCAATGATGTTTGGGGTTTCCAGAGCTATTTCACGAGAGCAAGAAAATATTCATGCCTTTGAATCTGTTGTGTTCGATTTAACTGACGTTCCGTTAATTGATGCCAGTATTTCCCTAGCTATTGAAAACGCAGTGAAAGATGCAGTTGATCATGACAAAAAAGTCTATATCGCTTGCCCATCATCAGATACTCGGCAGACATTTCAACGCATGGGCTTAACTGACATTGTGGGTGCATCCAATATGATGGAGTCTCGCGGTGACGCCCTGTACAAAGCAGTTTCAAGTTAAGGCTTCAAAACGAATTAATACAAAATGCCAGCTCACTTATCTAAATGTTTTTTTAACCTTCGGATAAGTTAAGCTGGCTCTTTAAATTCGAACACTCGCCTTTTTTTAGAATTCCTCTTCGGAAATAGCCATCAAAGAATCAGCACCCGCCAATACTTTTGAAGCATAAGCTTTTGCTTCAGGTAAAATCTTATTTAGAAAGAACTCAGCGGTTTTAATTTTTGATTGACCAAACTCAGTCTCTGGTTCAACTACAGAAATCATTCTAGCCCACATATAGGTATAAGCGGTTAGGCCAAATAAATTTAAGTAATCACAGCTTGCCGACCCCACAATGTTTGGATCTTCTTTGCTTTTTCCGATGACTTTTTCTGTGCAATCTTTCAGTAATTCCAGATGTTCTTTCAGCAAGTGCTTCATAGATGGCAACGGGTCAAAGTCTTGGCTATCAGCAAACACAGACACTTCTTCGTAAAACTGATGAAACAGTTCTCCATGATTGCTCACCACTTTACGGCCCATTAAATCAAGTGCTTGGATGCCATTGGTGCCTTCGTAGATTTGAGCAATTCGAGCGTCTCGAACATATTGCTCTTGACCCCATTCTCGAATAAATCCATGGCCACCTAACACCTGCTGACCTAACACACAAACATCAAAACCTCGGTCGGTAAAATATGCTTTCGCAACCGGGGTTAGCAATGACACCAGAGCATGTGCTTTCGCCCTTTCTTTTTCATCTGGATGCCCCTTCGCCACATCTAATTGCATCGCAGTGTAGGCAGCAAAACATCTGGCGCCTTCATTGTATGCTTTTTGAGTCAGCAACATACGTCGAACATCTGGATGTACCAGTATTGAGTCAGCCGCTTTATCTTTTTGCTGAGCACCAGTTGCCGCCCTACCTTGAATGCGCTCTTTGGCATAAGCCAGGGCATTTTGGTAACTAATTTCTCCCAGCCCAATACCCTGCAATCCAATAGATAAACGTTCGTAGTTCATCATGGTGAACATGGCGGCCAACCCTTTATGGGGTTCACCGATTAAATAACCATGAGCATCATCAAAATTCATCACACAGGTAGAAGATGCTTTAATTCCCATTTTGTGTTCAATGGAACCACAGCTCACGCCATTGCCATCACCCAATGAGCCATCATCATTCACTTTAATTTTTGGAACCAAAAACAAAGAAATGCCTCGGGTGCCTGCTGGCGCATCTGGTAGTTTTGCCAACACTAAATGAATAATATTTTCACTTAAATCCTGTTCACCACCAGTAATGAATATTTTGGTACCCGTGATCTTATAGCCACCTTCTTCGGCGGGTATCGCTTTGGTTCTAATTAAACCCAAGTCGGTTCCGCAATGGGGCTCTGTTAAACACATGGCACCAGCCCAAACACCTTCATACATTTTTGGTAAGTAAGTGGTTTTTAATTCTTCAGAGGCGTGAGCATGCACGGCTAAACAAGCGCCAGAGGTTAGTGCGGGATATAACGTAAAAGAACAATTAGCGCTGTACAGCATTTCTTCGAACATAGCGGTCAACATTTTTGGCATACCTTGACCACCATACTCGGTGTCGCCCCCTAAACCTTGCCAACCATTTTCCACATAGGTTTGATATGCCGCTTTAAAGCCTTTGGGCGTGGTCACTACTCCATTGTCAAATTGGCAACCTTCTTCGTCACCGCTGCGATTAAGAGGGAGCAGTTCATTCTCACAAATCTTTGCGCCTTCTTCCAAAATGGCATCAGCTAAGTCAGGAGTAACTTCTTGTGTGGTGGTTAATGTTTGCCAAAGTTTTTCCACGTGGAAAACATCATTGAGGATAAATTGCATATCTCTCAGTGGCGCTTTGTATTCAGGCATAAAGACCTCCTATGGGCCGATACAAAATCGGCCCGTTGGCGATTAAGTCAAACTCTGATTAAAGAAAAGCAAACTGATCTTCATCCATATCCATCAGATTTTTTGCACCAGAGAGCATGATTTCCTTATGCATTTTTGCTCGGGGTAAAATTCTTTCGAAGTAAAAACGAGCAGTCTTGATTTTACTTTCGTAATAGGCTTTTTCTTCTGTACCTGCTGCTATCGCTTTGTAGGCTGTATCGGCCATAGCTGCCCAGAAATAGGCTAGGGTTACATATCCGGAATACATCATGTAGTCCACCGCAGCTGCACCCACTTCTTCACGATTCTTCATCGCTTTTATGCCAACCTTCCGATAAAAGGTGCCCCATTCTTTATAGTATTTACGCAGTGGCTTAATGAACTCTTTCATTTCTGGGGTGCTATTGTCACGACAGAAACGATGAATCACTCGAGTCCAGCGCCGCAATAAATCACCACGGGATGCCAATACTTTTCGTCCTAATAAATCTAACGATTGTATTCCTGTGGTGCCTTCGTACAGCATAGAAATTCGCGTGTCTCGAACGATTTGTTCCATGCCCCATTCCGCAATGTAGCCATGGCCACCAAAGACTTGAATACCATGGTTAGCTGCTTCATACCCCACTTCAGTTAAAAACGCTTTGGCAATCGGCGTTAATACCCCCATGATTTCATCTGCCAATTGAACTTCTTCAGGGTCTTTATTGGCGTGAATAATGTCAGCTTGCATTGAGCAATAATAAATAAGCGCTCGTCCGCCTTCGGAGAAAGCTTTTTGGGTAAGCAACATGCGTCGCACATCTGGATGAACAATGATTGGATCAGCAGGTTTGTCTGGATATTTAGCTCCTGCTAAGGAGCGCATGGCGAGCCTTTCTTTGGCATAAACCAGAGCACCTTGAAAAGATTGCTCCGCTGCGGCCATGCCCTGCAATGCGGTACCCAAACGGGCAAAGTTCATAAAGGTAAACATGCATTTTAGACCTTCATTGGGAGGCCCAATTAAATAACCTTTAGCACCATCGAAATTCATAACAGCGGTGGCATTTCCGTGAATTCCCATTTTATGTTCTAGGGATCCACAGCTCACTGCATTTCGATTACCGTCGTCGACATTAAACTTAGGAACAATAAATAGAGAGATACCTTTGGTGCCTTGGGGCGCACCGGGCAATCTAGCTAACACAATATGAACAATGTTTTCCGCCATATCATGTTCACCAGCAGAGATAAAAATCTTGGTGCCTGAAATAGCATAACTGCCGTCGCCATTGTCTTCCGCTTTGGTTTTTAGCGTACCCAAATCTGAACCACAGTGGGGCTCAGTCAGACACATGGTGCCAGTCCACTCACCGCTAACTAACTTGGTCAGGTAAGTTTCTTTTTGCTCTTGAGTCCCGAACTGTTCCAAAGTGAGTTTGGCGCCATGGCTTAGACCAGGGTACATGCCCCAGCTCCAGTTAGCGGTACTCACTAGCTCACTGATCATAGTCGCGATGGATTCAGGTAAGCCTTGGCCACCCCATTCCTCGTCACCCGCTAGGCTGGGCCAACCACCTTCTACATACTGTTGATATGCCTCTTTAAATCCAGTTGGTGTGGTTACTTCGCCTTCTTTGAAAGTACAACCTTCTATATCACCCACTCTGTGCAAAGGTGCTAATACTTGCTCAGCAAACTTGGCTCCTTCCGTTAAGATGGCATCCACCATATCTCGGCTGGCGTCTTCTGCACCCAGGTCTTTGTAGTGCTGCTCTGCGTTGAGCACTTCATAAAGAGTAAATTGAATGTCGCGTATCGGCGCTTTGTAGTCAGGCATGATTTGCTCCCCCATCGGGTCTAGGTGTCTACCAACACCAAAATTCAAACAAGTGTTTGAAACGTACGTTTGTAGATCATCTCAGTCAAGGACATCTACGTTTAAATGCAAATACGGAGGTTTTAATTTGCGCGCTGGTTATTAATCTTTCTGAGGGAATGAGAATTCGTGACGGAAATTCAAATGATGTGGGGTGTCAGTTAACACCCTAAAAACAAGACTTAGTTGGGGGTTAATCGTATGAAACCTGAGGCTTTACGATCAGTACCTGACATTTAGAACGGGCTGCAACCTTAGAGGTTACCGTGCCCAACATACCAATACCCAACTGATTACCGCCTTTATGACTCGCCATTACGATCAGATCAATTTCGTTGTTACCAGCCCAGTCCAAGATAGCTTCACTGGCACGCCCTTCTACTATTACCTGAATCACGCTGATTTCTTCGCTAGGCAGGGAATCAGCGAAGGCTTTTAGGGCTTCTCGCTCTTCGGCCATCATGGTCATTTTAAAATCTGCGGCTTTTTCTGGATCAGTAGAGCTAGTGGGAATGGGCGTAGAAATCTTCAGCAGAGTCAGCTCTGCGTTGCTTAGTCTCGCTTGCTCTAATGCAGTGTAAGCCACTTGATAGGAGTAGCCATGAGCATGGAGATCTACTGGCGCCAGAATTTTCTTATACATAGAAATCTCAATTGATACTTATTTCTTTCTACTTTTCAGATTAGCAGGGCCTGACTGGTTGTCATGGTTTGTAGGTGAAGATTTGCCAAATATGTGTAGCTCTTAAGTTGCAGATTACCCAAACCGACTAAACTGACACTTAGCTCCACATATTTTGCCTTTGGTGAGGACATGAAGTTCATTTCAAATTTAAAAATTACTCATGTGTTAGTAATTTGTTCCGGTGTTCCTATTGCACTGGCGGCCGCAGCTTGCTTTATGTTTTTTGGTTACGAGTACTCTGACTTACAGTCAGGTCGAAAAACCATTGAGATCGTCGATCTCAGTAGCAAATTAGACGCAGTGGCTCACAACCATGCAGTGGAACGAGGATTAACCGCTGGCTTCTTAGGCAGTGGCGGAACCAAAGGAAAAGACAAAGTTGACGCTCAAAGAATTAAAGCAGATGCAGCGGAAAAAGCGCTTAGGGAATTGTCCGCAACTGATTTTCCCTCCTTAGGGGAATCTGTGTTTAGAAATGCAGTTGAACCCGTAATTCTTCAACTCAACAACAAACAAACCATCCGTTCTCAAGTCGATTCAGTGAAGCCAGGGGTAGCAGCCTTTGGGTACTATTCAGAGCTGAATCGCAGAGCATTAATGGGCATAAACCTGATAACAGGGCAAGCAGATGACGCTAAGTTTCAGAGTCAGTTACAGTCTCAGCTGGCCCTACTGTGGATGAAAGAGCGTGCTGGTCAGGTAAGGGGGGCATTGAACGGAGTATCCAAGGCAGGACAGACTAATGGCGCCCGACATGCCCAGATATCCAACTTCTTGAATGACGAATCGAACCAAGCACATTGGTTTCAAGCCATAGCCCCTGAGCAATATGTTCGGGAATTTCGTACTCTCAATACCAGTGGCCCATGGCAGCAAATATCTTCTATTGCAAAAGGCTTTATCAACTCTACAGACTTAAATAATGTCACAGGCCCAAATAATTGGTTTGAAATTGCCACACTCAGAATCGGCTCAATTAAAAGATTATCTGACGCCATCGCAGAGGATTCTAAAGCATTGGCCGAAGCTGAACTCAACCGAAGCTTGATAGTTTTTATACTAACTATTCTCACAGCTTTCGTGGTGATTCTTCCTATTGGAATCTTAACCCTATTGGTTTTTAGGTCTCTACCCAAACGAATACAGCGCATCGAGCAGTCTCTGCATAGGGCTTCTGAAGAATTGGATATGACCTGTAGGCTCAATGATCCCCACGAAGACGAACTTGGGGTAATCAGCGGCATGATCGATAGACATCTCGAAAGCATGGTGCAATTACTGTCGAGTATTCAAACCAGTTTTGCTCATGCCAATAAACAACTTATTAATATCATTCATACGGTTGAAGGATCAGTGAAACTGGCGGAGTCACAACATAGTTTGACTGACCAAATCGCAACCGCGGTTAATGAAATGACTCACAGCTCGGTGGAAGTGGCAGACAATATGATTAAAGCCTCTGAAGAGACGACTGGTTTAAGTGAGTTAGGCAATTCCGGAAAAAACCGCATGGGGGAAGTCAGCCGTTCCATCAACACCTTGGAATCGACCATTGAAACAACCTATAACACCGTGAATGATCTGGCCCACCATACCGCTAGCATCACTGATATTCTTGCCACTATTGAAGGAATAGCTGAGCAAACAAATTTGTTGGCATTAAATGCTGCCATTGAAGCCGCCAGGGCTGGTGAACAGGGCCGAGGTTTTGCGGTGGTTGCAGATGAAGTGAGGAGTTTGGCTCAGAAAACTCAAGAATCGACTGAAGAGATCAACGCAACCATTACCACTCTACAAGCCAGTAGTGTGTCTGCCAGTGAATCCATGACCGAAAGTCGAGATATATCCCAAAGCACTCAGTCTCTAGTTCAACAGAATCAGGAAATGATGTCTGAAATCTTTAACAACATCACCCATCTTAACGACATTATTTCTCAAGTTAGCACAGCTGCTGAAGAGCAATCATCTGTGACACAGGAAGTGAATTCCAATGTTCAGAAAGTGTCTGAGTTATCGGACGAGAATTTTAGCAAAGTACGAAACTCTTCTGATATTGTGGCCAAGTTGGTTCAAGACTTCACTGAAATGTCAGACCAAATTAACCGTTTCAAGCTTTAGTCAAAAAGTTTCAAAGTTTAGGCGTGACTTTTAGTTCGGGATTATTTAAAACGGGGGCAACAGTTTTAAAAGTTGATACCCCATGTCAAATAAACGCCCACTTTATATTCGATACGCCGGCCCTGTCCTGCTGGAAACACCACTTCTAAATAAAGGCAGTGCTTTCACCAAAGAAGAGCGACACTATTTCAACCTTGAAGGTTTGCTGCCTCACAACATTGAGACCATTGATGAACAAGCGCAACGGGCCTATCACCAGCTTTGCTCGTTCTCAAATGACCTAGATAAACACATCTACCTTCGAAATATTCAAGACACCAACGAAACGCTCTATTTCAAAGTGGTGACCAATCACCTAGAAGAAATCATGCCACTTATTTACACCCCCACGGTAGGTGCAGCCTGTGAGCAGTTTTCAAAAATTTATCGTCGCAAACGTGGACTGTTTATTTCTTACCCAGACATAGATCGCATCGACGACATGCTTCAAAACGCCACAAAGCAAAATGTGAAAGTGATAGTGGTTACTGACGGTGAAAGAATTCTAGGCCTAGGGGATCAAGGGATTGGTGGCATGGGAATTCCCGTTGGAAAACTGGCTCTCTACACTGCCTGTGGCGGTATTAGCCCGGCCTATACATTACCTGTAGTGCTGGATGTAGGCTGCAATAACCCTAATTTGATAGACGACCCCATGTATATGGGTTGGCGTAACCCAAGGATCAGCGGTGATGAATACTACGAGTTCGTTGATCGATTTATTCAAGCTGTAAAGCGTCGTTGGCCAGAAGTGCTTCTGCAATTTGAAGACTTTGCTCAAACCAATGCCACGCCTTTGCTGAATCGCTACCGAGACGATCTCTGCTCTTTTAATGACGATATTCAAGGTACTGCAGCCGTTACCGTTGGAACATTATTGGCTGCAGCGAAAGTCAAAGGTGAACAGCTAAAAGACCAGCGAGTTTGCTTTGTTGGCTCGGGTTCAGCGGGCTGTGGTATTGCCGAACAGATAATTCTGGCGATGCAGGCGGAAGGACTCACAGAAGCGGAAGCCAGAAAGCAGATCTTCATGGTTGACCGTTGGGGATTACTCACCGACAACATGCCGAACTTGTTACCCTTCCAAAAACCATTAGCCCATCACTTTGAAGAAGTGGCTAGCTGGGCTGAGCACGAAAACATCAGTTTGTTGGATGTAATTAAACACGGCAAACCCAGTATTTTAATTGGCGTGTCTGGCCAACCAGGGCTATTTACGAAAGAAGTTATCGAGCATTTGGCAGAAAACACTGAATTGCCCATAGTACTGCCGTTGAGTAATCCAACGTCTCGAGTGGAAGCTCGCCCAATTGATATATTGAGCTGGACCAACGGCAAGGCAATCGTGGCTACTGGAAGTCCATTTGACCCAGTTGAGCTGAATGGCTCCAACTACGCCATCGCACAGTGTAACAACTCGTATATTTTCCCTGGCATTGGCTTAGGAGTTTTGGCGTCCAGAGCCAAGCGCATTACCGACAACATGCTCATGGCTTCGAGTAGAGCATTGGCTGAACAATCGCCTCTCGCGAAAGACGGTACCGGGCCTTTATTGCCAGAGCTAAGGCACATTAGAGAAGTGAGCCGAGTCATCGCAAGCGCTGTTGCCAAGCAGGCAATGGAAGACGGTGTGGCGACGCCACTACCTGATGAAGCCTTGGAACGAAGAATCACCCGTAACTTCTGGGAACCAGAATATCGTCATTACCGACGCACATCTTTCTAAAATCTTTGAATTTATTTACCTATATTATTTAGGGCATCCCTACAGGATGCCCTAATTCTTGTGACCCATTCATCTAATCGTAACAGTTAATTTTTTGACGAATTCCATATTCACGACAACACTTGGTTATTAAATCCATGTTTTTCCAGCAGTTGCCATCAAGGAATTCAAAATTGATCGATGTAATTGAAAATGGAAGTTTCGATACTACTCTTTCCGGAAATATCCTAACTATCACTGTCAATGGCTATGTCAGCTTTCAATCAGGTTTAGAGCATCAGGCTCAGCTTAAAAAAGTGGTGAGAGACTTAAACGGTAAACCCTTTGCGATTCTGTACGATGGCAAGCATTACAACAGCTGTGCGCCAGATGCTTTTAAGGCAAACGATGGTATCTATTGGGCAATGTTTAAACACAATCTTAAAGCCATTGCCATGGTAAGTGACAACTCAAGATTATCCGATGATATGGTTAAACATATTCACGCTTGGGATGAAAACCGAGACCGAATTAAACGCTTTGGTTCCTATGTAAAAGCACTAAATTGGCTGGCCCTGAAAGGTTATGTTGAAGTACAACAAAGAAAGCTCGGTTAATTAGAAAAGCATTTAAAACCAGTTAAGGAAGGGCCGAGTATTCGGCCCTTTTTGATGAATCTATCTTTTAACTATTATTGGCAAACTTCGTTTGCTTCGACAACAGCACCATAGTTATTAAAGGTGTTGTATATGCAAACTTTATCAGCAGCGAACTTACCGCCGTAGGCATTTACCGTACCGCTGTAAATATTCAATACTGTGTCAGTACTGATGGTGTGGCCATAAAGGTTCAGGGCTCCGCCATCAATGTTTATAGTACCCAGCATGTTCAGTGGTGCGTTCACGTTTACAAGATTGCCCCCACGAATGAATGAACTACCAGAACCCAATTGAGTAATTGGGCGCTCAATATTTACAGTAGCATTTGCGCCACGGGCATTTATTTGAATGTGGTCATTAGCAACTAGCTCACCCTGAATGGTAATGCCGTAGGTGGCGATAATACCAATGCCAGTGTTAGACACGATTTTTGATCCAGGGGCCATGTAGAACAAAGACTCATAACCGTCAGAATAGAAGTTGTTACCCGTGATGGTGACGTTAGGTCCAATGTTGGTTCCACCAAAGGGGCCCGTGATGGACAAATGACCACCTGAAGTAATGTCAGCGTTCACAAACAACTTTGATCCAAAAACAGGCCAAGTTTGAACACCAGAAGTGGTTGTAATTGGCGCTTCAATGTTGATGTCCCCATCGCCAAAGAAATCAACATGGCTTGGGTAATCATTCGTTAGGCCTTCAATCACCAAATTGGGATTCAATTTCACCTTACCATAACCAGTGAAAATGACTCGACCATCGGTTTTGATCACACCTTCAATGAATGCATCGTTGTAACGATAAATCTCAACATCGTCAGTGGATTCAATATAAAGATTATGCACTTGTTGGTCAGCTGGAAGTTCAAAACGCTCAACAGCGAATGCCAGAGTGGTTGCCGCAAATGTGGTGACTGCGACGATCGTACTTCTTACTACGTTTGTCAGTGTATTCATTTTAATTTTCCTTCAAACAAAATGTTTCCGTGCTGTTTTTAAAAAACAGCGGTTAGGTTTCCTTACCTGCCGGGTGTTGTTTTTGTTTAAGGTTGGCAAGCGTTAGTTCAGTACAAATTTGCATGAGCTATGTTTGTTCACAACGTCTTGTGAAACCGGTTACATCATTGGAAATGACTATGTCATTAACAAGTCGAATAAATTTGTTAATGTGATTTGGTTATCAAAAATTATTGATTTGATTTATGAGAGGTCAATATTTACTCTTTTCCAGTACTAAATTAGCTTATTAGTGACTTAATTTCAGCAAAACCCTAATTTATTGAAAAATCGGGAGTAAATATTGTTAATAGGCGAGAGTAAAATTAGCTTATAAAAAGATTCAGATAAGTGTCATCCCCAAAAATCAGTCGACACATTCTCATCATAAAACTGCAAATAATGTTTCAAACTCAGTTCCGGGCCGGTTTGAAAATTTTCTTCGGTGGCGCAAAACTCAACCACTCTATCCACTCTGAAAGAGCGATAAGCTTGACGTAAACAGCACCAAGAAATGAGTGTCCAATTAGAACCCCAAAACACTAATCCGAGGGGATAGACACTTCGGGAGGATTTCCGTTCTTTGGCGTCCAAGTATTCAATATTGCAAACGCTGAAACATTCGATAGCAGATCTGATGACGTCTAGGTTGGCAGCCCGTTGTTTACGACCATAATCTGGAATGAGGTATTTGGTATGTTTGTGGTTAAGCTCGTGCATCATCCGATCGGGCAACACAGCTTTAATTTTGTCCAAGGCGGTATTGCTATGCTCCAGCACTTCGTCGTCAGCCAAAGCTTTTACCATACGAATGCCCAGCATTAAGGCTTCTACTTCTTGTTCAGTAAACATAAGCGGCGGAACCGAGGCGCCAGGTTGAAGCTGATAACCGACACCAGCTTCTCCCTCGATGGCTACTCCTGAAAGAACCAAAGACTGCACATCACGGTAAATGGTTCGCTCTGATACTGACATACGATCAGCCAATTCCTTTGCAGTAATGGCTCTGCGTCGACTGCGTAACAATGTCAGCAACTGCAACAGTCGCTCAGATTTATTCATGGAGTATCCTAATCAACACCTCGTTAATACTTAGCCATCGTAGCCAATTTCGGCGATTGCAGGAATATGACGAAAGTTCATTGAGCTCTCGTCAGTAATTGCCATGAGCTCCGAAGCCCAAGGCTGTTGCATCAATTTATCTGACGCTGCTTTAGCTTTTTCTTCAGATTCCCAATGTACGATATCCATAAAAGTACCATCTGTGTCTTTTATTAAAGTGCGGTAGTAAAAGCCTGGCTGTGTTTTCAAGAATTCATTCATTAAGGGCGCTAAGTCATTGAGCTTAGATTCGTCTTGATCAGACTTTAATTTGAAATTTACTAACTCTATTGTTGAATTCATTGTTCTCTCCTCAATTACTGGTTAATTAAAATTGCTTGCTGTAAGTAGTAGTTAAAAATTGTTTTATCAAAGCCTGTAATAGCCAAAACCCGCATTTTTTTAGAGTTTCCTTTTAGGCATCCAAACTCATCTCGGAACTGAGCACCCTTAAGGAAACCTATGTCGACACCATCAGCAGTCGTCCGTACATGACACAAGCCTGAACCACCTAAATAATAGGAAGTTATTCTTGGGGTTTTCCTCTCCTCAACGCCCTCTATAGCCAATAAGTATTTTCGAACTTTCAAAAACAGTTCTTTGTATTCGGACTGAATGTCGACATCAAATTGCATCATTAAGCACCTGTTTTGCTTTCATCCCAAAAAGTGCATTCGATTTTATTTCCGTCCAGATCCCTTACGAAACAACCGTAATACTCTGGCCCATAATGAGGGCGTGGCCCAGGCTCGCCGTCACAGCTTCCACCACATTCAAGCGCAACTTTGTAAAACTCTTTTACCATGGTTTCACTGGTACCAAAAAAACTGAAATGAACACCATTGCCCACATTCGCTACTTTTTCATCGAAGGGAATTTGCACCCAGAATTCAGGATACAGCTTGCCATAACCCACACCCACATTAGGAACATCGAGAATTCGCTTGGCACCCACGGTGGCTAACACCTTGTCATAAAACGCTAGTGCTTTATTTAATTGATTTGTTCCTAAGGATACATGAGACATGATGGATGGATTTTCAAAAGCTTGTTCAGACATAAGTATTTCCTTTTTATTGGTTAACGAAAATTTACGACAAGAGAAAGGATAAAAAATAACAGTGACAGGACATGTCAGTAGGGATTGATCTAATAAAATTTGCTTCAGTAAATCTGTAATTTTCTAAGTGTGTTGTATCCGGATTTGAACCATGGCTAAATGGTCTCGACCGTCAAATATATTAATATTTACTTATATTATAAATTTAATGATGAGATTGTATTTAAAAAATAAACCTATGCTGTTGTCAGTTTTACTTTCAACAGCAATAACTTTGATGGTAGCTGGCTGCGGAGGTTCAGATGGATCCTCTGGGGGAAACTCCGAAACGGGAGCAGACACTGATAATACAGAACTAGATCCGATGATGATTCACGATGACTGTGTCATGTTTTATTCAGAAACGTCTAGTCAATTAGGCCCTAATAACACTGTGTTAACAGCACCTAGTAACAGATGTATGGGTGGCCAGACTTTTACAACAAAACAAAAAGCGGTATCGCTTACAGTTCATAACCTTCCAGCTGAATTGCAAGTAGGTGAAGAAATTAAAATTTCTGCAACAGGTATTACGATGTATTCAGTTTTCGATGTGACCAATGTATCAGACCAACCTGTTTGCTTAGTTGAAGCAAATAATTTCGAATTCTATGATCAAAGTGAAAACCTAGTAACGAGTTATTGGACTGATTCATCTTATATTAG
This sequence comes from Gynuella sp., assembly GCA_028282465.1. Lineage (GTDB taxonomy): Bacteria > Pseudomonadota > Gammaproteobacteria > Pseudomonadales > Natronospirillaceae > JANQHX01. The sequence continues at coordinate 69,542 of JANQHX010000016.1, forward strand.
TGCAGAGGTTTTTTACGTTCCTGCTGCGGACGCAAATACCGACACCTGTATACCTGCCAATCAAACCCGAAAATTTACCCATAGACACAGCAGCCGAGAGGGTCAATACTTTGATCAAATCGCCACAGTTGAATTCTCATCTCTTGAACATCTTAGTGGTTTTGAATACGAAGCCATTGATGGTTTAACACCAAAGAGCGTACAGTGGAATGGTAAAAACCTACTCACCGTTCATGTTGATAATGACATTACAGAAGAAATTACAGTTACCTATCCAAGGTTTATTTTCTACGATGAAAACGATTACTTTGTGATGTTTACAACTCCATCAATAAATGGTGTTTCAACTTATGAAAACGTTGAAGCAAATACTGAATTTACCTTAGAAGCAGACTATGTGGTTACCGCCTTTGTTGCATCAAAAGTAAGTGTTCACACGGTATGGAACTACCCAGACAAATGGAAACCTCAGAGTGAATTTGAAAACCTAGGTAGCGAAGAACTTAGGAATAATCAGGTTAATAGGCTTAAATCAATCTTGACCCAATAGCCCTTTCAACTATTCAGAAGAAAGCACATTAAAGCTTGAGCCATATACTCAAGCTTTAGCTCCCCATAATGTAATTTGGAGACCCGTGGGTTGCCTTAAGGAACCACTGCTCAAGTGATACTAACGACCCCAGATATGAGAATTGGAGCGAGAGGCTTTAGATTTAGGGGTAGATTTTGGTTTACCAGTACGACCCTTTTTAGGTGGATTCGGATCAAAATTCACCTTTAAACAATGCACATAAAACTGCTCAACCTTTTCCCTAGCCCAGGGAGTTTTTCTTAAAAACTTAAGGGATGATTTAACACTTGGGTCATGGCTAAAACATCGAATATTAATGTGTTGGGCCATTCGCTCCCATCCAAGCCTTTCGGATAACTCTATTAAAATTTGTTCCAGTTTCACCCCGTGTAAGGGATTATTTTCTTGGGGCATCTATCTCTAATCTCTCCAAACCTTAGCTATTTTTTAATTCAAGCAAATCCCATTTATTGCCATAGAGATCCTGAAATACTACAACAGTGCCGTAGTTTTCCTCTCTGGGTTTTTCTAGAAATGTCACACCGGCTTCAGTCATACTATTATAGTCTTGCCAAAAATTATTAGTCTGAAGAAATAGAAACACTCGACCACCGGTTTGGTTACCAATGTGTTGCGTCTGTTCATCATCAACAGCCTTAGCCAACAAGAGACAGGTACCATTGCCATGGGGAGGGGATACTCTAACCCAGCGCTTTGTGTCAGTTAATGATGTATCTTCGACAAGTTCAAATCCTAGTTTTTTAGTATAGAACTCTATTGCTTCGTCGTAGTCTCTAACCACGAGTGAAATCATTGAAATCACGGACAACTCAATCTGCTTGTTTGAAAAGTTTTTTCACACATTCCCTAGGCTCCGATGTTAAGCTTATAGTTAATAGCTATGCTATTTTCTGTAATCTCACAACCATAGACAAACACTTCTACACCTGCTTTTACCGCTTGAGTAAATGTTGCAGCATATTCTGGGTCAATGTGGCTGGCCGGTCTTACTTCTTTAATACCCGTGTGAGCCACATTAAAAAACAATACAGCCCGATTGCCTTTTTCCAATTCGGCCATTAATTCCCGAAGGTGCTTGGTACCTCTTGTGGTTTTTGCATCAGGGAAATAGCCGATACCGTCATCTTCCAACAAAGTGACATTTTTTATTTCAACGAAACAAGAAGGTTTCGATTCATCTTTTAACAGAATATCTATTCGGCTATTTTCATCACCATATTTAACTTCGGTTTTTAATTCTGAGTAACCGATAAGTTCTGGAATACGTTTTTCTAAAATGGCTTCCTTTACTAGATGATTGGCACGCCCTGTGTTAATACAGGCTAAATTTTTTCCCTGAAGCTCAACCAATTCCCAGGTGTATTTCAATTTGCGTTTAGGGTCATCCACAAACCTTAGCCAAACTCTATCACCCTCACTCCAGCAGTTTTTCATACTACCCGTATTTGGGCAGTGGGCAGTAACAGCAGAACCATCTTTAAGAATGACATCTGCCAGAAAACGTTTGTATCGTTTCACTAAACGCCCTTCCAATAGGGCAGACTCAAACTTCATTTCAAAAAATCTTTTAATTTAGTTATCGCTCTTTCGAGTACAGGGATTTCGCAGGTATAGGCAAATCGGACTTCCGTTTTCCAGTTTGCACCGCCGAAATCCTGACCGGGAGTGATGGCCACACCGGTTTCGTCTAAGAGTTCATGGCAGAAACCCATGGCATCATTGGTAAACCTAGAAGCATCAGCATAGATGTAAAAAGCGCCTTCCGGCTTGGCATTAATTTTAAACCCTAGTTTTTCAAGCTCAGGTTTCAAAAAGTTTTTACGCTGATTCAGCTCTGATTTTCGTTGCTCTAAAAGCTGTATCACATCTGAATCGAATGCGTTAAGTGCAGCATATTGCGCCGGTGCTGGAGCACAAAGGAAAAGGTTTTGAGCCAGACGGTCAACGGCCTCAATAAAGTCATCAGGAACCACTAACCAGCCTAATCGCCAACCTGTCATTTGAAAGTACTTAGAAAAACTCTGAATTACCCAGGGGTTTTTTGATTCATGGAGAATGCTGTTCGGATGCCCTTCATAAATTAAGCCCTGATATATTTCATCCATAAACAGATGTAAGTTATGTTGGCTCACAAAATCTACCAATTGTTTTTGCTGACCACTGCTTAACACGGCACCTGTTGGGTTGCCTGGAGAAGCAATCAAAATACCTTTGGTTTCAGGAGTCAATTGTTCTTCAAGATCTTTAAAATTAAGCTGATAATTTTCGTCGGCTCGAAGATTTACCACCTGTGGTTGAATATCCAACAGCTCTGCAAAATGTCGGTTGCAGGGATAACCGGGTTCTGGGAGTAACAGTTTATCCCCAGCGTTTAAAGTTGCTGACAGTGCAAGTAATAGGGCCCCACTTGCTCCAGGTGTGACCGCAATGTTTTTTGCATTCACCTCTAGTTTTTGAGACTGCCAGTAAAACTCAGCAATACGCTGTTTAAGTTCAGGAATTCCAAGAGCAGGGGTATATTTGGTATTGCCTTGAGTCATGGCTTCAATTCCCCCTTGGACGATGGCATCAGGCGTGGGAAAATCCGGCTCACCCACTTCAAGATGAATAACCTCGCGACCTTCGGCTGCCATGGCTCTGGCTTTTCCTAATAGATCCATCACGTGAAAAGGCTCTATACGGTCAATTCTAGAAGCGGGCTTAAGTGACATAATTATGCTCAATAACTAATTAGTGAATGTAAACATTTTATCCTATATGCCCTACATCGGTCGATTTGCTCCATCACCTACAGGCCCACTTCATCTAGGGTCACTCTATACTGCTGTGGCAAGTTACTTGGACGCCAAGGCTAACAATGGACAATGGCTAGTTCGGATAGATGATCTAGACCCTCCTCGGGAACAGCCCGGCGCTTCAGTTCACATACTAAAAACATTAGAAAGCTACGGTCTAATGTGGGATGGTGAAGTCATCTATCAAAGTCAACGGAGTGATGCGTACGAGCAGACTCTTGAAACACTGTGGTCCTCGGAGGATTTATTTCATTGTGTTTGTTCAAGAAAACAGCTTCAGGGTTTGGATGTTTATCCTGGAACTTGTCGGAACAATAAGCAACCTAGTTCGAATCCCAGCGCCATCAGAATTAAAACCTCTAATCGAAACATAAGTTTTCAAGATGGCATACAAGGACTTCAACAAATTAACCTGAGTAAAGACATAGGAGATTTTATTCTTAAAAGAAAAGACAACCTATATGCCTATCAGTTGGCAGTAGTGGTTGATGATGCACACCAAAACATCAATCACATTGTGCGAGGTATTGATTTGATGGATTCAACACCCCGGCAGATTTGGGTACAACAATGCCTGGGCTTAGCAGAACAACGCTATTATCATTTACCCGTTATTGTTAATGAACAAGGACAAAAACTTAGCAAGCAAACCTATGCAAAAGATGTTTTAGCCGGAGACCTTCAGCAGAATTTATTTTGGGTACTGCAACATTTAAATGTAGCCCCAATGGAGATGGGCACAATTCCGGAAATGCTCAATGAGGCCCAGAGTAAATGGCAGATTGATTCTTTGACAAATCAACAACAGATTTTGGAGGGTTAGTACTAGCTAATTGATCGAAGGCTATAAACCCACCTCTACTAGCTGTAAACCTTATACCTAATAAGGTATTCTCTGCTCCCCATTTTGATACCTTCTAACTATGCCAGCATTTAATGAACTAAACCTTTCTCAAGCCATGCAAACTAACTTAAAAGAGTTAGGGTATTTAAGCATGACACCCATTCAAGCTCAGAGCTTGCCAGCTGTGTTAGGTGGTAAAGATGTGATTGCTAAAGCTAAAACAGGTAGTGGCAAAACCGCGGCCTTTGGCATTGGTCTGGTGGAGAAGTTAGAGGCTAAAAATTTTCGAGCTCAGGCACTGGTGTTATGTCCAACGAGGGAGCTGGCAGACCAAGTAGCCAAAGAATTACGACGACTTGCTCGTATGACTCAAAATATAAAGATTCTAACCCTATGCGGGGGCACCCCCATAGGCCCACAACTAGGTTCCCTAGAACGAGGCGCGCATATTGTAGTGGGTACTCCAGGAAGAATTGCGGATCACCTCCGTAAGAAATCTTTAGACTTGTCGTCAGTTAATACTGTGGTTTTGGATGAAGCTGACAGAATGTTGGACATGGGCTTTATCGACCCAATTCGAAACATACTCGATCACGCCACTTGGCGAAAACAAACCCTACTGTTTTCCGCTACTTTTCCTGAACAAATAGAAAACATCAGCCAGGAATTTCAAAAAGATCCGATTCAAGTATCAGTGGATGAAACCCATAACACGGCTAGCATTGAGCAAGAGTTTTATTTAATCGACAAATCAAGTCGTATGGACGCATTAGAACAAACTTTACTGCACCACCAATTGGAAAGTACGGTTGTGTTTTGTCACACCAAGCAAACTACTGCTGACGTTGCTAGACAACTTAACAATAGTGGCTTTGCAGCGCTGGCTTTACATGGAGACCTAGCACAAAAAGAAAGGGATCAGGTTCTGGTTCGTTTTGCAAACAGAAGCACCAGTATTTTAGTAGCTACCGATGTGGCGGCCAGGGGCTTGGATATCCAAGGTCTCGACCTCGTAGTGAACTATGAAATTCCTCGAGAAGAAGCAGTGTATGTACATAGAATTGGTAGAACTGGACGTTCTGGACAATCAGGCTTAGCAATAAGTTTCTGTGCAGAGTCTGAAACCTATAAGGTGGATGCCATTGCAGATTATTTGAAACAAGGGGTAGAGTTAGTTCCTTGGACACCAGAAAAATCCAGTTCGTCAATACAACCCTATATGCCAACCATGATAACCCTGCAATTTGATGAAGGTAAAAAAAATAAATTAAGACCTGGAGATATTCTAGGGGCGTTAACGGGTGAGTCAGGTTTAGATGGAAGCCAGGTTGGGAAAATAGATATTTTTCCATTTACCGCCTACGTAGCAGTAGAAAGAAACCTAGGTAAAAAAGCATTAAAACTTTTACTCAACGGAAAAATAAAGGGACGTAAAATCAAAGTTCGCTTAATTGATCGTTAACTATTTTCAAGCCAACGTTTTAAACACTTTGCAAGCTGGGATTTGCTAACCGGCTTCGAAAGGTGATCTAACATACCTGCGTTTAAACATTTTATTCTATCTTCAGCGGTAGCATTTGCTGTAAGCCCTACAACTTTAATACTCGAATGTTGTGGTGATGCCTTGATTAAACGCGTTGTTTCGACACCGTCCATTTCTGGCATTTGCATATCCATAAAGATTAAATCTATATCTGCATTTTGAATAATATCTAAAGCAACAAAGCCCGATTCCGCGGTCATGACGTCCTGATTTAATTTCTTAAGCATGGCCGACGTGACCACTAGATTCACATCATTATCATCCACCAACAATATTTTGTAGGTTTCCTTTAAAGGAGACTCAGTTTGCGTCTCTTCAACCCGTTTGGATTTTTTTAAGGGCAGTTCAAAAAAGAACTGGCTGCCCTCGCCTTCTTCACTAGTTAACCAGACATTACCATTCATGAGTGACACTAGTTTTGCGCTAATGGCCAACCCTAATCCTGAACCACCATACTTTCGACTGGTTGAGCTATCAGCTTGAGTGAATTCTGTGAATAACTCTTTCTGCCGATCTGCGGGAATACCAATTCCTGTATCTGATATTTCACATTGAATTCTTATGTGAGTGTCCGTCTCATACAGGTTTCGAAGGCTTACGTTAACTTCTCCTTCTTTGGTAAATTTCAACGCGTTGGAACAAAAATTTATCAACACCTGCTGAATTCGCATTTGATCACCCAGCACAACAAAGTCTTCATCCAGAATGAATTGAAAGCCCAAACCTTTCATGGTCATTTGATTCTGAAAAATAGCGCAGGTATCAGCCTTCAATTCTGAAAGCCGAAAAGGCTTAATGTCTAAATCCAACTTTCCCGCTTCAATTTTTGAAAAGTCTAAAATCTCATTCACGAGATGGGAAAGAGACCTGGATGCTGTTGCAATGTTGTCCAAAAAAGCATGAACCGCTGATGGATTTTTTTCTTCTCTGGCAATTTCAGTAAAACCCAAAATGGCATTGAGGGGCGTTCTAATTTCATGACTCATGTTCGCAAGAAACTGGCTTTTAGCTTTCGTTGCATTCTCAGCCTCATCCAATGCCACTTGCAATCTCTCTGTTTTGCTAGCGACTTCCGTTCTGATTTCACGATTAATTCCCATCAAAATTAGAGCGAAAAGCTGTAATAAAGAAGTTATGATCGCGCCACTGACCACCAACAACCAGCCAATGCTACCGGCACTTTTTTGCATTAAAAAGTACGTGGGCTGAATTACTAATTCCCATACTCGCCCATGAATCTGAATACGTTCAGTTTTTGAATAATCTAACGTATATAGTCTGTCGGGAGATGTTTCATACATTGACTTAGTTTCTTCTTCTGTCACATCACGCCAAATAACTTTTAGCAAATCAATTTGTTCACTGGTTTCTGGCAATGCAAACAACTCATCGATAATAACCAAGCCAGAAACAAAGCCTACTAATTCACCATTTTCAATTTGAGGCACAAACATTCCAACCGCTGGGGTTCTATGCTCATTTAACCGTACCGATGGTTCTGTAATTGAGGGAGCCTTTATGCTCTTTATTTTTTCATACTCAGAGGAACCCACGCTAGTGCTGAGGTAGTTCAGCCCAATCACTTGGGGATTATCTAAAGGGTAGTTAAATACGATGGGCACGTATAGATCAGCTTTTCTGGCAGGCACAAAACTAAGAGTGTCTGGGTTATAGTCTTTAATAAAGAAGTCATCAACGCCCTGTTCTTGAAGCCTATTTTCTAGCTCTTGCATTTGATCGTGGGAAACCACGGGCTGCCAGCCCAGCACTGTAATGTAATTCTGGCTTTCCAATAATAGTTTTGAATATCTCTGATATGCTTGAAGATCAAGTTCGTTAGAAACATTCAAATAGCTGTTAAAGGCATTGAGTAAGTTTATGGTGTTTTCAATTCTGATTAGGATACTTTGAGTTAATTCGAAGCTGACCTCACTTAGTTTTTCACTAATCTCAGTTTGGTGTTGATTTTTACTGAGTATCACCAAGATCGCCAATAAACCAATACCCAATGAACTTAAAAAAAAGTACAAGGACTTTTGCAATCTATTTAAAACAGAATTAGGCGCAAATACGATTAAAAACCAGGGAGTAAAAACCATACCCCCTAAGGAAAAGCTTAACCACCATTTCAATGTCGTGCTGACCATGTCCCAGCCAATGCCTTGAAAACCCAGGTAAAACGAAGGAATAGTTCCTATGGCACCTATGGCTCCTGAAACCGGCCCCACAATAATTAAGAACAATACTGGAGTAAGCCTATCTCGTGCGAGAAGTGGGTTTTTACCTAAGAATTTATTGATCAACCAGATGGTGATAAGAACTTTCGATAAACTATTGATGATGGTGAATAGTGTGATGCCAATGGGAACCAGAAAACCAACACCTACTATTTGCGACCAAAACAAAAACCAAACGGAAATGACGGCAGCCGTTGCCACCCCTAACATAGCTGGCCAACCGAACTGAAATACCAAAGCCAGAGCAGCGCCAGATGCCGGCCATATAGCTGGGGTTAACTCGTACTCAAAACTCAACGAGGTACTGATCATGGTCATGAGTAAAAATACGAATACGCTGAGAAAGTAAATTTTTATGTTGTTCAGCATTAAGACCAGTTTGTTTTAATTAGAAACCACCATTAATTAGTTTAGATGAGCTCCACCTGATCACCTACCTGGATAGAAATTTAAAAAAATGCCCGAGGTAATACTTCAGGGGGTTTACGCTTGTTGTTCAGGTTTGCCCAACCGTTTTGCCATGCTGACTGCAGCTTTAAGTAAGGCATCTGAAATACCGGGTTCGAATTGAGAGTGCCCAGCTTCACGAACGATATCCAGCTCTGAAGCAGGCCAGCGTTGAAATAACGAGTAAGCCTGATCCAATGGACAGACCATATCATATCGGCCATGCACAATGATGCAGGGTAAATGGTTTATTTTTTCGATGTTATCCAGAATTTGGTTTGCCTCTATGAAGCAATGATTTTTCATGTAGTGGGTAGAAATCATAGCGAAGCCAAGAGCTGTTTTCGGCTCGGTAAAACTGTCTACGGTTTTGGGGCTGGAGCGAAGCGTTGCACACTTTGCTTCCCATGCGGCCCAAGATTTTGCAGCAGACATTCTGGCTAGTTCATTGTGACTTCGAAGCACTTTGTAATAACTATCAATGATACTTTCTTCATGGCCACAGAAGTCGTCTTCAAATTTATGCCAGTGTTCGGGAAATACCCGGTTAGCGCCCTCTTTATAAAGCCAATCCATATCTTTTGGACGACCTAAAAAGACACCACGGAGTATGAAGCCTAAAACAGTTTGAGGATAAGTTTGCGCATACAGCATGGTCAAGGTGCTGCCCCATGAGCCGCCAAATAACAACCATTTATCAACATCTAAATGCTGACGGATGGCATCCATGTCTTTAATCAACAGATCAGTAGAGTTGGATTCAGTCTCGCCATGGGGTTTAGATTTACCACAGCCTCTTTGGTCAAAGAGGATGATTCGATAGATATCAGGGTCAAAGAAACATCGTGCTTGCTTGGCGGTGCCGACACCAGGGCCACCATGAACTACCAATACGGGTAAACCATCAGGCTTACCACATTCCTCTACATAAATGGTATGAAGGTCATCCACTTGTAATTGGTGATCTGCGTAAGGCCTAATATCAGGAAACAGGTTATGCATAAACTTTCCCCTTTTCTGGCATTGTAGACCCTTATTGACGATTGAGAAAATCGCCAGGGAGACTTGTGTTGAGTTTAGGAGGAAAGTTTAAGTCACTTCGCAACCCTTATGGGGATAGGGTCTCAATTAGTGATGACGCTAGGACACCTGAGTTTTGATCACTACCAAACTGGTCAAGCTGATCCCAATTATAAACGTCTGGACGCATCTGAAGAGTACCTTGTTCATCAACCCAGGCGGTTCGGTAAAGCAGATAGGTGGGCACTGGCTTAGGCAGGGGAACATACATGGTGCGTCTAGTCTCTACCACTTGCTGTAGCCGTTTGTTTGTCCAACCGGGCTTACCCTCTAGCAACAACTCTGCAAGTTGCAATGGGTTTTCAACTCGCACACAGCCAGAGCTTAAAGCGCGTTTGTCTTTAGCAAACAGTTCTCTGTGATTAGTGTCATGAAGATAAATGGCCATGTCATTGGGCAAGTTGAACTTCACGGTTCCTAACGAGTTGTGAGGCCCGGCGGTTTGGCGAAAACGATAACGCATTCTTTTACCTGAAACCTTCGACCAATCAACAGAGTAAGGGTCAATAATTTGCTCGGATCCATCCGATAGGTTTCTAAAGACTTGTAGGTTTTGCCGTTTTAAGTAATCAACATCCCGTTTTACCTTTGGAAGAATATCATTCACAGCAATTCGTCTGGGCACAGTCCACGTTGGGTTCAATACAATGTTGCTCATGGGGTCAACCAGAGTAGGAGTGCGACGAGCGGGCCGACCTATGATGACCTTGGTTTGATATCGCACCTCACTGTTTTCAACCAGCTGTAGTTTGTAATCGGCCATGTTCACTAAAACATGCTTTTCTCCCAACTCTGCAGGAAGATGACGCCAACGTTTCATATTAAAAGCAATCTTACGGGCGATTCGTTGAGGGCTTATTTGCAGTTGCTGTCGGGTTTCTTGATTCAGGGTGCCGGTAATCTCCAAACCATTGTTTTGTTGATAGCGCTTTAGCCCTTGCTGTAAGTCTTCATCAAATGTGAACCTAGGGTCATTTGCATCAAACACTAATTCAGGATTTACTTCATCCATACCTGCGCCGAAAAATCGACTGATACTCGAAGTCTCAAGCTCACCAAAGAGCAACAGGGTATTTCTTAATATTCCAATATCTTGATGAACATCACTTAATGTGAGTTCGTCTCCGTCTGGCATTGATCGCCACTGACCAGCTCTCACAACTTCTTGATACCGAACCAGCTGCTCTCGCAGTTGTAAATATCCATGATGACTTGGCGTAAAAGTTTCGATTAACGAATAAAGCCTTTGATGGGGAAGGTTATCCATTAACTGAGCGAGCACATCAGCACTGCTCAATCGAAATTCCGGGGCTAACTCTTCCTGCTTGTATTCCGGAGCGTGATCATGGGAATTCAGATCAGGCAAGAAATGGTTGTTCTGAGAATCTTGAGAAAACGTTAAGAAAGACTCACTCAATAAAATGTCTAGAGCTGTGACATCCTTTGGCATGCTCGTGAGATTTTGCACAGCTGCCAACATTGCTGGCATCTGGTAGGAGTATAGGTGGCGATCATCTGCCACAGTTTCTCTCAAGCTTTGAATCAATAAATGCGCTGCCGGTTTTAATTCGAAATTATCAAACCAGATAAGCCTGTAATTGTTTTTCTTGTATAACTTGCGAATCTCTTCTTTGTGGTAGATCTGCGCCCGCGACCCATCCGGGCCAGAAAAAACTGGTAAATCCTGCATCCAAGTCTGTAAATGCTTAGACGCAACCTGGGGTGGCAAAAAAGGCTTTACGTTAGTAGACGCAAGAATGGCCCCTGCCAAAAGAGCAAAACACAGCACACTGATAAAAGCGATCAAGAGGTTAGTTTGTCGCTTCTTATCTTTCGGTTGTCGAGATTGAATAAGAGTTAATACATCTGCCATAAATTCATTATGGCACTGGTTCACAGAAAACAGACAAACGGACTATTTTCCGAAAACTATTGCCAAATCAGATACTTAGGATTTTCGACGAGTTCTTGGCAGTTTATTCGAAAGGTATCAGCAAGTTAGCGTTCTTAGATAAAACTAGGTGGAAAAATGTCAGATTTATGGCCCATTTTTATCACTTACTTGATACGATTTTGCGGTTCTATATTCAAAAAAAATATATTCGATTTTTTGGTAAACCGAATAAACGCTATTTAGATTTTGGCGCCAAAGCCCTATAACTTCCCCGAAAACTGGCACACACATTTCCGTCAGCATCTACCGCTTCAACACTCACCTTTATCTTCCAATTACCGTTAATACTTTTGATGGGCTTTTCTGAAATCACAGCAGAACACAGCAACTCTGAGTGAGCGGGTTTTTCAAATTCCATTTTGGTTTTCTTAATTACAACCGGCCCGGGCACGCCATTGTCTTTGCTCCAGTTGGTTACCAGCTGCCACCCTGACAACACCATGGCTGAGAAGGTACTACCCGCGAACATGGTTTGTTTGTCATTACGATTGCTCTCTAATGGAATTCTTATCACCACCTTATCTAAGTGGTTCTCTTCCAAAATCATATTTAATGAATGAAAGGGTTCTATTGCATCTATTAAAGAACTATCCAGGTTTGTGGCATGCAGCCTGGTCGAAGAAACTTTAACTTTACGTTCGTCTTCCATTCTTGGGTTCCTTTTACACTGACATATCTTCGAACTATTAAATCACGGGATTGTGAAACTATTTGGAAATACTCCAAAGATCATGATTCGCATTCTCTAATTTTCTTTAAACCGAAATGGTAGTCAGAACACAAATTGATCAGCCGCAACAACCTCACAAGATAATGATTCTAAATGAGTTTTAGGTCACGCAAGTAGTAAATTTTGAAATGGGGTTACCTGGGTTTTCGCGTCAGTCTTAGCCCGCTTGCAAAAGCATTAAAAGATTTTGCTTTCTATTAAGACAATTTCTGAATAATAAATACAGAGGACATCATGATCGTTAAACATACTACTAGAGCATTGGGTGCTATCGCGCTTACCGCAGCGCTCACCCAACCATCATTTGCGGAAACGCCCATGAAGATTGGTTCCGAAGTTATTCTGGATCAAGAATTGGTAGTTGAGTACGCACAAACTGAATCAGCTCAAATTATTAGCCACCCTGGAGCTGATTTTATTAAAGTTCATTTCTCCAAATTAGATTTAACAAATGGGGATACTGTCACAGTTTCAAACCCTGATGGCAGTGAGAAGTTCACTTACCCAGGAGATCCAATAACGTCGACGGGCGATGGGGGATTTTGGTCTCTATCTATTTCAGGTGAGCAGGTGGTTATTAAAATCAACGGAGTTAATGGTCAACCACCATCAGCAAGCACTATTGAAAACGTTGTCATCGACAAATATACCTATGGTGATTTCGACGGAGCCATGTCACATGAAGGCCCGGTACTGGAAAGTGTGTGCGGCTCAAATGACTGGCAAAATGCAGCTTGTTATTCGGGTACCACTGAATACGAAAATTCTCATGCAACTACTCGAGTCATTTTTCAAAAAAACGGTAGTTCTTACACTTGTTCTGGCTGGAGAGTTGGCCCAAGTACGGGAAACGATTTAGCAATTACCAACGAGCACTGTCTTGAAAATGCGGCCATTGCAGCGACCGCAGAGTTTTGGTTTAACTTTCAATACAATAATTGTGGTGGTTCAGGTAGCGCAACTTCAAACCGAGTCGTTGCAACGGTGAATTCTTTGTTAGAAGTTAGCCAGCGTTATGACATGGCACTGGTAAAACTTAACAACCCAGCGTCTTTTTCTTCTTTCGGCTTTTATGAATTAGATAACAGAGCGCCATTAGTGGGTGAGCAAATTTATATTCCACAACACCCAGGCGGTATTCCAAAAGTAATTTCTATTTACAGCGACCAAAATGGTAGCGGTAAATGTGAGATTGAAAAAATTACAGACTATGGCGGCAATGACGCTTCTTATAGCTGTGACACAGATGGCGGTTCATCTGGCTCTCCTGTTATTGCATCATCCACAGGTCGGGTTATTGCTCTTCATCACTATGGCAGTTGCAGTAACAGTGGCGTTAAAGTGGAAAGATTTTATCGCTTAGTCGAACCTTATTTGGGTGGTGACGTACCGCCACCGCCAGTGGGTGACAAGTTAAAAGTAGAAGCTGAATCTGGTTCTCTAAGTGGTACTGCTGATTACTATAATGACAGTTCCGCGTCAGGTGGTCAGGGTGTGGCTTACCTAAACGGTGCAGGCGCAAGCGTGACTCTGAAAAATATTCCAGCATCTACCTCTATGGCTGTGACTTACGCATCACAAAACAGCGGTGGTATTTCTGTTTATGTAAATGGTACCAACGCAGGAAATCTAAACTTCAATTCTAACGGCGCATGGGTAGGTAACTACACCACTGCCAACATGACGCTTTCTATTCCTGCTGGTGCATCGGTTAAGTTCCAAAATGACCGAGGTGATGCTGCACTTAATATCGACTTTGTCACATTTAATCTTACGGATGGCGGCGACACTGGTATCTGTACCGGTACAGATATTCCTTCTGCGTTAGTTTCAGCCACTGATGAAACAACAGCTAATGCCAATGATGGTTCTATCACTTTCAGCTTTGACGACGATGCAGTTAACGGTGGTTCACGTACTAATATTGAATTCTCTATTGATGGAGGCAGCTCTTACCCTCGCAATGTCGCAGACAATTCAGGCTCAACAACCATCAATAATTTAGCACCAGGAACTTATGATTTGTGGGTTCGTTGGGGCAACAATGAATGTGCGACTGATTTGGGTAATGTCACCATTAACCCAGGTTCATCTGTTGTGGAAAATGTACCGCCAATGGTTGATCTTCCTGATGGTGCAGGCACTTTATTCTCTGGCGACCGCATTACGATAGATGCCTCCGCCAGTGATTCGGATGGCCAAGTGGCCTCTGTAGCCTTTGTAGTAAACTTCCCAGATGGCACATCTGAGAGAGTCATTGATAACACCGCACCTTATCGAATCTCGTTTATCATGCAGGAAGGCTTCCACAGTGTTACTGCCATCGCTGAAGATAATGAGGGGGCAACATCTGAAGACACCTTTAGTTTCACAGCCATTAACAGATCTGAACCCAGTGACGATTTCGAATTCGGAATTGAGAGTGATGGTACTGTTTATCACTTAGATGGCGGACAGACAGGTGCTTTCGTGTATTTATGCGTAAATGGTGACTGCCGTTCAGCCACGCTGGTAGATGGTCGCTATGAGAGAAAAACGGATATTACTTCTGGAAGTTATGACATCGAATTCAAAATACAAGACAACGCGACCGGTCAATGTATTTTCTCGGCCAAGTCAGTAGAAGTAGGCTCTGGAGTAGATTCAGGCTGTTATTAACAGTTAATAGCTAGACAGCAATAAGATAAAAGCCTGTGGGGAGCACTGACTCCCCACTTTTTCAAACCCACCTAAGAAACACCCACCGCAGTGGCCTGATGGAAAATCATCTGCCAGTTTCTTTCTACTTTTACCCAAATAGAGCTGCGCTTCGCATGTTTGGATAGCTCTCCAGATTTATTTTCCATAAAAGTTCGATAACGTACTTGAATCACCCCTGGTGAAAGTAAGCTGAATTCAAAATCTTGAGAGACAATAGTGTGTTGAGAAGTGTCTTCATTCGTGAGCGAGTTAAGAGTATTTTGAAAATCATAGGTTTTTCCTGAATAACCGATTTCTAAAAATTCAGAGTGCAACAATTCAGTTAATCGGCTCACACTCTTACGAGAAGAATAGTGATGAAGCTCTATTTCTAAGGATTTGATCAAGTCAAACAGTTCAAGCTCATTCATTGATTTCATTGGCTGTTCCAATTATTTATCGGTCATTAATGTCAGGCTATTAGTGAGTGGCCATAATTTTTTTGAATACAGCATTATTAATAGGCTTGCGACAAATCAACTGATTGCCAAATGACTCATCAAAAAATTTAAAGTTGTAATGCAGTCGATATTTAAATCATAAACAGCAATAGCATATTTTTTTCACCTCAGTAGCATTCGGCCCACTGCAAAGTTCTATTTGCATTTTAGATTTACCCTAAAACAAAAACAAAATGGGACATATCCATGACAGCAAAAATCAAATTTATAGCTGGTTTACTTAGCTGCGCCATTGCTGGTGGTGCAATAGCAGCTAAGAATCCAGGCTCAGGAAAAACCTTGTTGATGGTGGGCCAAACCTATCAGCAAGAGTACATTGATTACACCAATGCCACAGGTTCAGCACCCGCCGGTTCATCTCACTATGGCACCATTTACTCAGGCACCATTGAGCAGGGTGATGATCAATTCAACAACCAGTTTATGTCGTACATAGAAAATTCTTATCCTGGGGCTTACGCCTTGGTTGCATTGAGTTTTAAAGACAATTTTGCTGCTGGTGGTTTTGGCAGCACTATTGATGGCGTCAGAGCAGTTGGTAATGGTCAATTTAATGGCCAATTGGATGCTATCGCAAACATTATGAAGTCACGCCCCAATACCCATTACTTTTTGAGAATTGGTTATGAAGTTAGCCTAGGGGTGTTCCAAGATGCGCAGGCATTCAAAGATACCTATAACTATGTGGCTAACAGGATAAGAAACGTAAATGGGGTTTCAAATGTTGACTTCGTTTACCATCCGGTTCGCTTCCAAAATGATGTTCAAAGTATGTATCCCGGCGACCAGTATGTAGACTGGTTTGGTTTGTCTGTTTTTGCCAATGATGTTTGCATGCCAACAGGTGGCATTATTAATTGTCCGGGTAATAGAGTAGACCGCGACATTGACACTATGTTTGATTGGGCTCGCAACAAAGGGATTCCGGTAATGATTGCTGAGTCCACAGTTCAAGCGCCGGCGGCATCCAATAATTCTGATTTTATTGAATATCTCACGCGACTAGATGAGCTAGTGAGAAACGATGACGTACAAGCCCTGGTTTATATCAATTCGAATTGGCCTGCCAAAGGCTGGGACCCACAATACTGGGGTGATTCTCGAATCGAAAAAAACAGCACTACGTTAAATTTTTGGAACGACAGATTCGTTAACGGCGATCGCTACTTGAGCTATGCCGATCTGGGGCAACCTAATGGAAACGAGAAGCCGACAGTAACTGTGTCCGCCAATTCAGTGCAGGCTCCTAATCCATTAACCATGACAGCAAACGCATCTGATGTAGATGGCAATATCCAATCTGTGGCTTTTTATGCGACTGCACCTGGCGACTCTGAATCGTTAATCGCAACAGACACCAATGCTCCGTATAGCGCAACTATTGCCTCTACTGTGGAAGGTACTTATCAAATTCGTGCTGTAGCAACTGATAATGAAGGCGCCACTGCTCAAAGCACAGGAAGCGTTATTGTTACTGGCAGTGGTCAAGGCAATCAGCCAACAGAAATCAAGGTAGAAGCTGAGAGCGGCTCAGCCACATCACCTGCGAGAATCTACAACGACAGCGCAGCATCCGGTGGCACTGGCATTGCCTATATCTACCAGCAGAACGCAGGTTTTACTATAGAGAATGCACCTAAAGCAGATAGCTTGTTAATTCGTTTTGCTTCACAAAACAGTGGCACTATTTCAGTGTACGTCGATGGTAACGACTACAACATCAACTTCACTGGAAATGGTACCTGGGTCGGCAACTACAAAAATGTCGAAGCTCAAATTGATATTCCACAAGGTGCCACTGTTAAAGTTCAGTTTGATAATGGCGACGCAGCCCTTAACGTTGATTACCTAATCTTTAAAAACTCTGGTGGCAACATTGTGAAAAACACACCACCGGAAGTGTCTATACAGTCCATCAATGGTGACTTAACTGAAAATGGCTTTGCAGATGTTGAAATTTCTGCAACAGATAAAGACGGTACTGTGACCGGAGTTGAACTGTTTGCAACCGCATCCAACGGATCTGAAACTTCTTTAGGTACTGACACAACAGCACCCTATAACTTTCGCATTAATGACTTGGTTGTGGGTCAATATCAACTGCGAGTTGTTGCCACAGATGACTCAGGAGACACTAGTTCTGCAAGAGATGAATTTGAAGTAACTGCAGATACCATTGAAAATCAATCGCCAACCGTTAACTCTTTAGTACTGCCATCGGGATTAAAAGTAGGAGACAACTTAACTGTTTCTGCCACTGCTAGCGACCTTGATGGGTCAGTTGAATCTATCGCTTTTTATGTCACTCCACCTAATGGCAGTGAATACCTCGCCGATACAGACTACTCAGCGCCTTATGGGACAACCATAGAAAACCTACAAGAAGGATCTTATATCGTTAGGGCGGTAGCCACAGACAATGCTGGCGCGACTGGAGAGCGTAATGGAACAACCACTGTTGCCCCAGTCAATACGGGTGGCGATTTTGTATTCGGAATTGAAAGTGACGGAACTGTGTACCACAAAGACGGAGGCCAAACGGGAGGCTTTGTTTATCTTTGTTTAAACGGGGCTTGCTATCCGGCTCAGAAAAATGGCGACCGCTATCAAATAAGCACTTCAGCAACCAATGGTACACACAATATTGAATACAAGATTCAAGATAACGCCACTGGCCAATGCTTGTTTTCTGCAAGTGCAGTAGCTCCTGGTTCGGGTGTTAAGGAATCGGATTGTGACTAATTTTTTCTAACGAAGAGAGTCTATGAAAAGTTGTCGTTATTACGGCAACTTTTCACTTTTTCATTCGAGTCTGTTTAAAATATTTAACTAGGGCCTGTTCACACTAATTATTTCTTTGCTGTTGAGCTTACAAAGAGCTCAGTCGAGGCGCGATGAGAGACGTTTAGCTAGCTAAATGAACGAAG
>JANQHX010000026.1 GCA_028282465.1 Gynuella sp.
TGCTCTTCATCGTTGACAGCCTTGCACCTGGCCTGCAACGCGATTAAATCAGGGGACTGTGATACTGCATTAGTGGCAGGGGTCAATTTAAGCCTTCACTCTTCTAAATATCTTATGCTGCAAGACATGAAAGTTTTGTCGATGGAGCAGTACGAGCGCACCTTTGATTCCTCTGCTAATGGATTGGTACCAAGTGAGGGTGTTGGTGTTTTAGTGTTAAAGGGAAAGGAACTCGCGATTAGAGACCATGACCAAATATATGTAACTGTTAAGGGTTCATCTGTCAGTCATTCTGGAACAGGAGCTGGTCAATATATCCCAAATATAAAAGTGCTAGAACAGACTATTCGAGAAGCAGTTAATAAATCAGAAATAAACATTAACAATCTGTCTTATATTGAAAGCCACGGAACTGCGACGAATCTGGGTGATCCGATTGAGTTAAAAGCATTAGAGAACGCCATATCAGACTCTGAACTAGAACAAGTTTATATAGGCACGAAAGCAAACCTAGGTCATATGGAAAGCGCGTCTGGTATATGTGCCCTCATGAAAGTAGTTTTATCAATGAAATACCAGACGTTAGCGCCTTGCTCAAATTTGCATGATCTAAATGAAGCCATTGATAAAAACAGCAGTAAACTCAAGTTTATATCGGAATCACAAGCTTGGAAAAGAGGTGAAAACGAAACCTATGTTGCTGGGGTGAACTCATTTGGAATGGGCGGAAGTAATGCCTTTATTGTGCTTGAATCTGAAACAGAGAACACAGTCAGCCCATTGAATAGTCAAACTAATGAATTAGTCGTTCTATCGGCACCTACAGAAAAACAATTAGAGATTATAATAAACGATCTAGTTAATGTGCTTGATAGCAGTGCCAATCTAAGTCTTAAGGACATTGCTTGGACGTCGCAAATTGGTAGAGAAGAATTCAATACCCGCCTTGCAATCATATGTACTAGTAATGACGAACTTAGAAATCTATTGACCAACAGAAGTAAACCAGATTCGACTTATTCAAATTTGGTATTCGGTATTGCAAACGAGAAAAATGAACTAATTGATTTGCTAAAACAAGGTAATCAAGCTGAGGCTTTTGTTAATAGTTTGATTGCTGACCGAAAACTTTATGAAATTGCTCAACTCTGGGTTAAAGGGATAGAGATTGATTGGTTAGCATTAGCAAATAATCAGCCTGAATATAAAGTTAGCTTGAACCTATTTCCCTTCAATAATTCAGAATGTGATTTGCGCAATATGCTAGAGGAATTAAAGAGTCAAGAAGAAATTAAAAATCTGAGTTACGCAAAAGCCTATAATCAACTACAAAATACTTCTAAAAAACCTATCACCTGGTTTAAATCAGTCTCTAACAAGACTGATGCCAATACATTAAGTCAATTCTCGACTAAGTCTTTATGGAGAGATTTAATCAGTGCGAGCACACCGGAAAGCCATTTGTTAAATGCTTTTGATGTGAATGATAAGACAGTTGTTAAAGAATTTAATACGGAATCGAGAGATTCGAATATTGCTTCTTTGGGCAAAGAAATATCGGGTTCTGGTTTTATTGATTTAATGACATTCTCTTCAAATAATCATATTGAGCTTCAAACAATTGCGATTGCAACCTGGAGTATGTTACTCAATCGCTACACTAAAAACATGAATCCTATGTTTTCTGTTATGGATAAAATATCAGAAACGGATGAAAAGCGTACGGCTGATGCCATTCCATTCACTACCGAAATACCAGCTAAGATGACCGTATCGGAATGGTTGCAACAGTTACAGGTAGAGTGGGATTCACATAGGTCTAATTTAAGCAATGAAAAATCTACACCTAAATTTTTAGGTGATACATGCATTGTTTTTAATTTTGATTCCACTGAGTTTATGGCAAAACATACTGAGCTTAATTTTGCCCTCGGGGTAAATCTTAAGGAAAACTCTATATCTGTTTCTGTCAGCTATCTCAATGTTTTTGATAACCCAAATCAAATCGAGAATTTATTAACAAATTTTTGCTCTGTTATGTCGTGGTTTGCAACTAACTCAGACAGAGGGTTAGCAGCGACACCGGTAAACCCCGGGGGCAATAAGAAGAGGCGGTTGGTCAATCGACTGGAGGAAATCTAATTATGAAAAAGGTGTTTTTAACAGGTGCTAACGGTTTTATAGGGTTAAACATTGCCAGGTCTCTTATTGAGTCGGGTTACAGAGTGAAGGCTTGGGTTCGGCCCTTGTCAGATATTAAATTCCTCAACTCTATGAATGTCGAAATATGTCGCGGAGATCTGAAAAATAAAGATGCACTGGTTGAAGCCATGATGGATTGTGACTATGTAATTCATACCGCGGGCAATACCAGCTGTGATAAAAAGGATTTACCCGCATTAACGGAAGTTAATGTCATGGGTACCAAAGCTATTGTTGAGTCTGCGATAGACGCAGGGATAAAAAGGCTTGTGTATACCAGTACAACTTCCACCCTGGGAAGTAAAAAAGAAAAAAATAATGGCGCTGATGAATCTGAATCTTTAAAGGGTTTTCGAGCTGATAGCCC
Organism: Gynuella sp.; assembly: GCA_028282465.1. Taxonomy (GTDB): domain Bacteria; phylum Pseudomonadota; class Gammaproteobacteria; order Pseudomonadales; family Natronospirillaceae; genus JANQHX01. Next base: position 2,570 of record JANQHX010000026.1, read on the forward strand.
GTACGGACAGACAAAGCAGATCGCCGAAAACATTGTATTAGATGCCAATAAAAATGGCCTAGAAACAATTATTTTAAATCTTGCTGAAGTGGTGGGAGCCTTTGATCACAATTTGCAATGGGGGCGGATGGTGCTGGCGATCAATCAAGACAGGCTGCCCTTTGTGCCGCCAGGTGGTGGAAGTTTTTGTAGTGCCACAGATGCCGCAATGGCTCATGTTAATGCCCTCACCATGGGCCGGTGTGGTGAGAAATATATTATTTCTGGTGCCGACCATAGCTTTAAAGAATTTTTAGAAGAAATCAATCAACAGGTTCAGAAACCTTGTGAATTCCCAGACGTTAATTATTTCAATCTATGGTTTCGCGCTCGTTTGTACGAGTTTTTACCCTGGATTTTTAAGACTAAACCATTAGTAGAAGCTTATCGCATTAGAGTTTTTGGTGGTCATCATTATTTTGACTCTACCAAAGCAAAAAAAGAATTGGCTTACCAAACGTCTTCATTGAAGAAAATGGTAAGGGAATGTGTGGAATGGTACAGCCTAAATGGCTTTATTAAACAAGTTTAATAGAAGGTAATAATTATGGATTCAAGAGCAATGATAGAGCTGGAAAGAATGCCATTTCAGCAGAGGCTCGATAAACAGTATTCGTTTTATGAAACTGAAGTCCAAAAGGGCTTTATGTCGGGCCGACAGGGGCACGGGCCTGTTGATCGTAAAATGAAATACAAAGATCTGAATTCTGATGAGTTCCGTGAGGTTTTAGTATTCGGATCAAACAGCTACCTGGGTATGTCGAATGACCCGTATATAAAAAGTAAAGTTGTGGATGCAGTTAATGAGTACGGTATCGGCTCCGGTGGATCGCCAGCATTCTCTGGTTACACCAAACAGCATAGAGATCTTGAACTAAGGTTGGCAAAGCTGGCGGAACATGATGATGCCGTATTGTTGCCAGGTGGTTATATGGCCAACCTATGTTGGGTAAATGGTCTGATGAATCGTAATGATGTGATTGTATATGACAAAAACAGTCATGCCAGTGTGATTAACGCGATTAAAATGACTAACGTTCCTTTCTATAGTTTTGATCCAGAAGACTTAGACAGTTTGGATACTTTGTTTCAAAAGATTAAAGAGCGGTCAAAGCCCGGCACTCAATTGTTTTCCACGGTAGAAGGTGTGAGATCTATCGATGGGAGAATTATTGACTTAAAACGCTATATTGAAGTCTGTAAAAAACACGATGTCATTACTATTTTAGATGACGCCCATGGTCTTGGTACCGTTGGACCGACAGGTAAAGGAACACTGGAACATCTTGATTTGCAGGGACAAGTAGACCTCCGTATGTCTACCTGTAGTAAAGCGCTAGGTGCCCAAGGCGCGTTCGTTTCTGGTAGCAAAAAACTCATATTTTTACTTAGGACTTTTTCATTTCCCTATTGCTTTACATCAGGTTTAGCCCAGCCAACTATTGCAGCAATTGATGCGGCATTAGATCTTTTAGAAAAAGAACCACAGAGAGTTCAAAAGCTACATGATAACGTGAAATATATGCAAGATCGCTTAGAAGATCTTGGCTACAAAATTATTCGTGGAGAAACTGGAATTATTCCTGTGTTCTTTAAAGGCGATGGTGTTGTGCAGAAACTAAATAGAGAACTCTATAACAGAGGATTGTTTGCAAACATTATGGAATATCCAATGGTTCCTCCGGGAATGGAAAGGTTGAGACTGTCCATTATGTCAACGCATACTATTGATGAAATGGATCAGTGTATTGATCTAATAGATGAAGTAGCTACTGAAATGGGTATTAAATAATAGAAAACTGGAGAACGAACATGACCAAAAAAGACGAAGTGTTACAACAGGTTCTAGAAATTATAAACGATATTAAGTTTACTGCATTTAGCAGTGAAACCGTGGAGTTGGATTATTTTCTAGGTGGCGATCTGGGAATAGACTCAGTGGAAATGTTAGAGGTTTGGTACGACATTGAGCAAACTCTAGACGTCAAAGTAGAAGATCATGAAAAACGTGATCTTTATACTCTAAAAGACGTAATGGCAATTGTTGAACAAAAATTGGGTGTTAACCAAAACTTTGAAACTGCGGAATTGCAGTTTGCCTAAGGTTAACTTTAAGCCTGTCAGATCTAGTGGTAGTCATTCAAACATTACGACGGGCTTACCCTGTTTTTGAAAATTTACTATGTGGGAAATTTAATATGCAACAGGTTTATGTATTCCCCGGTCAGGGGTCTCAATTTAAAGGGATGGGGGCAGACCTGTTTCCAAAATATCCCGAATATGTCAAACAAGCAGATGAATTACTTGGGTATTCGATAGTAGATTTATGTCTTAATGACCCTGAAGAATTATTAAATCTGACACAATATACTCAACCTGCTTTATATGTGGTTAACGCGCTGAGTCTTCTTGAACAACTGAAAAATGGCGTTGTTCCAGATGTTTATGCCGGTCATAGCCTTGGCGAGTTTAATGCTTTGCTAGCCGCAGGCGCTTACGATTTTGCTACAGGGCTTAAAATTGTTATTGAACGCGGCCGCATTATGTCTAGAGCCACTGGTGGATCTATGGCTGCTGTGATTGGTTTGAACTACGAAAAAGTTGAGCAGATTATTTTAGATAACGATCTATCTGAAATAGATATTGCTAATATTAATTCTTCAGAACAGATTATCATCTCAGGTGCGATTGATCAGATAGATCATGCTGCAGACACCTTTTCTAGTGAGGGTGCTAGGTTCATCAAGTTAAAAGTGAGTGCAGCATTTCATTCTAGATTCATGAAAGACAGTCAAGCTGAGTTTAGAAAATATCTTGATGGTTGTGACTTTTTACCCTTAACAGCTAAGGTTATATCCAATTGGTCTGCAGACTTCTATCCTAATGAACATTACTTAGACTTAATGGAAAATCAGCTGAGTAATCCGGTTAAATGGTATCTTTCGATATCAAAACTGATAGCCTGTGATGATGTGGAATTTACTGAAATTGGCCCAAGTATGGTGTTGACTAGGCTCTGCCAGGGAATACAAAAAAATCCTGCTGAAATTGATATCTCATCTTTATCTGATACCTGGAGGTCAATAGGTAAAGAGCAGTCATCATATAAGAATATTTTTATGTTTTCAGGTCAAGGATCTCAGTATTACCAAATGGGTCGAGAGCTTTATGACAATGACAGTGTTTTTAGGACCGCGATGGATGAATGTGATCAAATCGTTAAAGATTTAACGGATCGCTCATTGATAGACGAGCTATATGTCAACCACTCTAAGGCTGATGAATTCAGTAACATATTATTTACTCATCCAGCAATTTTTAGTTTTGGATATAGCTTATTTAAAACCCTTAGCAATCAAAATATTCAGGCAGATGCGGTTTTAGGATATAGCCTAGGTGAATACGTTGCTGCAGTGGTGGCCAACTCTATTAGCCTTAAAGATGCACTGCGAGCGATTGTTTACCAAGCACAAGCGTTGTCAAGTAAAGCAGTTGATGGTGGTATGTTAACTATTTTAACCAATGTTGAACATTTTAGAGAGCATTCAACATTATATGAAAAAGTAGATTTGGCTGGAGTAAATTACGAAAATAATTTTGTGATAAGTGGTTCTAGAGAAGATCTATTAGAAGTAAAAAATGAGCTCGACAATCGATCAATTATTTCAATGATGCTGCCAGTCAACCATGGTTTTCATTCTAACCAAATGTTATTGGTTGAACAGGATTATAGAGATAGTTTAAGGAACCTAGATCTAAAAGACCCTAGTATACCAATATATTCATCCAGTTCGGCGAGTAATTGGGTACAATGCGGAAGTGAACATTTTTGGAACATTACGCGAGGAGAAGTTAGGTTTCATGATCTAATTGAGAGCATCAAAAGCCAAGAGCAATGGCGTTTTATTGACTTAAGCCCAACAGGAACACTCTCCACATTTTTAAAGTACGGGTTTGAAGATCTTGAATTCTATTCTGCAGTTAACCAATTTGGCCGTGACTTAGAGTCAGTTGAAAAATTGGTGAAGGCAGTCAGTGCTTAGTGCTTTCTGGTCCACTTTCAATAGTTTGAGAGTGGATCAACGTATTTTTTATTTTCTGAATTTTAAAGGTAAACAAAAAACATAATTTAGTAATCAGCATTGCATGGCTGGTTTCATTATAAGAAAGACTAATCCCCACATTATATACCCATTTAAATCGCGCTTATATTCTGTTTGGTTTCATAAATATGGAGAGCTTCAGTATTTTAATTGTGATTAAAATACTTCGTATTAATGTTCTTAAAGTAATTACAAATAATCAAATCTAATTCCTAAGATTGTGTATAGCTACTTTGGTTATTGCAACTTGATGGTATTTTGTTTCCAGTACTGTGTTCACAGTACTAAGCGCTTTCAACTAGCTGTTTCGGTTTGCTGCGTTAATCCATACCCAGCGTTCGAGAGGGTACCATAACTTCATTCGATAGTTTTTAAGCTGGGTTTCAGTTAAAAACCAAAAATATGAAAGAGGTTGGTCATGAAAATATTAATAGGAATATCTGGGTTAGTTATAACTCTCCTTGCATCAGCAGCATTCGCTTCTATAAAAAAGGAATTACCCCTCGATGCACCAGAAGCGGCATTTTGGCATGCAGACAGTCGCACCTGGATTGTGTCCAGTTTGGGTGGAGGTGTTTCACTAGAGCGGGATGGTTTTGGGTGGCTCACGCGATACGACGAAAACGGTAAGTTGATGGATGCCCGTTGGGTTGAAGGAATGGATGCACCAACAGGTATTGCCGCGGTAGGTAACCTTTTATATGTCGCTGATCGATCAGGTGTACATGAAGTTGATATTAACCAGGCAAAGGTTCTTAGAACTATAGAAATTCCAGATGCTAAATTTCTAAATGACGTAGCAGCTGCTCCGAATGGCGACGTATTTGTTTCAGATTTTGAGGCCAATCGAATTTATCGACTGAATTCAGATCGTAAGGTAGAGGTTTGGTTGGAGACGGATGAATTACAAAACCCGAATGGTTTGGTGGTAGATGGCAATTACCTAATTATTGCGACTTGGGGGCCTATGACAAACCCGGAAACATTCGAAGTGAAGCATCCTGGAACTATTATGAAAGCAAATATTGAGTCTCGCAATTTGTCGCCTCTTGGGCAAGGCGAGCCAATTGCAAGCTTCGATGGTATCATCGCAGTTGACGGACAATATTTCGCTACCGATTGGCCAAGTGGTAGATTGTTGCGTATTACGGCCGAAGGCGAAGTCCAAGAAGTATTAACCGGTTTTTATCAGCTCGCGGACCTTGGTTTTCACCCAGAGCAAAACACAATAGCCATGCCCGTGATGAGTGATAACAGATTGGTATTTTTAGATCTTGAAGCTGTTATAGACTAGTTACAAATAAAGTGAGTGCGGCTTAGCTTAGTTGTGAGATACTGAATGTTAAGGCGCACTCAAAGTAGGTTCTTTTTTTGAGTCATTGAAATAAATATGTTGAGTATCTACCTGAATAAAAGATAGAGTAGGAACCTGATGTGACTGGACTTAAAAATGTTTTCACTAATTTATTCGAGCGAAGCAATCGAGCCATTTAATTTCAAGCGGCTGTCAGACCTTTGTAATAAATCAGCAGGTTGTAACCAACAGTTAGATATCACTGGCTACCTTTATTACAGAGATGGTAAATTCATACAATATTTAGAAGGTGAAGAACTTAAAGTATCAGGTTTAATGAGTCGAATCTTAAAAGATTCACGACATAATGTTACCCAGGTTATTCAAGAAGAAGGCAGGACCCAGCGCAGGTTTCCAAATTGGAGTATGCATTATCTTCACAAGGGATTAGTACATTTCGAAGATGTTATCGGTTGTCATTTAGAATTATTAAAGTATTCAAAAACTAGCAGCAATACTGATCAAATCTGGAGAGTCTTAGACCGACTGGCAGAATCCCGGAATCACAATACCTTGAACTGAAAAATATCCATTCAAGATATTACTACTGTATCTTATTGTCTTTATCTGAAATTGATTTTTCCCTTCTACCAATGATACTCAGCAGCTAAATAAATAAAATCATGATCATTTAGACTATTAAATGAACTGTCCTTTTCGGCGTGGTAATTCAGTAATCCAGCACTGAATTGCCATCCATCTTTCCAATCGTAATCCACACCTGTATTTACTAACAGGGCATCTGCCGAGGTTATTAGTGTAGCTTCGGATTTTAGGGTTAACGTGTCTCTAAAGGTTTGATATTGACCTCGTAGAAAAATACGCTCGTCCAAAAAATCGCTATCGTAGAGCACTTTTCGGTACGCTTCCATTTGTAATTGAACACTTTGAATGCCCGTATAGTTAATACCAAGTAGTATCGAGGTGCCATCATGTGTTTGATTTACCTGAGGCCATGTTTGATTCACGGAAAATGAGCTGGCCTCAGTAAATACTCTAACTGGTCCATTTGTGATGCCCATTAGAACACCAACCATATCTTCAGATTGAAAATAAGGCCCAGATTGCCCAAGTTGTTGTTGTGGATTAAAAATTCTGCCTGCTAATACTTGCCAATCCAATATGCTCCCTTGGTAAGAAAGAGCATATAAACCTCTATCTAGTTCGATGTTATTAAACTCTTGATCACCACTAGGCTGTGTAAAGACACCAGATTGGTAAACCGTATCTTTGCGTTGTTCTGGAGTGAGTATTATGCGATGGGAAACCGGGTCATGATTTAAGCTAAAACTAAATGTGGTCACTGGGATCTTTAATTGCTCTAAGTTTCCATATCCTGGTATTCGTGTATCCAATGGACTGATGGTATCCAATACCCGAACACTCTGAGCATTACCGACTCCAATTTTCTGACGTCCTGCTTTTAAAGACAGTGTGGGAGAAATTTTCCAATCGACAAAGGATTCATTTATTTCGAATGAATTGGACTGTGCTGTTTCTTGGTTAGAATTTGAAAATTCTTCGGAATCCAAAATCAGTTCAGCATTAAACTGCCCTGTAACATCAGAATTGATTTTACCCTGCCATCCAGCCAATAAAGAGAATTGCCTTCTAGGGTTTTGAGTGCCCATAGCGTCAGCATCTTGTGCGACTAAGTTGTCTGCACTGATTGATCCATACCAAGGGGAGGGCGCATCAATATCATTGGCGTCAATGCTTTCTAAGTCAGCAAACCAATCTGGCTCATCCAAGGAACTTTGTTGGCCTTGTACTGCGAATGACACACTCAATGCCATTAATGCTTTAACAATCATAATGGGCTATGTCTTAGTTGGCTTGCAGTAAAAATGCTGTCATCAAGGTTTTCGTTGTACATTACCTCGTTAATGAGCAGCAGTGACGCATGCTCGAGGCGTTCACCCTTATAGGTTCGCATGGACATTTTAAATGGCGTTAGTATTCCATCAACGTCTTTAATATCTTGTATGGAGAGCAGTTTATTTTTACTCGAATTCAAGAAATACATTCGACTTTGTAAAGTAAAATAAAGTTCTTTGCTGATCCAATGCTCAACTTTGTCATATCCTGTCTCTTCGAGTATCTGGTTTCTAAATTCCTTCTTAGGCGTTGCCTCAATAAGGTAACAGGCCTTACCATCAATCTCTTCATCTTCAGAGATAAGTGTGTATTCCCATTCATCCAGCTCAAAGCCATCCATATCTGAAAAGCTGAAATCAGAGCCCATGAATGCATTTTTTCGGTCACTAGCAGGTAATCGATCGACTCGATCTAGTGCCGGCATGTACATCCAACTTTCATCTTCTTTATTGGACTCGCTCCAATTATGGGATAGAAAAGCCATGTTCCTAACTTCAGCTGGTTTAAGCAAAAACACAACTGACTTTGTATCCTCCCCGTATTCTTTAGAAAAGCTCTTCAATTGGCGAGTTTTCTTTTGATTTTTCGAATTTGCTAACAACAGCGTTTGAATACTGGTAGTGGACTCGCCATCGTAACGGTCATCTACTCTTTTCATGATGTCATAGGCGTCAGGTGCTGCTAGCGCCGATGTTGTTGTAAAAATTAATAGTAATTTTAAAAATCTCATATTAGTTACCTTCTACTGCTTCTACTGTTTTTAAAGACCGGGGCTTGCTTTCAAGAACTTTGATGAGTGCAGGTAAACATATAATATTGGCGACTAGTGCACCTAGGATGATAACTGCCGAGAATATTCCAAAGTAGACGTTAGGCATGAAAGAAGAAAAACTCATTACTACAAAAGCGATCATTAGAATGATTGACGTGGCAAACACAGCCAGGCCTGCATGATTCATTGAAATGAACATGGCTTCTTCAGCACTCTTTCCAGCGGATTTAGCTTGTTGATAATCATTAATCACATGTATTGTGTCATCAACTGCAATTCCGATCGTGATAGAGGCTACGATCATAGTGCCAAAGTCTAAATACACTCCAAATACATACATTAATCCGGCTGCAATAATTAATGGCGTTAAAGACGGTATTAATGCCAAAACCCCAATTCGAATTGAGCGAAAGACGATTAATAGACAGATAGCAATGGCTGCCAATGCAATACTAAATGATTCGATCAGATTCGCTTGTATGTAGTATTCAGTTTGATGCTGTAAATAGAGATCGCCACTGACAGTAATGTTCAGGTCTGAAAACTCGTTTTCAATTAAGTCATCGACTTCTGACAATAGGAGTTTCATATCCGAGGCATCACGATGTTTGACTGGTAACGTCACTCTAAAGTAACGACCATCGAAACTACGCAAATCTGTTAAGTCTTCAATTGGGTTGTTTGAAGCATATAGGAATAGGTACTGAGCGGTCTGATTGGCGCTGGACGGTAAATCCATAGTGCCAACAAACACATTATTTAAGTTTTTTAAGTGTTGTAACAGTGACTGAGCTGGCCCTGCATTGCTCAAAAGATTTATTCTGTTTTGAAAAGCATCGGCACGCTTTAAAAATGACGGTTCAAAAACCCCATTCTCTGAACCGCTATCCAAACCAAATTCCAAACTATTGGCACCACCAAACTCATCATCAAAAAAGTGAATACCTGAAGCTACTGAAGAGTTTTGTTTAAAGAATCTTAAATAGTTAGCATCTGCCGTAAGGTTGCTTGCTAAACCAGCGAAAGCAAGCACTATAACAGCGGTGGAGGCCAAAACGACTCTGCTATTTTTCATCGCGAATGTCGCCCAATAGTTTATGATTCTTGGTAGCCATTCAATGCTCATTCGGTTTGATGAAGGTTTTTTAATAAAACTGAGCCAAGCAATAATGAAAGTCATGCTCAGAATATATGCGATCACAATAGAAAATGCGGCAGCATAGCCATATTCACTGACGGGTAACATCTCGCTAACACTGAGTGATATAAATCCAATTACAGTAGTCAGGGTTGTAAATAAGCAAGGCCGCCACAGGCTTTTTGCAGTTTCTAATGCAGATTGTGTTGGGTTGTTTGAATGGCTTAAGTGATGGTTAAAATGACTGATTAAATGAACCGAATCTACCACGCTAATTGCTATGATAATTAGTGGTAACGATGCATTCACCATGGTGAGTGGAAAGCCCATGGCGCCCATAAACCCTAGGGTTATTATGGTCGTCATGGTTGCTAGTACTAACGGCATCCAGGTATATGCCCATCGTCCAAGAACAAGCCTCAACATAACTAACAATAGAATCAGAAGAGTAGGTAATAGTGTTGATTGATCCTTCATATTATTGAGAGTTGTTTTAGCAGCAATGTATGGAAAGCCGGAAAACTCGAAAATAACACCTTGTTCTTCATAACCTTGTTCTTTGATATAGGCTTCGAGGTCCTGAACAATCTGAACATGATGTAATACGTCATCCTGACGAAAAGTAATCAATGCCGAAATTCTTGCAAAGCTTTCTGTTTCATTTAAAGCACTGGGTTTACTTAATAGCGCAGCTTGAACCTGTTCAGTCATATTTTTTATTAGCTCTGGCCCTGATGTCTGATAGTCGTCTTCAGTGACTATGTCTTTTAGCCAAAGTGTGCCAGTGCCACTGACCATATACTCATGGTTCGATAGACTCGATACTTTCACTACGAGTTCATGTCCATCCAAGTATTCGGTTATTTCATTTACCACATTTAGAGTAACGGGGTTATAAACTGGATGAGTCTCTGAAGGTGCATTAACCCCAATAGTTAGATATTGATTTGGACCAAACCATTCCCGAATCTTATTGAAATCACCTAGGGTTGTATCTGCATCTGGTAACCACATTTCTTGTGATTGCAACATATAAATATTTTTCATCGGTATAATACTGATTAGAAAAATAAGTGTTGAGAGGATTAAAGTGGTTTTCCTGTAATTTACCACTGACCCAAATATTGAATTAAGTAAACCATTCACAGTGCTTTCTCCACTATTTTATTTTCGACGATGTTCTGCCAAGTTTTAATTTTTAAATAATTAATTTCGTAAGGACATGTTTTTCGTTAAAGCTAAATTCGATATCAAAATATCGTTGAGGAAATATAAAGCTGTCTTTAACTTGAAGCCTGCAAAGGCCTGAATTTAAATCCCAGTCAACGCAGTTTGCGTGGCTGAACTCCATAAATTTTTTATGAATAGGATACAGTGCTTTAAATAAGGTTTCTTTTGCTGAGAATAACAGCGTTGTCTGAAGTTCAAACCCTAGGTTTAAGTCAAATGGTTGTTGACCTGAAAAAACAATATCTGAAATTTTTTCAGCTTGCTTAACCTTCATGATGCCTTCTATGTCAATGCCAATTGCTTTTGTATTGTTTGTATGGCCGGTTAATGCAACTGCTAATTTACCAGTATGAGAAATACTACCTAGAGTGTTAGCTGGCCATTTAGGGCTTCTATCTTTTTCTCTTAGAACCACTAGGTTATTGATTCCACCATGCGCCATTAAACTCTTGGCTGCACAATATCTACCCGCAATAAATTCTGCCTGCCGAGAAGGCACTGCCGAAGAAATATCACATCTGATTATCGGCGGCATCAGGGTTAAATAGTCGGCATCAATGCTGAGTTGTGAAAAGTCACCAGCGAACAAGCATGTGTTGGAGTTAGGGTTTTTGATATCAAACAAGCTGTCACTAGACTCCTTAATATATTCCCCAGCCTTTTCTAAAAAACTGGGTAATAGATCAGGGTTGTCAGATTGATGGCTCTGCATGTTTGGAAAGGGTGAAGTAGGCTTTATGAACTGATTCATCATAACATCCGATTAATAAAAATATTCGAAAATATGACGATTGGCTTTCTTAAGATTTACTTTGCCTGTGGTTAAAAAGGCGAACCCCAGTTTCTTTTCAGGTACCAACCCAATATATGAAGACACCTTAGAATTGCAGTCCATCTTAAATAGTAAGCGCCTATCTTCTAACAAACCGTGTTCCCATCCCATAGCGTATTGGGAGCCATCATAAGCCCAGAGCTCGTCACGAACTTCCTGAGTTAATATTGGAGAGTGACTCATATTAGATATGTCTAAAAAAAGCATTAATAAATTAGATAAATCTTTGACCGACCCAGTAGAGCTAAACGAATAGGCTTTGTTGCTCCTATTTGAGAAAAAATTCCAATGTGATGTTTTAGCTGTGGTTTGATCATAAGGTTTCGTAAAGTTAGTGTTGTTACTGACGCGCGTATTGATAAATGCTTCTGGAGTCATTTGGGTGATACGCTCGAACGCAATGGATAACATAAGATAGTTAGCCTCTGAATATCGAGCCACAGTGCCGGGTTTGACATCTAAGTGCAGACTAATGGTTTCTGAGCCTTGATTGTACAAATAGAACTCACATAGATTTTTACTCTGTTGACCATACACACCTGACTTATGTCTCAGTAAATCCTCAATGGCAATCGCTGATAGAGAATGTCCACGCTTTAGATATACCACTATTTCAGGTAAAAATTTTCTTATATCTTCTGAAAAACTAATGATGCCGTCTTGCACTAGAAGTCCATATGCAGTCGACAGAAGGGGTTCGGCTGCAGAAAATATTGGTAACTTAGTGGTTGTTGACATGGCTTTCTTATGGCTTTTAGTCTCATCGCCCAAACTGAAGCTATAAATAGTATTAGGCTTTGATAAGATGCCAACACTGATACCCGGGAGGCCATTCCGAATATAAAAGGATTCCATGCATTGAATAAAACCTTCAGAATCATCAATGGGTAACGACTCACAGGTTGTATTAATATATTCTGTCATCACGAATATCCTTTAGTATATTTCCCAAGTCTTCATTAAAGATGTTTTGTTTTTCTTAGCAGAATGGCAGAACTTGCACCATTTTCATCTTGGCAAATATGCAGTACTCGTTCACCAGGGTTGACTTCATGGCTGGCCAATATGCACATTAGACTTGCTGCGCTGGTAGCGGCTGCTAAATAACCTAACTTTTTGTCAGCATTAAATGCTTTAACATCGTAACCAAGAGGCTTTATGGGTGCTGATAGGTTGCTAGAAAGCCATGTGACTTCCTTCATTTCTTCTGGGCAATCCGAAACTAGTTTTTCAATCAACTTTTTAAGGGCCAAATCTTTATCAGGGCAGAATAGAGCAGCAGTGGTTTCGATTTCAGCTAGGGTTTGATGATCGTTCTCTTGCGCTGTTTCTTTTCGGGTCATTGCAAATAGAAAGACTCCCTCGGCTAGGTCAGGAAGTACTGGTTCGTTAATAAAATTTTGCTGGGCTTTCAACATTAACACCTGAGCTGGGTTTAACGCCTCTGCACCCCCAACCCAAACCATGTCTGAACGGTTATTCGTTAACTGACCACAGGCTAGCTTTATAGCATTAGCTGAGGCCGTATCACCATCGTTTAAGGTTAAAACGCTGCCTCTAGCTTTATGTCTAATGGAGGCGTGGCAACCGGGTACATTAAACACAACATTTGGAAACAAACCGGCCGCTACATATTGAGGTTCTTTAAACGCTTCAATGTCAAAATCAATTACACTTTGTACTGGGCCAGTGGTACCCAGTACGATACTAAGCTGATCGTCTGAGACTTTTTCCTTTCTGGATTCTACATCATCGCATCCAAGATTTTTTTGAAGTTCTAATGTGGCTACAGAAACATGTTTGGTTAATTGATCCAATTGACTGACTGCACGTGTATTTAATGCTTTCTTTGCATCATAGGTGGAAATAGATGCTGAATTAACTTTAGTGTCTGTCACAAATCCTGTGAGTTCATTATGTTCTTCAAATAGATAGCCACCACCATTAATACCTTTGCAGAAATCTGAAGTGTTTAAACCAAATGGAGTAACGGCCGCACCGGCGACAATAACTAAATTATCATGCTGCATTGTTGTTCTCCTCCTGTTCATTCCACTTTTTGAATATCACCACTGCATTTTGGCCGCCAAATGCAGATGCTGTTTTCATTACATAATTCACCTTTGTTTTCCTTGCCTGGTTCGGTATGCAGTCTACTTGGCATTCTGGGTCATCTTCCAAGAAGCTCATGGTTGGAGGAAGTATTTGATTATTTAACGCGTAAATAGAAGCCACACATTCAATTGACGATGCGGCGCCCATTGTGTGCCCAATTAATGATTTAATGGATGAAAGCGGTGGTTTTTTATCAGGGTAAATACTGTTCAACACGGTGGATTCTGTTTTGTCACTGGCGTTGGTTCCAGTGCCGTGAACTGAAACATAGTCAATAGCATCGGGTGATAGGTTTGCACTGTTGAGGGCCATTCGCATGGCTTGTTCAATTCCATTGGCGCTGGGTTGAGTAATATGATGTGCGTCAGCGCTCTCACCATAGCCCACGATTTCGGCATAAATTTTAGCGCCACGTTTCTGTGCTGAAGAGAGCGTTTCTAGCAGAAGCATTCCTGCACCTTCGGCAGGTACCATGCCGGTTCTGTTTAAACTGAAAGGTCGAGGGGTATCTTCTGCAATGGCACCCAACCTGGAAAACCCTGCATAGCAATAGCGAGAAAACGCGTCTGTACCGCCAGTTAAAACGGCATCTACTTCGCCAGAGTGTAAGGCATCCAGTGCGATACCCGCGCAAAAATTTCCTGCTGAACAAGCCTGACCAATAATGAAATTAGGCCCATAAAGTTTGAAATGAGAGGCGAGGGATTGTGATAACAACTTAGGAGGATAATCTTTAAATGATTGTAAACCTCCTTCAAGATTACCTTCGGTGTAGGCTTCGCTAAAATCTTCCAGCGCTTTTGATTCACCTTGAGTAAAACCTAGTGCAACACCAATGCGAAATGAATCTACTTGCTCTAGTGTTTGATTGCAGTCGAGACATTCTTTAGCTGCAGTCATGGCGAACTGCTTAGCTCGACCTATTTCATGTAATTCAGGATTATCAGGGAAGTGATCAGTGATATTAAAATCATGTATCTCTCCTCCTCGATGGTGGCGCATTTCCGAAACATCTAATGTTTGTACGTCACTAATGGATACGGTTCCATTCACGGCGTTATTAAAAAATTCTTCTGAGTTTTTACCTATGCTGGTTACTACACCAACGCCAGTAACCACGATTCGTTCATTACTGTACATAGTTAATTACCTATCATTGTCGCTGCCTGAGGCAATTTAAAAGCGACCACCAATTCAGCTTGCGCTATCACTTTGCCCAGTTTTTTTGTTTCGCATTTAAAAATAGCGAGACTGTCAAACTTACGCTCTAGGATTACCCTGGTTGTTAAAGAATCACCGGGCACCACTTTGTCTTTAAACGCACAGTTATTAACTTTTACTAGTAGATATTCACAATTAGGGTCCTGAATATCACTTCCTAAACAGTAGCAAGCCGTTTGTGCCATATGCTCGACAATAAGCACACCAGGTAGGATTGGCTTACCAGGAAAGTGACCGATAAAATTCGGGTTTTCAGCATCAACTAAATATTCTGCAGTGGTAGTATCACTGGGTTTATTGTCTACAATGGCATCTAAGAACAGAAAGGGTGGTCGTTGTGGAATTACTTCCATTATGTCCTGATGTGTATCGAGGGAAGTCGTCATGCGGTTAATCCTCCATCGATCACAAATGCCTGACCAGTGATGTAACTAGCGGAATCAGATAACAGGTAGGCTACTAATTCTGCCACTTCGTCTGGTTTCCCAAATCGCTTCATAGGAATACTATTCACTGCTTCAACAATTTGATCTTCGGACAATTTTTCCGTCATATCAGTATCAATAAAACCAGGGCATACACTGTTGACTCTCACACCCCTTGCTGCGGTTTCTAACGCTAGTGCTTTCGTAAAACCGATCTGGCCAAACTTACTGGCACAGTAATTTGTTTGACCAGCCACACCTATTTGCCCTGCGACTGATGAAATATTCACAACAGCCCCGTTACGCTTTTGAAGGAAGTGTTTGATGACAGACTTAGTGGCGTGAAAAACCCCATTCAAATTTGTATCTAACACGTCTTTCCATTCATCTGGACTTTGCATAAGAAGCAGATTGTCACGAGTGATGCCCGCATTATTGACTAACCCATTCAGATCTCCGAATCTGTCAATAATGGCGTCGGCGGCGTTGGTGACAGACTCGATGTTTCTACTATCAGCTTGAACAGCGAAAACTGTTTCTTCACCAATTTCTGCTACCAGCTTGTCGGCACTGTTAGAGTTATTGACGAAGGTGAAACCGACCTTCCATCCCTTATCGGCTAGCATTGATACAATGCTTCTCCCAATACCTCTGGAACCACCGGTTACCATTGCTACCTTTTGTTTAGTTTCCACATTCGCCTCTCATACATTTCTTCATAGGACTGCCGTCATTATCAATGACTTCTGAAAATATTATTCTTAAAGTCGAAATGATTTATGCAGTGATAGCTTCAGATTCTTTATTTACGTAAGCTTCTGTTGCGGCAATGACTTGGCTAATGGATTCGAACTGACGAAGAATTTTTTCTGGCAGTTTAATGCGAAAATGACGTTCGATTTCAGTCATTAAATCCAATGCCTTAAGGGAATCAATGTGAGAAAAGGAACGGAACTCATCATCCATACCAATTTCATCTTCTTCCATTTCAATGACGCGTAAACAAATTTCTTTTACATCTTCTTTTTTGAATTCCATGTTTATTCCTACCTGTTAACTTTGTTTTATCAAAATGAACAGCTAACTGTTTGAGCCGTTCATATTCTAAAAAGGATATTAGGGGTATTAAGGGTTCGGTATAACTGGTCAATGTTACAGGGGGAAAGGCTTGCGTTCTCAATTAGCTAGCAGCTAACACTTCATTATGTAAAACGAATAGTTATTGCAATTAAAAAGACTAAGAAAAAATGTATAGCTAAGCTAGTGAAAGCTCAGGAGGCGAAACTAAATCAATCCAGCTTGATAACGATTTAATTACTAGAGATTCATTAGATTTATGGCAAAAGTGTCCGCCTTCAAGTTTCATTATTTTTGCGCCATGTTTATTTGTTGTGGCTTTGTGCCAAGCTAAGGAATGTTCTTCGTTGAAGATAGGGTCATCGTGACCATAGAAGAAGATAATGGGAAAATCACTGACTAAGGAATCAAACTCTATAGTGGAATAGCATATCAAATCTGCCTTTATAATGGGTAATACGATATTCATCATGACATCGCTCTGAGCGATTTCATCAGGTATGCCACCAAGTGACAGAATATGCTTTTTAAGTGCTTCATCAGAGGCAAGATGACTACTATTGCCTCTACCGGACACCACTAGGGAGGGTGGTTTTGCACTGATCATGGTAAGGCCAATGAGGTTTACCCATGATAGCCGGCTGGCGAGCTTAAACGCCAAGAGTGATCCAAAACTGTAACCCATAAAAACAGTAGGTAAGTCTGCATCTATTTTTTTGTAAATCTGGTTTTCCAGTTCTTCCAATAATTCTTCAGGTTGGTCTATGAGTGAATCGTTCCAACGGGTACCGTGACCAGGATACTCTAAAGAAACTAGATTCCATCCCTGTGGCAAATGATCCTTTAGGCTATCAATGGAAAATGATGATCCTCCAGCGAATGGAAAATAAACTAGATTAAGTAACTTCATTAGATCTACTCGTCTGGTAAGGATAAGTGGATTTTAATAGCCTGCATAAAAAAAGAACCTGCAAAATAAAACAGGTTCTAACGTCACTTGTGCGAGATCTGATTTGGTTATGAGCTTGTTAGCTAGTCAGAGCAAGAGACAGCAAGCAAGTCTGAATCTGTTTTCCTAAACCTGATACGTTATTCTTTCTAAATTGTTGTCTAGAGTAATGAATTTGAATCATCAACGAGCCGCCGGCCACAAGAATTTCAAATTCGAGCTCATGGGTACGTTGGTTTTCGGCAGCCCTATCTTGTCCAGCTGAGCCCATAACTTGCCAGTTCCCCGGTAAAGACAGGTTGTCAAACATACCAAGAAAGTTATAAAGCACTGTGTTGTCTTGATAGTTGTTAAGTGAATCATGATCATTTTTATTGGCTCTATTACATGCTTCAACAAAATGTTTGCAGTGTAACTGATGAACTGACCATTGTTCTTGAACTGTTTTAAGATTCTCTTTGGCGTTATTGTCTACCACAGCTTTGAAAGGATTGTGAGTGGCAAACCAACCAACGGTGCGGGAAAAATCTCTTGCAGTGTCTATGTCCCGGCCATTGGATATCACATCTAAGGTTACTTGGTTATGTCCGCTCCATTGTCTGAGTGCAGTGACGATTGATGTGAGTGTTAATAAATGCAAATTCACACCGTTTTTAGCGCTAACCGCATCAAGGATTTTCCGAGTGTCGCTTTTCTTAAACCTTATGCCAAAGGTATTAATGTCACCCTCATTATTGGTGCCATTAAAGTCTTTCGGTAGTTCTAATCGCTGTACGTTTTTATAATCTAGCCAGACATCTTGGTGTTCACGTACGGCATCGTCATAGCTGGAATGAACGGAGGCGACATAGTCTGCATAAGCCGATTCCATTGGTAAATCAGAGTCAGGTGTTTGATAGGCTGTGGCTAGGTCTTCTATTAGTATTCGCCAACTATGGGCATCTACAACCAAGTGATTAACTGCCCACACAAATCTGATGTCATTGTCAGACAAAACTACCACCATAGCCTTACTCACACTGTCTGACATAATTGAAAGACTTGATTGCAACTCATAAATCAGAGATTTTAATTTACGTGATTTCGTAAAAGGGTTAGTGCCCCTTAAGTCGTGAAATAGGAGTTCGGTAACTGCTGTATCGGAAATGGTTGTCTTGTTTTGGGTAGAATCATCTAACCCTGCTTTCAACATTTGGTGGGCACCACAAACCTTTGCAATAGCCTGTTTTAAACGACTTTGATCTGGAATGGAATTCATTCTAATCTGTATTGACTGATTCCAGTGGTTGCGGTTAACCAGTGGCATCCGATTAATAAATTTACTAGGCATGGGGCCAAGTTCCGCGGTTTTGGCCTGGCTGGACTCAACAACATTGCCCTGGGCGTCTTTAACCAATTGCAAGATATTGCGGATGGTTCTGCCTTCCATTATTAACGCCGGTGACGCGTTGTATCCCAAATTATTGAGTGCAGATAAATACTGTAAAGAGAGTAATGAATCTCCCCCAATTAAAAAGAAGTCATCTTCAACACCCACTTCATCTATGTTTAAAATCCCTTTTAATGCTTCGGTTAATTTGCTTTCTTCTTCAGTGGTTGCAGCAATAAAGTCCTGGCTTAACTCGCTTCGAGATACTTCCCAATTTGCCAAGGCTTTTCTATCTAATTTCCCAGTTGTACCCACTGGCGGATTCTCTAGGTAGACGAACTGACTGGGCATCATGTATTGAGGTAAGCTTTCTCCCAGTTGTGCTTTTACCTGATCAGCTGTTATTTCCCCAGATGAAGACGTATAAAAGGCGATGAGTTTATTGCCGCTGATTTCATCAGGTTTAGCAATTACTGCTGCTTGGTCAATAGCCGAGAGACCAGACAGTTGAGTTTCAACTTCGCCCAGTTCGACTCGAAAGCCTCGCACTTTTACTTGATAGTCGGCTCTGCCAACAATTTCAATTACGCCGTTAGCATTGAGTACGCCCAGATCACCGGTTTTGTAAATGGTGGTTCCCATATCCGATGGCCAAGGGCAGGGGATGAATGCGTTTTTAGTCTTTTCTGGGTCGCCATAATAACCCTTTGCCACACCCAGGCCTGCAATGTACAACATGCCTTTCTGACCAATGGCGCAGTGGTTCATGGCTTCGTTCAATACATAAAATCTCTGGTTACCTAATGGATGGCCGTAGGGAATGCTTTTCCAATGATCTTCGATATTTTCAACCGGACAATAAAAAATTGACCAAACCGTCCCCTCGGTTGCTCCACCCAAACTAGATACTTTGCAGTTTGGGAAATACCGATGAATGTTGCCCGGTAAGTTAAGGGGGATGAATTCACCACTGAGCATGGCTAGCCTGAGGCTTTCATTAACTCTGGTATCGTTTTTATCCAAAAGAGGAATTAGCATTTGACTCATGCCGGTCGGCACCGAATCCCAAATGGTGATTTGCTGTTTTTCAATTATTTCGATTAAGCGTTTTGGGTCTTTAATTTCTTGTTTGGTGGGAATAAATACTTGAGCACCAGCAAGAAAACCTCCAAAAATATCCCAAACCGATAAGTCAAAGCTATAAGAAGAAAAACAAAGAATACGGTCCTGGGCATTCACATTATATTGATTATTCACTCCGATCAGTGTGTTAACAATATTTTCATGGCTGATCATGACGCCTTTTGGTTTGCCGGTGCTGCCAGATGTGAAAATCACATAACAGAGATCTTCGGGTTTATTAATGTTCTTTGGCGTGTCTGACTTCTGTTTCAGTAATTCCGACCTGCGTGATACACGCAAATTACAGTAATGTTTAATGTCGTCACCATCAATACAAACAATATGTTTTATGCCTGTATCGTTTAGGTTCCATGTGGCTGCACTAAGGGTGCTAAGATCAGTAACTAATACTTCTGCCTTCGAATCTTTCAATATACTTTCGATTCTGTCTGCTGGGTTATCTGGCTCTAATGGAACATAAGCACCGCCCGACAAAGCGACACCATAAAGCGTGACTGGCATTTGCGCATTTCTTTGACAAATAACTGGAACCAGTTGGTTGGGTTTGACACCCAGCTTACGAAGTAGATTCGCTAATCGGCATGCATCCGTTTTAACCTGATCATATTTAATACTGGAATGAGTAGTTTTGATTGCTAGGGTATCTTTGTGTTTATCAATAGCCGGTACCAATAACTCACCCAAGGTTCTAGACTCAGGTAATGTCATATAGGTTCGATTATAGTTTTCCAATAGGGCTTTATGTTTTGGTGGTAGTTGGTCTAATTCATTAATGGGTGTATTGGGGTATTGTTGCATCTGAGGAAGCAGAAATGAAAAAAATGACTTCCAATCATCAAACTTTGTCTTGCCTGGATTCGTTACACCACACTGTAGTTCTATTGTGTCTTGCTTTAAAATGCAAACATTACTTGCAATACCTGTGTCGACTTTTGAGTTATTAACGAATAAATAGCTCGACGAGTTATCGGCTTGAAAACTGGCATTCTTTTGGCTTATTACATGTTCTATTAATTCGTTGAAAGACATGTCCTCCTGAATATTTAATTCAAGAGTATATTTTGTGTCGTGCTCAATAACCGTAACTGAATAGTTCAGTTGGTTTTCAAGAATGGAAACGAAATAACACCAGAACGCTAAACATTCTTCTTCAGAGACGGTAACAGAGAATTCCGTACTTTTACGTACTGGTCCGTCATCCTTAGCCTCTGATGTCATTTCTTTAATTTGGCTTAACAGCTGATAGGCAATACTTTTCTCCAGCTTGTTTTCTTTATACAGCGATACAATAGAATCATTCAGACTCATAACAATCCCCAGATTATTCAGTTTCTAGTAATGCCATTAACTCGTCATCAACATGACTTAAAGCGCTCATTGGCAGTTCCGGCATTTCAAGAAGTCTTTCAATAGTTTTGATGACAGAATCCTGTAGCTCATTAATCCATTGGCGATCTAGTTGTTGTACTTGATACTCAACACGCCAACCAATGTTGTTTCCGACCATAAGGCTTATCAATAGAGGGAACTTGGCACTATTGGTACCCACGCCCATAAGCTTTGCAGGTTTACCTTGAAGTACCATTTCATCCCGTACTACTTCTTGGTTAAATAGAACGTTAAACAATGGCTTGTGAGTTTTGGCCAATCTTTGTACGTTGATTAGTGGATAACTCTGATGATCCATTAACGCTAGAATGGATTTTTGAATGTCCAGAGCATGGTGATTGAAGTTATGTTCTTCGTTGACCTTAATGGTTAGAGGTAGAGTATTTACGAATAGGCCTGCAATGTTTTCCTGCTCAGAGTTTTCTCTGCCACTTAGGGTTAGTCCAACCGTCACTTCATTCTGCTCGGTTTCTTGAGACAGCACAAAGCTGTAAACAGACATGAAAAAATTAAATGGGCTTATATTCTGGTCACCACAATATTTTATAAACTGTACAGATAATGATTCGGGTAACTGCAATAAAAACTGCTCTCCCTCCATGGAATTAGAATGAGATGCTTTTAATGGAAGGTTGCAATCTTTAGCATTAATAAGTTGGTTATTCCAAAACTCTTCATGGTGCGAGTGATTGATCTTATCTTGCAGCAACCACAGGCAGAAGTCACCGTAATTGGGTGAACTCTGAGAGTCTTTCAGTGGCTGATTTAACAGGGCTTTGTTTAGATCTGCGACGAATAGATCTAATGTCACGCCATCTGCGATGGTATGGTGAAAACTTAGGTTGAGCCACTGATAACCTTCAGTGCTGTTCAACACCATGGCACGCCAGAGTGGCCCTTTATTTAAATTAAAACTCTGGCAATGAAAGTCTTTAGCATGATTTATGAAATCAGAGTAGGGCACATCGTTTTCAACAGAAAATTCAACGAGAGTGTTTCCAGAATAATTCTGAGTAATGCCTTGCTCAGTGATATCAAAGTAGCAACTTAATATTTCATGGTGCTTGGCTAATGCCCGCAAGGCATCATGAATCTCGACGACTGCTATTGCTGACTCTAACTCCAATGACAGGGGCATATTATTTAAACCAGGACTGGGCGAATTCAGTTCTGTGAATACCATGCTGGCTTGAGTATCTGAAACTGGATAACTGCGTTGGTTTGTTCTAACAATTCCTGGGTGTGTTTCATTCTCTTCACTTGAGGAAGCTTCTATAACTTCAGCAAGCTCTTTTAATATTGGCTTTGTAAAGATATCTGAAATACTAAGTGATGCTGAAAATTCTTGTTTGATGCTATAAACCAGCTTGGCCGCAGTAAGGCTATTGCCGCCTATATCAAAGAAGCTGTCCGTCCGACTGATGGTTTCTAGTTTTAAGAGTTCTTTCCAAAGAGTAACTAATTGAATTTCAGTATCGGTATCTGGAGCAACATACTGAGTTTGATCTAATGAATTAAAATCGATAGAAGGCAGTTTTTTTCTATCGGCCTTACCATTGTGAGTTAGGGGCATGGTTTCCAAATGGCAATAATAGTCTGGAAGCATGTACTTGGGTAAAGATTGGGAAAGTAGATGATTAAAATAGTTTTTATCTCTTCTTTCACCGCAGTAATAAGCAGCTAATGCCATTTGTCCGTTCGGATTTTTTACCGGAATCAAAATAGACTGCGTAACCTCATCGGTTTTATCCAGTGCTTTTTCAATTTCGCCCAGTTCAATACGGAAGCCCCGAATCTTAATCTGGTTGTCTGATCGGCCCACAAATTCTAACTGTCCATCGGTGGTTAGTCTTGCAAGGTCACCTGTTTTATAAAACAGTCTCTCTTGTTCAGAACCCAACTTAAGTTTTTTAAACGCCGCCTGAGTTTTTTTAGGATCATTCCAGTACCCTTGACTCAGTCCTGAGCCTCCAATATAGATCTCACCGGTTTGAGTAAGAAGGGCAGGCTCTAGTGAGTTGGTTAACACAACTATTTCTGTGTTTGCTACTGGCAGGCCTAAAGGTTGCCACTGTTTATCCATGTCTAGGTGATTAGGCAAATAATAGAAGGTAGATAAAACCGTTGTTTCTGTAGGACCATACACATTCACTAGTTGAACATCTGGGTTTCCTTTCTGAAAGCGATTAACTTCTTGCGTATTAAGAGCCTCACCACCAAGTATGAATATACGCATGGTTTTCATGCACTCTTTTACCAGATCAGGGTCATCCATAAATAGATAAAAGAAGGCTGGGGTCACCGTCGCGATATTGACTTCCTTTTCCTTAAGCGTGGTTAAATATTCTTGTGGGGATGCCCGCCGTTCTGTTGAAAGGATATAAACATGCAAACCAGTACACACGCTGGGTAGTATTTCCGCAATGGAGACGTCAAACGAAAACGGAGCAAACTGACAAAAAGTTTCCCCAACCTCATATGCGAAATCCTTAGAAATCCATTCGATCAGATTAGATAAACTCTTATGGTCGTTCACCACACCTTTTGGTCGCCCAGTGGTGCCCGAGGTATAAATTAAATAAGCACCGTCGCTTCCTGTTAGAGAAGCAGGTTTAAAATCTTTCACTAGTGGTAATGAGTTTCGGTTGAAACACAACAGATTATAACTGGATGAAATTGAATGATTTAAATTAGCTGCTTCTGTAGTTAGTAGTAATTTGGCTTTGCAGTCTTCTACAATAAATTTTATTCGGTCATCAGGTAGCGTGGGATCAATGGGTACGAAAAGGCCGCCCACTTGCAACGTTGCTAACTGTGCGATTACATAATTTACTGAGCGATCTGTCAGCAAACAGATTCTGTCGCCTTTTTCAACACCTGAGTCAACCAGCTGTGTACTTAACGAGTCGACTTTGTTTTTAAGCTCGCCATAAGATATTTCACAGTGGTCATCACTTACGGCTAGATTTCTTTTAAACTGATTACAAGCACTTCTAAATCGTTGAATAACATTGAGCTCAAGATCGATATCAGGGTCAATGCGATTCATTAGTTGGTTTATTGCAGTATGTCTTCCTGTCTGCCAGTCGAGGTTGGAAATTGTTAATTCGGGCTTTTTCGAAATCTGTGATAAAACTTGGTTGAATAATTCAATATAGTATTCAACTTGGCTTTGACTAAAACGGTTATTGTCAAATTCCCAGGTTAGTTCTAGGTTGTCGTCTATATATTCGGAGGTAATGTATATACCTGTTCTAGGTTGGCTTCTGTAAGCTTTTCTAGACACCACCTGTATATTGTCACCAGTGTTAATTGACGGTGTGTTTTGGTGAACATAGACAACATCGAGCATAGTCGCAATTGCTTTTCCAGATATGTCACTGATTTGTTCAAGAGAGAGAGCAGGCTGACTGATTATTCGAAGGGTTTGATCTGTTATGTCTTTTGCAATGTCTAACGCTGACTTTTCAGGAGTGATTGAAGGCGCTAGAGGTAGCGTTTGTGCATAATAACCTATTCGATTTAATTCATGTGGACTATGCCTATTGGCTACCAAGGTTCCCAGAACAGGTTTTGAACTATCAGAGAGTTTTGAAAACAACAAGCTGACGGCGCTGGCAATAATTGAGTAAGTCGAGGCATTATTATTCTTATTAATGGTATGAAGGAATTGGTGAACCCTAGGATCAAGATTCCACTTGATAATCGAGACCGGATTAATGCCCGATTGCTTAGATTGCTGTGGCAGTTCTAGGGGTTCAATCTCACTTAATAAAGCCTTCCAATACTCTTTATTATCCTGATCTAATTCCACCGGATTGCTTTGTAATAAGCCAGTTTCGACTATGGCCTGGTTTGGGTGTTGATAAGCATCGAACAGGTCTTGTATTAGGATACTGAAACTCCAACCATCTATAACTAGATGATGAGCGCTAATAAACAAGCAATAATCATTTAAGCTTGTTTTATAAAGGCGGATTCGGATAGGACTGTCTTTTCTTAAATCAAAATGTTTGTTTGATAGGTAGACTAACTGTTCTTCTAATGCGTCAAAGTTGTTTGAGTAGTCTATGAATTTATAGTCAATACTTTTATCACGATTAGGTACTAGCATTGGAGTTGACTTATCGTCGACAACAACATTTAGGATTCGATGCTGGGTAACAACCTTGTTAACGATTTTCTCAAATTTATTGACATCAAGATTTGCATTGAAATGAAGGCTATAGTTTTCGTTGTATATAGACTTGTCGTCTTCTAAAAGATAACTGCTCCATAGCATGTACTGGCTATCGCTGAGCAAAACTTTGTCATAATGAATATCAGATAGGGCTTCGTTAGTCTCTACAAGTTCTTCAGGTAATATAGATACAATACCTTGAATACTTTGAACTTCTATTAAATTATTTAATTGAAGAGAGATGCCTAGCTTTGAATTTAAACGGTGGCACAGTTGAGTCCACCTAATTGAATCTAATCCATAGTGTGAAAGCGGGACGGATGCATTTGGATTCTCAGTTTTAATTCCATTAACCGCACAAGTCTGCTTCCAAACCCAGCTTTCTTTTTCAGTGAGTGGTTTTGTCTCTTCGCTATTCAACTGAACAATGTCTTGATCATAGGAACCGTCTATTAACCCTTGTCTAAGCTGGAATCTTCTGATTTTGCCACTGGTGGTTTTCGGTAAAGCCGATAATCCAACAACTGTTTCCACAGGGTAGGACAGTAAACTTTCAAGTTCAGATCTTAACTGGTGTGGAGCGAAATCAGAGGTATGTCTGTCTTTTCTATAGAATAAAGCAACCTGTTCTTTATCAGCACCGGCTTCACGATAACCAACTACCGCCAGTTGATTCGTTTGCCAGCCCAGCCTGTGACATAAACGACTCTCTAAATCATTTGAAAAATAGTTTTTGCCGTTGATAAATAGAACGTCTTTAGCTCTTCCTGAAATAAAGACATGGTTGTTCCAAACGAATCCTAGGTCGCCTGTTTGACACCATAAAGATGTATCTTTTCCCCAATAACCTTGAGTGACATTGTCACCGGAAAACTGAATATGACCTATGCATAACGGATCAAGCTCATTACCTGCATCGTCAACAATTCTCAATGCCATTCCGTCCATGACTGGGCCTAGTGAAACAAGCTCGGTTGCATGAGTGTCTCCAGGCTGCGCAAGGGTAACAGGTTCACCTACGGGTACAGTATTTGTGTCTTGTAACCAAATAGAGGGTAGGGCATTCAGTTTGGCTAATTCGCGATGTGGGTGTTGCGTGGCTACTACACAACACTCTGCAATGCCGTATCCTGGACTAATGACAGATGGTTTTAAGCCAACGGTAGAAAAGTGGTTATAAAAACGACGGATGAGTTTCGGATCAATGGGTTCCGCCCCATTATAAATTGCTCGAATACAACCGAGATTTAGTTGGTTGCTATTAGGCTGAGCAACATCGCGAAGAATGGTATCAAAACCAAAATTAGGCATGCCTATTAACGAGATTTTTTCTTGGCTAACCCATTCTAAAAATCCGTTGGGGTCTCGAACAAATGTTAGGGGAGTCATTTTGAATTGGTTTAAACCCACTAACGTGTGGCACATATGGAATAGTACAAGCCCCATGTCATGGGTCAGTGGCAGCCAGCTAAGGGAACTGTCTTCTTCAGTTAATTCAGAGCGCTCGGAGATTTGCCAAAGATTGGTGAGGAGGTTTTTATGGGTTAAACAGACGCCTTTTGGATCACCAGTACTGCCAGAGCTAAACATCAACATAGCGATGTCATCTGGTTGGCTTTTTGTTCTTTTTAATTTACTAGCGGTCGACAATTCTTCGAAGAATATAATCTGGTCTAACTCAATAGATTTCTGGTTTAACCGTAAACGTTTAGCGTCAGTTTTATCTAAGTCCGTTAAAAGAATTGCACCAGGGCATTGTTCATATACGGATAAGAGTTTTTTTAGTGCATCATCGTCTTGCGAAAAGCTCATGGGCGCTGTTAACGGAACAGAAATCGCGCCAACTAATTGGCTGGCCCAAAACCCTTTAATTAAACTTTCTTCATCGTCGCAGCAAAGTATAACGACTTGCTTAGGTTTAATATTTTCTCTCTGAAGGCTACCAGCTAGACCCTCTATGTCTGAGTAAAAGTCTTTATACTGAATGGATTTCAAGCCTTCTCTTTCAATGAAAGCGATTCGGTTATCTGAGTTTTTTAAGGATTTTTGTAATAGCTCTGCTAGGTCGTACTGATTCTCAAGTGCGTCCTTAAATGTTTTGCTAATGGTCATGGTGTTCCTCAGTACTTATCACTAGTTTTTATTGAGTAAATGGCCTGGGTTCAAAAACAGGATTAAAACCAAAGGCATAAGGGTCTGCTTGCCCATGTAGCAGGTAATTGGAAATAACTTTTCCAGCCAGTTCTTTATTTCGGTATAAGGGATCAGCATGACCATAATTCTGCACAACAATATGCTGATGCTCAGGAAGTGAACTGGGGATTCGTTCTAGTGGTGTAGATGGGTCGAACTCTCCAGTCACCACTAAAGTGTTGGTAAAATCCAAAGGGATATTTTTAGGTTCACAGATTCCTGAGACTTCTTTAAATTCGCGGTAACCTGCAAATAAAATGGATGACGGGCTTTGGAATAGGGTATCTCGCCCTTGTTCGTCAGCGGCTTGTATCCATTGAGGATTGCAGTCTGCAAGGTAGGCTTTGAGGAATAGGTCTGACCAATTAAATCCCATTCGGATAAAGGTGCCATAGGTTTTACTGAGCGCGAACCAACTGAAACTATTTCCTTTTTGCGCACCGAGCATGGCGTTGTAAGCGAAGCCTGCAGTGTGGCGGTTGTAAGTCAACATAAAGGCTCCAAACAACGCACGGGCAGGGTCAGCAGGAATACCAAACCAACGGGTTGGCCAATCCTTTTGATTGTTGAGCATGTGTTTGAAAGGTTCCGACTTATCAGAGCCGCTGTTTTCAAGTGACACTTGATAACGGTGAAGAAGGCTTTGAGTTTGATCTGGATACCAGATAAAGCCGCCAGGTGTGTTTAATGCGAACAGTACCGATGAGTCTACTTGGGCTGGGTACAACGCCTTATATTGCAATGCGATTCGTGTACCAAAACTATGACCAAGAAAATTAATGGTTTTATAGCCCAGCTGTTGCCTTAAAAACTCAATATCATCGGCAATGGCAGACACACTAAATTCTTCAAATACAATGCCTTGGTCTTTTAGGTGTTGAAAACCTTTTTGGTAATACGGTCTTAATTCTTCAGCAGCACTTAAATTCAATTCACCCTTCAATTTAAACAGCGCTTTTTTAAAGTAGGGCGACTTCAATTCAATGGATGACTTACCCACGCCCCGGTATTCCATAACAATGACGTCAAAATCTTTAAGCAAAGATGCTGGAGGTGTAAAACCTAGATTAGATAAACCAGGACCACCGCCTAAAAAGAAAACGGCTGGTTTATTTTTCCCAGTACTGAAACGAGTAAAGGGTAGAGTGATGTCGCCATTAACAGATTTGAGTCCATGACGATGAATTTGACCATGGTAGATACTGTGGCCATCTGAGTGTTCTAGCCTTTCACTACAGGTGGATAAACTAGAACCTTGGCTACAAGCTTGAGGTGGGTTGTTGCTACATCCAA
Organism: Gynuella sp.; assembly: GCA_028282465.1. Lineage (GTDB taxonomy): Bacteria > Pseudomonadota > Gammaproteobacteria > Pseudomonadales > Natronospirillaceae > JANQHX01. The sequence continues at coordinate 31,270 of JANQHX010000026.1, forward strand.
CAACAAAGACTGTCATGGTTATCACCTGAAAGAATCGAAATAAAACTGACCCGTTGAAGCACAGAAACCTTTGGACTGAGAGCAGTTGTCTGCACCATCTGAAAGAAAGGTCACACAACCGTGACGGTAATACTTGGTCTCTGCTGTTTATTGTCGTTGCCATCTCTTTGCTTCATTTGCACCTCCTCAACATCCCCGATAATCAGGTATGAAATAGACAGTGCGTAATAGAAATCTGGGCCATTGATTAGCCTTTAAAGAGATAGTAATGGGTGTGGAAAATGGCGGTAGCTGTCGAATGTTACAGAGGAGAGTTATTGGCCCTCTATACCGGTTAAAGCTTAAGAAGGGCTAAGAAGCGTTGGTGAACAATAAAGATGTTAACAGATAGTGCGCTGCAATCATTGATTGCATCAATGTGATAGCATTGCTATCATTCTAGTGTTGGTATAGGAGGTATGTAATGGCAAATTTAGTGGTACGAAATATCGATGATGACGTTGTAAAGGCGCTAAAAGCGAGGGCCGGGCTAGCAGGAACAAGCGCTGAGGCTGAGCACCGGAAGATTCTTGAGAGTGCGTTGCTTAGACCTAAAAAAAGAAGTCTCGTTGATGCTTTAAAATCGATTCCGGCAGTAGGTGAGGATTCAGATTTCGAGCGCAAGCAGTCTAGCGATAGCTCAAATGTATTTGATTGATACAAACGTTATTAGTGAACTTCGTAAGAAGTCAAAAATGAATCCAGGCGTTAAGGCTTTTTTTAAGGAAGCTGAGGTTGATAAATCTCCTCTCTATATAAGTGTCATCTCGGTTGGAGAACTGCATAGAGGCATTGAACAAATAAGGCATCGGGGAGACTCGCACCAGGCGTCTCTCTTAGAAAAATGGCTGAATACAATCCTTGACGAGTTTGCGCAAAACATTCTTCCTTTTGATCGAGAAGAGGCTCAAGTCTGGGGTAAGTTAAGATCACCTCATCATGAGAATGCTTTGGATAAGCAAATCGCAGCCACAGCAATAATATACGATATGACAGTAGTCACTCGGAATGATAAAGATTTTATCAATACAGGGGTTAGCGTGTTTAACCCGTTTCTATAAAAAGCTTAATCCAACATATCCAGCAGTTCGTCACCGCTAAGGTCATCAAAGGATTTTTTCTTTTCCGGCTTAATAACTTCTTGTGGCTCTAAGGAATCAATGTTTTGTTCAGCAGACTCTACAACTTCTGGTTGCTGCACTGAGCCAGCAGATTCATCAGATTTGCCTGTTTGCTCTAAATATTTTTGATAAGCCGACTTAGGCCTTTTTTTATGCTTGGCTAGCTTGTTTTTTGAAGGGATTTTTCCTTTATCTTCTGATGCAATAAAGTCTTTTTTTGAACCGGTTTTGAGGTTTAACTTACCCTTCAGTCTTCGGCTTTTTTTCTGTCTAGGCATTTTAATTACTCGCTATTTTCAGGTTCGTCATCATGAATAAGTGAAATTCTTCTTGAACCTTTTCTTAGCTGACAAACCAATTCTGTGCGATCACCACGATTTACGGTTTTAATATCACCCTTATCAAACATTTGAGCAGCCAACTCTAAGAGTGCTTCTAAAATAGCAGATGCATCTTTTTCATTGATATCTTCTTGAGCCAGCATGCCTTCATAGATATCGAGCGCCTTGCCTTCGTTAACCGTAATTTTTACTTCTGACATTATATTCTCTTAATAATTTACTCTGCAGGTTCAATGGGTTTGTTTTTCGCACTGTCATGCCTTTGTTGACGCTCTACATCAATATAGCGATCGGTAATGGCGCTGGAGCCGTGACCTGCGTCGTCTCTGACATGTTCTCTGGGGCGAGTTTTCACGTCCTCAGAGATACCTGTGTGTCTTAACCAGTGAACCGTGGCTAGTTTAAGTGATTCTGCTTCTTCATTTAAGCCTAACTGTTCTAAACGGGAAACCGCTAGGTTGAATGCTTCCTGAACTATGTAACGAATTTGGCGAGTGCTTGAAATTCCACCTCTCCCTTTTTGTTTAGGAAGTAGGGGAGTGGCCTCTCCTGGCAAAGGAAGCTGAGTGAGATTTAAAAATTGACGGTACCGAATTAACGCATCCAGCATTCGGTCGCTGACAGACACATCTCTTTCTTTATTGCCTTTGCCAACTGTGGTGAACCACCAATTGTCCAGAGAATCCTTCCAGAAGTGCCCCATTTGCGGTTGCCAACGTTCGGATGATGAAAGCTCTGATATTCTGAGGTAAAGACAAAATAAACAGGACATAATGAACAGCATGCGCTCGTATTTGTCTTTTTCTTTACCTGTTTGGTTTTCTGCTAGGTTTTTTACTTCATCCAGTACCGTTAACCATTGCTGATTACTCAAACGACGAATGGTGACAGGCCCTTGCTGTTTTCGAATAAATCGGCTCTTTTGTCTAATTTGAGCAACTGGATTTGAATCCGTATATTCTTCTTGAATAAGGAAATTAAAGAAGCTTGAACTCACCGCAAAAATGGCTTGAACCGCACTTTTTGACAGAGCGAATTGCTTTGGATCTGGTTTATCGCCAGCACCAAAACTGCGTTTATCTATCTTCGAAACGAACGGCTTCCAATCTGGGTTAGCTATTCTTGCTCCCTCAGACTCGATGAATCTGGGTAGGTTTTGAGTGCCTATCCAATTGAGTGGTGGCTGCTGGCAAAACTCCAAAAATGCTTCAAAGTGACTTCTTCTGAGAGTGTTTAATGTGATTCCTTCAACATACCAACACCACTGCAACAGTCTTTCTAACTCCCGCCGGTAAGACCCAAAAGTGTCTTTGCTACCACGATACGAGTAAAGAAATTGTAGGGATAACGAGTAGTCTTGCTGAGCAAGGTCATGAGCTATCTTTAGACCTTCGATTTGCGAAGGTAGCAATTCAACTGCGTACCGATAGGGGTTCTCGATGTGGTCAATATTATCAATAATGGGGCTAGGTGAGGGGATTTTCATAGATGATGTATTACTTTGCTTTGTGTTATTAACTCATTGATTTAAAAGTAATTATTCACGTTTTCAATAGTGAGCACATTACTTTGAAAACAGCCGGTATCAATAAAGTGGCTGTTACCAAGAATAATGGGCTCATTCACGGGGGTGTGACCATGAAAAAGCACATCTACATTTTTCACAGTTCGGTGCTCTTTTAGTTTTATTTGGTTTCTAGACCAAATGAGTGCATTGCTTTCTGTGCGATTCAATTGGGTTCTTTCAGACCAGTCTTCTGCTGGATATTCCGCATGACAGACGCCAATCCGTTTCCCATGTTGGTTCTTGAAACTAATGGTTAAGGGTAAATGACTGATCCGCTGCGCCCAGGTCTCCAACAATTTTTTATCGACATCGACACTCCAATTACCGCCATTGGCCAGCCACATAGCAAAGTAAGTGTCGCTGTGATCAAGCACCGCCGTAATCATTAATTCCTCATGATTACCCAAAACCGAATAAAACCAGGGTTCGTCCAAGAGCTCCAAGCACTTCAGAGAATCTGGGCCACGGTCCACCAAATCCCCAACGGCGATCAAGCGATCAACCTCAGAATTGAAGTTGATATCCCTGAGCATTGCCATTAACGACTCATACATTCCGTGGATATCACCAACCACATAGTCATTACCAACTAGGTTTGGGTCTAGCTCAAGATGCTGGGATATGGAATGCCGAAAGTGCTGTGTCATTGGGACTAACAATATATTAGGAAGTTGTTAGTTTGGACTGATTTTGGGTAATATTCAATATTTCCTGTAATAGAGATTACAGGAAATATTAATGGTGCAGCTTAATTTGGAAGATCCAAAGGTTTTAACAACGATTCAATCATTCTGTGTTCATTCCTTTTATCCATCATTAAAACTTCAGCTGTTAAATCATCAGTGGAGTTTTTTATTAAATGTTCGATGCTTTTATCCAAAAGTTTATGCTCATTAAAAACCGAAAGACTGGTAAACACTTCAGCCTGTTTCTCAATCGACGCACTTACGAGTTGATTCAAGGTATTAATCTCTAAGTGGCTGATTCTACTTTGGTGCTCTTCAACTGTTCTCAATTTGTAGTTTCCATTGAAATAGTCTGCGTGTTCTAAATGATCTAAAGGAATCACTTGTTCCGAATAAAGGTCGTAATTATGTTTTTGTACCACGGATATTCCATCCGAACTCTCCGTGATTTGGGTATTCTGTTTTAGACTGATATCGAGCGCATTAGGTATATAGTTGGATCGTTGTCTATTAAATGATATCTCGAAGTCAGGTAAACCTGATGTAATAGCATTTGCGGGTTTGACGTTGTTAGAACCAATACCCTTAAGGTTGCTGAATAATGCATCTACTGAATCCAGTAGTAAGCGTCTTTCTTCTTTACTCGCAGAGGATTTGTCTAACCCCTCTGTTAATTGTGAAAGGTACTCCACCCTGGATGCATTAGCGCTTTTTATATTAAAAACGCCGTCAGTCTTATCTAGTTTTAAGTTAATCTTATTGGTGCCATAGTCGATAATCAGAGAGCGTGTATCATCATTGTTTACCATCTCAAAGTTGAAAACAGACTGGCCCCCTTTCGGCCTATAATCAAATTTAATGCTCGATAATGTGTCATCTTCAAATAGATTAAAGGACTCAATATCCAGCCCTTTTCCTCTCGATACCCTGTCAATTTGCTGTTCAAGTGCCTTTGAAAATTTGTCAATCTCTGCAATTTCTTTTTCGGAAAGCTCCCCATCCACCTCCATGTTGATACGTATATTTCGTGAGTAATAGAGTCCAGCTTTCCGATCCATTTCCCCTTTGGTGTAGTCGACACTGATCGACAATTTAATAGTGTCTCCTTCCTTGGTTTTTATCTCTAAAAATGTTGATACATCTTTCGTGACATCTGACTGTAAACGATCAACATGTGCAGAGGGATCAAAGTCTTTGATCCGAGTATAAAATGTACTATTTGAAACCGTCTGGTGTATTTCAGTTTGCCCTGACTGAAGCATGCCGCCTAAGGCACTGTTTAGTCCTGCAATACTATGGTATCCAATAGAAAAATGGGAGCTCAGGTTCCTGTTCGCTTTTGCGTTCAGAGCATCAATACCTGCGTTATTAAAGGTCTCAATTGCTTGCTTTTCTTCTAATCGTCCTGTCAGTTGATCCGGTTCGTAACCTTCGGCTTCCCACTGAGCACTTGCATTGGTTATGGTGATTTCATTCTTGGCTTTAAGTACATCCTCGCGATCAAATGTGTCTTCAGAATCGGATGCTTTTATAGTCGGAACATTTGGGACTAATATGTTGCCTTGGCCTGGGATTGTATTCATGGGACATATTTTTTAAACCTTAGACTTCTGGCAGTTTATCGGCCGAATTTTGACTTACTTGAGGAATGAGCGGTATTCGTAATAAACCCCCATAATCTATTGTTTTATAAAATAAATTTAACCTCTGCTTAGTCCACATAAAAATAGCTGCGTCTTTATTCATAGGCTCAATCTATAAATAAAAATACATGAATTTTTCTTATAGATTATCCTGTTGCTTAATGGGATTGGATGTTCTTCAGAAGATAACCTTTCTTTAAATCAAACAGTCCAGCGAATGCTGGGCTGCTTGTTTTTAGAGTGGAGTTTGGTGCACTACTAGTAGATTGAATGTAGGTTTGCCACCATGAACCAACCCCAGATTTGGCTCTTGATATTCGTTTCACTTTTTAAGAGTGGTATTTCACCTGATTTCGAACTTCATCCGCTACTAGATTGATATCTTAATCTCTAAGCAGTTTTTCCATCGTAGACTGAAATAATTCGAAGAAATCAATATGCAAGTCATTAAACTCTTCACTCTTGGTAACTTCTGCGATTTCAGGTGTCGGGTGTGTGGTTGGCCAAAGCCCAGCAATTACTGCCTGATGTTGGCACAAAAATAATACGCCATTTTCTATCGCTAAACTTGGCATAACTTCGTTTAACTTTGAGGCATATTGTTTCAGGTTAGCTTGTACTTCGAATTTAAAATTATAAATAAATTCTTTCGATAAGTTCTTTTCAACCACCGAATATAAAATCACCGTCAAGCGACAAAACCTTTCTTGTGTTCTTAGATTGTCAGTCAGAATCTTAGCTAAGGTAGAGGAGTCTGTATTTTCGATTCCAGTAAGATAACTTTTCAGGCTCTCAAACCATGCTTCGCTTTCCTGCAAAAACAAAGAAGCGAACACCTCTTCCTTTGTCTTAAAGTACGAATAAAGGCTGGCTTTACCTAACCCAGCTGTTTCTGCAATGTCTTTCATGGAGATGCTGGCAAAGCCTTTCTGATCAAAAAGACCTCCAGCGGCAACTAATATCGCTGATATTCGTTCAGCTTTCTGTTCGCTATTTCTTGCGCGCTTCCAACTCATTAAAAAAATCTCTATTTACTACTTGACAGTCGACCGCGGGTCGATAATATATTCGACCGTTGGTCGGATATGATGCAAAAAGCATCTTCTTAAGTCAATCAATCGAGGCAAACAAAAATGAACCTGAGTATAGATACTACCTCCCCCGTGTTAGTTACTGGTGCTACTGGTTACGTTGCCGGTCAGCTTATCAAAGGGCTTTTGGAAGCTGGAGTGACTGTGCATGCGGCGGTTAGAGACCCGTCAAACACTGAAAAATTAAAATATCTTAACGAAATTGCTACAACCTCCTCTGGAGATATTAAGTATTTTTCTTCAGATCTACTCAAAGAAGGCTCCTATGCTGAAGCAATGGAAGGCTGTTCAATCGTATTTCACACTGCTTCACCCTTCACTATTGATGTAAAAAACCCTCAAAAAGAATTAGTCGACCCTGCGAAACTAGGGACGCGCAATGTACTTGAAGAAGCGAACAGAGTATCTACAGTACGCCGCGTTGTTTTAACCAGTAGCTGCGCCGCGATCTATGGTGACAATGCCGACTGTCAAAAAGCACCAGGTGGTGTACTAACTGAAGATCTGTGGAACACCACCTCCTCTCTTGAGCACGCAGCTTATAGCTATTCCAAAACTGAAGCCGAAAAAGAAGCATGGAATATTGCTAACAAACAAAATCGCTGGGACCTGGTTGTTATCAATCCATCTTTGGTTCTTGGCCCTGGGGTTAATCCATACGCGACTTCAGAAAGCTTTTCTTTAGTGAAACAATTTGGTGACGGAAGCATGAAATCTGGTGCACCAAGATTTGGTTTCGGTTGTGTTGACGTTAGAGACCTGGCCTACGCGCACATGGCAGCCGCTTACGTGCCAGAAGCTAAGGGTCGCCATATTATTTCTGGTCACAATTCCGACATGTTTGAAATGGCTCAAACCCTTATTCCTAAATACGGTAACGACTACCCACTACCACGCAGCCCAATGCCTAAATGGTTGGTATGGCTGGTTGCTCCGCTGGTAAATAAAGCCATGACTCGTAAAGCAATTTCTTTAAACGTCAATGTCCCCTGGAAAGCTGACAACACCAAAAGCAAACGCGAACTCGGTGTTAATTATCGACCCCTTGCTGATTCGCTAAACGATATGTTTCAGCAAATGATCGAGCACGGCTATTTCAAAAAAGGCTAAGTCCTTCTTGAAATAAAAGCGCAGCGGGTGTGTTTGTTTCACCCCAAAAGTGAAGTAAGTAGAAAATTTCAAAATTAGAAATAAGGTCCAACAACATCACAACAGAGGTAATGAAAAATGCGGGATTTCAAAGATAAAGTAGTTGTAATCACAGGTGGCGCAACTGGCATAGGATTCGCCTACGCAAAAGCATTTGGACTGGAAGGTGCAAAAATTGTATTAAGCGCTCGACGAGAAGACCGCTTGGTCAGCTCTACAAATGAATTAACAGACATGGGAATTGAATCTAAATGGTTCGTGGCAGACGCTACCAGCAGAGAAGATACTGAGAAGTTAGCCGAATTCGCTTGGGAGGCATTTGGTCAAGTAGATGTGTTAATCAATAACGCTGGCATAATGGTGCCTCATGCGCCCGTTCTGGAAATGCCAATGGAGCACATTCACGCCATTTTTAACGTCAACCTATTTGGTGTTGTTGCAGGCTCTCAAGTGTTTGGTAAGCGCTTTATCGAACAAGGCACTCCAGCAGCCATTTACAACGTTGGTTCTGAAAACTCATTATTCCATGGCACCCCATTTAACGGTGCTTATGTTGCCACCAAACATGGTGTTCTGGCGTTCACTCACTCCTTACGAGAAGAATTACCTGAGTTCATTGACGTTAGTTTGATTTGTCCAGGGTTCGTAGTTTCTGAGTTGGGTCCAAAAGAAAACATGCAGCACGGCATGCCCACCGACGAGTTCATTAACATCACCATGCCACAACTGAAAGCGAATGAATTCTTTGTGGTCAGCCACGCCTACAACAAAGTCATGATTGATAAAAAACATGAAGTCTTGTCTCAAGCCTATGAAAAGTACGCGCCTAGATACGAAGCTGATGTGCAATATGATGTTCGAACAAATATTGGCCCCGTATTGGAAGAACAGCTGGGCAAGAAATTAAGAACTTTCTAATGACTTAGGCATCTTGCCAGACTCCAGCAGCTCGTTCCCTATTCGCGGGCTGCTGGTTATAACTAATTTACAAGCCCAAATAGAAACGCCCTCAAGTTAAAGGTAAAAACATGAAACGATCTCAGCTTTTCCTGTTAATCACTGGACTCATATTACTCAGCATTGGCGTTACCTACGGAACTGTTCCGGAAGGCAGCATGAACCTACTTTACGGCTTGCAGATGGCAAAACCTGGCGACAACCTAATCCATATGTTGAGAGGGTTTTCGGGTCTTTATCTAGCAATGGGTTTGTTTTGGATAATCGGTTCCACTAAAAAAACACTTATAAACCCAGCACTGTGGTCAGTAGTTATCTTCATGTCAGGTGTCGCAGCGGGCCGCTTAGTTAGCTTTGTTGTTGATGGCATCCCGACATTCTACGGATTTAACTTGTTTTTTGTTTGTGAATTGGTTTTGGCTGCTATAGCAAGCGGATTTATTAGATCCGATGCTAAAGACAACTAATATCCTTACTAGTTTAAAACTCTAAAATGACTAAGCGGGCACTTTACGAATACCGCACCAACAGGGGCTCGTTTATCCTATAATTCTTGATTGATAATTATAAAACTGTATTAATCGTTTATTCGAAAACTAGTTATTCCAAATGCAAAACATAACTAACAACCAAAAAGGTTTCACACTTATTGAGTTGATAATGGTCATTATCATCCTAGGGGTGTTATCTGCTTTTGCCCTGCCGCGTTTTGCAGATTTCAGGAACAGTGCTGTGATTGCTACTCTGGATGGTCTGGAGGGCGCTATGAAGTCAGGCAGTGCAATCATACGTGCTCAGGCGTTGGTGGAGGGTAAAAGCTCAGGAACCCAGACTATCGACAGCGAAGGTGCAACCATAACAATTGTTGAAGGGTATGCTTCGGGCAATTTCGTTCTTGGATTTAGATATATCGTCAATTTAGATAATATCAATTTCTCAAATCCTACTGATGTGTGCCAAACAGAATGGTGTGGCAGAGGTAATCAAACGTCTATTCCCGGTGGGCCATCTACTTCAGGTTTAGGTGGCAAAATCTGGCCTAAAGGATATAGATGGTCAGACCAATGCTCGATCTTCTATGTCAATCATGAAGATGGCAGGCCTCCAGAAATCGGTCAATTAACCTCTGGGTGTTAATTATTAACAATTTTGAGGTATGTTGTTTAAATAAACTATTATTGAGATGGCTTCGTTTTTTTATTTATGGAATGCAAACAATAACAGCCTTATTATTTAACACTCTCCTCTTTATTAAATAAGGTTACCAGTATGAATTCTGCTAATCGAGTGTCTGCTCCCTCTGTGGAGAGGAACAAACTGTCAATTCTAGAAGTTTTAAAACAATACCTAAAGGATGAAAAGCGGGTTTTAGAAGTTGGTAGTGGCACGGGTGAGCATGCAGTTTTTTTCGCTAACAACTTTAGCCGGTGCTCTTGGCAACCGACTGACGTGAGTGAAAATCTTGAAGTGATCGAGGAGTGGATGGCCGATCAGAAACACAGCAATATTAGCAAGCCTATTGAATTTGAGATAGGCAGTTCTTCGTTCCCTAATGGTGAATATGACATGGTATTTACAGCCAATACCTTTCATATAATATCTTGGGAAAAAGTAAAAACCCTCATTGAACTACTGGGCAATCATTTAAAAAATAATGCATTAGTGGCAATTTATGGCCCTTTTAATTATCAAGGCTTATATACCTCAGCATCGAATGAGAACTTTGATCAATGGTTGAAAGAGCGAGACCCTCTGAGTGCTATTCGGTCTTTTGAAGACGTTTGTGAGCATTTTTTAAAACAAGAGTTTTCACTGTTTGCAGATCATGAAATGCCGGCGAATAACCGTACCTTGATGTTTATTAAAGACAAGAGCTAACATGCTCAGAATAGCTAGCTTAAAAACATCACAATAAATCATTAAGCATAAAACCCACCCCTACTCTGGTATTTAGGAAATCGTAATCAATCAGTGATTCGCCATATCCGTGGAATAACTGAGTATAAAGACGTACATTGGTATTAAGTTGTCGCGACAAACCCAGTTCAACGGCACCATAACCGGTTTCTGGGTTCATTCTTAACATTGAAGAAACAACGCCGTTATCTAGTTCGCGACCAAACCAAATCTCCCCATATCCTAAATAATCGAGTAAGTCTGGATTATCGTCATCTTCTCGATTAGATTCAGGAATGCGAATCCAGCTTGATAAACTAACAAGGCTCCTTTTCTTCGAAAAACTAAAATCAGCGTATATTCGATTCCAGCTTCTTGAAATTAACTCTTCCCTACCATTGGATTGATGAGCAAATCCCCATTCAGAAATTCTTAATGTCCAACCAAATACATCACGGTCATGCGCTTTCGCAAAAAATATTCTAGGCTCGTAATTTGTTTCTCTAAATGGTGATGACGCTTCGAAATTAGTTGCCTGCCACCAACTTTGTTGAGTATAGGCTGCAATTACTGCTCCCGATTGGTCGTTCAATAAGTAACGTCTAATGGGAAATGCCAAACTCAGTTGATATTTTATTTCCACATACTGTACTTCGAGCTCTTCCACATCATCTTGAAAAACCGCAGCATATTCATCATAAGCAGAGTCATTAAAATATGAAAAGCCAGTAAATAATATATAGTTAGACTCATAGGGTGTTAGCATATGTTGGCTTTCTGAAGCCACTAACATCTGAGTTAATTTTCGGTCAAATGCAGAGTCACTAGAGGTAATTCGCTCCACTAGTGACAACTCTTCTTCAGTTGAATCCGAGTCTTCATCCAGTTCTTCTGACATGCAAAGCGGTAGGCATCCAATCAATACTGTTAAAATGAAAAAGCGCATAAACATTCGTCGTTCCCACACAGGTGGTCAATTAGTTGTGGCTAATAATGTTTACACTAGTATAAATAGGTAAGAATGGATACCCATGCTATAAACACAGTTGAACTATCACTCGTATTTACCGGTAGCCTCCAGCCAGTGCCGTGTCAATTGAACTGATTGTTTTATCATCGCTATATAAGGATATATTGGCGTCTTTCGACGGATAGCACGAATAAAGAACGTTGCCCAAGCCAGGCCTATTTTGAATTCTGTCAGAAAAGCATGGGCCTAGTGAGGCATTGATCGTTGATAAAATGCTTCTAGAGAAGGCTGAACGCATATCTAGATCTTGTATTATGTTTATAACAACTACACCACCCTGTCTTATTTTACTCTTTATTGATGAGTAGAACTCAGTCGTCAACAAATGCCAGGGTACTGCAGCAGAATCTGAAAACAGATCAACCACTACAAGATCGTATTGTTCATTAGTGTTATTAATAAAACTTCTTGCGTCTTCTGCCTTAAAATCACCGTTTACGGACTTTAATAAGAAACGCTTCTCAGCGATATCTTTGATTTTAGGGTCTATATCAACATAGGTAAATTGAATATCCTCTTTGATGTCATCAGAAACAGTAAAGCCCCCTGCTCCAAGTACCAGTACTTTATCAATACTTTCATTAAGATATCGCTTTTTGATCAACTCAATATAATCAAATTTTTCACCATGCAAACCTATCTTTGAAGAATATTGGTCGTTAATCATGAAGTACTTTTCATCATTAATTATTTTGACACGATAGTCTGCATATTGTGTTGAAACAAGGGTATTAGTATATGGCACTAGCCCATTTAGAAAGATTGATAGCATTAACGATAAAATGAGTAACATAATATTTTTACAAGCAACACATAGGTAGGCAGCAACAAGAAATAGGTAGTTAACAAAGACAGTACCATCTACACCGAAGAAGTACATGAGTAAGAATGTTGAGACAAGTCCGCCCATTACGTTTCCTAGTGTACTGATTGACGTCGTCAGTCCGGCCTTTTCAGATGATCTGGCATTCATTGCAATGGCAATGGTTAGAGGTACTGTCATAGACAAAATTAAAGCCATTGGAAACAATGCCACCATGCAATACAACAATAGCTCTATTAAGGGAGGAAGCGCTAGTAAAGAAAAGAAGGATTCAACAAATAATTTTGATAATGCTATTGGGTATAAAAACAAACAAACCATTAGGTTTCTAGACAGAAGCCTCTGTGGGCTAGACTTAACCTTACCACCGAAAAAATAACCTAATGCCAAAGCCGATAAAAACATAGAAACAATTAAGCTAGTGGATAACACTGAATTGCCCACATAAGGTACAGTTTGCCGAATAACTATGTACTGAAGTGAAATACTTGCAAAGCCTTCTAGAAACAGAAGCGCAATGATTTTATGGGGAAGTTGAATACCGCTGTTGCTCAGTGTCGTCATGATCTAGTTACCATACTTGTTTAAAAGTATGATGGATTGTTGTAGGCAATATCAACAGCCAGTGAAATATTCTATTTTAAAATATTACTATTTTAGTCCGGTTATTAGACTATTTTTTGAAATACATGAATATTGATAAAGCGACTAAGACAATGAGGCAAAAAGTTAATAGTATAATGTTCATAACAGTCATTTTAGATTCTCTCGTAAAAAATAAAAGGAGCAACAACCAAGGGTTGTGCTCCTAACTATACTACTTCTTGTGTCTAATTCGTATATAACGATTACGATTTCGACAGCTGAAAGAACAGCAGTCACACTTTTTATCCTCTGTTTTATCAGTATTCCTTAACCCGAATACCCAAAAACAAATGCCGAGTAAAAATACCAGTGCACCAAAGTAAGCAGATCCACTGTGTTTGGGTATCAACATTGCAATGATTCCTGCAATAAACATTGATATCCCGACCTTTCGAAAATCTTCTTTGAGTTTCTCACGGTCAAATGAAAACATACTAGTTTTTTTCATAATGATATACCTTCTTTTAAGAGGAGTACAATCCGAAGGACTGCACAGGTTAGACATTTAGCGAAACTCGCTAATTAGTAGATTGCTTGTATCAACATAGAAATGTTAAACACAGGCAGGTTTTTTACTGATGCCGAATCAAATTCAATGAATTTGAAAACACCACACTTGCGTGCTCGGCTGGTGTTAAGAGTGCTGGAAGACCAGCGATTACCGTTATTAAGTGAACGGCAGCACTATAAACTTTTATGTCGTTACCTAAGTTACCCTTTCATGGATAAATAAAAATAAAAGTGCTGTGTATTTGTGCTTTAAAGAATAGATTTCTGTTAACTAATTCTTTATATGTATTTCGTTTTAACAGCATTACAAGGTGTTTGTAGATAAACTACCTGTTTAAAAATACTAATTGATGAGAGAAAAATTTGACTGTAACGCAGCAATTTTAAAACTAGGAATTAGGCTATTAGCCTTCTTTAAGATATATCAGATCAGAAGCGCCGACTGTCGTCGATCTTGGCGCTGCCAGTATAAACCAGCAAAGAAATTCTATTTTGTATTTACATTCAGGTCAAGACGAAGGTAGCTGGCTGCTACCATATCGAACCATGCATTCTTCATAAATTAATCCCGACTGCAGTTGATTATCCATCCATTCACTTCTATACAAATCGAAGGTCACTCTAGGATGGGCCATTATTCCAGCTATAGTAGCCAAACCTAAATACGGATCGGTAAAGCACAAGTCACTGCCTAATCGGTAGAGGCTATAAAGAAAAACTTGCTGGTTTATTGCTTCGATTTCAGTTGACGTAATTAGCAATTCTGAGACGGTTTCACCATGACTTTCAACACCTTGATCACCTATTTCATATATAGCGTTGGTAGCATTTGGAAAGTCTTCTAAAGAGCCAGAACTGAACGCAAGTGGTGCGACAATATAACGATTCTCTAAAGTGCAGCTGTCGTTATCATATATAAGCTTTCCACCATCGGCTGACCCATCGGCATGCAAAGACAAAACTGCCCTAAACCAACTCGCTGAAGACTCTTGCTGACAGCTATTGGAAACCCAGCAATCATTTAAACCATTCTGTTCGCAGGTTAACACTGCAGAT
>JANQHX010000107.1 GCA_028282465.1 Gynuella sp.
GACGACCATCGGGAACGTCGTAATGCCGAAGAAATGATGGCGGGCGATTCGCCGATGGCATTCGAAAACTTTTTCCCCAAGCTGGTGGAAGCCATTGCGCAATATCGACCCGACATCCAATTGTTATTTTCTTTGCCCTTAACCAAAGCGCAAGAACATAATTATCTGGAATTGGATTCGGCCACCATGGACTGGTTGCAAGCACGCAGAATTGAATCCAAAGGCCAAAGACTCAGGCATGTTCAATTTCTATTTCCCTATCAACAAGATTCAGAGTTTTCGTTACACAGTTCGGTTGGATTAATTGCCGGGATTCAAAGCTGGTCGAGTCATCAATACGGGCCATGGCGATCTACTGCCGGAGTGCATCTAAAAACATCCAGTGTTTTATTTCCTAGGTTAACTCAACAACAGGTGATGCAATATCGTGATGAGTTCGGCGTGGGTGTACTCACTCAAAACCGTTACGTCAGTTTGGATGATGAACAACTGATGGTGCCTGCCCTTCATCCAGGAGATTTCGCTCAAGGGAATACCCAATCCAAAGTGTGGAAGGATTTTAGCTCAGGGGAAAATGCTCGCTTTATGGGTTATTTAATCAGGCAATTAAAAAGCCTGGGTGACAGCCTTATTTTTAATATCGATCCAAGAAGTAAAGTGCCTCTCATTGTTCTTGAAAAATTTTTTGGGCAACTGTTTGATCAAGGGGCATTGCGTGGCAATAGCTTAAGCGATGCCTTAGTGCTTCAACAATCGCCTATGGAAAATGGCATCGCGATTGATATTCAACTGGCCCCTGCCCTACCTATTAATTTCATCAGCCTGACCTTCATTAATAGAGACGGCTTTTGGCAACCGGAGTTAGGTCATGTCTGAATTTATCCCCTTTAATTTTGCCGTCAATTTATATAACGACGCCAGCAATGAAATGCTTTGTCAGGGTTATTTCAGTGAAGTGAACGGATTGGAACTTACCATGGAGCCGAAAATAATTGCCGAAGGTGGTCGCAATTGGGGAGAGGTTCAAAGAGTCGGCCCTACCAAATTTTCCCCCATTATTTTAAAACGAGGCGTAACTCATCATAACGATCTTTGGTCTTGGTTTGACGCCGTCACTCAAGGAAACAATTACGGGTACCGGCTGAGCGGTGAAATTGATGTTTATGGTGCGGAGTTTGATGAAGAAGGTGAAAGAAAAGTCGTCATGACCTGGAAATTGAAAGGCATATTACCCACTAAATTTAAAGGCCCAGATCTGAATTCCACAAGCAATCAGGTAGCCATTGAAGAGGTGCATTTGGCGGTTGAAAGTTTAACCCTGAATAGACCGTCAACAAATACCCCTGGTCAACCGGCACAGGAGCAAGTGGTATGACACAGCAAACACCAGCAGCAGCATCAACAACACCTACAGCTTCAACAACAAACAGCGCTGCTGCTAGCACCAAGCCAGTGAAAGCAATTTTGTATACGGTGGAAGATCCCATTGATCGCCCGGTAAGTACTTTGATCCAAAATGAACAATCCTTTGAAGTTCAATTTAATCCCGCTTCGTTAAAAGTGTCACTGGCCAATTCATTAAAAGAAAATGAACGCAGTGGCAGTTCTCGGGCAGCACAGTATGTTGATAGCAGTTCTTCTAATTTAACTGTGGAATTAATTTTTGATACGACTCAAATTGAGTCCAATGAAAGCCCAGATGTCAGAGTAAAAACCGGCCAAATAGCCAATCTGTTTATGAAAACAGAAGACGATAGTGATGAGCAGGTACCACCGCAAAAATGTTTGTTCCTGTGGGGAAGTTTTGCCTTTGTAGGCATCATGGAATCCTTTGATGAAACCCTGGATTTCTTTTCGTCAGAAGGGGTTCCCCTGCGGTCGACCATTTCTTTAAAGCTGTCGGAAAGCCGGTTTCAATTTCGAACCGAAGAAGCCAAAAAAGCGAATACAACAACTCCTAAATTATCGCCCTTACCACCGGGAAAAACCGTCGCCAACAACGACGACCACAATAAAGATTGGCGGGAAGAGGCACTCTATAACGGTATTGAATCTGTTAGAAACACTGCTCAAAAAACCATTGCAAAGCCCGGCTCTAATCAAAAAGATCCAGGTTTAGGTGAAGCATTGGGCCAAGGCATTCCTGGTTTTGATGATACAAACTCAGAGCCTATCGCCAACAACAATGGTTCTGCACCCACACCACCCAGCCCAGTGGAAGCTTAGTAGGAGACTGTTATGCCCGTACTCATTGGTGAAGTTATTGCGCAAGTGGAAAGCCCATCATTGGATAAACAAACCAATCAACCGGAACCCACTCAACAGCCTTTACCCACTGCAGAAACTGAAATGCTCCAAACACTGGCTGTGTTAGAAGAAAGAAAACAAAGGTTATTAATCGACTGATATGACGCTAACTAACGCAGAACAAAATCCATCTCTCAGTAATGCCCGGCCAATCATAAAAATTGCTGGACAAGAGAATTTGGAATTCGCTCAAGCACTCACTGGTTTAACGGTTAATCAGCCTAGCCAGGGTTTTAGTCATGGTGAGGTTTTAGTAACCAACTGGACCAGTTCAGGTACCAATGAGCAACCAGGTTTTGGTTATTTAGATATTGAGTTGGGCGATGACATTGAATTGTTGTTTCAAATTCAAAATGAAAAACAAAGTATTTTTAAAGGCTATGTTACCGCCATTGAAGAAAGATATGGCGAAGGCACACCTCAGATCGCATTTCTATTGCAAGATGAATTACATAAGCTCGCTAGAGTTCGACGCAGCAAAGTATTTGAAGACAAATCAGTGAACGAAGTCATTGATGAAATTATTAGTGGCAGTTTTAGTACCGACGTCAATGTTTCCTCTACTAAATCAGACTACTACCAAATGAACGAGAGTGACTTGGCATTTATGCTGCGACTCTGTAATGCCAGAGGCGCTAATTTGAGGTTAGAGGACAATACCCTGGTGGCTAAAGCCAATGAACCGGACCCCGACCCTATGTCACTAAGCGCACAAGACAGTGCATTGAGTGTGCGGATTATTGCGGATTTAAACCACCTGCCCACCAGCACAAAGGTGCTAGGTTTTAATGTTAAAACTGGCGAAATTGTGGATAAAGATGCCAACTCTTTTTCTGCAGATGGCACTTCCGGAAAATCAATTCTCGACGATTTAGGTTGGGCCAGTGACGAAATCATGCCACAACCTTTTGCCAGAAACACTGGCGAAGCCAGAGAGTTTTCTAAACAACATTTTGAAAGCAAATTAAAACAATTTCTCCATGGCGATATTCGTTGCCAAGGTGAACCGACATTACATGCAGGTAGAGAAATTGAATTGTCTGGAGTCTCCCCACGGCTCGAAGGCAAATATCAAATTAATCATTGTGCTCATCGTTTTGATGCCGTAGCGGGTTTTGAAACCTATTTAAAAGTTTCTAAATCAGGGTGGGTGTCATGAGTGTTCAAGCATTACATGCGTTAGGTAATTACCAGTCTTTGCATCTGGGTAAAGTGGTTGATAACCAAGACCCAGAAAATCGCGGCCGCATTCAAGTAAAAATTGTCGCCAATGAATTAACTCTGTGGGCCCATGTCATGGTGGCATCCGCAGGCAGCAATTACGGCCAAGCCATTCTACCCAAAATTGATGAAATGGTGGTGCTGGCTTTTATCAGTCAGGATCAAGTCATCATCATGGGCAGCATCTGGACTGGCGACGAGCCCATGTTCGATGAAGTAGAAACGGTTGAAGACAATTATGTGATTAAAACACCGGCAGAATCTGTTCTCGCGTTTAAAGATCAAGAACCCAAAATAGAAATTCAAACTCGCAGTGGCTATCAGATAAAAATTGATGAAAGTAGCGGCGGTGCCATTGAAATTGTGAGAAGCAGTGAAAGCATCAAGCTTTCAAGCAGCGGCATTGAAATAATGTCTCAAGGCTCTGTGAGTATTAACGCAATGGAATTCAGTGTATCTGCATCTACGGTGCGGGTGGATTCGGGTCAGGCAAACTTCACCGGCACCGTCATTGCGTCAACAGTTAATACGCCGTCTGTGGTGGGCGCCACTTATACACCTGGTGCGGGGAATATCTGGTAATGAATATTCGATTTAATGCTAACCAGGATCATCCGGTACTGTTTACGACTCCCTCTTATGGTCAAGGCTCAGGTACCCAATTGCATCGTTATTTGGTGCCCGAATTCATGACCAAGTTTTTAAAAGACTTGGGCAATCAGCAATTTAATTTTAATTGGCAAACAGAAGATCGATTCAGTGATTGGGGCAATGAAGTGGTGTTGCGTCTGCCCATTCATCACAGCTCTTATGTTGTGAGTGTGGAGCTATGCTGCGATCACATCGGTCAACCGGCGTTAAACCCGCAACGCATCGAAAGTGCCGGATTAGTGATCCGCAAAAAAACCAACCAAGGCGAATTCAGTTGGATGCTGGAAGATGACGAACCCATTGGCTGGCAAACTAGTGTGCAAGGACTGGCGGACCCGGATTTAGATCG
Source organism: Gynuella sp. (assembly GCA_028282465.1). Taxonomy (GTDB): domain Bacteria; phylum Pseudomonadota; class Gammaproteobacteria; order Pseudomonadales; family Natronospirillaceae; genus JANQHX01. The sequence goes on from JANQHX010000107.1 coordinate 4,529, forward strand.
GCACCTGTGTCGAGACAATATTCTTCATCCAAGAAATAAAAAGCCTACTTACACGGGCGAACAAACCCACCCCATGCATGCCCAAACCATTCAAGATACGAAGGGCAAGCATCGAACCATTCTGTTTGGCTATTTGCCAGTGGTGGGAAGTTATCGGCCTCCTCAAAAAGTAAATCCCAGTAATGATGAAGCAGATAAACTGAGCGATGAATTAGACCAGTTGTTGCCCTGGCCATATGGTTATGCAAAGGGTGCAAATTACACTGGTCAAATATGGAGACAGGCATGGGCAGTGCCGGTAGTTAATGGTCAGCCCATTAATGAATTTTTTCAGTTACTCAAAGCTCTGGTTGAACAACACCAACTGGGTCTCACAGAAAACCCAGACAACCAACAACTCAAATCGTTAACAGAAAATATTTATTTTTGGAAAACCAACAATACAGAAGCCAACAAACTTCTGTATGGCGACATTAGTACTAGTAGCCTTCAAAAAGACAAAAGCCTGTGGCAATACCTTACGTCCTTTAAGCCCTATTCCAGTCATCGTTTAATTGAATGGTTAGCCAAGCAAGAACAGCAATCCAATATTGACTCTAGGGGTCGACTCACCCATTTGCCTGTGCCCTATTCCGACAACATCAGCTTCACCAGCTCATTGGTCATGACCGATGCTCAGGCTCGATGGTTGCGAGAGGCGCTCAAACAACGGGTTATTAAACAGGGCGAAGAATTGAGCCAGCAAATTCCTGTTCCAAAATTCGACCAGGGTGAGGACGATCTATATCAGGTCATTCCCTTTATTCGAGCCAAAGACAATGCCAATAAAGTCAGACTGTATTGGGGCAATGAGCAAGCCTCACAGTTATTTCGTGTTGCGGCTCCGTTTGACGCAGAGGCCAGCCGCCCATCGATGATTCAGGTACCCAGTCTAAAAGATTTACGCAAAGGCCTAGCAAAAGGCCCGGCCCTGATTACCCCTCCTGATACCTACAAACTCCTGAATGCCCTAAAGCTAAAGAAAGGTGTTACTGAAGAGGTGGCTGGCGATCCACCTCCGGGAGGTTCTGGAGGCATACAGTGGGTGTTGGTGTTCAGTCTGCCCATTGTCACATTAGTCGCCATGATTCTGCTGATGATTATTGTCAGCTTACTCAACATCGTATTTTTCTGGATGCCCTGGGTTAAGCAGTGGATTCCCATACCCAAGGTGAAATAGGAGCAGCTTATGACCACCATACCCAGTGTGATCAGTTGGCCGTTATTCGGAATATCCAATGAAGGAACATTGGACTATGCCAAGGACGATCAAAGTGTTCGTGAAGTGATGCGCAACATTTTACTGACGAATCCCGGAGAGCGATTAATGCGCCCCGAGTTTGGTGCGGGGTTGTTGGAATTTATTCATCAGCCCAACAATGAAACCACCAGAAATTTAATTGCCAATGTGGTGAGTAAGGCCCTGAGCCAATGGGAAACCCGAGTGGTTGTGGATCAAGTACAGGTCACTCCAGAGCCCAAAAGCCTAACGGATATTCAGATCATGATTTATTACCACATGCGGCACAGCAACAAGCCAGAACTGTTTAGTTTGAGTATGAACCTAAGCGTCTGATAAAGGGAATTTAGTATGCCATTACCAGTACCCAATCTGGATGATCGACGATTCGACGACCTGGTTGCTGAAGCCAAAGACAGGTTGTCCAATCATCTGCCCGAGTTAACTCAGATAGCCCCTGGGGATCCGGCTAATGCCTTTGTGGATCTATTTGCGTTTTTAACCGAGACCATCCTGTATCGCAGTAATTTAATACCCGAGCGTCAGCGACGAATCTTTTTAAATTTGTTGCAGATTCCCATACGCCCTGCAAAACCTGCCATGGGGGTTGCCTGCATCGACGCCAGTGGCTACAGCGCCAATTTACCCAACACCGTTTATTCGGGCACCCAACTAGATGGTTCTGTTAAACACCGCTTTACCACGCTAAGTGAAGTGCAGCCAACACCCTTAACCATGGTGGTGATGAGCAAAGAAAAGGTGAATGCCAAACAGTTGCTGGCAATGGGCATGACTCTGGAAGAGTTAAAACAGCAATATGGTTTGTCTGCGAAACAAACCCCCGTTCCCTTTCAACCCAAGCATCATCAGATTCCGCAACAACACCTAACCCTATCCGGCACTATCGATCATTTCTATTACTTAGCTTTGTTAGCGCCAAAAACTCTGAAGGATCAAATCACGCCACTCAGAGAAAACTTGGCCGGTACTGTGGTTAACTTTGCGATTTCACCCAATGACGGTGTGCCTTCTGATCAGTTAAATGAATTAAGCCCAAGAAAACTGAATTGGGAATTAGTCACAGTCAACGAACTGAATCAAACCCTGTTTATTCCACTCACTCAAATTTCAGACAGTTCCAATGGTGGTCGCAAAACTGGCGTGGTTCGTTTGAAATTACCCAGCAATGCCCAGCTATTTGAGCGCATTAATGACCCTGATCCCATGTTTTCAGGATTAGCTGATTACCCCCCTGAACTGCCCAGTGATATGGACACTTCGTTACTGGTGGCATGGGTAAGACTCAGCTGCGACGACGATCCAAACCTGGAACTGTCTTACTTGGGAATAAACGGTGTGGATGTGATTGCGCAAGGATTAGCCAAGGACAGAATGCTCGGCAAAGGCAACGGCAGGCCCAGCCAAAGTTTGCAGTTGGAACACACCGACATCGACCCAGGTTCGATGATGCTTGAGGTGGAGCACAACTCTCAATGGCAACCTTGGTATCAGGTGGATTACCTAGCTGGGTATTCTCAGGAAGACTTAATCTACAAGCTGGATGCCAGCACTGGCACAATTTTGTTTGGCAATGGTTTGGATTCTGGCAAGCGTCCACCGGTGGCGATGCGAATTCGAGCCGCCAGTTATCGTTATGGCGGTGGCAGTGAAAGCAATATTCAGGCGGAACAACTCACTGAAATTGTGGATGGCAGTGACCGACTTAAACTACGACAAGAATTTCCATTTACTGGGGGTCGAGATGCTGAAACCGTGGTGGAAGCCGAAAAGCGTATTCCCCAATATTTGAGTCATCGAAACCGCGCAGTCACCGCAGAAGATTACCAAGTGCTGGTGGAGTTCAACCCGGTCAATCCAGTGGCGAAAGCGACTGTGGTGAAAGGCTTGATTCCAGGTAATAAGATCGAAGCCCTGCGAGAAAATGTCCCTGGCGTGGTCAGCTTATTTGTAATGCCGCCTCAGCCCGTGCCAACGGTTGATCAGTACCCCAAGCCCGCCCAAGGTCTACTAAAAGATGTATTTCAGTATTTAGTACCCCGGGTTCCCGTGGGTACCGAGTTATACATTCTGAGCCCTGAGTTCATTCCCTTTGCTGCAACCATTAGCGTTGAAGTGATGGACAGCGATACTGAAATAGAAACTCTGAATCAAGTGGAAAAAACCCTAATTGAGTTTGTGTGGCCCTTAGCTCCGGGTGGATTTCATGATAACGGATGGATCATGGGTGAAAACCTTAATCCAAATGACCTACTGACCCAAGTTGCTAGAGTGCCTGGAGTCCGTTCCGTAAACCGTGTTTCGTTGTTCGTGCCCACCAATACACCAGGGCAATGGCGAGCATTGAAACCAGGTGAATCAATCGTTCTGAGCAAATATCAATTACCTGAGCTCAAAGCAGTCATGGCAGTGAAAGGCCAAACCCAGGCCAATGCCTTGCCTCAAGGGTTAATAGCAACACCTTCAACACCAGACCAGGGTGTTCCTGCTCCCGTGATTCCTGAGGTGTGCTGATATGGATGTGAATAACACGCCATTCTTGCTGCTGAGAGAGCCAGATGAATTTCATCAGCTCAGCAGTCGAATGCACTGGGACTACCAACAAAAGTGTCTGAAGCTGGCGCCAAATCAAGACTTATGGCTGCCAGCATCAGACCCGGCTTTGGCTATTAGTGAATGGCAAAACGCTCGGCCCTTGGTACAAGACGGCTTCGGCCAACTGGCTATGTTGTCCCCAGACAATAGTCAAATACTGGTGAATGGTGGCGATGGTTTTAAACCACTGGTGGATGATATTTCCAACCCAGTGGTTGCGCCGGTGGGTGAATTCACAGATCTAACCATTGGCCCTCAAAATCGTTTGGCTGCACTTTACAGTGACGGTGCCGACAACCACGGCGTGTTGACCTACGATTTGCAGAAGCGTTGGCAACGAGCGGCCCAATTGACTGAACCAGGCATCCGTTGTTGTGTCGATGCGAGTCATTCCGTTTGGGTGGTTACCGAAAACACTGTTGCCCAGTTTATGGGTGAACCACTTCCTCACCCCTATCAACCCAGTGCAGAGTCCTTCGAGCCGGTTACCATTAATCCTCGGCCATTTAGCTTACACAACACCTACCACTGGCAACCTGATCAAGCCACGGTTCAAGCCATGGCCCTCGCCAGCGATAAACAATACTTGTATCTGCTCTGTCATGACTTTTCCGGTAACCAATTAATTTGGCGGGCAGTTTTGCATCAGCCTAGTCAGTGGCAGAGTTTTGCTATCGAATCTGAGGTGCCATTCAGCTCTGATATGGCGGTGTATGAGCCCGGTACCCTTGGGTTGTTACCACCAGCTGAAGCAGGTGATGACCAGTTTCGAAGAAGAGACTGTCCGCTGGTACATTTAGTTTGGGACTCCAGTGGAGAATCTGGGGCTAGGTTAGTTAGGCGTCGATACCCCATGATCAATAAAGCCGGACAGCGCTTTGTTGCTATGCCCAGTATGCCGCTGCACTATCCTGCGGAGTCAGACAGCCAAGACCCTGAGGTGCCAGCCCGTCCAAGACCTTTGTTGCCTCTACAAAGACCAAGGTATTACACCACTGCCGAAGCGACTTTGTTGAATGAACTAGACAGTGGCCAGCCAAACTGCGTCTGGCATCGTCTTTATGTGGATGGTCATATTCCCAAGGGCACCCAAATACAGATTCAGGTGCGTTGTTTTAACGAGCTTAAACACCGAACAAAAGCCCCTTTTATTACTCAGACCGCCCTGCTGCATTCACCACTGGAATCAGAACTTCCCGGTGGCGCTAGCTTAAGTCGGCAGTGTTTAGAGCGCCGTGGCAAGATCCCCAGCGACCCAAAGGAATACGGACTGTACGAGCTGTTATTGCAGCATCCCAAAGGCGAAGTTCGCAGGTTGACCGGTAGATACCTGCAAATCCGGTTAGAGCTTACCGGCAACGCCACCCACACCCCGGCCATCCATGCCATTCGGGTGTATTACGGGCGGTTCTGTTACCAAGATAATTACTTCCCCAATCATATGCGACAGGAACAAGTTCGGTCTTTTAATAATCAAGATTCAAACGCTAACGGAGCCGATGTTCGTGAACGGTTTTTAGGGGCATTTGAGGGCATGCTGACGCCCATTGAAGGCAATATCGCCACCTCTGAACGTTTGCTTCATCCAAGAACCTGCCCTTCGGCAAACCTGGATTGGCTAGCCAGATGTTTAGGGACTGAACTGCCCAATCATTGGCCGGAACACAGAAAAAGACGGCACCTAGCCTGTATTGGTCTGCTGCAAAAATGGCGTGGCACCCTCAATGGCATCGCATTGGCTCTGGACATCATGACAGATGGTGCAGTGGCCCGAGGGGAAATTGTGGTAGTTGAAAACTTCCGCCTACGCAGAACCATGGCGACCATTCTTGGGGTGTCTATGGATGACAAAGACCATCCGTTGACCCTGGGAACGGGCCAAAGTGGTAACAGCATCATAGGCGACAGCCTGATTTTGTCTGAACAACACGCTCGACAGTTTTTAGCCCTGTTTGCACCGGAATTGGCGCAGCAAAATAATTTGGATCAGAAAACGGTTAAACGGTTTTTTGATCAGTATGCTGACCGAGTAACTGTGTTGTTGCATGGCCCCGCGAAAGCCAAACGGGTTCAAGTACAAGAGGTCATAGACCAACAGTTACCTGCTCACATTCAGTACCAGATTTTCGAAACAGATTTGCCGTTTGTCTTAGGCCTGTCACCTTTATTGTCAGTAGATACCTGGCTCGAAAACACCCCACCTTTCCGCCAGGTGGTACTCAATGATACGGCTTTGGGTCGCGAAGGCGTATTGCGTAATCCTGCGGCGCTCGACCCTGAAAAAGCCCTTTATCTCTCAAGCCAACACTCAAATACCAGTCACCCTGATATTCAACGAGGCACATTGTCATGAGTAATCAAGATCAAAACCGGCTGGAACAAGATGCCGTTCTGGATCAACCCTTAAAGCGCGTGTCTTATGAAGCCGGCATGTTACTGGGGTTGGATGCCACCCGCGAAGAACAGGAATATCATCGACGCCGGCTCACTAGGCATCAATATTGGTTCCAAGGTGCGGGTACGGTTGCGGGCATGGTAGTGAAGATGGATCCGGATGAAGCCGCCGACAATGACCCTGTGGCTTTGAAGTTGATCGTCACCCCAGGTATTGGCATAGATGGTCTAGGTCGTGAAATTTTGATTCATGAGCCTTATTGCGTCGACTTAGGCCAATGGCTGAAAACCCGAACCCAAGAACAATTGATGAATGGCTATGACGAGGCACCAGATCCCAACATCTTGCATCTCACTGTTTATGCCCGACAGATGGATTGCTCTGTGGCTATGCAACCTGTATTGGCTCGCAAGTTAAACCTTAGTACAGACCCTGTGGCCCCTAGCCGAACCGCTGACAGTTTGGCATTGGACATTGAACCCGAACTCCCTAATTCAGACAGCTTTAAACCCTGGGCTCAACACAGCCATTGGCCCGACGATTTAACGGATCAATTACCCAGCCTGAACCCCACTGAGCAAAACTTGTTGGACACCAGCACCGGCGAACAACAAAAGCAACTGCAATTGAAAGCACGGTTACTGCACGCCTTGGATCAAGATGGTGTGAGCCCACCAGCATTGGAGTTACTGCAAGCGGCTCGAATCCCCTTAGCCAGAGTGAGCATAGAGGTGAATGACCTGAGTGTTTATACCGACGCCACTGAAACGGAAGCAGTGCTCAATCCTAACGCCATAGAAATCAACAACCTTATTCGCCCATTCGTGTTCACCCCTTCGCAATTGGCCTATTTGTCCAGACAGCCTTAAGGAGATAAAAATGACTCAACAAATTGTTTTTCAGCCTTTAGGCAACCCGGTCACCAACTATGCCGATTTAACCGTCAGCGCTGACGTTGATCCACGCATGACCCGAACCCACTATTTTGATGGACGGCTACTGACCGCTGAAGACTTGATCCGGGATCAGCTATATCTGGATCGACGCTTAAAAGAAGTGGGTCAAGTCATGGGCCAGGGTGTGCTAAAAGGCTTGGATTTAACCCTCAACCCCAACAACGGTGACCTAACACTAGAGCCCGGACTAGCTATTAATGAAATGGGTCGGGTGCTTCAATTGAGTAGCCAAATCAAGGTCAACTTGGCGGAGCGAGCAGAAATAATCGACCTCAATACCAAGGAGTATCAGTATTTCAACCGCGGTCTATATGCGGTGGTATTAAAGTACACAGAGTTCGGTACTGACATCGCAGAAGTCTTTCCAACGGATTTGGGAAGCCAGAAAACCGTGCAATTTGACGTCACCACCGAAGCCGTTCAATTAGGTTTGGTGAATCTGAAACTCGATCTGCCAGAGCAATCAGAACTGAATATTCGAGCTCAACTCATTGCCAAACTCGCTGGCCTTGGCCAGATCAATGGCATGATTCCAGAAGACTCAGTGGCTCTGGGGTTGCTGGCCATTAAGCATGACCGCCCTATCTGGTTAGACTCACTGCTAATCCGTCAATTGGCGAACGACACCTATGAGAGCAACCGGCAACAACTTCATCTTCGACGCCACTACGACCAATTATTGGGTGAGGTCTTAAGCCATAGAACCAGTGTTGGCCTTAACTCTGGTTTTGCCGCCAAAGACTACTTTCAATTACTTCCTCCGGCGGGCAAGGCACCCAAAGCCAGCTTTAATCCGGTAGTGGGCACCCAGCAGTATTTCCCTGACAACTATGACGTTTGGGTGGCACCGGTTAGGCAATCGGACATGCACTTGATTATGCAAGAGTCCATGTCGCTGCCGCCCCTGAATATGGCCATCAACGAGCCCATTGATGTGATTGTGTTGGCGCCATTAAATGACGCGAGCTATCACAGTTATGGCCGTTTGTTGGAGCGGGAGTTTGATCCAAAGATCGGACTACTGCCCCGGCTTGATCTGTTACAGCTGAAACTTTACCCAAGACAAAATGTTCACCGGTTAGATACCGATGCCAACACTTGGCAGGCCATTTGGAATCTTCAAGCAGACGACGGATTAATCTATGTGCGTCGGCCATTAAGAGCAGCCGAAACCACCCTAAGCGGCGTGGTTCTGGCTTCTGGTACCGAGATTCCGCCGCCTGTGGTCGTCAGCCCAGGTGACTCTGGTGGCACTGACACAGGGCCAGGAACCGGTGACACAGTAGAACCCATCGAGACACCCATTGAGCCGGTGCCCATTGTGGTGGACGAAGACAGTATTTTTCTGAAATTTTGGGACTTGGAACGTCTGATGGCGTTTCGGCCACCATTTGATGATGCCAATGCTTCTGCCGTCAAAATCCTCATAGAAAAATATCGGGAGGATGTCGAAGCCACGCAGTTCATTTCCTGGTTCTTAATTGCAGTGGGTTCACGTTTTGACCCGGTTTTATGGATAACCTTGGAAGCAGCAGACAATCAAAACCTGCTTTTTGAGTTCCTGAAAACCTGTTTAGAGGAATTATCTCAAAGACAAGATCAGCCCATTGCCGAAGTCATCGCTAAACAGGTCGATGCCTTTGGGCTGGAGGTTAGCCCAGAGCAATGGCTGAAATTAGGACAACGGAGTTAGCCATGGAAAAGATTTTAATTTCCCCAGCCGTTGCCAGTGCATCAAACCTTGAGCGATTAAATTTATTCCCAGGTCGTCATCTTGGGGAGAAAGAATTTGACCGCCGCCAAGACTACGCCGACACCCGACTGCTGCATTTATTGGCGGGTCAGCATCCTGGTATTGTGTCGGGTATGGCGGTCACCAGTAACGATGAAAAGGTGAGCATTGAACCCGGACTTGCCGTTACAGGATCTGGACTCACCATGAACCTGTTTTATCGTCTGCAACAAGACTGGCAAGAACTGATTGAAAACTATCTTGCCAAAACCGTTAGCACTGATGCTACCGGGGTTTACTTCTTGTGTTTGCAACACATTAAGCGACATGTGGACGCACCCGATGATGTATTGCCCTGTCAGCGCGCTGAGTATGATCCCACCCGAGATTCCACCATCGTAGTGGCCTCTACCCTGCAATTAAAAAAACTGAACATAGCTGCCGACCAAGTGACTCTCGACGAACACTTGCTCTGTAATCGCATCGCCGCCGGTCAGGTGATACAGCCTGCCATTAATCAGATGCAAACCCGCATTCCCATTGCAACCGTGGCATTGCAAACCCTAGGGGACAGCCACAATGTGCTCTGGTGTAATCATCAAACCGGACGATTTGAGGCCAAGGCGAATTCAGCTTATTTGAGTTTTTCCAAACAAGTGGATCATGCCATCAATGAGATTCATTATTCAGCGCCCTTTGATCAACCTCTAGAAACCTGGCTGCAAACTCAATTGCAGTTGGATTACATGCCAGCAGCCGGTGAGCTGCCTCTAGCTTGGTTACAAAACCCAGCTGCCACAGGACCTAACCTGCTTTGGTGGCCACAGAATTTTGCCATTGATATGGTGCCCATTATGGCCAGTGGTGCCAAAGAGCTAATTCAGCGGCATTTACCTCGCAACGCTTTATCAATGGTTAACAACCAACACCAACATATTCGGTTGCTACTGGCCCTGAAGGATCAAGACTACAACCCAAGAATTCTCGACATTCCGCAGCTGGATTCTGCGCTACTGAGTGACCTGCACAAATACTTTATGCGTAGCTACAAGGCGTGGCTGAATTGGATGAATCAATTCAATTTACTCTATGGGCTAACCGAGTCAGATGTTTTATCCCCCGGCGAGCTCGATGCTCTGAAACTTCCCAAGCCCAAAACGCCACCATTACAACCCAATCTGATATATCAGCAACTGTTATCAGAGGGCTTAGGTCAGATTGGTAATGATGTGAACCCCTACCCCTATGATCAAGACACTTTGGAAACCCCACAGTTCTATCAAGACTGGTTGGTTGATGGTAGCCCTCCAGCTCCGACCCTCAATGAAAATGGTTACGTGGTTCAATACGCGGAATTGCAATGGGAAATTGAAGCCAAAGACAATGAAATAAGAGCCACTAGAGAACGGCTTGAGAAAACCCGCGACTATCTAACCTTGCAAAGACAATTCTTAGACACTCAAACCGTTGCCTTGGCGTCGTTAGCCGGTGGCGTTGCCGGTGATGGCTCTGGGTTACAAGTGAGTCGTTGGTTGCCCTTTACCAAACTGACCAATTTAGATATTCAGAGCGAAGCACAAACGCCGCCGCCGGACGAACCCAGATCCGCAACCACTCCCGAAACAACAGGTGAATCAGTGCGTTTAGTGGAACCGGCAGTGGCCCCTGGCTTGGATTTAGCCATGCGAGGCAGTGTTGCTTCTTTGGAAATGATACAGCCCATTACCCTTCCGGCAGCTGCGTATGACTACAGCAATTACTCTATGCCATTGATAGATAGTATTGCTAGCAATACGTTGCAGGTGCAAAAAATTGATCCTATTTATCAAGTTAGTAATGTTCAGCAGTCGTTATACGGCAGTTCTCTTCAGAAAAACCCGGACCAGTTGTCAGCTCTGCAGTACAACCTCAATGCCGACCGACTTTTCAAAATTGCCAGTGTGCCGAAAAAAGCACTCACCAGCCCAGCGTTTCAAGCCAAGGCGTTTCGCTTTAGTGTTCTAGAACATCTGCTGCCGGAAATCGCCGAATACGCAAAAATATACCGAGGCATGGAAGAGCTGTTAATTACCTTGGAAAGTCAGTTTGATAAAACCGAAGCCGCCACCATTGCCGACGCCTTAAATGGCTTTGGTTCCCTGGCAACACCCCAAGATATTGCCGAGCGAGACCAGGAACGATTTAAAGAAGATCCCAACCTAACTCAGGAACAAAGGCAACAAATAGCGGTGCAATCCCGTTACGAAGCCATGTTTGCGGCGGGCAATATCCTCACTAAGCAAATCGCGTTTATGGAAGGTCGCTATGGAAATATTGAAGCTTCGTTAGAGCGGTTGTTGCGAGAAAGAATTCGTATGGATTCAGCACTGAAAAAATTGGCAATCAGTATCGAAAAAGCAACTGAACAACTGTCCAATTTAGACAAGCCAAGGGTCGAGAAACTTGGGGATTACGGGGTAACCCAACGGCTGGTTGAAGAAGACCTGCAACAGGTTTTCCAAGCGAATCAAAAGCGATTCCAAATTCTTACAGAGCGGGTCCAGGGTCTTTACTATGTTAAAGTCCGCAATGCCCCGGTAAGTGCTCGATTGGCAGATCCCCTGTCACTCAGATATCAGGACGAAGATGCCCCTGTTCCCGGTTGCGACTGGTTAGAAGACCCAGAAATACCAGAAGCTCTGGAAGAATTTTTTGACGCATTGAAAGAAACGCCAATCAGTGAATGGATTCGACTGAAGAAGTACGTTCATCATCTGCCGTCCAAGCCCAGCATCATTCAAACTTGGTTCAATATAAGACAGGCCAGGCTACAAAGTCGCTTTATACCCAGGTCTTTACCCTCGACTTCGTTAAGCAAACGACTGTATTCCATTACCCAAACCCATCTGGGGTTAGTGCAGCAATTTCAAACCAAAACCATTACCCCTCTTTGGCAACCTAACACCAGAACCTTGGCCCATTGGCATCACCAAAATGCCCAGGTGTTATCTCTGGAAGATGCGCTCACCAGCTCTAGAGGAAAGCTAAAACGAAAAGCTCAACAATTAAATAATGATCTTGAAAATGCGGTGGCTTGTTTGCTGGATATTCTCGGGCAACTACCACCGCTGCGCTTGCAATGGGGTCAACTGGCTGAGGACGATAGAATTAAGGTTGATAGAGTCAGCTACTGGCCGGGCTTAGAAAAAGCCGAGCAGGCCGACTTTAATCTCACCCGAACCCTAGCTGAACTTATCCATTGGATGTACCAACAATTGCAAAGCCAAACGGGTGAAGCCAACAGTGCCATGGATCACCTGATTCGTGCCTGCTTGATTTATTCATCTTTAGGCGACCCTCAAGAAATTGTGACGGGCACGGTTCAAACACCACCCATAAAAGCCAAGCCCGGCGCCACCCTCAGACTCACACTCAACAAAGTAGTCGCCAGAGGCACTGTGTTGCAGCTGATGAATCAGGCTCAAAAGCCAGTGGCGGTATTAACGGTAGATGATCAAGATGAACAAGGTGCCTTGGCAACCATCACTCAAGTGTCATTAGTTGATCAAATCATTACCACGCAGTTCACCGCAGTGGCGAGCAAGCTGACCAAGGGGCTTAGATAATGCGGCACTGGCAAGCAGAAGATACGTTAATTGAAAAATTAAATATTACTGCTGCCAGTAACGCCTTGATTGAACAAAGTCATCAGCAACTCAGCCAATTAAACTGGCCTACCGCACCGGATAATAGCTGGATTTTAGTCAGATCACTGGAAATCAAAGCACCTGCTCCCTGGTTGGCTCGCACCTGTGCAGATCACGCCAAACAAACCCTGCAACAGGCAGTCGACGGCCGAAGCGTTGGGGCAGCCAATGCCAACGCCGTAAAATTTAATACCCTGGCTGATTTACTATCGGTACTGATTAAAGACATTTTAAATAATCAGCAACATCAACTCTGGTATTGGCAACGCTGGCAACATTTATTTCAATTGCCTAAATCTAAGCAAATAAAAGAATTGTTAGTTGAAAATATTGAACACTTTTTTCAGGTGATTCATTGTCTGACCAAGCTGGGTGAATTTTCCAAATTTATTAATGAGCTTGATAACCAACACTGCCGAGAACTGCTGCAAAACATTCAAAGATTTACTGGGTATTCACTGCTGACTATTAATTTAGAAGACACCGCATCAGAAGTACAAAAAACTCAATTCACCCTAATTCCCATTAACTCATACGAATTAATTCAGTGGCAGTCAGTGTATGAGGGAATCAAACATAAACCAGAAACCTTAAAATTATTATTAACAGTTATCGCTACCCGCCATTACCAAATGCAATTGAGTGATACACCCGATCAAGTATTTTATGCCATTCAAGAACAATTAGAAGGATCGTTAACGAGAACAATAGCTGAACAGTCTAGTCATGAAATTACTGTGTCTGTTAATGAAAAATTCGGCTCTGAAAACACTCAGCATTTAAAACCAGACGACAATTATATAACTTCAGAAGAAGCCAAAAATGATACTCAGGAATCTAACTATTCAACGCCTCAGCTAAGACATAAATCTCAACATGCTGAGCGTCCGTCTCAACCCAAACAACATTCAGAAGAGAGGCTGCCCGTTACCACGTCAGATAATAAAAACGAAATAAATCTTCAAAAAGAAAAAGATTTTCAAACGCTAACTAATCAAGTTAATAAAGCCGGAATTAGTCAGGAAGAAAGTGTATTAAATACAGATTTCGAAACCGACAGTGCCGGGGTGTTTTTATTATTTAATCTAATGAATAAGTGTGAATCAACTATTCAAGAACTAGGAGGATGGTCGCTACTACCATCGCCTTGGCTATGGCTTTGGGCAGCCGCGGAATCGTTACATACATTGCCAGACAATTTGAAACACTGGTTCAGTGTAGCAAGTGGTTACGACAATCAAGCACAACTTTGGCAGGGGTTAGAAAGTTACGAATCAACCCCTTGGATTCATCACACAGCTCAAAGAATTGAATTGCCCAAATGGGTATTAAAACCAGCCCTAAACTTTTATCGGCCATTTAATCTTGAGTGGCCATTGGTGTTCAAGCAACCAGGAAGTGTGTCACACACCAAAACCCATTTGGACATTCTATTCAGCAATCAGGTTTCTGAAGAAAATATGGGCATTCGATTAAGTGGATTAGACTTTAATCCAGGCTGGGTTCCTTGGCTTGGAAGAGTGGTGACTTATCATTACCCAGGAGTTGAGTGGTGAGTATTCAACAGACGGCTCCAGAATTAATTGAAACACTGGATTATCCAGTTTTCGCCGCATGGGTGAGAGCGGGTGTTATCGAATTTTTTGAAAGTGCATTACCGGATCAAAACCATCTTTGCCCTTTATTATTAGAAGAACAAATTCGACTATGCCCAGCCAGCCAAGGCTTGAGTTGGATAGATTTGAACAGACAAGTTGCTGAGCTGTGGTCAGAACATCAATTCGATATTATTTCCGATTTTCAATTAAATACCGAACACAGTTTTTTGCTAATACTACTTGGCGAAATGCAGCAGTCTCATTTATTAAATTTAATGGTGCATAAGCTTCAGTCACCCAATGATCAGCACTGGTTAACTGTGCATCTTGCGTTGTCGATTCTGGAGTTTTTATTTCAAAAACGAATTCAACCTCTGCAATTGGTGAATACACCTCTTCTGACCAAAAACCTGTTGCAGATTTCTGGTGATGGCCCACTGCCCTTGCATCAATTAAGTATTGATACCTTGCTTTGGTCGGCTGTGGTTGGCGAATCTTGTCTTTGGTTCGTGAAACCACTAACTGTTATACCAGAACAAGAAGTACTGATTGCTCAGGACACAAAGTCCCAAGTGCTGAATGCAACCCAACTGTATTCAAAGGATGAACGCCAACACCTCAGGGGTTTTGTAATTGAAGGAGACCCGCTGTCTGGCCGAAAAATTACCGCTGCTTTAATTGCCCAGCATTTAGAGTTAACTCCGGTACTCTGGACAGAACAACAATGGCATGACCATCCTTGCCCCGAATTAGTTTGCAAATACCAAGGTTGGTTACCGGTGATTCAACCGGAATTAACCCTGAATGCCATCTGGGCAATGCCTAAATTTATGTTGAAATGGCCCATGGTGGTTATTGTGCCCAGTCAACATTCTGTTGATGAACCTGCCATGCTAACCCTGGTCACAAAGTTACCTTGCCCAGACCAGAGACTAACGATTTGGCAACGATGTTTGGCGCAGGCGGAACCATCCTTTACTGAATCCTTAGCCGCGACTTTGTTATTGCACGGCCCAAATATTCAGTTGCTGTCCAACCAAGCGCAAGCCTTGGCGGATCTTCAGCGGCAATCCATAGATAAGCATCATTTATTACAGATTCGGCAAATGGCTGGCGCTGAAAAACTCAGTGCGTTGGCTAATTTGGTGACCCGCAAAGTTGATAAAAACGCGTTAGTTGTTCCCGACTATATTCACAAACAACTGCAAAGTTTTTTATCCCGAGCCAAACAACGGCAATCCCTTTGGAAACAATTAGGAAGCACCCTTAAGGCTGCACCCAGTAACGGCATACGCGGACTGTTTTCAGGAGGCAGTGGAACTGGGAAAACTTTGGCAGCGAGTTACATCGCAACCGAACTAGCTATGCCACTGTACCGCGTAGATTTGTCTTCTGTGATGAATAAGTACATTGGTGAGACGGAAAAAAACTTATCCCAACTACTGCAATACGCTGCCGCCTATGACGTGGTTTTGCTGTTTGATGAAGCCGATTCCATGTTTGGATCTCGTACCGAAGGCAAAGACACAGGCGATCGTTTTGCCAATATGATGACCAACTTTTTACTTACCAAAATTGAAAATCATCCTGGTGTGGTTTTGCTCACTACCAATGGACGCGAGCGCATCGACGATGCTTTTAATCGTCGCATTGATTTAATTATTGAATTCCCTGCCCCAGGTTTTGAACAACGACGCCAGCTTTGGCATAGCCATCTGGGTGAACGGTTTGAAAAACCAGAATTAATTAATCAAATTGCCAGCCACTGCGATTTCAGTGGTGGCCAAATTCGAAACGCAGTGATTGCCGCTGCTGTGGAATCGCAAGGACACTCAATTAGCCCGCAACAACTGCAAACCGGGCTCGAATTCGAATACCAAAAAATTGGTCGTAGCCTACCCGGAACATTAAATACCTTATTACAACAAGGGGCTGGATGATGAGAAGCGAATATCTGCCACAAACCATGATTCTTGATCCTGATTGTCATTTTGATCGCATTGCAAACGCTCTGGAACAATTGGGATGGCTCAGGGCAGAAGTGGAGAAAACTCCAGCCATTATCAAGGGGGAGCCTGAGCAGGCTGCCTGGACTTGGCGCGGCAGCAAACCCTATGCCCTGTATAGTTTTAACCCCATAGCAAAATTAAGAGTGCTGGATGTTGCCACGCTGCCTCCTAGCTATCGCAACCATTTGATCGAACATTTGCCGGTGTTGACTGAGCAAGACATTGAACATGAGTTTTTTTCGGATGACCCCAAACGCCGCCTATTAGCGCTTTGGGCCAGCCAGGAAACTGAGCGCATCGACCTACTCAGTGAAGTGCAAAGGCTCGAACGAGACCGGGATTCTATGGTGGCAGAGGTTGCCTTTAAGGTCGCTGAAAAGCTGGGCAACATTCAACATGCCCGCATTCAAACCATGTCTCAATTACAGGTTTTGGTTCAGGCAGCTCCTGAATTAATTAGACGGTTAGACGAACCTGAGTTTGTCGCTGGCTTAAAGCCCACCCAAGCCGATTGCGAACTGATGTTCGACGCCAGTATTGCTGACCAAGCTTTTGAGGCTGTGCAACAGATTTGGCAGCCTCAACCAAGGGTAAAACAAATCAGTCAGGATGCTGACATTAAGGTTACGGCCACGCCTGCTGGCTTGCTGCGTTGGAGCAATGAGCTAAGCGATAAATTTCCCGGTGGATACCGGGATTTAGCAGGCTGGATGTCGCCAAAAACCATTTGGCTAACCTGGACCATTCAGCAGGGTTCCACGGTTCGTTACGACGGTTTGGCCTGGGCTCAAGACCACTGGGTGTGGGTACCCAAGATTTATCGGATTCTCGGGCCAATGTGTCTTAATCCCACTCAAGGCACCCACTAGGACAGCGCCATGCCTAGCGCCAGCTATGCCCAGGAGCAACAACAGACCTCCTCTGAGCAAACCACCAGTTCTCAGGAGAGTCAGTCTCAAAGTTCTGAGCAAGCCAGTGAAACCCCGGCCTATATGCAGGGCACCCCAGATGGCGGCAACCCCATGTCGTCCATGGCCAGCCAAGCTCCTTCCCTATCGCCGTCCCCTAATAGCAGCTCAGAGTCCTCATCATCCGGTGCAGGCTCGAGCTCAAGTGAAACCACCAGTTCTGAGGCCTCTAGTGAACCATCTACTGAACAAAATCAAAGTGAACAAGGTTCAGAACAGGAAACCACTGAACAGGAAGGTGAGGAAACCGAGTCTGAAGAAGAATCTGAAACGGACAATGAAAGTGAAGGCCAAGAGGAAGGTGACGGTGAAGGTGAAGGTGAAGAAGCTCAGGAGGGAGAGTCTGAGGAAGATCAAAGTGAAGAAGAAACAGAAGAACAGCAAGGAGAGCAAGCCGAAGGAGAACAGGGAGAGCAAGCGTCTTCATCCGAGGGCGGCCGTGGCCGATCATCGGGTGGAGGAGGAAAAAAGAAATCTGGAAAAGCCTTTTTACAAACGGTGCCCCTACCTAAATTAGGCATAGTGACGCCACTGATACCCGCGCCGCCCAAGCCCGCCATGGAGCGGGCAGACAAAATTCAGAAAGAAACTGGTAAACCGCCGCAAACCCATCACGCTCAAATTCAAGATACGGTTAACCGCGCCAGTCAGGGAATTGAAGACGCCCAAAGACAAATGGTGCTCAATGTCGAAAGCATTTCCCGTGACACTCGATTGTCAGCTGAAGAAATGGCTGACGAGATTCCAGGTGTGGTAGCCGCCTGTGTTGCGAGCATCAAGAAAGTTGTTAAACAAAGAGTTTCAGAAGTCGAAGCCGCCGGCGCGAAATACAACGCTCACATACAAACCCATGGCGTGCTCACAGGCGATGCCTTAAATCAAAGTAAAATTGACACCACTCAAAGTGTTTACAACGAATTGCAAGATGGTGCCGACCACATTGAGGAAGCTCGGGTGGTGGTTGAAGAACACTTTGATGCCAAGCTGGTGGAAGCACAGAGTAAGATCTTTGAATTGCCGGTAGAAGGTTCATTTGAGCCCATCCAGGGCCCTGACACCGGAAACGATAACCAAGACCAAAACAATAACGACGATGACGATCCTGGCGAGGACGGCCCAAGCATTGTTTCAGAGGCGGAAACAGAGCTTTTAAATTGGCTGCCAGACGGAGCGTCAATAGCGGCAACAAACCAGTTAAGCAATGGTGCCAGTACCTTTAGAACAACTAGATTTCTGAGGGAGCGAGTCACTCCATCTATTGGCCCGTTTTTAGAACCCACCCAGACCCAATTAGACGAAGGTCAAGAAACCAAAGCACGGGAAGTTAATTCCGACGACAACCGTAATCAGTTCACCATTATGGCCCTAGGCCTCACTGCTCCCGTGGCAGAACATGAACGCAACGACGAAAATAATCATGAAGAAAACTTAGAACAAAACACTCAACAGGAACAGCAACAAACCCTTACCGCCGCTGAACGAGCTCAGCAAACTCTAGAACAGAAAACCGCCGGTGTCGTAAGACAACTGGAAGAAAAATTACAGCCCAAATTAATCAAAAACATTAGAAAAGCCGGTCGAAAATCTAAAGAGGCTCTGCTCGATCAAGGCAATCAATCAGCTAATGCACTACTGACCGCTGCTGCTCAAATGGCCGAAAGCTATCGGGACATCATGACCCGGATGCAAAAGCTATTTTCCCCCAACAAGTTTTTAGATGGTCGCTCCCTGATTCCGAAAATTAAAGATGCTTTGCAAAGTGCCAAAGCCATGAAGAATCAGCAGATAAAGTCTATTGAAAAGCAAGCCGGAAAAAGTCTGGAACAACTCAAGGAGGCCAAAAAAGAACATATCAAAGGGCTATGGAAGGCCACGGGCGACAGCACCGATTCCTTAGGCGATGTGGTGACCCAGACCCGCTTCGACTTTATGTTGTTTGCGGAGCAAATGACCGGTGAAATGACCGTTGGGCGGGAAGAAGTCATCAACCATGCCCGAGACTATGCCGATGGCATGGCCGAAAACATAGTCAACATGAGCAAACTCAATGATGAACGGGCGGTGCCACGGTTACAGGCATTGGCTGCTGGCTTTCTAAACGGTCGAATCGGCGCAGCCTTAGGTTGGCAAAAACAAGTTTTAAAAGGCCATGTTGACGGATTAAAAGGCTCTGATGGTCGAATACAAAAGATCTGGGGTGACATAGCCACAGATTTAAACAATCGCTCCCGCAGAATTGATCATGCCTTGGACGACACCACCCTATTGGTGTTCGATGACCCGGATCAGGACTCCGTTATCAGCGCTATTGGTGATGTCCCGGCTGGTGGTCAAGGCGCATTAAAGGAAGCCTTTAAATCGGTTACTAACGACGACCTCCTTACTCGAATTGGCGACCAACTTAGCGGCAACGACCTCGACAATGCCCTCAACCTCTTAGACAGTTCCCCCAGTATTCGCGCCCAAGCCAGACTAGACGTAGCCAACCAATCCGGCGGATGGTTCGGTTATAACCAGCAGGCCCGGGAGTCTGCTCTTCGAGGTATGACAGCCGAGGAACGGGCGACCCTAAATCAGAGCGACATCGACGATACCAAAGAGTATCTTGAGGGCCAGCTAAGAGGCACAGAAGAAACTATTTCTACTGCCTATTTAGATGGCAATAGACAACTGGCCATGGCTGCCCGTCTTCAGGAAGCTAGGCGACAAGCCCTGCGGCAGGCTAATCGAAGTCATCGGGGAGTTAACAACGCCAGCAGCCACGGTGATCAGGCGATGGTGGATTTCGTTGCTGGTGTTGACCGCATTGCTCAACAAGAACTGTCTATTGAAAACAACTATGTTGGGCCAGACCAGATCAGAGCCTTTACCAACCAAGCACTGGTTGAATACGCCAACCTGGAAACCCCAATCGAAGACAGACCCCTGGGCGGTTACAGCACAGAAACTGCCCGTGAGTTCGTGATTAACCAATTCAGCGAACCCAGAAACGTAGTGGTACCTGACGCCCATGGCCATTACCGGGTGCAACAGGTTGCCACGACACCGGGTGCTCAAGACTTCATTCGAGACGCCCTAACCCATGGCCCAGACAGCGATCAGGCCAAACAATCACGAGCGGTTTTTGAAGTTCGTAGAGCCCGAGAAGAAGGCAGTGAGCTTTCTGAAACCACTCAAATGCGCCTGACTCAAGCTTTAGAAAATCCACGTTTAAGTCAGTTACAAGCACAGCTAAACGCCGCCCGAACCCCTGAAGACAGAGAACGCATCAGTCGCCAACTTGAAGAAGAGAGAACCAAACATCAAGGCAATATGGCAGAAATGGCCAGACGTTTGGGCGCCCCAGCACGGGTTTTACAAGATCCAGCTCAAGCCACTCAATGGCTGGGTCAACAGGTGGGAGATCTATTTGCCAGAGAGGGTCAACAACACAGTCGCTATGGCCAAGAATTGGTGACACAGGGTCGTGCCTCCATGTTTGCCAGTATTGCATTAGCTACAGACAAGTCTGGCACCCATGAAGATCTGCTGTTGCATGCTTATCGAGGCAGAAGCCGGGCTGAAATTGAAGAAGTCGAACAACAGTGGGCTGACCAACGGGGTGAAAACCTTAACTCCATGCTCGGCATTCGGGAACAACCCGGCGACAGCCCAACAGGTGGCAGGCTTTCCACCTTGGGTGAAGTGTCGGGTGACGTTGCCATGCAACTTGAACAATTGGCGCTGGGTGAACCCAAAACTGACTTAGACCGATTAAATCTCGCCAGGCTGCAAATTGACCAACAGGAGCGTGGTACTGGTTTTATTGCTGACCGAACCATGGAAGGGTCAATCGAGCGGCAAAATATGGAAGCTCGCAGGGAACGCATGGCACGAATGATTGTGAATGCCGCTAACCCGGCGCTTCCTCAACGGTATCAAGACGACCCCATGCGGATTTTTAATAGCAGAGGCGTGATATCACCAGACATACAGGCTAGAACCTTCAATGAAGATGGCAGTTTTAGGGGCGACGCTCTGGCGTTTACCAATCAGACCAACGCCGCTGGATTATCTGCCCAAAACTACCAAGCAGAAATAGATCGACAGGAGTCCATGGTCACAGGATTCCTAACCGCCCTTACCATTGTGGTGTCCATTGCCCTCATGTTCATACCTGGGGTGAACATGGTGGCAGCGGGTATTCTCACTGCAGTGATAGGGGGCGCCCTGACCATGGGCGCTAAATACGGCATGCGGGGCGAGCGCTACGGCTGGGAAGAAGCCGCTACGGATATGGCCCAAACTGGAATTGAGGCCGCTACTGCCGGTATTGGCGGTGCCATGGCCGGTGGTTTGGGTAAAACCGGAGTGCTGTTTAAAGCAGGTGAAACCCTCACCAAAACCTTCGGCCAAGTGGGTGGTGCAATCGTTAGGGAAGCCATCACAGGTGCGGTGAGTAACGCTGCCCAATTAGCCATTCAAGACGACACTTTCAAGGACGGCACCAATGCCGGAATAGACAAACTGCTGCGAGGCGCAGTGAAAGGCGCAGCTGTGGGTGCCATCAGCGCTGGGGTGTCTGAAAAAATTGGCGGCTCTCTGGAAAACAGTATGAAGCGCGGCATACAAGAAACCGGCGATGTGGCCCAAAGCCAGATGCAAAGACTGGGGCAAATATTAGGCCCTAGAGGCCGGGATATGTTCAAAGAAGGCGCGTCAGAATTTCTAGGCTCTACCATGAGTGAAGGCGCCGGCCTGTTAATGGACTACGCTAACGGTGATTTTAAAGGCACGTTCAAAGACGCTTTAAAACAGATGGGCCAAGCAGGTCTGCGGGACATGATCAGTGGTGTGGGTCGCTCCGGTGCCAATCAACGCAACCGTGCCCGGTTCGATTCATTAATGGCATCAGCCAGACAAAAACAAGGAAACCTGACCACTAAAGAGATGCGGGCACTGAGATTAGCGGGCATTTCTGCTGGTGTTATGGATTCGTCCACCAGCGCTAGCCAGGTGATGCGTGAAGTGGAAGTTGGACGACAAGCGCGAAGCAGTTTGCCTGAGGCAATGCAGCCTTATGCTAATCGATTAAATGCTGACAGCCTGGATCAATTAAATCATTTTATTCGCAATGGATTCGAAAGCCCGGATGCCAAACTCGACTTTATTCGTGGCTTAGCTGACCAAATGCCAGACATTGCGCCAAGAGACATTCTTAAAGACTTCAATCTAGGCTCAAAACAATCTGCCAAAGTGCGAGCACAACAAGAGGTAGAAGCCGCCGCCCTCGTCCATCAGCAAAAAACGGTTCGCAATCAGGTGCTGAGTGAAGTGCCTGGGCCGGCTCGAAAGGCCTTAAGAGATTTAGATGTTTCTCAAATGGATGGACTGTCTAAATCGGATTTAAAACAGCTTTCAAAAATGATTGCGTCCGGCCGCATAGATCAACGTGTTATGGAAGCTTTGGCTCAAAAGATCAAACAAAAGCAACCAGATGCAGATACCGATTCATTATTGCAAACCGTCGCCGATGCCACACAGACTTCGCGCCGCGCGCAGAATGCAGATACCGCACAAAAAACAAAACAACGGCAACAGCTTCAAGAGTCTTTGGGCGAACATTCTGCATTGGCCAGTCAATACAATTCAAAACAAGTTAACCAATTACAGAAACTAATTAGTGGTGACATAAAAGACTCAGACGCTTTGCGATCGCAACTTTATCGCAAAGCAAAACAAGCCAACCCAGAACTGACCCGCGATGGATTTGATTTAATTATTAAAGGCGCTCAGGAAAGTCATCAGTCTAAGATAAAAGCCGAACAGCAAGATGCCCGACAACAAAAGATAAAACAAATGGATAACGTGCCAGAGTCTCACCAACAGACTCTGAGTTATCTGAGAGAAGATCACCTTCTGGATATTCGCATTGCACAACAACAAGCAGGTATTAACAAAGCCACCCTAGAAACCATAGTCGCTACTACGTTAAAGCAACATCCAGAATTAGACGCAACACAATTGAGAAAAGCCATTGAAGAAACCTTGGCTCACCAACCGAAAGCGTCTGCAACCGAAAGCGAAAACAAACAACTGCGAAAACAACTGTTGGCGGGTAAATCTTCTGAACAACAAGCCCTGCTAAGGGACGTACCCATCATCCGAGTGTCTGACTCAGAATTTCAAGCCATGAACCGTTGGAATAAAGGCGATGCAGTGACCATGATTCTAGATGGCAAAGCAGTAGTGGTGATACGCGAAGGTGCTGATATTTCTTCTTTAAGAGAGGAAGGCTTCCATGCCTTACAACTGCAAGATCCTGCTTGGCGTGAAAAACTCGGCGCCCTGGATGAAAGAAACCTAGCCCGTTGGAATGAATTGTCCGATGCCGAAAAGATGGCTCTGTATTCCAATAAAATTGATATTGAAATTGATGCCCAACACAGAAACATTCGAAGTCTAGAAGCTCAATTAAATGGCGTTATGCTTCCGAGTACTCGAAGAGAATTACAAATTCAGTTGGAATTAGTAAAACGAAACCTCAGCAATTTACAAA
Organism: Gynuella sp.; assembly: GCA_028282465.1. GTDB lineage: Bacteria > Pseudomonadota > Gammaproteobacteria > Pseudomonadales > Natronospirillaceae > JANQHX01. Next base: position 28,303 of record JANQHX010000107.1, read on the forward strand.
AACGCCAAATAGAAGTTCAACAGTTTGATCAAACCCGAATGATGGAACTGGCCGCTGGGGTGATTCAAAGACCTAATTGGCTCGACCGCCCTGCTCGTTTATTTCAAGTGGGCGATGGTGATGACGCAGCACTGAGTAAACTAAAAAAACGCATTGAAGGCAGTGACGATTCTGAAGCGAACCAGGCTATTTTTAACCGAATTCGAAAAGCGTTTGGCATTACCCAAGACTCATTGCCCAGCAAAATATTAATTGCCATTGATGGCATTCATAGAATTACCGACACCATGGCCTTTATGAAATTGACGGCGGATGTTGTAGAAAGCGGCCACAATGCTGATCGAATAAAAGAGCGCATTGTTAAACAAGAATATCTTGACCTTGCCAGAGAGGCTATTAATACCAGCGACGGCAAACACGCCCTCACGGCTGATCAATTGGCCCGTGTATTAAGTATGATGCCAGCAGACTCCAGTGCTGGTGGCCCACCCACTGGTTCTGGAACATCGCAAGTGAATCAACGGGTATTCGAACTCACCGAGTCCATCATTAGACGCGCCAAATCTATTAGTGACCCTGAACAACGCACCCAATTTATAAAAAATATGGAAGCATTGGCGAAGGTGTTGTCCGGGGATGATCAATTGACTCAACTCTCAACATTATTGAGAGGCGACAATCCTATCGACCGAGTGAATAAACTTGCCCAGATTATTCCAAGAACAGCCAGCGGTGATTTAGATCTTCCCACACCTCACACTCACCTGACCAATTTAGTCAAAGAAGTGATCAAGCTGAAGACAGATCAAAACCAGGCATTTGATAATCTTGCAGAACTTATGGTCGGTGCAGGCGCCCCAAGAAGGGAAGCACTGGCGGGATTGCTTTCAGACATTAAAGGCACTAAGACATTTGCAGACACCATCGCCAGTGCTGCGGAATTTAAACGAACCTTAGACAGTTTAGGCGACACCCTGTCACCTGAATTAAGCAAAAAACTGTTAGTGAGGCTAATTCGTAATTCCCGGAACAATACATCAAATCGTTCTCGCTTATTCGACGACACCAAGTCTCTCATTCAAGATGTACAAAAACTTTTGAATTCGAATGTTGGAGGTGACTCAGACAAAGCCAGACTGATTTTGGAACATCTTGCGACTGCCAAATCATTGCCCCCAGGCACTGATATTGAAGTTCGCAGAACCATTGCTGTACTGTCTTCCACGGTTTACACCGCAGACATTACCATTGCCGTTAAACGTTTAAATGGATTAAACGACACAGCAAAGCTGAAAAAACTCCGAGAATTTGCCGACAACCTTGCAAGTGAAAGCAAAACCCAGGATGGGCAACTAAAGAGTAGCAAGTTAACCAAGAAACTGACTTTCGATGAAATTATGGAAGTCAGCCGCCAGAACTACGATGACCTTAAAACTCGCATTGATGCGGATGCCGATAAGCTGTCTAGCGCCAGGTCATTTTTAAGGGCAATGGAAGACGCCCTACCCTTACCACCAGATACCCCTGAAAACAAAGCTCAGCGCGAGAACATAAAAAACCTTCATGCAGTACTGTTGGAAGCAAGGCCTTGGATTAAAAAAATCATAACGGGCCGAAATGGCAATGCAGACATTGACAGTATTCCTGGATCTGAAAAGAAAAAGGTCATGGATGAATTGCTAGCCGATATTGCCAGTAAAGTATTGAGTGGTGATTTGAATATGAGCTCCACCGCTCACAAAGCTGAAGTGCTATCACACATTCGAAATGCAGTACTGGATGAGTTTGCACAGGAAGTCACCTCTGCACCTAAAATAAAAGAAATATTAGAATCTCCGACAGTCAAAGCTTATTTGGATCGTATTCCAAAAGACAAACAGGATTTAGTTCGCCAACACCTAGAAGCAACCATTAAGCAAAGAGAAAAATATGCGCTTGCGGAAATGATATTAAAAGATTTTGCAGAAAATGGAGCAGAACTGGCAGGCTGGGATCAGGATAGAATTAACGCTGAAATATCAGAAGCTCAATCCAGGTTCCGCGCAAAGGTCACAGAAGCGGTTGGTGAAATTGATGCATTCATTACCGTCTCTTCTGATCCAAAATATAAAGACTTTGCAATGGAACATGGTTTTGCATCCGGCACGGGCTTTGACCAAGTATGGGTGAAACGAGACCCTAATAATCCTTCAAGAATACTTGAAGTAATGATTGTAGAAGCCAAAGGCCCTGGCGCAGGGTTACAAGATACCCAGAACAAAGGCTTCCAAATGTCGGCTCAATGGGTTGCGAAAAGTTTGACAGAAATGAAGACACCATTATCCCGGGAAATCATGCAAGCCATTAAAGATGGTACCATCACCGTCTCAGGTGTTGTCGCAAAGTCATCTGATTATCAAACCAGTGAATCAGGCGGTGTAAGCGACAAATTCCTCACTGGACAAGGAAGCTCAGAGTCAGCAACAGAAAGTAATCAAACAGTCGATGGCAATGATAGCCACAGCGGACTCCCGGTTTACGACTTAGAAGAGTTAAAGAAATATTTGTAGAATTTACCTCAGCTCTTTATGAAAAAATGATTTAAAAAAGATGAAGTATTTATTTGGAATTTATGAATAAAAGTTTAATCTAGACCTAAGGCAACACTGCGATGTTGACACCCTTGCGGTTCGTAAACGGTTTAGGTTGAACAAACAACCAAGTGAACACGGCTAGCTTAACAATAAGTTTTGAGTTAATTGCATCTTTAGCAAGCTCAGTTGGAAATAGCGAGAACAATTCACGCAAGGCTGACTGACTAGCACGCCGACAATAGGCAGTTGCAAACTCATTTAGTACGAGTCACTGAGATGAAAATCTTAAAGAAGACTGTTAAAACGGCATAGGCGGTGCGTCGGCTGAACTTCGGTTTGGTCGATTTGCCTTCCACTTCTTCGCCTCGCAATTTATATGTCACTAAGAACTCTATCCAGACTATTAGTTGCTAAAACATCATATGAACTGCCGTCAATATCCACTAGCACCTCGACCTCTTGGGGAAGCCTCTCAGTTGAGAAAAGAACTAGTTTTTGTCCCGCACGAGTCATAGCTACATATAGTTTTCTAATAGACTCTGAATAGACAATGCGTTTTTCATCATCGTTAAGGTCAAGGTTTCTAGATTTATCCAACAGTGGGCCCACTCCTAAAACAAATATCACCCCTGCCTCCATTCCAGTGCAACTATTAATACTCATCACTCGAATACGATTTTTCTGGCTCGTCTTTTCTTTAGAATCATTGCAGTTAATAACAGTGTGATGACCTAATCGATCTCCAATTACTTTCTTAACATTCCAAGGATTAATACTGTCACCACAAAGCACTATAATTTGCTGCATTGGCACAGAGTTTTGATTGACACAGGAGTCGAGCTCATTCAGAAAGCGCATTTGCTCATCTTGAGGATTATCAACATACACTACCTGTGGTTTACGTCCTCGCGTCATTTTTTCTAGATCAGGCTTAATAAAATCTTCCGAGTCTTCGTCAAGGTGACTCAATAGTGTATTAGCTGCCAACATAATCTCATAGGTAGTTCGATAAGAATAACTTAATTTCTTGGTTCTGCCTCGAACGTTTAAACCAATGCGCTTCCAACTTAACCGGCTTTTTAGAAAACCCTGATTTGGGTCGGCACATATAAATAGTTGACCTCTATCCTTGATTGATTTTTTTACTAACTCCAACCAAGACGGGGAAAAGAACTGAGCTTCATCAATTAGAATCTGATCAAAGGTATCAAACTCAAAATCATTATATTCCTTTAGACATAGTTCTTTTATATACAAGCTGGGCAATAATCCATTTTTCGGACATGACATCAGTTCACAGGCTAATTCATAAAGCTCCCAAATATGTTCTCTTTGAGCCTTTGATAACGAGAACCCTCGCCCCTGTCTCTCGTAGTTTAAATAAGCTTCTCTATTTTCAATTAAAAACTCGTTGATATATTCAATCTCTGACCAAATCTGTTCATCAGATATAACCAAGTTTGCGTAAGCCTCTATCTCATTTGAGAAAATCTGACGGAGATAAGGCTGCTTTTGTTTTTCTGTGAAAAGCAGATTTGGGTAAGGGGTAAGTTTAGCTTGCTGCATACGAGCATAGGAATGGAATGTTTTGATCATTAAATTACTAGGTTTACCGCCTAAATACTCTTCAAACTTAAACTGAATATTTTCTGTCACAGGTTTATTGTGTATCAAAAGCAAAGCATTCTTTTCAGGATATCTTTTACAAAATAGAATCGCTCTGTTAATTAAAATTAGTGTTTTACCACAACCTGCAACCCCATTGATTAACCGAACCGAAAACTGGTCTTCTAAATCACTGGTTCCATCTTCATCCCACATGTCATATTTGGTAGCAAGTTCTTGATCATAGTCTAAAAAGAAATCTCCAAATTTTGCCGAGTTATCGCGACTTACTGCTTCTCTTCGTGTAGTGCATTCAGCATTAATAACAGATTCAGATACAAGGTGTTTTTTTATCCAAATGTGTGATTGATCATTAAATTCGTTTGCAAGCTCTTTGATCAGAAACTCCCCCCGATTCCAGAATTCCCTCTGCTCCACGAGCTTAAAGTTATCTATGTTATCAGTGGGGTCTGAGAATAGTGAATCATACTCTAGACATACTGCTAAATAATTAATTTTTCCGTAACCAAAATCACCCAAGTTTTCATTTAATGCGGTAAATTTTTGCAGGTCTGATATTCCAGGAGGAGTAACATGGTTACCAATAAATAGCCAAGATTGATTGGGTCCTTCAATAACTATAGTTGCAACACTAGTATCATCATGAGGGGGAGTACGAACAATGAAACAATCACTAAGACGCTCAAACACCTTTTTATATTTTCTTCGAACACTGTGATCCAAGCCATGAAGTCCGTCCATTAATCTAGCCATTGTATTTTCCTTGTAGATCACCTTGGAATGCTGATTTTACGAGTGCTCTGTAAGCGTCAATATTCTCATTTAAATCCGTATTCCTAACATCGACTTTGAACTCGCTTGAAAGATAGGGCCCGATGAGTATCAATTTCACCATAGGACGGGTAATGGCAACGTTCAGCCGCTCAGGCTGAAAGAAGAAGTTAGCGACTGCCTGAATAAATTGCCTATCCGTTGAACATAAGGAAATAATGATGATTTCGCGTTCTTGCCCCTGCATCCTTTCTACCGTATCTGTCACTAAGTGTTCCGCTTTGAAGATGCCCAGCTTATTCAAGAGTTTAGTGCGTATCATTTTTCCATGGTTACGATAAGGCGTGACAACACCTATGTCGCTCAGGCTTACTCCGGCTTCCTTAATGGTGATTATCAAATCTACCACTAATTCAGACTCTTTTTTATTTTGAGTTTTAGCATTCAGCCCTGGGCTCTTAATAAAAACAAATGGATTATCTGGACTTAGAATATCTGAAAATCTATTAGGCTCATTAGCTAGTTTAAGTTTTCTCTCTGCGTTAGGGCCCGTAGAGATTAGATCACCTGCGTAATACTGGTTACTGGGCCATGAAGATATCCATTTATTCATTCTGTAAGTTTGATTCAGCATTACCGAAACATCTCTATTCCAAAGTATTAATTTTGAAAATACAGAGTAGGATTCCTTATCAAGAACTGATTTAGATAAAACTACTGGTGGTAGTTGTTTGTGATCCCCTACAAAAACAAAGCGTTTAGCTTTACGCATTGCCATGACGGCAAGTGGAACAGTTACTTGACTAGCTTCATCAAATATTACGGTATCGAACTCAAAACTTTCTAATCGAGATGTGCAGGTGGCAAATGGTGTAGCGCCAATAACATAGCCAGAGTCAGGCCTAGTTGTCCAATCGCTGCCATATTCAAAGCGAGAAACAAATTTATCCAAGCCTTTTACGGAACCAATATGACCGATTTTTGCGACAGGAACCTCTTCGTTAGCTATTTTGTTAAGCGCATTATTAATGGCCATGTGGGTATGCGAAGTTAATAAAACACGCTGCCCTTCGGCCACTAATAATTTAGCAATTAAACTAATAACTTTAGTTTTACCTGTACCTGGTGGCCCTTGAATGCAGGCTAAATACTTCGAAGCAACACCTAAGGCGACAGCATGAATCTGTTGATCGTTTAGTCCTGCCTCTTCTGCTAAGTCAGCAGCGTCGTCATAGTTGTCAGTGAAAATACTATTGGCATTCATTTCTTGAGACAACAAAGGCAGTATTATATTTTGCCCATTTGATGTACTAGCGACATCATCCAGTGACTTATCAAAAAACTGTTTTAAGTCCATTGCATCAATGTCAGCATAAAACTCCATTGCGATTTCAGCGATTACACTTTTGTCTATTTCAGCACGGAGTAACCATTCTCTATCATTTTCATGCTCGATTACCGCTTGACGTATAAAGGATTCTTCCTTCGGGTTCCCTGAATGCAAACAAATCATATCCCCTTCTCGAAAGCGTGAGTCATTTCCGCTCAAAGTCACTAATAAATGGTTTTTATCTTCAATTTTTATTGAAACAAGGCGTTGAGTCTCACCGGTTTCTAGTTTCAGAGATAATGGCTTTTCCCAGGTTTCATATAACTTTGCAAAATTTGCCTCATGCTCTTCTTCAACAAATGAACGCAACTCTTTGAGAACTTGCCTATGTTCCATTTTAATGCTCCATCAAAGCAGATATGTGTATACTAGATGTAGACGCCTTAATTAGTTTTACTGAAAGCTAGAAATCAACTACTTAGAATTTTCACGCTGATAAAAGATTAATTGTCTTAATTGGTTTTCGTTTTGACGCATGGGAATCAGCAATTTTCTAATTTAGTTGTTATATCGCAGTAGTCAGATCAGGAAAGAATTAATTTGATGTAGTCCAAAAATGGTTCATTTTTAACATAAGCCCCCTAACCGAAACTCGATTAAATACATCATTACGAAATGAATATTTTGTCAGAATTTTAAGTCAGGTTTCAACAAAAAGTATCACGACGAATTACTAAAATACTTTAGTCGGGAATTCTTGTGATAAAGCTTTTATGACGCCTTTCGCTCTGGAAAAGATTAGATACCTGAGCTATCAGCATCAACCGCTTTTCGAATTACGATATTTCTGAATATTTAGCCAGATCAAAGTAGAAATGCTAATTATGTCAACGACAATGAGATAAGGGTCAATTTCGATCAGTGGGCTATTGGGGCCTGTCACAATGACAGCAGTAAGGCCGGTTAAATTCACAATCAATGTCAGCAGCAGCAAACGATCTTTACCCATAACCAACATGGCACCAAAAAATGAGTAGGTGAACGCAAATGAAAATGCACCGAGGTTTGCTACAAGAGGTTGAATGGACCAATCAAGAAAAAATACGCAGTAAATGAAATGTGTCAGCCCAGCGGCAATCAGCAATAAACCTTCCAGCCTTAGTATGCGGCCATATAGTGGTGCCATTTTTTCGCTCCTATTTAAACTTGACTTCGTAAAGCCCATCCATGTTATAACAGACTAAAATCCTGATCTGTTATTTAGTTATTAATTTGATCGAAATCAAATTATTTAGCTTCGAGCCTTTAGTTATCGTTAGCATTCTTCGAGGTATTACCATCTGATCAGCCCAATCAGTACAGGCTATATTTCCACATCGAATTAGAATCAAACATTGCTTTGCTAGACTCGTCGTATTGATATACCCAGCGATATTTATTGCAACTACGAGAGCTCCAGTGAATTTCAAATTGAAAAATTAACGAATCCCATACACGTCCCATTATTTGCTTTATCTTTTATCTAGGAATGTTTAGTTGCGCGGCAAAGCTTTTAGGCGTCCCTTCTCGAACCTATTTTACCTACAATTCATTTTTTGATTTATTTCGTAACTGTTGAAATAGGATAATTGACAATAAGTACAACAATACAGCATTGATCGCTGGCCAGATTACCATAAGATTAGGTGCATTCTCGGCTTCTATAGGTAAATTATAAAAGACACCAATACTAGCAGAAGGTACGACAAGAATTGGAATAAATGGCATTAACGTAAACCTTGGATAAGAATCTGAATACCAGGAATAGGAGAGCTTAATTAATGCAGCAGGCGCTATAGCAGATACACTTACAATTGAGTCAATTGCTGAAAGATATATAGTCAGTGAAAGTCCGAGAAAAACATAAGATGCAGCGATAATAAAGCAATACATATACACGATTCTTACTGCAGTTGGTAATTCAGAATATTTCATTCTCCACCTAAATCTAGTGCCCTTTAAGTAAGGACAAATTTGGTTCTTAGTACTGGAGGCTTGTTAAATTTCTCCAGCAAAGAGGTTACGGCTATGCCATGTTTTATTTCTAGTTCATTGTTTCAATAAGGGCTACGTTTTGTGGTGCTGTTATATATCAAAACTCAGATGCTTTTGGTGAACTTTCGTGGACTTATTTGGATATCAAATGCTCTGTAAGCTTCATTATACATAGGAGGGTCGAGATCTAGTTGGACTGTGATGAACTTTAAAATGGTGCCCTGGGATCGGCACCGGAAATTCCAAATAAAACAACAAGATAGATAACCCGCATAAGCAAACCATAGCTTCTCGACTCAGTATAAATTCTGTAGCCCTTGAAGCTCATATTAACAACGTAATCGCATTCTCTCTACTACTCTACTTGCAAGCAGCCCTACTGCTTTGGCGCTTAAATTTATTCACACGTCCTCCCATAATGTGTCAGTATACAGCTTAAGAATAATTCTCGATTCGATACAAATGCAAAACTATTACTTTCTAGTCTACTAACCCGAAGGAGAGACGGTAATGGATAATCATTCTGATCACGGTGTAGAGCATATCCCTGATTCAACCTTTGTAATCCCCATCATTGATCAACGATCTTTAAATCAGCTTAATAAAGCGTTAAAAACCGTAGCGGAAGAACTAGGTGTCTGGGATGACGTCAAATCTGCTGCTAGCCGCCTATATTTTAATCTTAGTTACCTTAGAGAACTAGCCGTGCTTTCCCGCTATGTGCTTGCTGGCGATACCACTGCGATGGTTCAGTTAAAGAGAGAATTTGAAAAGCTACAATCCCGTCTCAGTGGAAGGACGACAACAACCAGCGAAGGAGATCTAAAAAGTAGTGAGCAAACCTGTGTCGAGCAATCAGATTTGCTTGTTAATCTCACGGCATTTTTTGATTTACTGCTTATTGGCAAAGTATTTTACAAAGATGATGCTAACCAATACTCCAAGTTATGTTCCGTGTTAGTGAGGGAATTTAAATCAGCTCTTAGTACTCCATTGTTTTATGCGCAAGTAGCTAAAGCTCTAGTCCAGGAGAAAGGATCGCGAACTCCCCCTGAGGTGGCACGAAGTGCAGTTGTGGCATTGATCGATAACCTAATCAATCTTACCACCGAAACTAACCTTTCTCTTCCAAAAGCAGTTCAGGCGCGTATCAACGACATTGCTAATTATTTTCAGCAGCCTGCACTCGTAGATGCTGTGCTGGATATGATTGATGACAATACCCTGCCAATCGAATCACTGAACAAAGCGAAACTCGAAACCGGTGAGATTTTAGAAATAAAGCTGGCCAGGGAATGCAAGCTGGATAAAAACGACTTACTGGTACTGTTTTCTCCTGCTTATTATCGGGCCAACATTCTGCATTTTAAAAATAATGAGATCAAAGTTGAAGTTCCTGCTGCATCACTATCAAGCAGGGTATTAGTATTGTCGATACCCAATGGCAAGACGCTAGAAAAACTGAACAAGCTTACCCATCATGTTCGCAAAGCGTTTCCTGATCTTTGGGGTACTTCATCGTTGGGCATGATCCCGTTTAATCGGTGGGCCTATCCGAATTTCAACAAAGATTCCGTGCCGGTGTGTGTTTACGAGCCTACCGACAATGTCGGTGTGCGACTGTTCGACGACAAGAGTAGTGAACTGGCAACGCCTGTGTTGCTGGCAGGAAAACAGTACCGCGGGTTGGTGACGCAGGTTGAATCCCATAAAAATCCGAATCCCTTATTTAAACCGACGTTTAGTCTAGGCACCGTGGAAATCACTCCTGACAATGGCATTGTGATAACTCCCAAGTCCAGCGGAAATGGCATTCTAACCATTGAATTGCTGCGCAACCGAATTGACGTTGAAGTGCAGGTAATTCCGGATGTGCAGGGGCTTAATGATGCGATTGGCCGTATTCTGGAACGAAATTGTGATGATAGGCCGCAGGAAGAATTCTGTCATATTCGCGGTCGGTGGGATCCAGTCGTTGAAAATGCCTTGGCTATTGTTGCGGTGCATGCGGTGGTACTGCATACCGGAAAGATTTTATTTTATTCTTTCGATCACAGAACTGTAAACAATAACTCCAATCTGAAAAAGTGGTTTAACAATCCCAATCTGGGCTCCTACCAGCTATGGGATCCAGTAACTGGAGTAATCGATAGAGTTAAGCCTACAGGTAGAAATCTTTTCTGTGCAGGACAGTGTCATTTACCCAACGGCCATATTCTAGTTGCAGGTGGGCAGGACGGTGCTGGCGCCTTCGAGCTCACCAAAGAATATGATAAGTGGTTGGCCGCAGGCGGAGCTTTTCAAATAATTGGGGCTTTTGATCCAATATCAGCAACTATTGGTTTGATTCCGGGAACAAACAATGGCTCAAGTAAGGATGTTCACACCTATGACCCCGTGAACGACTCTTGGTCTCGGTGGCCGGATATGGAAGAACATCGATATTACCCGACGTGTGAAATAATGCCGGATGGTCAAGCTATCGTTGTAGCTGGCTTGTCCAACTTGCAGCGTTTTATTGCATCAGGAGCCAATTGGCACCAAGTAGATTACTACGAAACCTTCAATATGAATCGCATGAACGAAGGTGCGACTGCACGCGGGCGGTTTAGGTCGGCGGATCAATATCCCATTATTCGTCTTTTACCAGGATCGAACTACCTGTTCACGCATATTCACAACACCACTTACCTATTCGATGTTGACCGCAAGTCCTGGGTGAGTGGCGCGGAATTCACGCCGCCTTCTCCGGTTGGTCGATGGACCTACCCCATGCAGACCGGGCATGTGCTGTTACCGCAATATCAGGGTGATATGCCAAGGGTGTTTATTAGTGGCGGTAGTGTGGCGACAAATTTTGACTACAATACTCAGTCCAACGCGCAGGCTATTCAGCGCGGCTATATTTTTGAACTTGATGCCGACAATGTTGAAAACTCCCGCTGGCGGGAAACCATCGGCAGGCCGCATACAGCGCGTTTGCTGAACGATCATGTGCTTTTGCCGGACGGCACGGTTTTTATCGTTAACGGAATTTCCGGTGGTGCTTCATCGGGTCACAATCAGGCACCGGTACTGGCCTGTGAAATATTCGACCCGGAAACCGAAACCTTTACCGAAGCGGCCACACCGGATGAAAACCACCCACGGGGTTATCATGCGGTTGCGTTTTTGTTGCCCGACGGCCGCGTGGCCATTTCCGGACATACCCGTACTTACAATGAGCCACCGATTCCTGACGATACCTCTATACAAGTGTATAACCCGCCTTATATGTGTCGTGGTGAACGCCCGCAGGTAACAGGGATCGATGCGTCCTACGACTACGGCGAAACTGTTGCTTTTCCAAAACCACGCCAAACGGCCAGACGCGAAGCTACAATTGACTTGTCCCAGGGGTTATCAGCCACCGCGGTGGATGCAATACGCTATCGTGAAAATGGTGTCGAAGTATCCGACAACATTCGCGCTACCATAGAGGCCAATCGCGATGGCCTTGATAGTAACCAGACCATTGCAAAAGTCATGCTGATACGCCCCGCAGGTGTGACCCATACAGTTGATATGTCACAACGCGGAATCTGGCTGGTAAGGCGCGAAGACGAAAACAACGTTTACTTTGATTTACCGACGGATCGTTCGCTAGCGCCACCAGGCTATTACATGATGTTCTTCCTCAACGATAAAAATATTCCCTCGGTGGCCAGTTGGATACATGTAGGTCGTGATTTTAGAGGTGAAAGCAGTGAGCAAGCCTGCCCGGAAAGCTTTGTATACGAGGCGCCACTGAACTTGGGTACGATAGAAAACCGCCGCAATGTGGAAATTGTTCGCAATGGTGACATCTACATTAAGAAAATCGATCAGCATTGTAATGTGCAGTTAACCAGTCGGTGTGGTTCTATCTATATTGAAGAAAAATTTGATCAACATTGCTGGGTTACGTTAAGTGCACGACACAATGTGCTTATTGGAGAAAAGGCTGATCAACACTGTATTATCAACATCGACTGCGGTGGCGATGTAACTTTTGGCTGGAAAGCTGGAAGCGATGGAAAAATTGATCAGCATTGTCAGGTTAACGTTCATACCAGCCACGGAAATTTGAGACTTACAAAAAAAGTGGATGGTAACAGCTCGTTAAATGCGCGGGTTGATAACGGCAACATTACCATTGAAGAGAAAGTTGATGGTCATAGCGTTTGTACGCTCTATGCTCCAAATGGTGACATTCGTATTGATGATAAAGTGGGAGGAGATGCACAGGTCCACTGGTCAGCGCAAAGCTTCAGCTGCCCTAATACCAACGACGGAGAAGTTTTTGAGTTGTAACACTTCTACAAGCATAATTTGTAGGAATATATCCGGCTTTTGTACCAAAAAAGGGAGTGCATCAATTCCAGACTTAGCTATATAGTTAATGGTGCCCGCTGAGGGAGGCAAATCGAACTCAGAAGGCACTGTTTCCAAGGCATTGAATAAGGATAATCAAGCGCCCCTAGAAGCGCTTGATATGATTCGCTCAGATCAGGAAGTGGAGCAGCTATTTGAGACATTAGCAGACTGGAACACCTATCTTGAAAAGCACGTCCCTACGCTAAAGGGGCCACGCTTATGAGTATTTCAGTCAAGCCCGTTGATGTTACGGCAGATTTTGAACAGGTCTCAGCAGCGAATGATAACGATCCTGAACGCAAGCCCAAGCCCTTTTCCCTGCGTTTGACAGTAGAAGAACGTGCCTATCTCCAAAAACAGGCGGGCCATCGATCATTGGGGGCTTATATTCGGGAAGCTCTGCTAGACGGCAATGCCAGAAAGCGTCGGGTATTGCGCAGACCCCAAGTCAATGAGCAGCAATTGGCGTTACTGCTATCAGCTCTGGGGGACTCCCGTTTGGCATCCAATCTGAACCAGCTTGCTCATCATGCCAATAC
>JANQHX010000081.1 GCA_028282465.1 Gynuella sp.
AGCTCCTCTTCTTTCAATATTCGAATGCTCGGGCCCCCCAAAGACTCACGCTGGGCTGCAGCTCCAGACGAGAACCCAGAGCTGGAGAAGAGTTTGGAACTCCCGAACGAGGTTTTTATACCCTTCTTTGGCCTACAGCAGAGGCTCGGGTTGGTCGGCTCGTCGTGAAGAATTAGCATAACACGGACCCTCACTGGCCTAATAAATATTCCATCACCATGTCTGCATACTCCATTCATTCACTGCCGCGCGTGGGACGGAAAACCCTCAACTTCTGGCCCTGAAATTTTTTTTGCTCTCGAACAGTTTTTAGCTCTCGATCACGGCTTAGTGTGTTTTGATCACCGTCGGCTGCCATGGTTGTGTTCCATTTCTTATTGGCTGAATAATCCTTTCAATTCGCGGAATACTATAGGTGATGTAGGGGGAAGTAGGAAGCTGTTCGGGTGGTTTGGTTCAGTGGTGTTCTAGGTGGCCGTGTGGGGTTTGGTGGTTAAATTTTTAAGCTTATTTATATCTGTCTCAAATTTAAATATTTGTGTTTTTATTTTGGATAGCCATTTCAGAAAAAAATGAAGGAAGGTCGTTTATTAAAAGACAACTGAAATAAAAAAACCGGCCCAACTATTGGACCGGCTTTTTCTTTTCAACCCATCAACTAAGCTAAGCACTTAGGGCAGTATGACACTGACTTGTAATAGAAAGTCGCGTCTGCTTCAGCTGCTTCTTTTCTAGCATAAGCGCCAATGTACATAAGAGCGCTTTCTTCAGGTAAATGATCACAGGTTTTGCTGTGGATCTGATGAGTTTTGTCTTCAGTTTCGTTACGAGTTACAAAAAATTCCGCCATGGGTGTTCTCCTCATTCGATAGTTGTACCGAAAGAATCCGTCTTTCGAGACAATCTACTTATTGCTAGAAGTGTTCCGGGCCTTAACCCCTGTATTCATGGGGGTTTGGAAGAAATTGACCTGAGTCAATTAATTACAATTTGGGCATATTGTAGTGTTTGGAACAATTTGTTAGCTCGGCAGGATTCAATCAATGGCCCGATCATCGAACCCCAACCTCACCTATCCCTACCTTATTTCGTTTAAGCTCATTTAAGCCCGTTTTAATTCACGCGAGTCTCCGAAGGTGGAAAGCCATAAAAGCGTTTATATTCTCGGCTAAATTGTGAAAAGCTGTTGTAGCCTACATGATAGCTGGCTTCGTTTGCCTGCATGCCCTGCATCAATAATGTATGGGCTCTTTGTAACTTAGTGGATTTTATATATTGCACTGGGGGTAAATGCATCAGTGTTTTAAAGGCATTAAAGAAAGAGGTTTTGCTCATGTTCGCTATGTCGGCGAGGTCATTTACCTGAATGGTTTTATTTAGATTTGAGTGAATGTAGTTTACCGCTTTTGAAATAGGTTGAATCTGACCGTATTGATTCAATAGCGTTCGCAACGCATAGCCATATTGGCTGGTGAGCACTCGGTAATAAAGTTCATCAACTACTGATGCGCCTAATACTTGAGACTCTGCTTTTTTACTGGTGGTAAGAATTAACCGAGTAAATACATCTACTAGCTGTTCATCAGCTTCGCCAATTAACACGCATGAGGAATCTTGGGCCTGGGCAGATGGCTCAATTTCATGAAATCGTTCTATTCTCAATATCATGTCTGCCAGGGTAACCAGGTTGATACCCAGTGCCGCAGACAAAAAAGGCTTTTCAGGGCTGGCAGTAATTATTTGCGACGAAAGGGGCATGGGTAGAAAGTTTATAAAGAATTGCCCTGCTTTATAGCGAAAGGAACTGTCACCCACATTTACCTGCTTCTCACCTTGAGCCGCCAAACAGATAAAGGGTTCGTACAAGGAAGGAGTCATTTCATTGGTTTTGCTCGATTTAAACACACCCACGCCCTCGAATTCTGACGGACTAAAGCCATCTTGAGTCGCCATGGTGGTCATCAGTTGGGTCAGTTGTTCAAGTTGGTAAGGCATTTGGGTTGTAGCTCAATGAAAAATGTTGATTTAAATAGGCCATGTAAACAGTAAATGTCAGTAACTAGCAAATCCAGCCTAAAACCGGACTATTGTATGAATGTGCATGCATTTTGGCTAAATGTATATCCATTTTCATGTAGACCAATACTATAGTGCATGCATCTTACAACCACCCGAGCGGGAGCCATGCATGTTAGATTTTGATTTTTACAACCCCACACACATTGTTTTTGGGCAGAATCGCCTAAGTCAGTTGGACACTCTTATTCCTTCAGATGCAAAAGTAATGGTTACCTTTGGGGGCCAGAGCGCGAAGAAATTTGGCACCATTGATAAGGTAAAAGACGCTTTAAAAGGTCGTACCGTTGTGGAATTTGGTGGCATCGAGCCTAACCCGAAATTCGAAACATTAGTTAAAGCCACAGAGCTCGCAAAAGCAGAAGGGGTAAACTTTCTTCTAGCGGTTGGCGGTGGTTCTGTTATGGACGGCACCAAATTCATTGCGTTAGCTAATTACGAAGACGCAGACAACTATCAAAACTTGCTTTTCCATGGCTTTGCTCCAGTACCTTCCACTCAAGCATTACCCCTGGGCTGTGTTGCCACCTTGCCAGCCACTGGCTCTGAAATGAATATGGCGGGTGTGATTACCTTTAACGCCCAAAAATATCCGTTTATGTCACCCTTGGTTTTTCCAAAGTTTTCATTCCTTGATCCTGAACTGACATTAACACTTCCGAAAGAGCAAATTGCCAATGGCGTTGCTGACGCTTTCGTTCATGTGATCGAGCAATATTTAACTCAGCCCGTTAATGCAAAAATTCAAGATCGTCTTGCTGAAGGTGTACTGAAAACCTTAATTGAAGACGGCCCGGTGACCTACCAAAACAACGATGACATGGAAGCCCGTAAAAACTTTATGTGGTCAGCCACCAATGCATTGAATGGCTCAATTGGTTCGGGTGTGCCTCAAGATTGGTCTACCCATATGATCGGACATGAAATGACTGCGGTTTACGGCATTGCTCATGGTCGTACCTTGGCAATTATTCTTCCTCATTTACTTAGAGAGCGAAAAGACAAAAAGCATGCGAAACTGCTGCAATTTGCTGAAAGAGTATGGGACATTCAAGAAGGCACAGAAGAAGAAAAAATAGACCAAGCAATTGATAAAACTGAAGCATTCTTCAATTCATTGGACATTGTGACTAACATTACTCACTACGGCATTGACGACGATGGCATTGATCAAATTGCTGCCAACATGGAAAAAATGGGTCTAACCGCTTTGTCTGAAACCGGCGACCTTACCATTGATGTGGTGAAAAAGATTTTGGTCTCTGCCAAATAACCCATGCGATAAAGTTTGCAGTGGCCTCAACGGGCCACTCTGCTTATTTACAATCACTCAGATCTAATTCAGTTGTGGTCTGAGTGACTACACAAACCTTTTATTTTGATAAACGAGTTATACCGCTAACAGGTTTTTCGAGTATTCCAGTATGGAATCTTCAACACCCATATAAGCGTACCCAGCGGATGCTGTAATACCAACGGCTGCCAGTTTTTCTGCTGGATTATCACCAATTTTTGCAACTAACACAGTAGTGCAATCTTTTATGGTGATTTTAATTTTGTCTAACACACCCGCCACATCGGTGTGACCATGACAGTATTTTTCAACATTCCTTTTTTCAAGTAATTTGACATTTTGGCTATCTACTTCGTAAATCCAAAATTCATCGGCATGACCAAAATGTAAATTGATTGATATTCCGTCTTTCGTGGCAACAGCAAATAAAGTATTCATGGGTAAACCTAAACTAATGGTTATTCTTCCCAGTCATCCTCTGCCATGTCGTCAAATCTGTCTTCATTTTTTGATGACTTATTGACGATAATTCGCTGGATCAAAGGTGACTGACCAGTTTTGATATCGCTCTGAAGTTCCTCGATCAATTCTTCAATGTCGGGGCCTTCCTTAACTTTTATCGGATGAACGCCAAGAGAAACCAATTGTCGGGTGGCTGAACCACCAATGGAACCACAGTAAACCAAGTCACAACCCGCTAACCACTTCAACTTAGGCTTGAGCTTGTCTTCGTTTCCGTCTTGATTCTCTTTTTGAAAGTGTTTTTCTGCTAATAAAGCTGAGCTTTCTTTATCAACACCATAAACATAAAAGCCTTGAGCTGATCCAAAATGCTGATCAACACAGTCACCATCTAAGCTGGCGAAGGCAACTTTTATAAGTTGCTCAGGAGCTGAAATGTCCATAACACTTTCTACGGCCATTGTTGTTGTCATATTGTTTCCCCTCTGTTGATTAGAAATTCCTATTTCTAATTTTCTCGCCTTTTTAAATATCCAGTCTCTTAACCTTATAAGCCTCGATAAATAGCGCAGTGTTCAAATATCTCTAAGGTCGGTTCAATGTTTCTATGCTGACAAAACCTGGAAACTAGCTTAGCCAACCCTTTTATGTCTCTACCCGCTATTGAATATTTTTTAGATAAATCTGTTCGAAGCTTGTCACTCAAGCCAAGCTGATATTGCTCTGACATCACAGTCCAAATTTGCTCACGCTCTTGTTCGTCTGGCGCTTGATATCGAATGAGCGCAATGCACCGCGAAATAATTGCTTCATCAATGTCATCAATTCGGTTGGTGGTTAAAAAAAGCAAACCATTAAAATATTCCAACACTCTTAAAAATACCCCGACTACGGCATTCATGGTTAGGTTATCATCGCGACGCTTAATGTAGACATCCGCTTCATCGATGAGCATAACCGCACCCCAGCGTTGCGCTCTGATTAAAATATTTTTGAGATTTTGTTCCATCTCCATCACATTTAAACCAAGCTGCCCTGAGTGAACTCGGTATAAGGGGCGTTTTATAATTTCGGCATAGACTTCAGCAGTTAAGGTTTTACCAACGCCTGGAGGGCCACTGCACAATACCGTAGTACCACCGGATTTCCCTTCAATAATGTCGTCAACCAATAGTTCCATCTCAGCGGTAAGAATATCAATTAACTCAAGTTGTTCTTTTGGTAAAACCAATTTGTCTTTTAGCTCAGGTTGATATTGATATGGTGCCAAGTTGTCTACATGAATCCACACATGGTGATGAAGATCCAAATGGAACATCAACACATAACCATGAACCGGTATTTTCGTAAATATGTTTTCAGCAATGCTTTCAGAAAGAGCTTGTATTTGGTTGTCTATTTCAAAGGTGAAGGGTGAATTTCGCTCTAGCTTCTTAAGCAATGGTTTTAAACACTGACCACCTTGATGTAAAACCAGCTCTCTATCTTTTAGAATTGCCTCATCATTAACTACGCGGGCTGGTTTTCCACTGGTGGATAAAATAATTCTAGGCTTTTTTGACCAATCATTATTTCGTTGATTTGAACTGGGGTCTTCAGCGTATAGACCGGTTCCTTCCGCTGAAAACTGATCACCATAGTGACTCCTCCACTCCAAATATTTTTGGTTAGTATTGTCAAATAGTGAAATTAGCTGAGGAGTTTCTTTTACAAAACCCTTTGCTGCCAATATCTGTGCAACGTGTCTTCCATCCACATCTCTCTCTGTGATGAGAATTTGCGTGGTGGATAGTTTTCCTCGAGTATTCGCCTTTAGCTCAATGAATATTCTAGCCTGCTCTTCCTGGCCAGAAGGAGTGAAGTCAATTCTGCTGATGACCCAAGGAGCCAAATTGGCGGTGTTGTTTAATCTAAATAGCCAACCCCGCTGAGTATTTGTGGTTAAAAACTCAATGGTGTGTATTAGCAGGGTTTCAATATCTTCTTGATCTGAAACGCTAGAAGTCATGCCCAGTTGAAATGCGTGCAACAAGGCATGTTTATTTGAGGAAGGTTCTGAATAAAGGCTGAGCAATAAATTAAGATGGGTTTGGCTTAATTCTAAAAACGGAATTTCAACTCGTGACGACAGCTTAAGTTGCTCTTGCCACTTTCTACTGTCTGGGCATTTTTCAAACAGGGCGTTGGCAATATGGCGCTCAATGAAAAGATTCATCACTCAGTCTCCGCAATATTGTTCAGTCTTGAATTGACTGTGGCAACTACCTCTTCATCTTCATCATCAACCATTTGCTCAAGATAAGGCACTGGAATTCGTTGAGCAATTGTTATCCTCACTGTCCAGTCAGGGTCTTGCATAAGCAGGCGCATTTCATCCACATCACAACGCTCTGCAATTTCTCTTCTTATCTCTGCTTCTTGATCATTGATCATTAAACCCAAACTAGGGACTGGCAATCGTTGCGCCACCAGTTTCCTGACTTGCCGATCTTGATCGTTAATCATTCTGAACAGTCGCCCTTCTGGCAAGCGCTGAACCACAAAGGCGCGAACTAAATAGTCAATATCATTGGCTAGCAGCTCTAATTGTTCGTTCGGAATTCGATCAGCAACGGTTATCCGAACTTCGCGATCAGGGTCATCAATCATGTCAATGAGTTGATCTGTTGGAAGGCGATAAGCAACTGCTCTGCGCACTGCCTCATCAGGATCACAAATCAAATCCGTCAGTTTAGTAACCGGTGAATAACGAACAGCAATTGCCCGACGTTCCCAAAATGGATCTTTCAAATACAGCTGAGCGAGTTCAGGGTTAGCGCGAAAAAAGCGGTCTATTTGCCGACCGCTTTCCGCTTTAACACATGCATCTCCTGGCAGACATCGACCTGCTAACAGTAATCGATTGCGAAACTCACAATGACGACAGTCGGCAATAGGTGTGAGGTCATCTTCTGGGGTATGTGTTGCCATTAATCTACCCTGATTTATTCAATCACTTCTGCCAAAACCATTCCTGACGCATTGTCAGGTGAACGGGTTAGCGTGGCACAGTGATTTGAAGAGTCTACAAAATAAATATTAAAACCATTGGCTTCGACAGAGGGCTCATATGCGCCCATGTCATCATCCATGCAATAGGTAAAATGGAAATCTTGGAACTGACTTTTCAAGTCGGCAATTAGCATTTCCGACAAGCCCTTACTTTCAACAAAAGAAACAACTTCCTTTAC
This sequence comes from Gynuella sp., assembly GCA_028282465.1. Taxonomy (GTDB): domain Bacteria; phylum Pseudomonadota; class Gammaproteobacteria; order Pseudomonadales; family Natronospirillaceae; genus JANQHX01. The sequence goes on from JANQHX010000081.1 coordinate 7,063, forward strand.
CATTTGCTCGGTGATCATGCCATGGCCTCCTCTTCATCAAATTTTTTAACTCTATCTTCAGCGGCAACGCCCATTGCTTTTGCCAACCAAGGTGGTGGCGTTGAACCCAATGTAACTTGCAGTTTGCTGATAATGGTTTCTGCACTTGCACCCTGTGGAAACTTAATTGGGTGAAGCCCTTTTTTAACCACTTTCGCCGCCGCTGGCCCACCAATGGACATGGTGTAGAGAATTTGACAATCCGATATTAGGTCTGCACGAATTTCATTTTTCTCTTCGCCATCGTCAACCTTTGGTGACGGTCTAATATCGATAAGGCGTATTTCGTCGGCGGAAACTTGATAAATCAGATACCTGGCACAGGACCCGAAATGACCATCGATTTTGTTTCCATTGTTTGATGAACAAGCGACACGTATTGACGATGGCATTTCACCATCAGAGAGAGGAACGATTTCAGGCAAGGGTTCTGCTTCAGCATTGATATTTTTGCCTTTCAAATAACCCAATGCTTCTTTCAAATAGGTTTCATCAATTTCTGATAAAAACTCAAGCTGCTTCAGTTTTAGCAACCTAAGTTTATTTAATTTAGCTACAGTAAGATCGTTACCCAGCAAGCCCATAATACCCAACAGCAAAGTTTTTACTTCTACTTCAGGTAAAGCTCTCGCAGCCAAAGCTATTCGCAGGGCGACGTCTTCATTTAAAGGCGCCATAACTTAATCCCCTGATCTGGTTACTCTTAATGTGATAGGTAGCTTTGGTTTTGCTTCTAGTGGTTTCAGATACCAGGATGAGCCATCGGCAAGTGTGACTTCGCCACCCCATTCTGTTTCCGATTGCAGTTCAATATTTTCTACGTTTTCTTCAAGGTCTTTCTTTGGAATGTACATGGTCATTTGACCCTGTTCATTTTCGCGAAACATTACGCTTGGCATGACTACTTTCTCCGAATAAATGAAAATTTGGGCAGCGTTACGCTGCCCTAACAACTACAAGAGTTCTGAGTAGCTCTCACCCTACTCAGAACAAATCCTGATTAGCGAACAAGATCGTAGTTGTAATCGGTAGTACCCATTCCGCGAGTTTCTTCGTCTAAACGCTCAAGTACTGCGTTAACGATGGTGGTTAGCATTTGCATAGCACCTTCGTAACCGTGAGTTGTTTGACGATGCAGATGGTGACGGTCAAAGATTGGGAAGCCCAAACGAATTAATGGAACTTCGAACTCTTTACCTTTGTACAAAGTGTCACGTTGGATGAACTTGCCATAGCTGTTACCAATCATGAAGTCTGGCTTGTTGGTGAACATCAGTGAACGGAAATGCCACAGATCCTTACCAATGTGAACTTCAGAGTTAGTACCGTATGGAGATTCAGCCAACATAGCTTCCATAGCTTTTCTCCAACGCTTGTTGGCGTTGTTACAAAGAATCACTGTTGGCTCTGCACCAAGCTCCAGTAAGAACTTAGTCAAGCCCATTACGAAGTCTGGATCACCATACAAACCGAATTTCTTACCGTGCAACCAAGTGTGGGAGTCAGTCATCATGTCAACCAGACGACCACGCTCTTTGGCCAACTCTTCAGAAACAGGCTTGCCTGTTGCCTTAGTTACAGCCATCAAGAACTCGTCAGTCCAATCAAGACCCATAGGGATATTGATTGAAGCGGCCTCTTGCTTCCAAGTGTTCTTAACAAACTTTTTAGACTTCACAGACTGCCAAGGCTGCAAGAATAAAGTGTCTAATGCGTTAGGAGCATCTTTCACTTCATCCTGAGTTGTGCCACCGGCATACATACGGAATTCACCGTCTGCAGGCGTGTCTAAAACTTCTGTTGGATCAGACAACAAAGTGTAATCAACGTCCATAGACTCCAGCATACGCTTCACTACACGGTAGTTACCTAGGTAAGTTTCGAAGCCAGGAACAATGTTGATCTTGCCATTGCTACCTACTTCTTTGTCTTCCATGTAGTTCAGAGTGAAGTAACGGATGATACCTTCGAACATGTTGTCCCAACCGGTAGTGTGGCTGCCCACAAAGCTAGGAGTATGTGCGTAAGGAGTTGGGAACTCTTCAGGTACGTGACCTTCCTTCTTAGAGTTATTGATGAAAGCGTTTAAGTCATCACCAATTACCTCTGCCATACAAGTAGTAGACACAGCGATCATGTCTGGCTTGTATATAGCTTTACAGTTTTCCAGGCCGTCTTTCATGTTTTGCTGACCACCGAATACTGCCGCATCTTCAGTCATAGAGTCAGATACACAAGATACTGGCTCTTTGAAGTGACGGTTAAAGTAAGTACGGAAGTAAGCAACACAACCTTGAGAACCGTGTACGTAAGGCATAGTTTTTTCGAAGCCCAGTGAACACAATACAGCACCTAATGGCTGACAAGCTTTAGCTGGGTTTACGGTTAATGCTTCACGCTCGAAGTTTAAGTCTTTATACTCTTCTGAAGTTGTCCAAAGAAAAGTTTCGTCGATTTTTTCCTGTGAATGCGCTTCTTCAAACTCGGCTTTTTTCTTGCCAAGCATGTCTTTGTATTCGTCTTCACGGAACAAAGGGTAGCTAGGCTTAATTTTATCTACAACCTGACTCATAATTATTACTCCTCCTGCGGCACTAATCCGTGCACAACAGGTATTCTCAATTAAATAATCATTCTTGGTGAGCCACTAAAATTAGTGGCTCCTTCTCTTAAGGGATTAAAAGCTCAAAAATTAATTTTTGCTTTTATGCAGAAGCGGCTACTGCTTCTTCTGCTTCATCACTTTCCCATGGAGCTTTTAATTTGCCCCAACAAGGATTGTTCAGAGTCATGTCCATGTCGCGGGCGAAGATAGCGAAGCCATCAAAGCCGTGGTATGGGCCAGAGTAATCCCATGAGTGCATCTGACGGAAAGGAACACCCATCTTTTGGAAGATGTACTTCTCTTTCACACCAGAACCAATCAGGTCAGGTTGAACCTTCTTAACGAATTCTTCGAATTCGAAACCAGTTACGTCATCATAAAGAAGTGTAGAATCGCCCATTTCTTTCAGAGTACGGTCGTAGTCATCGTTGTGGCCAAATTCATAACCAGTACCAACAACTTCCATGCCTAGATCTTCGTACGCACCAATTACGTGACGAGGACGCAGACCACCGATGTAAAGCATTACGCGCTTACCTTCCAAACGAGGACGGTATTTCGCAACAACTGCTTCCCACTCTGGCTGGTACTTAGCGATAACTTCTTCGCACTTCTTCTGAATTGACTCGTCGAACTTAGCAGCAATTGCACGCAAAGATTCAATAGTCTTAGTAGGTCCGAAGAAGTTGTACTCCATCCAAGGAATGTTGTACTTCTCTTCCATATGACGAGAGATGTAGTTCATTGAACGATAGCAGTGAACCAAGTTAAGCTTAACTTTTGGAGTCAGTTCCATTTCAGCAATAGTACCGTCACCAGACCATTGAGCAACAACACGCAGACCCATTTCTTCAAGAAGAATACGAGAAGACCAAGCGTCACCACCAATGTTGTAGTCACCGATGATTGCTACGTCGTAATCTGTCTGTGGGAAAGTGTCATCATCATCACGAGCACCTAAAGTCCAATCACGAATCGCATCGTTAGCGATGTGGTGACCTAAAGACTGAGACACACCACGGAAGCCTTCACAGCGAACTGGTACAACTGCTTTACCATGCTCTTCTGTTTTCTTCTTAGCAACCGCTTCGATGTCATCACCAATCAAGCCGATAGGACATTCAGACTGAATTGAAATACCTTTGTTTAATGGGAACAAGGTTTCAATTTCATCAATAAGCTTGTCTAATTTCTTGTCACCGCCGAATACAATGTCTTTTTCCTGGAAATCAGAAGTAAAGTTCATTGTGCCGTAAGTGTTCACACCAGTTGTACCTACATAGTAGTTACGACGACCAGCGCGAGAATATTGACCACAGCCTACAGGACCATGAGAAATATGGATCATGTCCTTAATTGGACCCCAAACCACACCTTTAGATCCGGCGTATGCACAACCACGAATGGTCATTACACCAGGTAGAGATTTCTTGTTTGAAGTAATACACTTTTTAGATTGTGTTACTTCATGATCGTTAACAGTTAAGTGTTTAGTACGATCTTTTTTCGCCTTCTCAGGGTAAACTTCTAGCACTTCCTGAATAAGGGCTTCGGTTTCTTCACGTGTCATGACAGTCATGTCTGTCTCCTCACAAAAAGTTGAGTTGTGGGTGGGCTAAAATCTGTCCCACCCAGCCGCGAGTCAGAGAAAGAAAAACGAATTATGCTTCAGCAGCAGCCGTTTGACCGATGATGCTTTCGTCTTCTTCTTCCATGATGCCGAATTCCATCAGCAGTTCTTCTAATTCGTCCATGGTGCATGGCTCAGGAATTACCAACATTTCATTGTCGATAACTTTTTGAGCTAGAGTACGATACTCGTCAGCTTGCTTGGCAGAAGGATCGTACTCAATAACAGTCATACGACGGATTTCAGCGCGCTGTACAACATTGTCACGTGGGATGAAGTGGATCATCTGAGTGCCGATTTTCGCAGCAAGTGCTCTAATCAGATCGTCTTCTTTATCTGTATTACGAGAGTTACAGATCAAACCAGCTAGACGAACGCCACCTGAGTTAGCGTACTTAACAATACCTTTTGAAATGTTGTTGGCAGCGTACATAGCCATCATTTCACCAGATACAACGATATAGATTTCTTGTGCTTTGTTTTCACGAATTGGCATCGCGAATCCACCACATACAACGTCACCCAGTACGTCGTAGAATACGAAGTCTAAATCGTCTTCGTATGCACCTTCTTCTTCTAAGAAGTTAATTGCAGTGATTACACCACGGCCTGCACAACCAACACCTGGCTCTGGACCACCTGACTCAACGCACTTAACGTCGCCGTAGCCAGTTTTTAATACATCTTCTAATTCCAGATCTTCAACTGTGCCTGCTTCCGCAGCCATTTCCATAATTGTGTTCTGAGCTTTTGAGTGCAGAATCAAACGAGTAGAGTCTGCTTTAGGGTCACAACCAACGATCATTACTTTCTTGCCTGCTTCTGCCAGCGCAGCAACCAGATTCTGAGTTGTTGTTGACTTACCAATACCACCTTTACCGTAGATCGCACATTGACGCATAGCCATTGCCTTTCTCCTAGTTAACTCACGTTAAAATTAATACCAGCTGTTAATCCGACCCTGTAACCTTTACTCTCTTCGTTTGAGTTTTTCGGTTCAAAGCCCTTTAACCAACCAGGCGCTGGACGAAGCCTTCGAAAGGGATATTGCAGTGACCATGCCACACATATGGGTTTTTGTTATGTTGTTGTTTTTATTAGGTTTTTTCTGTTTTTGAGATATTTTGTGTCGGTTTTGTCGCGACATTCACTTCAAATTGTTTGTAACGGTCACAACATTTTATGGAGTTTTAAAGCCTTCAATTATCAGATTATTTTTTGAAGCAAACACGACAATTTAATAACGACAAATTTTATATTTATTAAAATAACACTGTTTTTATAGGCTAAATCGAAATTGAACTGATGGTTTGTTAATTGCAATTGATCTGTATCATTAATTTTTGGGAGACCAAAATGTCAGTTACAAAGCAATTGATTGAAATAGTAGAAGCAATAAAAACCGGCGAGGTTGTCCCTTATCTTGGACCGGGGGTTTTAAACGGAGTAACCAATACCGAAACCGGCGAAGCCATTCCTGCCAGCAGTGATGAGTTAATATTGGCCATGAACAATGGTCAACCAATGGCACCCAGATTAATGTATGAATTTCCAAGGGCCGCGATGAACCAAGAATTAAAAAAAGGCCGCAGCTTTGTTGAACGTTTTTTGAATACCACCTACCAGGAAAAAACCTGGTCTGAAGCACCTGTCCACAAATGGCTAAAGACCCTAGATACCCAGTACATTGTCGATATTAATAGAGACACTCAGCTCCAAAATTTTTATTCCACTATTCCTCATATTTTAATTCATGGCTGCGCGCGAGTTGCAGGTACGGATTACCGTTTTAGAATTTATCAGTATGATGGAAGCCAGTATTCTTCGGTTTCTCAAGATGATATAGACTTTTCTAAAAATTCACTGCCAATTCTATTTA